>NZ_JBIOSF010000001.1:2665000-3344708 GCF_051714625.1 Enterococcus sp. AZ109 | reverse complement strand
TCAATTCCTAGTAATTTTTTATCCATCATTATTCACCTTCCCGACTTTCTTCAATGTGATGCTCTCTTTTTAAGATGCGCCAGCCATTTAGATAAGTATCTCGATCTATTAAGCGACCTTCATATAAATTTTTCAATTCAATTTGCATCAATTCAATGTCATAAATTCGCTTTCCTACATATACATAGATACCAAATTGCTTAAGCAACTGCTGCACATCATATAGGCTTTCCACTCAAACCACATCCTCAAACATTATACAGGTAATTGTACTATTTTTACAGAGTAAATTGGCACGTTTTCAAAAAGCTGATACTTTGACTAACTAAAAGAAAAAATTAGGACTTCCAGTTCGCTAGCTCTTATGTACTTTTCCTTTTACAAGCACTAACAAAAAATCGGGAAGAATCCCCGATTTTTTGTTAGGTTTCATGTTTTATACAGCCGATAGCACACTTTGCAATTCTTTACTTTTAGACGATTGGCATGCCAACTTTTCGAAAAGCAATCAATACCGCTACTACGACGAAGAAAACAAAGAACAGACCACTAGTCACTCGACCTCGAACGGAAAAGCGATCTTGTCCACGAGGCACACCTAAGAGCATTCCGGATAACGCACCACCTAAAAGCCCCCCTAAATGCCCCCAAAGGTCGATAGACGAATCGAATAGGCCAAAAACTAAATTCATCAAAATAAACAAGCCAAATTGTCTAGTCAACCCTTGTATAGCTGGATTATCTTTGTAATGATGGCCCACAACTAAAAAGGCGCCAAACAAACCAAATATCGCTGTACTAGCACCACCAGATAGCACACCTGAACCATTAAACGCAAAGCTGCCCATGTTTCCCATGAGACCACTCAATAAATATACGAGAGCAAAGCGCCAATGACCAAATATCGCTTCGCATTGCTGTCCCATATAATATAAAACAACTGAATTCAGGACAAAATGCATCAAGCCAAAATGAATAATCATAGGGGTTAAAAAACGCCAGTATTCGTGTCCCAAAATTACAGAAGGAATAAACATACCAAGCCTTTCATTAATTCGTAAACTAGGCAATAAATATTCCAACAAGAAAAACACGGTATTAATTCCTAAAAAAGTATAGGTTACATAAGGTTGATTTCTTTTCATTCTTCCTCCGTTTCTCCGATAAACAACTGCTGCACAGGTAAATCAAATGGCTCGGGTTGCCACGTCTCTAATACTTGTTCACTAAACACAAAACTTGCAGTTTTTCCGGAATAGCTACTTAAAAAGCGATCATAGAAGCCACCACCAAAACCAATACGATAGCCATCTCTTCTAAAAATTAATCCTGGAACAATTAATAAATCTAACTCCGAAGACTCAGCTACTGCTTCACTAATAGGTTCTTCTACTCCGAATTTTGATGGAACAAATGAGGTATGCTCATCAATCCAATAAAACACTAATTGTCTCTTTGGTAAGGATTTAGGAACAGCTACTTTTTTCCCTTCAGCTAACGCTCGCTGAATCAACAGCGCAGTCGGAAACTCAAAATTCGTGGCTATTGTTACCCCGACAGTTGTTGCTTCTTGCCAAAGGATACTTTTAAAAAATTTGTCGTAAATTGAGGCAACTTGCTCTAAGCGACTTTCATCGACAGCGATTTTCTCTAACTTCTGAATCATCAGTTGGCGCATTTTTTGTTTATCCATCTATCCGCCTCCTATTCAACGATACTACCAAAAAAAGGCATAAATAAAAAGGGGGTTCGTCCCCCTTTAACAATTCTAAACCAATATTTTCAACAATTGAGTGTTTTGCTGCTCTCTACTTTAGAAGGATCACAAATTCTTATTGTTTGTTTTTAAGTAGTTGGAATATGAAATAAGGGGCACCAATGACTGATACAATGATCCCAGCAGCTATTTCACCACTATCCAATATCAATCTTCCAACGATATCACTGTAGAGTAACAATAGACTACCAATTACAGCTGTCATTAATATACTGTAATTATTTCTTTTTCCGACTAAATTACTAGCAATGTGAGGAGCAATTAAACCGATAAAGCTAATACTACCCGCAACAGAAACGCTCACCGCAGCTAAGCACAGAGCAATAATTAAAAACATGAGCTGAGAAGCTTTCAAACGTACACCTAATCCAATAGCAATCTCATCACCTAATCCCAACACTTTTAACGTTCTTCCCTGTAGTAAAATTAACGGAAATAAAATGATGATCCAAGGCACTAATATGAATACGTGATGCCATGTTGTTCCCCAAATGGTACCTGCCAACCAGCTAGTGACAAACGTATAGCTTTCTTCAGATGCTCGAATCGTTCCTACTAATGTCAAAGCAGATATGCCTGCATTTACAGCAACACCTGAAAGCAACAGTCGATTAGGTACAATCTTCTCTGCTTGTCGTCCGCAAAAATAAACCAAGAATGCAGCCATAAAACTACCCAGACAAGCAACTAATGGCAGCATCCAGCTGGCACGATTATTGGCAAAAAAACCAAGATAGACCAAAACAGTTAGGCCCGCGCCAGCATTAATTCCTAAAATCCCCGGATCAGCAAGATCATTATGGGTTATTGTCTGAAAAAGATAGCCAGATAAAGCTAGCCCCGTTCCAGCAAGAATCGAAACCAATAAGCGTGGCAAACGAAAATCGACTACAATCAATTGCTGTACAGAAGTAGCGTTTCCACTGAAAACATCAAATAAATCCCTTAAGGTTAATGGCAAAGTTCCCAATGTCATGCTTAATAAACAACCCATAATAAATAAACCAGCTAAAATGATCCAACTAAGCTTTTTTCTCATGATACGCTCCCCCTCCGTATTTGCAGAAGCAGCATAGGCACACCGATAATAGTAACTAATACCCCTACTGGAGTTTCTAGAGGAGGTGCGATTAATCGGGAAGCAATATCAGCAACTACAAAAAATAAGGAACCTACCAAAGCCGAAGCCGGCAAAACCATACGATAATCTTGACCAACGAAATAGCGAACCACGTGCGGGACAATTAAACCAATAAAACTAACCGCTCCAACTAAAGAGACCGATGTCCCAGCCAGTAACAATACAAAAGCCATGCTCCACTTTCTGATTGTACTTGGACTTTTTCCCAATGTAATAGCTGTTTCGTCTCCCATGCTAATCAACGTAATTTGCGGTGCCAAAAAGAATGCACCAATCAAGCCTAAAAGAATCAGTGGAAAGCCTAATTGAAGCTGTTGCCACGAGATGTTCGCAGTGCCTCCTACATACCAAAAGGTCATGTCTTGATTCAATTGAAACACTAAACTAATACTCTGACTGATAGCAGCAAAAAAAGCACTTAAAGCTGAACCTAATAAAACAATTCGAATAGGATTTAATCCCAATGAAATTTTTGATGATGCTAAGTAAATAATTGCTAATGCAACAAACGCGCCTAAAAATGAAGCGGCTATTGCTAAAATCGGCGATGGACTAGCAGTTATGGCAAAAACTAAGGCTAATCCGAGACCTGCTCCGGCATTGATTCCCAGTAAGCCCGAATCGGCAATTGGATTATTCGTTATACCTTGCATTAGTCCACCGGCTGTAGCTAGTCCCGCTCCTACCGCTACAGATCCTAGCATACGCGGTAATCGCAAAGTCCTAACAAGCTGCTGACCTTGTTCGGTGGGGTTAAAATTCGTTAATGTCTCTATGATATTCTGCCAAGTAATTGCTACTGCCCCATATTTCAGCGAAGCAATCATAGCTAATACAAGTAAGATCGTCACAATGACGAAAAAAAATTTACGTCTCATCACTTGCCCTCCGCTTTAATAGCTCATAGGACATGATCATCGGTTTTTGCTGATGAACCGAAGAATAAAAAACTGCTTGGATCTCAAACAACTCCGCCATATTTTCAATAGTAAAGACTTCTTGAGGGGCTCCCTGAAAAATCAGCTGCCCTGACTTCATCCCTAAAATATTATCGGAAAAACGGGAAGCATGATTTAAATCATGGATGGTCATTAAGATCGTTTTTCCCTGCTGATTGATATCCTGTAACAGCTCCAAAATTTCCAACTGATGGGCTGGGTCCAAAAAGGTTATTGGCTCATCTAAGATAAGAATATCCGTATTTTGAGCCAAAGCCATAGCAATCCAAACTCTTTGCTGTTGTCCACCGGAAAGGGTCGTTAACGGACGTTCCTTCAAGGAAATTAAATCAGTGACCTCTAGCGCCCATTGAATCCACTCATGGTCGCTTTTCTTCAACCCAGAAAAACCACTTTGGTAAGGAAAACGCCCATAAGTGACAATTTCTTCCACACTTAACCCACTAATTTGATCGCTGGTTTGAGATAGTGAAGCTATTTTTTTAGCTACTTCTTTCGTATCAAGCTGATGAATGTTCTTCCCATCGATTAGCACTTCGCCTTTTTTGGGTAAAAGAATGCGTGCCATTGCTTTTAGTAAAGTCGATTTCCCACTACCATTTGGTCCGATCAAGCTAGTAATTTGTCCGTCTGGTATATCGATGGTTACATCGTTTAAAATTATTTTTTTATCATAGCCAACAGAAAGCTCTGCCGTAGTTAATCTGGTCATAACTTTTCTCCATTCCTTTGATAACCGTTCTCAATTATCTCTTTAATTTCCCTGTACGTCAACTATTCCTATAATAAATTCGTTATTGACAGCGGTTTGAATTTCAGTGATAATGGCTATTGAGAAAGATTCTCAATTAAAATTAAAGGAGCTTATCATGTTTAAACATAAAAAAAGGATTTTAGCTGCAACAGCTTTGGTGGCTTTATTAGGATTGACCGCCTGTAACCAATCTAGTAATACCACTGATTCGAGTTCTGCAACTGAAACACGACAGCTTACTGATGCTCAAGACCATACCGTGGAGATTCCAAATAAGCCAACTCGAGTCATCGCTTCTTATCTAGAAGACTACTTAGTTGCATTAGATGAAAAACCGGTCGCTCAGTGGACTGTGGGTAAAGGTAGTATTCAGGATTACTTGCAAGATGAGTTAAAAGATGTTCCCACAATTAATTATGATTTGCCTTATGAAGAAGTTTTGCAACACGAACCTGATCTTTTATTGATTGGTTCTAGTGCAACTGTTGAAGGTGGAAAATACGAAGAATATGCTAAGATTGCCCCAACCTACGTGGTCAAAAACGGCGATGGCGTAACTTGGGAAGACCAACTTAGCGAAATTGGTAAGGTATTTAACAAAGAAGAGCAAGCAAAGCAAGTCGAAGAAGATTATAAAACCTTAATCACTCAAACGAAAGAAGAATTAAGTGATAAAATCGAGGGAAAATCCGCTGCTGTTCTTTGGGTGACTAATAATTCTGCCTTTATGGTAGCTGAAGATCGTTCAAGCGGAAGATTGCTTTATGGCGACCTTGGATTTGAAGTTCCAGAATTAACCAAAGAAGTCAGTGAACAAGCTACTTCAGACTGGTCTGCAGTTTCATTAGAAAGCTTGTCACAATTAGATGCTGATTACCTTTTCTTAGTGAATAGTGATCAAGGTGCCGCTATGTTTGAAGATCCATTGTGGCAAAATATTCCCGCTGTGAAAAATAATCAGTTGCATGAATTCGGTCCTGAGACAAGCTGGTTGTATAACGGCCCGATTGCTTACACTAAAATGGTAGAAAATATTAAGGATGTCTTGAACTAAGCAGCAACTCTTTAATGCCGAGCTTACTTTCTAAAAAATCCGAACTATAACTGGTAAATACTCGTGTAATGGTGAATCCGCATTGGTTTACACAAGTAATACCATTATAGTTCGTTTTTTTATTTATATTTTTTTCGTCGGCTTCGACTTCTTGTTTCTGTATTTATCGCAGCTTCTGGTCGAGCCAATAATTTTAACCGATAAGGCTCATGGTAACGAATACCACTTTTTACAAAATCACCACCTACAATAAATAGCCCCAAAGGATGCAATTCCTCTGTCTGGTTAATTTTACCAATTTGTTCAAGATTATGATAGCTTGTACCAATTTGCAGTGAATAAGTTCCTGCATTTTCTTGTTTCAAGTAATAATAAGGATATAAAGTGTTTTCACTAATAAGGAAGCCTTCCTCTTTCTCCATATCTCTTACAGATAATTCCTTGCTATTAATCATTGCTTGAATATTTTCAGCTAACTTTAATTGATAGTCTTCCATGAAATCAACTTTAATCTCTTTAGCATCAGTAGTCTGAATTGATTTGGCTTGTTTCATATCCCCTTGAATATTGAATGCATCATCTGGAAGGTATTTAACAAATAGTTGCGTGACATCTAGCTTCGTATTTTTATCTAGAAAATAGTAGAAAACATTCAACACTAAAAAATAGACTAAAATGATAAATACTACGCTGTATAAGAAAAGCTGAACATAATTGTGGTTTAACCACAAACCGTAAACAATCCGTAAAATATAGACCGTCGGAAAAATACTCAAGATTGTATACCCGCGATTTAGGTATTTAGGACTAATATCTAAATAGCCCAAAAATTTATTTAATCCATTGATAATATCTAATAAAAAGGTCATGGTACTTCCCTCGTTTCTGGTGCATTTGCTGGTTGCTGAGCAGGAGCGTTTTGTTGTTGCGAAGTCTCAGTTTCCGCAGACTCACTAGAGGATGGCACTGTCTGATTCTCAAGAGAACTATCGGCCACTGAACTTTCAGGTGACATTTGCTGCTCATTGTCTTCGATCGACTGAGGCTCACTTGCTGGTGGAACCGTTTCAGACGAACTGGTATCTGGTACTGCCATACTTTCACTAGATGTTGTAGAGGTCATTGGTGTTTCACTGACAGTAGGTTCAGTAGTACTTGAAGTATCTGTACTCGGTTGACGATAACTCGCACCGTTAGCCACTCCTGTAGCTGTAGCTACTAAGATCGATATCGTCATTAGAGCGATTGGTTTTAAAATGGGTGGTACTTTCCGCAAAAAAATCACTCCTCCTTATATTTAGGTCCTTTTAGCTGTTCTTGGCCATACTGCCAAATCGCTACTTGGGCTCTCTCTTGTTTTAACACTTGAAGTTTAGATTTTCCTTATGAAACTATGAATATTTTTCAATTATTTCTTTCGTTTGTAAAGAAAAATGTTTGGAATACGTTTTCAACAAGGACCTAATCCATCAAATGAGCGCATCGTGAGAATTATTAGAAAAAAATTATTTTTCATTGCTGGATTTAAGCCGTATTTTATATAGTTTGAAAAAAACTCAGAATATAAATGAAAAAGCTTTAACCTTTTCTTCGAAGTAATAGAAAACGTTTTATACTTATCTTATTGAAAGCGTTACTTTTGTTCGACCGAAGTACAGTTTTCAAATAAAATGATTGGAGAGAAATGATGGACGAGAAAAAGATACGTTGGTTCACAGTATCAATGATAGCCTTTAGTATGGTTTGGGGCTTTGGGAATGTTGTCAACAACTACGCACAACAAGGAATATCGGTTGTTACCTCATGGATTCTTATTATGGCTTTATATTTTATTCCTTATGCACTCATTGTTGGACAGTTGGGGTCTACTTTTAAAAGTAATTCTGGTGGTGTCAGTTCGTGGATTCAAGAAACAACTAATAATCGCCGCCTAGCTTATTACGCTGCTTGGACTTATTGGGTCGTTCATATCACTTATTTAGCACAAAAACCACAATCAGTCTTGATTGCTTTAGGTTGGGTTTTTAAGCGCAATGGGGATGTCGCAACCAGTATGAGTGTGCAAACTGTAGCAATTATTTCACTGCTCATCTTTCTATTGTTCCTGTTTTTATCAACAAAAGGGTTAACTACCTTAAAAGTAATTGGAAGTGTTGCCGGATCAGGTATGCTAGTGATGTCGATTCTATTTATTATTTTGGCAGTAGCGATTCCTTTCATGGATTCTTCCTTCACAGCAGCTACACCGCAAATGAATCAGCTTAGCACTTATGTTCCAGATTTTAATTTAGGCTACTTTGCGACAATTTCGATGTTAGTTTTTGCAGTTGGGGGAGCAGAAAAGATCTCTCCTTATGTAAATTCAATTGATCGTCCGACTAAAAACTTTCCAAAAGCGATGATTTTCATGGCTGTGATGGTTGGCTTGAGTGCTGTTTTAGGCTCTGTAGCGATGGGGTTGTTGTTTAACAGTAACCGCATTCCAGAGGATTTGATGGCCAATGGTGCCTATAGCGCTTTTCAAATTTTAGGCAATCATTTTGGTGTAGGTAACTTTTTCATGATCGTCTACGGCTTTGCTCAAGCGGCAGTTCAAGCCTCAGCCTTGGCTTTTTCAATTGATGCGCCATTGAAAATTTTACTTTCAGAAGCGGATCCAGAGTTTGTTCCTAGCTGGTTACGAAAACGTACTGCCAAAGGAACCTTAATCAACGGGTATTTATTAACTGGTGTTTTAGTTAGTGTTATCATTATTCTACCAATTTTTGGAATTAAGAATATGAGTGAATTAGTTAAGTGGTTGACCAATTTAAACTCGGTAGTTATGCCAATGAGATACGTCTGGGTATTTTTTGCTTATATGATGCTAAATCGTCAATATAAGAAGTTCCATTCTGAATACAAATTTGTTAAGAATCCGAAGTTAGGATTTATTATCGGTTTATGGTGTTTTGCCTTTACAGCTTTTGCTTGTATCCTAGGAATGATTCCAAAAGCAGACTATGCAGACGATCCTTCTTCTTGGATTTTCCAGCTAGTTTCTAATATTTTGACCCCGTTTGTGTTGATTTTGTTAGGAATGATTTTGCCAATGTGGGCGAAAAGAGAACGAAAAAAAGCTATTTAACGAAATACAATCCTAGAATCTCAAACAGAGTGATTCTAGGATTTTTTTAATAAAAAACCGAAGCCCTTCATAATGGTGCGCACCCCGTCAATAGGACAGTGAAATATTTTAAGATTTTTGTGGACTACTCATCTTAAATAGATGGGTAGTTTTTTATGTGATTCGATAATTTAAGCAGCTTTGTAGTAATGTTCGTGAAATTCCATCGGTGTCATGACCTTTAGTTTTCGTTGGTAACGCCCAGTGTTGTAATACTCCATATAGCTAGTGATCATAGTGACGAGTTCCTCACGACTGTTGAATTTTCGCCCATAATAGTTCTCTCGTTTAAGCATACCCCAGAACCCTTCCATTGACCCATTGTCGGTACATTTACCCACGCGAGACATACTCATTATCATATCTGCTTTTACGACTCGGTTGAAAAAGCCAACGTGTGTGTACTGAAATCCTTGGTCACTATGAAATAGCGGATGAGCCTTTGGCTCCAATTCAACCGCTTGATCAAATGTATCAAAAACCAAGTTTAAATCATTGGTATCGCTCAGTACATACGTGACGATACGACGATCGTAGAGATCGAGGATCGCACTCAAATAGAGTTTATGCACAATGGGACCCACAAAATATTTGAATTCAGAAACATCCGTCACCCATTTCTGATTGGGTGCTTCTGCGTTAAACTTGTTATTCAACACATTCTTCGCTTTATAGTAAGGCGCAGAGGCACGCCGTGTGATACAATTCGCTGGATGCTTGATCGTGGATTGAATTTGTTCATGACGACAAAGACGCAAGACTCGTTTGTCATTGACATTCATGTGATAGGTACGCTTCAATTCGTCTTTTATGCGACGGTAGCCCATGTCTGGATGCTTTTCGTGAATGGTACGAATCGTTTTGGTGACTTGACGATTCGCTTGTTCCCGAATGCTTTCAGGTTGTTTTAGCCAGCGATAATAGGCGGAGCGTGTCACGTTTAAGAACGTGCACATGGGCTGAATAGGATAACTTTTTTCTTCATGTAAGAATTTAATCGTTTGATAGGCAACCACTTTTCTGAATTGCCCTAACGATTCCTCCTTTCTAATTCCTTCAATTTTTTTAAGATAGCGTTCTCCATTTTCAGCTGTTCATTTTCGCTTCGTAGTCTGGCCATTTCAATTGCCATTTCTTCTTCAGGTGTTCGACTGACTTGTTTCGCTTTCCGTCGCCCACGGCGATCTTCAAGGCCTTCGAAGCCTAACTCTTCATACTTTTTCACCCAATTGTAAACATTTTGATAAGAGACCTGGTACTTAATTGCCATAGCGCCATAGTCTTTATCATGAGCTAGACAGTCCAGCACAATCTTTTGGCGTTCTTCCTGGCTGGTTTCACGGGATTGACTCATTCTACTTCCACCACTTTCTGATTTGAAGTCCTTGTGAGTATTATATACCTTGATCCAATCTCGTAGTTGTTTCTCATCCCTTAATCCATACTTTTTAGCGATATCCATTAGACACCCCAAACCGGCAAGATAGTCGTGAACAGCTGCCAGCTTCAATTCCTTGGGATAGTTTGTATTCTTCCTTGTAGCTAGCAAACCAGAAGGTCCCTCGTTTTCATATAAGGTACACCACCGTTTAATCGTGTTCCATGAGACCTGTGCTTCCTTCGCAGCACCCTTTATACTTATTTCATGACTGAGACAACTCTCGACAATCTTTATACGTTCTTCTGGACTGAGCTTCATGCTTCTTTTTCCCATGACAAATACCCCTATCTAGGATTTATTTATTTCTTTGTCCTAGATAGGGGTAGCATAGCATAAGAAGAACTTCGGCCATTTTACTATTATTTTACTTCACGGTGCAAAGTAACTTTGCGTTCGCGTGGGCAGTATTTTTTCTTTTCCAAACGATCAGGGTTGTTACGTTTGTTTTTATTCGTTAGGTAATTACGTTCTTTACAAGAAGTACACTGTAGAGTAATGTTTACGCGCATGTCTTTCCCTCCCATACATAGCAATCTTCTAAGATGACTCTCAGACTTGAATATCATACCATGTTTCAATGGGTTTGACTAGTATTTTTACCAATTTTGTTAAGTAGTTCTACTTGACGTTAAATTAATAGCGCTTCGATATCTTCAGCAATTTCTTCTGGCTTCGTCTGCGGTGCGTAGCGCTTTACAACTTCGCCTTGACGATTAATTAAAAATTTAGTGAAATTCCATTTGATGTCTTTGTTAAGTAAACCACCTTGCGCAGTTTTTAAGTACGTATATAAAGGCGCTTCATTTTCACCATTCACATCAATTTTACCAAATGTTTTAAAAGTGGTTTGATAATTCAATTGACAGAAAGTCGCTACTTCTTCGTTACTACCAGGTGCTTGATTGCCAAATTGGTTGCAAGGAAAATCCAGTATTTCAAACCCCTTTTCTTGATACGCATCGTATAATTTTTGTAATCCTTCATACTGTGGCGTGAACCCACAGCCAGTAGCAGTGTTCACGATTAATAAAACCTTATTTTTGTAATCAGCCATCAATTTGCTTGTACCATCTGTCTCATTAATTGTAAAATCATAAATCCCCATATTTATTCCTCCCTATCTTATTGAATCTTCTTAGAGTATACCTGTTGCTCTTCACTATTACCTACTATTTTGTTTTAATACCAAGTATAATTTTTAATATTTTTGCCTAAATTAACTAGGGAATTTTACGAAATCCGGTACCCGAATTGTGCTTCTAATGAGTACCCTTGTTACAGATATCTTGTGTTTCTATACATATAAAAATAAGCTGTGACATAAAACGTCACAGCTACTGAAAACCGTATAATCGGTGTAATAAAGCAGCTTTTTCTCGGAGCTGAACACTTCTTATACGAAAATAAAACCTGCAAAAAAGCAAAAAAAGGCTCTCCTTCTCTGTTTGAGGCGAACGCTCACTTTGGTTTAGACCACTTGTAACTCGTACACTGTCTTCTTATTCAAATAGTTTTCTCCAAGTTCACGATAATGACACTTCTCTTTAATGACTTTATAAATCAGCCGAATCATTAGGTGCACCACGGCAATAATGGCTTTCTTCTTTCCGCTATTTTTCTGTATCCTCAGGAAAAAGGATTTCATTCGATTTCGTTTTCCTTTCGATATTCCCAGTGCCCCCTGGGATAGTACTCTTTTCAAATAGCGGTTTCCTTTCGGAACTTTTCCACCCTTATTTTTTCCTGCACTTTCATGATTTCCTGGACAGACACCCGCCCAAGAAGCAAGATTCTTGGAAGAAGGAAAAGTCTCCATATCGATGCCACATTCTGCAATGATGACTGCAGCCGTTGTCTGATCAATGCCTGGAATCTCATCTAATCGATCTGCGATCTCCTGAAAAGGGATCATATACGTATGAATGGTCTCTTCGACACGAGCAATTTGTGCTTCGATATGCTCAATTTGGGTTAGATGCAGGTCCAGCATAAATCGAGAATGAGGCGACATAAATCCATCCATTGCTTCTTTCAACTCGGGTACTTTTCCACGTAAGGTCGTCTTTACAACAGCTAAAATATTCTCTGTCGTTAAGGCGGTCTGGTTAATCAGTAAGCGGAGTAGACCTCGTCCAGATTCTCCATAGATATCTTTCATTACACTCGCTAGTTTAATTCCCGATTTTTGTAGAACCATGTGGCCTCGATTTTTTTCTCGATTCAAGTCCGAAATCAATCGTTTCCGATAACGGGTGACATCTCGCAGTTCTTGAATCGCATCGGGTGGAACGAAACTATGGGGTACAACCCCCAACCGAGTAAGACGGGCAAGCCATTCGGCATCCTTCATATCCGTCTTTTTCCCAGGAATTGTTTTAACACGTTGTGGATTTGCCAAGCGCAACTCAAAATTGTTTTGGAGAATCCGCCACACACAGTGCCAATAAACGCCAGTACTTTCCATACTGACAAGAGTGACACCGAAAGAATCTAACCAGTCGGAAAGGATCAGCAGTTCTTTGGTCGTCGTTCCAAACGCTTTTAGATGTTTTTTTGGGCGTTTTTTTCCATCAACGGTTTGGAGAACACAAGCAACGATTTCTTTTGAATGAATATCTAAACCAGCACAACAATCTAAAACAACATCATTCATTCCAGTGAACCTCCTTGAAAATAATCACAAAAGAGGGTACTCTATTCATAGAAACGTTCTATTTTTATACACGGGTTGAATGCCAATGATTTGTGCAAACATGAATAGAATGGGTTCAGTTTGTCACACAAGGTCTTGGAGAAAAACCTCAGAGAAGTGGCGACCTCTTTCCTCTCTTGTCATTTTTATTATGACAGGAAGTAGGAATGAGGTCGACAATTTTTTTCATTTAGTTTTGTGGCGCTTGCGCCATGGAGGTATGTCACAACTTCCTAATTTGCCCCATACATTTCCGCATAAGCATCGATAATATCTTTGGCAATTGCTTTATTTGTATCATCATGGTCTACAGATAGGTTCGGCAAAACAATACTGATTGCAATTTCAGGAGCATCTGATGGTGCATAAGCAACTAAATTACTGTTAATTGTTTGAACCACCTGGCCATTTACGGTCACGGATGTTTCTGCCGTCCCGGTCTTAGCGGAAGTATCCAACGCTGCACTTTGCAAATCACGGGCTGTAGTGTAGCCATCATTCCCATGAACAGCTTGATAAAAACCTTGCTTGATAATCGACATCTGCTCAGGAGTAATATTGACCTTTCCTAATTCTTCCCCGCTGATTTCTTTTTGTAAGTCTCCTAAACCGCCACTTTCATCATTACCATATATTCCTTTAACAACATGAGGAGCAATCCTTGTACCGCCATTAGCTACTGTAGCAGCATATTGTGCTAATTGCATGGCAGTATACGTATCATACTGACCAAATGATAAGTCTAGTAGACTACCCCCAGCGGGACCATTAGGTTCACCAAATTGGGTATTAACTAACCCCGCCGACTCACCCGGCAAGTCGATTCCAGTCCGTACGCCCATTCCATATTCTGCTAGTGCAGTACGAAGTTTATTGTACATTTCTTCGGAACTAGCGTTTTCTGGCAAAGTCATATTGTAGCTGTAATCCACACCCAGCATTCTCAATACAATTTTCATCATATAAGCATTGGAAGATATTTCTAATGCTTTTACCGTGTTCATTGGAATTTGATTGCCAATTACTTTATTATAAATGGACCCTTTGAGAGCTGTCCCTGCAAGCTTGATTGGCTCATCTATTAGGACATCGTTACCAGTGATGGCACCAGTCTCATATCCGGCAGTGATGGTTCCAGCTTTGACCACCGAACCAGGTTCAAAGTTATTCAAAATCGTACCTAACGCAAATTCTTGAATTTGACGGCTGCCAACTTCGTGAGTAAATCCAGACATTGCCATCACTTGACCATTGTTAGGATCTAGTGCAACAGCATAAACCCCAGGTGAATATTGAGCCTGACCATTGTCCACCAATGTTTGATAATGTCGGGCAACAATTTCTTCCACACGTTTTTGAAAATTAGTATCAATTGTTAACATCAGGTTCGAACCTTTTTCGCCTTTGCTGATTTCCTTTTGACCAGTGACATTACCTTCTTGGCTAAGAGAAACTTCATATTCACTCTTTTTCCCTTGCAGCACATCTTCGTACTGCTTCTCTAAATAACTTGTACCTACACGGTCATTGCGGGCATACCCTTTTTTCAAGTATTCCTTTAATTCTTCTGCGGGTACAGATGAGACAGTTCCCAAAATACTACGCAAAGAATCATCTAAATCATCGTTATAGCTACGTTGCCAATCCATGCCAGTCGATACCCCTGGAAGTTCGGCAGCACGTTCAGCAACAACCGCCAGTTCTTGATTTGTGACTCCTTCATTCTTAATGAATACGGTACTTAATGCAGAAGCACTGTTCATCCGTTTGAAGATAGTCGCAGCCTTTAATTGGTTTTCATCAAATTGGATTTCTTCCTCCGTTACTTTATCCACTAATTTCTGGTATTCATCAGAAGTATCAAGATTTTTTTCCTTGAAAGAAAGTCGATCTTCAGCTGCTTGTAAGTGGTCCGGATCAGCCAACCAATAATCTTTCTTATCACGCTCAGTCAAGCTATCATCTGCAGGCACATCAATTAATGTATTTAGTGTATTAGCCAGCTCGAGAATATCTTTGCCTTCCATCGTATTGCCTCGCGTAAAAGTTATCGCCTGATTGGCTTGATTATTAACGAGGACAACACCATTTGAATCATAAATCAATCCACGTGGTGTACTTCCGGTAACTTTGATTGTTGTTGAGGCTTTTAGCTGCTCTTTCATCTGATCCCCATTAACAATCTGTAAGTATCCAAGCCGTCCGACTAATAAAACGAATAAGAAAAAAATAACAAAGAATAGAAAATTCAGACGAAACGGTACATGGCTTTTATTATGATTTCGACTTGCTTCATCAGCGGCCTTCAGCTTTTCGAATCCTCTTTTAAATGGATTTTTTTGTTTCATGATAAATTCCTTTCGTTTATCTGCCTTTCTATTGTAGCTGAAATAGTTTTTTTAAAAAAGAAGAAATCATTAAATTATTCTTAGTTTAAGCTTTTTTTAGGAGTCACTTGTTCTGTTTCACAGCAAGATTGGGCTTCGAAAAACAAATGGGCAAAACGGCTTAGCATAAGCCAAAAACAATAAATCTAATCTTCGTATCTGTGAAACATATTTCTTTTTCGTAAATTGTGGAAAACTTCTTATTGATCTATTCTACGTACAAAGAGGTTCACAACAGGGATACTGAACCTAAAAGTTATCCACAACTAGCTATCTAATTATTTTAGCAAATCAAAAATTCTCTTAAGCAAAACGAGGACCCGTTCAGCTTAAGAGAATCTATCCTGTTAGTAATAATTAGCGATTGCGACTAAAGTTTTTAATTTCATCTTTGATTGCATCAACAAAGATATTTAATTCTTGTACTTCTTGTTCTTCACTACCGTAGCGGCGAACATTGACACTAGCACTTTCTGTTTCTTTGTCTCCGACAACTAAGATGTAAGGGATTTTTTGTGTTTGTGCTTGACGAATCTTGTATCCCATTTTTTCATTTCGTTCGTCAACTTCAACACGTACACCTTCAACTTTCAGGCGGTTCTTCACTTCGTAAGCATAATCACCATGGTGTTCCACAGAAACTGGAATAATGACTACTTGCTCTGGTGCCAACCAAGTTGGGAATGCCCCTTTATATTGCTCGATTAAGTAAGCAGTAAAGCGTTCCATAGTTGATACCACGCTACGGTGAACGACCACTGGACGATGCTCTTTACCATCTTCACCAATGTAAGTTAAATCGAAACGTTCAGGTAATAAGAAGTCAAATTGAATAGTTGAAAGTGTTTCTTCAGTTCCTAAAGCAGTTTGTACTTGGACATCTAATTTGGGACCATAGAAGGCTGCTTCTCCATCAGCTTCAAAATAGTCAAAGCCCGATTCATCCATTACTTCTTTTAACAAGCCTTGAGAAGTTTCCCACATTTGGTCATCGTCAAAATATTTTTCTGTATTGTTCGGATCACGATAGCTTAAACGGAAACGATAGTCTTCAAAGCCAAAGTCCTTATACACTTCTAAAATTAAATCAAGGGTACGACGGAATTCTTCTTTGATTTGGTCAGGACGAACAAAGATATGCGCGTCATTCATTGTCATTTCACGAACACGTTGTAAACCGGATAAAGCACCTGATTTTTCATAACGGTGATCCATTCCAAGTTCAGCAAGGCGGATTGGCAATTCGCGATAAGAATGAATACGGTCTTTGTAAACCATCATATGATGCGGGCAGTTCATTGGACGGAGAACTAAATCATCGCCATCGCCCATATCCATAATTGGGAACATGTCTTCTTGGTAGTGATCCCAGTGACCAGAAGTTTTGTAAAGACCAGTATTCGCTAACACTGGTGTATATACGTGTTCATAGCCCATTGATAATTCCTTATCAACAATATAGCGTTCAATTTCGCGACGAATTGTTGCCCCTTTTGGTAACCAGAATGGCAAGCCTGAACCAACCTCTGGCGAAATCATGAATAGATCTAATTCTCGACCTAACTTACGATGATCACGCTCTTTAGCTTCTTCACGAATACGTAAGAACTCATCTAAATCAGCTTGATTAAAGAAAGCTGTCCCATACACACGTTGCATCATTTTGTTATCAGAATTTCCGCGCCAGTATGCACCAGCTACTGACAACAATTTGAATACTTTGATTTTACCAGTTGACGGTACATGAGGTCCCCGACATAAATCTGTAAATTCACCTTGAGTGTAGGCAGTAATTACTTCATCTTCTGGTAAATCTTGAATCAATTCCACCTTATATGGATCATAGCTAAAGAAATCCAGCGCTTCTTGTCGGCTCATCACTTTACGTACAATTGGCAAGTTTTCCTTCACGATTTTTTTCATTTCTTTTTCGATTTTTGGAAAATCTTCTTCTGATACTTGACCTTCATCATTGTCAGTATCATAGTAAAAGCCTGAATCAATTGCTGGACCTACACCAAAATGAATATTCGGAAACAAACGACGCATTGCTTGCGCCATTAAATGAGCGGTTGAGTGACGCATTAATTGCAACGCTTCTTCATCTTTATCGGTAACAATCTTTAGCTCAGCATCTTGTTCAATTGGACGGGTCAAATCTTCAAGCGCCCCGTTAACAACCACTGCCAATGCTTTTTTTGCTAATGATTTTGAAATACTTTCTGCAATCTCTAATCCAGTTACGCCATCGTGAAATTCCTTCACAGAGCCATCTGGAAATGAAATATTTACTGCCATGTATAGTTCCTCCTCATAATTTAGAAAATAAAAAAATCCTAGTACCGTAATTGGTACTAGGACGAATAAACGTGGTTCCACCTAATCTTTGAGCAACTAGTTGCTCCTTACATGCGATAACGGCGCTTTAGACCGCCCCTGCATTTAACAGAGGTCTTCTTGAAAGTGGTCATCCCTTGTGCTTGCTTGGAAAAGTCGCAGCCTAGCTTTCCCTCTCTGGTAAACAGCTCTCAAGTTCAGGTGTCTTTCATCATCAATCAATTTATACTCACATTAAAACACTTCGATTCTAAAAAAGCAACCCATAAACAAAATATTTTATTTCCACTTACCGTTCACAGCATAAGTTCCTTTTTTTAATTCATTTAAAATAACATGAATATTTTCCTTAGGAGCTCCTGTATTTTTTGAAATAACCTCAGTTACCTCTTCCATCATTTTGGTCAGCTGCTCCTGACTTCTTCCTTCAACTAATTCAATATGAACAAATGGCATGTTTTTTCCTCCTTTTGTAAAATTAACTCTTTATTATTATACTACGACTTCTATCAATTGTCGCAACACTTTTTAGTTGATCGGATTTCCCTTTAGTTCTGCTAACATCCCACCTACCCATAAAGATTACTTTTGTCAGTTTTTGTGCTATACTTGTATGCTGTTATCAGCAAGGAGGAACCACCCATGAACACACGACAAGAAGAACAAACACACCTGCAGCAAACTGTTGCACTAATCGATCGAGAAAAACAATTACTAGAAAAACAAAAACAAAAAAATCAAACTCAATTTCATGAAAACCTACAAGAAAATGCCGGTCAACGAATCCAATCCGGCTCTTTTGAAGCGCTGGCTGATACAATGGCTGAAACGCGACAGCATGAACATGACTTAATGGTTCGCTACCAAACTTTAGCGGCACAAGAGAAAAGACAAAAAGTTTTACTATTAATGAAGGGAAACCCTTATTTTGCCCGGATTGATTTTGAAGAAGACCAAGGTGTTGAAACGTTATATCTAGGCATCGCCTCATTACGAGATTCATCAGAAGAAACCGTCATTATCGACTGGCGAGCTCCCATTGCTAATCTTTACTATGAAGGAGAGCTAGGTGCTACTTCATATGAAGCTTATGACACGACCGTTGCTATCAATCTGTTGCTGAAACGGCAATTTAAGATTCGTGACGGACAGATTCTTTCAATGGTGGATACATCTGAAGCGATTAACGATGATTTTCTTTTAGAAATTCTAGATGAAGCTTCATCTAATCACATGAAAAACATTGTTGCGACGATTCAAAAGGCTCAAAACCAAATTATTCGCGACACCCATAGCAAATTACTAGTAGTAGAAGGGATTGCCGGAAGTGGTAAGACTTCTGCTCTATTGCAACGTGTTGCTTATATTTTGTATCGAAACCGGAACTGGTTAGATAATGAACAGGTCCTTCTGTTCTCGCCAAATCATATTTTCTCAGACTATATTTCAACGGTCTTACCTTCTTTAGGAGAAAGTGGTATACCTACAGAAACATTCAAAAGCTTCTTGACTAAGCTATTGCCGCTTTATCAAATCCACACGGAAGATAGTCATGAAGAAGTCTTTTTATCTGGACAAGATGATCGCGTTTTACGAGCAAAAAGCAGCTGGTTAATTGTAGAAGCCCTGAATCGTTATTGCGAAAAAATAACACCATTTGGACCTTTATTCCGTGATTTAATCTTGGAAGGAAAACCTTTAATCAAGAAAGAACAAATTCGTGCCTGGTATCAAGAAGCCAATCCTGGTTTACCGATGTATCAACGGATGCAGCTTTTACAGACCAAGTTGTTCAAGAAACTTGCCGGCTTAGAAAAAGATGAAATGAAAAAAGAGTGGGTAAAAAATGCTGCCGAGGAGTTGCTACAGCAAGCCTATACAGATAATCCTGACCTAGAAGATTCTGAACAAATTGAACGAAGAATGCGTCGGCAATTCCGGCAAAAGGTCGTTCGTAAAAAAATGCGACCAATCAAACGGAAGATTACCCGTTTTACTTTTATCAACTATAGCAAACAGTACATGCATTTTTTGCAAACCATTTCTACCGATTTGCTGGAACGCTATCATTTAACTAGCTCTGATTGGCAAGAGATGCTGGTGAGTTTACGAAAAGATTTCCAACAAAGAGATTTAAGTTTAGAAGACGGAACTTTAATGTTCTTACTGATGAAGTCGATGTATCCTTTGCATGTTCAGCAAAAAGCTCGTTTTATCTTTATTGATGAGATGCAGGATTTCTCACCTGCACAGGTTGCCCTGTTAAAACAGCTATATCCCAATGCAACTTACACTTTTTCAGGGGATTTGAATCAGAAAGTTTTTGGAAATGAAAGTATGGTAGAGTCATTGGAAGCAATCTTCCCAGAACAGTTAATTACGCATCATCAGTTAACTACTAGTTACCGTTCAACTGAAGAGATTACTCACTTTGCGAATCAATTCTTAACTCAAGAAAATAGGGTTCAGCTAACTGCACGTGTCGGTGATCGTCCAACCATTTCCTATGCATTAGACAAAGAAACTATGATGACACACCTCATGAACGAGCTGGCAGAAACGGCAGAAAAAGCCAAATACTGGCGGACAGCAATTATCGGTAAAACCGTTGAAGACTGTGAAGCGTTATATCAACAGCTTTCAACAGAACAACAAGAACAGATTCAACTATTGACTGATGAAGAAGATTTCATGCGCAAATCGCTAATCATTATTCCAACTTATTTAGCTAAAGGATTAGAATTTGACCGCGTTTACGGTTGGAACATATCGCCGGTTAATTATCACACAGAGCAAGATAAATTAATTTTGTATACACTGTGTACCCGTGCAATGCATGAATTGAACTTACTAACAATCGGACAAAAAAGCCCGTTATTGGAACAAATTCCTGAAGAACTTTACCAAGTAAAACACATTTAGTTTGTTAAACGAGGTTGTGACAGAAGTGTTCAGCTTCGAGAAATAAGCCGAATAATCCGAAAATAGCTGCTCATATTTTTGCGATTAGTTGGCTTATTGCCGAAAGGGCTGCTTCAGTTACACCGATTATACAATTTCCAGTGGCTGTGACATTCTTTTGCCACAGCCGCATTTATGTACCTTTTTTGCATTAGATAAAAAATAGGACTTTAGTCTATATAAAATCTTAAGAAAAACCTATATAATATCTTTTAAAGGGGGATTTTATATGGACGGTTGGATACTTGCGGCCCTTATACTAGTCGGGATTATTGTCATTTTATTTGTATGTGGTGCGTATACCGTTTATTATCGCGAATTGGAGATTAAAAACCGCTTTTGGCGGGCGCTTGTCTCTGGCGTTTTAGTCGTGATGGAAGTCTTTCTCAGCCTGATTCAACAATAAATCCAAAAACGCGCTGTGCTAGGCACAACGCGTTTTTTTAATCTTCAAATTCTACGTTATGATAAACTTGTTGAACATCTTCTAAATCTTCCAACACATCAATCATTTTTTCAAATTTCTCTAAATCATCGCCACTTAAGGTTACTTCATTTTGTGCAATCATTTGCATTTCAGCTACAGAGAAATCGGTGATTCCTTTGGCTTTTAATGCTTCTTGAATGCTGTTGAAGTCTTCCGGTTCGCCATAAACAATGACTTGGCCTTCTTCATCCACTACATCTCGTACATCGATATCTTGCTCCATCAAGTATTCCAAGATTTCGTCGGCATCCTCACCAGCAAATCCAAACAAAGCAGTATTATCAAACATGTAAGATACAGCACCGGAGACACCCATGTTGCCACCATTTTTTCCAAAGGCAGCTCGTACATCAGCAGCTGTACGATTTACATTATTAGTCAAAGCATCTACGATAACCATTGAGCCATTTGGTCCAAAACCTTCGTAACGCAGCTCTTGGTAATTTTCGTCTCCTGAGCCTTTTGCTTTTTCAATCGCACGATCAATAATATGTTTTGGCACATTGTAAGTTTTTGCCCGTTCAATGACAAAACGCAGCTTTTGGTTCGCGTGTGGATCTGGATCTCCTGATTTTGCAGCAGCATAAATCTCAATCCCAAATTTTGCATAAACTCGGCTGTTGTTTGCATCTTTTGCAGTTTTCTTCGCAACGATGTTTGCCCATTTACGACCCATAATTTCACTTCACTTTCGTTATTTTCATACTTTCCCATTATACCCACAAGTCTCAGGTTTTGAAAGTCTTTTTTTACACACGAATCGGTGTACGTCCTATATTTTGTTCGATTGGATGAATCAGCTGATAAAGCTGATCTGCTCGATAGGTTAAGAAATGCTGCTCTTTTTCTGTTTGACCCATTTTAGCTGCGATAGGCAAGGTGAATTCTTTCTTGTTTTGTCTCAGATACGCTTGTCCTTGCTGGGTAAAACCTAAAACATGCAGCATACTGTATTTTTGCTCTTTTTGAATTTCTTCAGGTTGGACCTGCAATAATAAGTAGGTAAGTAAACGTTGTATTCGAGTCCCTGTATAACGCTTCGTTTTTACTTTCAACAAATAGTCAACAAATGTTTCTGCTTGAGTATTTTTCAAACGATGCTCAATACCTTCCCTCATTTGATAGATAGTTTTCATTTGTTCTGGTGTGCTGATGGTCAATTGATAATTTAAGTATACCCAAAAATCCTCCCACGAGATAGCTTGCTTCATTTGCTTGCTTGTTTCCTCAGGAACAAAAGCAGTAATGTCCTGTCCGTCCAAAAAAGCTTGACGAATACCTGTTGCACTCGCAAATTTTTCTTCCACTATTTCAGTGTCATGATAGCCTTGATCTTTTCTTACTAGCGGATAAATCTCCATCGGTTTTTCGTATTTTGCATTTTCTTTTGCATAACTCAAACCTAAAATATGGTTGGGCGGAAATTCTTGAATCGATGGGAATATCTGACGAACTGCTTCGGCCATTTTTTCCGGATAGCTCATACCAATTGGCAACGTTTGAAATAAGCAATCGATCTCAACCTCTTTTTGTACAAACATTTCACCATACTTTTGGTAGTCAACGGTTTCTTGGGTGTCAGTACCAAAACAAAAAGCATCACAATTTAGTGCCTGCAATAGCTTGATACCACCCTTGGCAAAATAATCCGCTGATTGTACAGCCCATGAAAAAGGCAGCTCAATGACCAAATCAACGCCATTGCTTAACGCAGCCTCAGTCCGCATCCATTTATCCATAATAGCCGGTTCGCCTCGTTGTAAAAAATTTCCGCTCATAACAGCAATCACTACATCTGCATTACTTAATTCCCGAGCCATTTCTGCATGATATCGGTGCCCGTTGTGAAATGGATTGTACTCTACGATTATGCCACAACTGCGCATATAGTTTCCTCCTTCCAAAAAAGTGGCTGTGACATAAAACGTCACAGCCACTGAAAAACGCATAATCGGTGTAACTGAAGCAGCACTTTCGGAAATTAGCCGAATAATCGCCTTATTTCTCGGAGCTGATCGCTTCTGTCACAACCTCACTTATGACAAACAAAAAACCAACGCTTGCTTGTTTCATTTGGTGTTTTATCTTCAAAATCGGCATAAGCTTCACATTGAAAGCCAACTTTTTTCAACATACGAACATAGGTTTCCAGAGGATACGTTCTTTCTTGATGCAATTCATCAATTCGTTCAAAGCATTCGCCCTCTTTAACAAAAAATGTTAAAAAGTGCTCAATACTATGAGGAACTTCACCCGTATAGCTGTCCCAAAGAAAAGCAAAATCTTCTGTTTGGTCATGGAAACTGTAGTCCGGAAACAGCTTGTCCATTTGGTATAGTGAATGAACATCAAAGATAAAGATGCCCTCTTCTTCTAATAGATTGTACACTCCTTGAAAAACTTGTTGGACTTGTTCTTCATTTTTCATATAGCATAGGGAATCTGAAAAACAGGTCACTGCTTGGTAGGAGCCGATATCTGTTAAATCCAACATATCACCTACAACAAACTGAATATCAGCCTCTTCACGAATTGCACGATTTTGTGCCAGCATCAGCATTTCTTCAGATAAATCCAATCCAGTAACCGAAAAACCAGCTTTAGCAAACTCTACCGCCAAAGCCCCTGTTCCACAGGCGAGTTCCAGTATATTAAGATTATTCGCAGGAAGATGACGCAGGGAAAAATTCAACCATTTTTGATAAAGGCTATCATCCATCACTTCATCGTAAACCAGCGCAAAAGTTTCGTAAGCCATTAGTCTAACCAAGCCTCGATATTCACTAGTGGTGCATCTGACCAAAGTTTTTCTAAATTATAAAATTCACGTTCAGAATGGCTGAAGACATGAACAATTACATCGCCTAAATCAATCAGCACCCATTTACCGCCATCTTTTCCTTCAACACGTTTAACCGTTACTTGGTTCTTTGATTCTTCTTCCATAATCGCTTCAACAACTGCATTAATTTGACGGTCAGAATTAGCTGAACAGATCAAAAAGTAATCTGCCAATAACGAAACTTCTGAAACATTCAATGCGACGATGTCTACTGCACGTTTTGAATCCGCTGCTTTTACAGCAATTTCTAACATTTGTTTACTATCTATGATAATTCTCCTCCTTAACGTATACCAGCTACCCAGCGATTATACGTCTCAATCGTTTTTGGGTAAACTAATTGTTCCTCTTCAATTAAATGACTTAATGTATGCTTCGTTTCAAATGCCACTGCTTCATCTAAATCACGTAGAGCAAGAGTCCGAGCGTCGTTCACACCTGGAAAATTACGTCCGGGTTCGATATAGTCAGCAACATAGATAATTTTATCTAGTAAGGTCATATCTGATGCGCCAGTTGTATGTAAACGAATTGCATTCAGAATTTCTTCATCTTGAATACCCAATTCACGCTTAACAAAGTCTGCACCAACTAATCCGTGCCAAATTGCATTACCGTATTTCAACAATTCTTTTTTATCTGGATAGTCTCCTTGCTCAATGGCTAATTCAAACTCTTCATCAGAGCGCTCTTTAGCGTAATCATGGGCTAAGGCCGCAATACTAGCTTTTTCTGTTAAAGCCCCATAGCGATCCGCCAAAGCAATCGCCGTTTCTTCAACACCTAGCACATGCTTAAATCTACGTTCACTCATCCGCATTTGAACAGCCTGCATCAAAGCTTCCCGATCCAATTGTGAATAATGTCTGCTATAATTCATCTAAATACAGCCCCTCTTCTTCGATATATTCACGAACTTTCTCCGGTACTAAATAGCGAATCGAGCAGCCTTGTCTTACTTGCTGGCGAATGTAGCTAGAAGACAATTGAATTTGAGGTACATCCACCCAAATGATCGGATACGGACTGTCTATCTCATAACCTGGTCGCTTCACACCAACAAAGTGAACCATATGCACTAACTCATCAATTTTATGCCAAGTGTTTAGATATTCTACCTGATCACCGCCAATAATGAAATAATATTCAGTATCAGGATGCTCAGCAGTTAGCTGCTTAATTGTATCATACGTATAACTTTTTCCTTTTCGCGCTAATTCCACCATGTTAACAGTCAAATGAGGATTGTCTTCAACGGCTAGTTCCACCATTTTTAGCCGATGCTGACTATCAATCGTCTTTTTTTCGTCGATATGGGGAGGTAAATAAGAAGGCAAAAGCTCTACTCGATCAAATCCCAACTTTTGTCCGATTTGTTCTCCAATCATCAAATGTGCTAAATGGATGGGGTTAAAGTTCCCACCTAATAAACCAACTTGCTTTAGCGGTTCTTTTAAATCCATTACTGCAACGACTTCCGGAATCGTTCCTACACTTTGCTGATACAACGTTTGCGCCTCCAATCAGATTGCTTTTACTTCTCGAGATATTTTTTGAAATTTTTCTTTTGTTGATGGTTTGTACAAAACCAATACGCGTCCGATAATTTGGACGATCTCACAATGAATTTCTTTTTCCAACAGATGCGCCACTTCGTCAGCGACTTCATCAGTATTTTGTAATAAGCTTACCTTAATAAGCTCACGTTTTTCTAGTGCTTCACTAATTTGGGTAATCATCGCAGGATTCACACCGTTCTTGCCGATTTGAAAAATTGGTTGTAAATGATGTGCCTCACTTCGTAAATAACGTTTTTGTTTTCCTCTTAATGTCATACTTTTCTCCTTTATACTAACGCTTTGCGTATCAAAACATCTACGCCTTTAGGTGCCCAGCCCGCAATTACTGCTGGCTTAGAAACAGTTACCCAGCCTAATCCAGCAAAGACAATGTCGGTTTTTTCTTTGATTGAAAATTCGAAACGGACTAAGTTCGGAAATTCTGCGACTTCATCCGGCCGAGGTGGTTGCAACAAACCGCCTACATGTTTCTGATAGAATTCATCCGCTTTCTCTAGCTTCGTACGATGAATCATTAAATCATTTGCAACATAGGCAATAAATGAGCTGCGATCTCCTTGAATAAAATCAAAACGAGCCAATCCACCTAAGAACAATGTCTGACCAGCATTTAACTGATAGGCTTTAGGTTTGATTTCTTTGTGAGGAGCAATAATTTTCAAATCTTTTTTCCCTAAATAATGAGCCATTTGATGACGATGAATAATCCCAGGGGTATCAATCAAATAGTGACCATCTTCCAATGGAATTTCAATTTTATCTAAGGTTGTTCCTGGAAATTGCGAAGTAGTAATTAAGTCCTGAACCCCAGCTGTTTGTTTAATAATTTGATTGATCAACGTTGATTTTCCGACATTCGTTACCCCAACTACATAAACATCGCGACCTTCACGATATTCTTCGATTTTTGCTAACAATTCTTGCATTTGAGCTGACTTGCGAGCACTGGTTAATAGTACATCGACTGGTCTTAACCCTTCTTCATGAGCACGTTCTCTCATCCATTGAGTCAATCGATTTTTTTTCAATGATTTTGGTAAAATATCTACTTTATTGCCTACCATTAAAACAGGATTATCACCAATGAAGCGATGTAATCCAGGAATGATTGAGCCATTGAAATCAAAAATATCCACTACATTAACAATTAGCGCATCTTTTTTGCCTAATTCGTTTAATAGACGTAAAAAATCGTCATCAGTTAATGCGACATCTTGTATTTCATTATAGTGACGTAATCGGAAGCAGCGCTGACAGTAGACTTCACCACTTTCCAGCCCTTTTTCTAGCGCTGATTGCGGAGTATAGCCTAGTTCTTTAGGATTTTCCGTTTGAATTTTTGCGCCACAACCAATACAATAAATTTCTTCTTCCATTATAGTCCACTCTTCCATTTCATCTCAGGATGTTTTGCTAGTAAATAACGCATAATCTTTCGTTCAAAGAAGCGATTAATTTGGGTGCTTTTTCCGTCAGTATTGACAATGGGCCGCACTAAAACACTGCGAATACCTGCTGCATTTGCACCACGAATATCAGTCATAATTTGATCACCGATCATAATAACCTCATTGCTTGAGACACCTAATTTTTGCTGGGCACTCTTAATTCCGGCAGAAAAAGGCTTCATTGCTCTAGACACAAAGTCCAGCCGGAACTGCTGCACGGCACGAGCCACACGACTTGCTTTGTTGTTGGAGACAACAACCACTGGAATATTGGCTTCATCCATTACTTTCAGCCAATCCAACAATTCTTTTGTACCATCTGGGTTATCCCAAGCGATCAGGGTATTATCCAAATCTGTCAGCACTGCTTTCACTCCCTGCTTCTGTAATTGTTCAGGGGTAATTTGATAGATGGCATCTACCATCCAGGTCGGTTTATATTTATCTAACATGGCCACTCCTATGTTTTCCATTTTCTACATCTACAAAAGTTGATTATACCGCAAAAACCTTGAAAACTCCACTTTTGACGCCAAAAGAAAACGATTGGGTGAATTCACCCAACCGTTTATAATACTTTTGATAAGAAATCGATCGTTCGTGGATTTTTCGTTTGCTCAAATACGTCTATTGGTGAACCCTCTTCAACAATTACGCCACCATCCATGAAAAGAATTCGATCACCAACTTCTTTGGCAAAACCCATTTCGTGGGTTACAATTGCCATCGTCATTCCTTCTTTAGCCAACTGCTGCATAACCTCCAGCACATCGCCAACCATTTCAGGGTCTAAAGCCGAAGTTGGTTCATCAAACAACATTACATCTGGCTGCATTGCTAAAGCTCTAGCAATCGCGATCCGCTGTTGTTGACCACCAGATAATGATTGTGGGTACGCATCGGCTTTCTCAGAAAGTCCAACTTTTTTCAGCAATTCGTGAGCTACATCTTCAGCTTCTGCTTTGCTCATTTTCTTAACTTTTATTGGTGAAAGAGTAATATTGTCAATGACTGTCATATTGGGAAACAAATTAAATTGTTGAAATACCATTCCCATTTTTTCGCGAGTTTTGAAAATATCGTTTTTCTTGTCCGTGATGTCCGTACCTTCAAACTTAATCATTCCTGAAGTCGGCACCTCTAATAAGTTAATGCAACGTAGCAGTGTACTTTTCCCAGAACCTGAAGGTCCAATAATTACGACGACTTCACCAGGGTTAATTTCAGCTGAGATGTCTTTTAAAACTTCGTTGTCGCCAAATTTTTTATTTAAGTGTTTAATTTGAATTAATGCTTCCTTCATTGCCTTCTCCTCCTATCGTTGATAACCTTTGCCAAGTTTTTTCTCCCATAAGTTTAACAAACGGGAAGTGGTAAATGTCATCACAAGGTATAGAGCTCCAGCAACAAAATATGGTTCTAAAGGAATGAACGAGTTGGAGATGACAATTTGTGATGAACCCATCAACTCATTAATTCCGATAGCTGTTAACAAAGATGAATCTTTGATTAATGTAACAAATTCATTTCCTAAAGGTGGTAAAATATTTCTTAACGCTTGGGGCAATACAACATAACGCATTGTCTGTGCTGGGCGTAACCCTAATGAAAAGGATGCCTCTCTTTGTCCATAGTCAATTGCATTAATTCCCCCACGGATAATTTCCGCAACATACGCACCAGAGTTTAGTGACAAAACGACCATACCAGGAATTAATCGACCAAGGTCAATCGTCAATACCCCTACAGGCAAATCGACTGAAGGAAAGATTCTTTGTAAAAGGATGAAACCAATCGTGATTTGCAGCAACATAGGTGTTCCTCGGAAAACCTCAATATAAATGTTAGCTAACCAAGTCAGCGGCTTGTTCTTAGATAATTTCATTAAGGCCATAATTAGACCGATGATCGTTCCGAACAAGACCGTTACAAATGAAATAATGATTGTAACGCCTGTACCGGAAACAAAATATGGATAATATTGATCTAAAAACGAAAAGTTCACTTTAATGCCCTCTATTCTTCAGTTGCTGATGAACCGGCAAGTTCGTTGTTCGTTTTAACGAATTCTTCAATCTTGCCTTCATCATTCAATTTTTTAATAACTTTGTTGATTTCTTCTTTTAGCTCACTACTACCCTCTTTTTGCAGTGCAATAGCATACGCTTCATCTTCATTTGATTTTAATTCAACATTAGCAATCATCAAATCAGGATTTTGTTGTACATAAGATTCAGCTGTGGTTTCTTCAAGTACTACACCATCTAGTGAACCTTGATTTACTTCGACAATCATGCTTGGCACTTTGTCAATTGAAACTAAGCGAGCAGCAGACAGTTGTTCCTTAATCACATCTTCTTGAATAGAACCTCTTTGTCCTCCTACTTTTTTCCCATCGAAAGCATCAAGGCTGTTAAGTGTACTTTCGTTTGCTTTATTAATAACAATTACTTGTGGTGGATTATAGTAATCATCGGAAAAGTCAAACTGTTCTCTACGTTCTTCAGTTGCAGATAATCCAGCAACAGCGATATCCGTACTACCATCTTTTAGTGTAGCAAGAACGGTGTTATAACTCATGTCAGAAACTTCAAGCTCTACGCCAAGTTCCTTTGCAATTTCATTAACTAAATCAATATCTGCTCCCACAATTTGGTCCTTGCCGTCAACCATTGTGTGAAATTCAAATGGTGCAAAGTCAGCAGAAGTAGCGACTTTTAAAACGCCTGCTTCCTTGATCTTTGCCAGTTGATTTTCTGCTGGTGCATTATTGTCACTTGAGCTGCTGGTATTGTTATCTCCGCCACCACAAGCTGCTAATGTTACTAACGCAAAAAGTGCTACTGCTAAGCCGGTAATTTTTTTCATCCTAGTTCCCCCTAAATTTTCTATTTGACGAATGACATCATTATAGCATGAAATTTCAAAAAATCCAGAATCTTTATGCATATTTATAAAATCGAAGTCTCTTTTTATTCATATACCGCATTTTAAATCATTCTGCTGTATAAAGATTTATTCACTAGCTGAGTTCATTAACTCATTGTTTTTAACAACCATTTCCTCAATCTCGCCGTTTTCTTTCATTTCATTAATCAATTTATCCAATTCTTCTACTAATTTAGGATTACCCTTAGGAACTGCAATAGAGAAAGAATCTTCCTTCATACTTTCTAATTGAATATCAGCAATCATCAAGTCTGGGTTTTGTTCTACGTAAGAATTTGCAACCATCTGTTCAACGACCAGAGCATCTAATGAACCGCTGCTAACTTCGATAAAGATATTTGGCAGTTTTTCAATTGAAACTAATTGAGCACCTGCAAGTTGATTCTTGACAATATTTTCTTGAATCGTTCCTTTTTGCGCCCCAACATTTTTATCAGCTAAACTTTCAATCGAATTAAGTGTTTCTGCATTATTTTTGTTAATTACGATTACTTGCGGTGATGTATAATAATCTGTGGTAAAGTCAAAGCTTTCTTCACGCTCATCGGTCACAGAAATTGCGGACACTGCGATATCAGCTTGGCCTTCTTTAGTTGTTGCCAAAACATTATTAAAGCTCATATCCATTAATTCTACTTCTACACCCATCTCTTCAGCGATTGCATTAACTAAATCAATATCTGCGCCGACAATTTTATCCTTGCCGTCGATTGTTGTATGAAATCCGAATGGTGCATAATCTGGAGAAGTTGCTACTTTGATGACACCTGCCTCCTTGATAGCATCGTATTTATCTTCTTCACTTGCGTTTCCACAACCTGCTATTGTTAATACTGCAATTCCTAATACACCCAATAATAATCTCTTTTTCATTTTTGTTTCCTCCTAATTTCAATTCTTAATTGAAATTAGTATAGCATATTTTTACACAAAGTCGAGCTTTTTATGTATATTTATTTAGATAAAAAGTATATTTAGGCATAAAAAAACAGCAGATACTCTGCTGTTAAAATTTACGGAAGCGTTGATAGCGTTTTTCTATCAAGGCTTCGGTTGAATATTCACTTAATTTTTCTAATGTTTCAATCAATGATTTTTTCATCATTCTCAGGATCTTTTCTTGCGATAATTTCTCACCCCTGAAGGTTTCAGGAATTATTTTATCAATCACTGCCAACTCCATTAGATCTGCTGCAGTAATTTTCATCAACTCAGCTGCTTCTTCTGAACGTTTGCCATCTTTCCATAAAATAGATGCAAAGCCTTCTGGAGATAGAATTGCATAAATACTATGTTCCATCATCCATACTTCATCCGCGACAGCTAATGCTAGCGCCCCACCACTTCCACCTTCACCAGTAATAATCGAAATAATCGGAACCTTTAAATCAGACATTTCTAACAAGTTACGGGCAATCGCTTCACCTTCGCCTCTTTCCTCGGCTTCAACGCCGCAAAAAGCACCCGGTGTATTTACAAAGCAAAGAACCGGACGACCAAATTTTTCCGCTTGCTTCATTAGGCGTAATGCCTTACGATAGCCTTCAGGATTTGGTTGTCCAAAGTTTCGTTCCATATTTTCTTTCAGATTCGCACCTTTTTGAACACCGATAACTGTTACTGGTTTTCCTTGCAGATATGCAATACCACCAACAATGGCTGGATCATCCCCGTACAAACGATCGCCATGGAATTCTTGAAACCCTTCAAACAATTGGTCAAAAAAGTCTAAACTAGTTAACCGTTCAGTTGATCGGGCCAATTTAACGACCTCTCCAGCTGTCAGACTCATTTTTGACACCATCCTTTAACTTGATGAAGATCCAACAATTCAGCCAATCGCTTCTTCAATGCAGTACGCGGAACAATCTGATCGATAAAACCGTGACTCAGTAAAAATTCTGCTTTTTGAAAATCATCTGGAAGCTTTTGATGAATCGTCTGCTCAATAACTCGGCGACCAGCAAAGCCTACTAACGTTTGTGGTTCAGCCAAAATCAAGTCACCTTCCATTGCAAAGCTAGCAGTAACACCGCCTGTGGTTGGATCAGTTAAGACGGTAATATACAAAAGGCCCGCATTACTATGACGTTTGACAGCAGCGGACACTTTAGCCATCTGCATTAATGAAAAAATACCTTCTTGCATTCGAGCACCACCAGAAGCTGTAAACAAAACAACTGGCAATTTTTCTTTTGTTGCTCGCTCAAATAAACGGGTAATTTTTTCACCGACAATTGTTCCCATACTACCCATAATAAAATTGGTATCCATGACACCAATTGCGGTTGGGCGTCCTTCAATTAGAGCTTTACCAGTTAGGACTGCTTCATCTAACCCAGTCTTTTCTTTCGTTTTGGCTAGTTTCTCTTCGTAATCAGGAAAATTGATGGGATTCTTAGCAGGAAGTTGATTGTCCCATTCTTCTAAGCTCTTTTCATCAATTGTGATCGCGAGTCTTTCCCACGCACTTATGCGGAAGCTATATCCGCAATGAGGACATACTTTCTCATCACCCATTTCCTTCTTATATAAGGTTCGCTTACAATTAGGACACTTGGCCCATGTATTGTCTGGAACAGAAGGTTTACTTGCGGGAGTTAGATCACGATTGGGATTGATACGAATATAATTTTTCTTTTTATTGAAAAGTCCCATCTATTTTCCTCCTACTCACTTTCCTGCCATTCAGGTAAGAAAGTCGTCTGTAAAAAGCTGGTATCATAATCACCAAACAATACATTTGGATGGCTGATTAAATCCATTTGAAATTCTACATTGGTCGTTACACCTTCGGAAACAAATTCTCCTAGTGCACGCTGCATTTTCATTAAGGCATCTAGACGGTCCTCACCATGAACAATAATTTTAGCAATCATCGAGTCGTAATAAGGAGGAATAGTTACGCCACTATACATAGCGCTATCTACTCTTAGACCTAATCCACCGCTAGGTAACAATAAGGTATGAATTTTACCAGGAGAAGGGGCAAAGTTAAATGCAGGATTTTCAGCATTGATTCGGCATTCAATCGAATGACCATTAAATGTTACATCCTTTTGTTCTAAGCCAATTGGTTCTCCTGATGCAATTTTAATCTGTTTTTTGACAATGTCAATACCAGTAATCATTTCAGTGATCGGATGTTCCACCTGGATACGTGTATTCATTTCCATAAAGTAGAAGTTTCCCGTTTCGTCTCTTAAAAATTCAATGGTTCCAGCACTCTCATAATTGACAGCTTTACCGGCTTTAACAGCAATTGAGCCTAGCATATCTCGTTGCTCTTGATCAATCACAATCGAGGGCGCTTCTTCCAAAACTTTTTGGTTATTACGCTGCAAAGAACAATCACGCTCACCTAAGTGAATAACATTGCCCGCTTGATCTCCTAAAATTTGTACTTCAATATGGCGTGCAGGATAAATGATTTTTTCCAAATACATGGAATCATCGCCAAAGGCTGCTTTTGCTTCTGATTTAGCAGAAGTAAAATTCTTTTCTAATTCTGATTTTTTCAGAACTTTTCGAATTCCTTTGCCGCCACCGCCAGCTGCAGCTTTAAGCATAACCGGATAACCCACTGCATCAGCAATCTTTTCGGCTTCTTCCAATGTATAGATAGCTCCATCGCTTCCTGGGATAACCGGAACTCCTGCATCCTTCATTAATTGACGTGCGTGGATTTTATTGCCCATCGCATCGATAGTTGTTTCACTTGGACCAATAAATTTAATACTGCATTCGCGGCACATCGTAGCAAATAAACTGTTTTCAGATAAAAATCCAAAACCAGGATGAATCGCTTCTGAATTGGTGACAATAGCTGCACTTAAAATCGCCTGCATATTTAAATAAGAGTCGGCAGACCGTGCTGGACCGATGCATATTGCTTCATCAGCCATTTCAGTATGCAGTGCTTCCTTGTCTGCTTCGGAATAAACTGCGACAGTTTGAATTCCCAATTCGCGGCAAGCGCGGATGATTCGCACCGCAATCTCGCCCCGATTGGCAATCAATATTTTTGAAAACATAGACATCTATCCAATCATAAAGGTCAATTCTGCTTCGGCTACCTTTTTGCCGTCAACCCGTGCGATTCCTTTGCCGCAGCCAGCAGAAGAACGAACTTTGGTTAGTTCAATTTCAATTTCTAATGTATCACCAGGCACAACTTTTTTACGGAATTTTGCTTTATCAATTCCGCCAAAATAAGCCGTTTTCCCTTTAAATTCATCCATTGATAATAGTGCGACTGCGCCGGCTTGAGCCATTGCTTCTACAATTAATACCCCTGGCATTACTGGTTCATGAGGGAAATGTCCTTGGAAAAATGGTTCATTAATTGAAACATTCTTTTTAGCTACAATCGATTTTCCTGGTTCTACGCTCTCTACACGGTCAATTAACAGCATAGGGTAACGGTGAGGAATGATCTCTTTAATCTCTTCAATAGTCATCATATGTTTTCACTCCTAGTTCATTTTGGTAAATAATTTAACTGATGCGGAATAATGGTTGTCCAAATTCCACAACATCTTCATTTTCAACGAGTATTTCAGCAATCGTACCATCAAAGTCACTAACTACTTCGTTTAACAGTTTCATCGCTTCAATAATACAAACGGTATCTCCTTTTTTCACCGAATCACCAGTTTGTTTAAAAGCTGGTTGTTCTGGAGATGGTTGCAGGTAAACAACGCCAACAATTGGTGATACAATTATTTTACCAGATTCTTGTTGTGTTGCGTTGGTTGTGTCAATAGTTTGTTCAACTGGAGCAGCATCTTGTGGCTGCTTTGCGGAAACCTTTTCTATTTCAACAGTCGGCGTAGTCTGCCGACTTGTTTGATTCTTATTCATGTATAACGCAAAACTGCCTTCATGAAGGTCAAATTCAGTTAAAGTAGAGCGATCAAACTGCTCCATCAATTCTTTGACTTCTTTGATATCCATCTTGACTAAGCCTCCCAGCGCTTCAGACAAATCACTGCATTGTGTCCGCCAAAGCCTAATGAATTGCTTACCGCATAATTCACAGGTGTTTCTTTCGCTTCATTCACAACAATGTTGGCTTCGATTTCAGGGTCAACTTCCTGAATATTAGCAGTTGGTGGAATAAACTGCTCTTGCAATGCTAATAGAGTCGCAACTGCCTCAACACCACCAGCTCCACCTAATAGATGTCCTGTTAATGATTTTGTGCTGCTTACGTATGCATTCTCAGTCAACGCTTGAGCAATTGCTTTGCTTTCAGCTTTGTCATTTGCTTGGGTGCTTGTTCCGTGAGCATTTACATAGTTTACTTCAGATGGCTCAATTTGCGCCTCTTGCACAGCTAAAGTGATTGCTCTTGCTGCACCGTCGCCTTCAGGATCTGGGGCAGTCATGTGGTAGGCATCACATGTTGCACCGTAACCTACAACTTCGCCTAAAATAGTTGCACCACGCTGTTGGGCATGCTCAAGCGATTCTAAAATCAATACTCCTGCTCCTTCACCCATAACAAATCCGTTACGCTCTTTATCAAAAGGAATAGAAGCACGAGAAGCATCTGTTGAATTGCTTAAAGCGGTTAATGCAGCAAATCCAGAAATACCAATCTTATTAATACATGATTCAGCACCGCCTGCGACCATTACATCGGCATAGCCATGTTTAATATTACGGAAAGCTTCTCCAATTGAATGAGTTCCGCTGGCGCAAGCTGTAACAGTACAAGTACAAATACCTTTAGCACCAATTCTTAGAGCAACATTTCCAGCTGCCATATTTACAATAGCTAATGGAACAAACATTGGTGATACGCGACCCGGACCTTTAGCATCCATACGTAATACTTGGTCTTGGATAGTCCCAAGTCCGCCAATTCCAGAGCCGATCATTACACCCATACGCTCCATATCTTCGTCTTCAGTATTAATACCACTCATTTTCAAAGCTTCCAAAGCTGCATAAATAGCATATAGAGAGTACTGCTCCATACGTTTAGTGTCTTTTTTTACAAAGTATCTATCTAAAAGAAAATCTTTTACTTCTGCCGCCATAGTAATTCCTGTTTCAGAAGCATCAAACTGCTGAATAGGACCAATGCCGTGATTTCCTTGCTTCAAATTTGTTAAAAATGTTTCTTTGTCATTGCCAATCGGTGATACAACACCATATCCGGTAATTACAACGCGATTCATTTTCATCATCCTTTCTTTACATGACCATGCCGCCATCGACATTGATCACTTGACCTGTGAGATACGGACTTTGGGCTAAGAACACTGCGGCTTTAGCTACATCTTCAACACTTCCATAGCGTTTTAATGGGATTTGTCCTTCGATTTGCTCTTTGATTTTGTCGCTTAACTGATCTGTCATTTCCGTAGAAATAAAGCCAGGAGCTAATGCGTTACACGTAATTCCTCTAGGGGCTGCTTCACGAGCAACTGCCTTGGTAAAGCCAATTACACCAGCCTTGCTGGCTGCGTAATTACTCTGTCCAACATTGCCAATTTGCCCGATAACACTGGCCATGTTTATAATGGCCCCGCTGCGTTGTTTCATCATCTGTTTCAATACTTGTTGTGTCATATTAAAAGTCCCTTTAAGGTTAATATCTATACAAGCATCAAATTCTTCTGGCTTCATCCGCAACAGTAATTTGTCTTGAGTAATTCCAGCATTATTGATCAAAATATCGATTGAACCAAGTACATCGTTAGCTTCAGCGATCATTCTGCCAGCATCTTCAAAAGAGCTGATATCTCCGCTAACACAGATGCATTTCACACCGTTTGACTCAATTTCAGATACTTTTTCAGCGGCGATTTCTTTTCGACCATTTAATACAATATTGGCCCCTTGCTTAGCAAAAGCTTGAGCAATTCCCCAGCCAATTCCACGGCTGCTGCCGGTAACAAAGACATTCTTATTCGTTAATTCCATTAGTTCCTCCCATTAATTGGATTGTTTCTTGCAATGTTTGTCCATCTTCTACACGGCTGGTTTGAATCGAACGATCGATTTTTTTGATAAAGCCTGACAATGTTTTGCCTGGACCTATTTCAATCATTCGTTCAATGCCCATCTCTTTTAATCGAATAATACTATCACTAAAACGTACCGGAGACATGACTTGTTTGGTTAATAAAGATACAATATCTGATTCGGACATCTCTTTAGCCGTTGTATTCGAAATGACTGGACACTGCATAGAATGGAATGTAACTTCCTGCAATTCCTTATTTAGTTTACGACTAGCTGGCTCAAGTAATGCAGTATGGAAAGGTCCACTAACATTCAGTGGAATCATTCGCTTAACGCCAGCTGCTTTGAGTAGTTCTTCAGCTTTTTCGACTGCAGCTACTTCACCACCGATTACAATTTGCTGCGGTGTGTTGTAATTTGCAGGAGAGACTATCCCAACTGCAGATGCTTGTTGGCAGCAGTCTTCAATTACTTCAGCAGAAGCATTTAAGACAGCTACCATTTTGCCACTTCCACTTGGTGCTGCTGCACTCATATACCGTCCACGTTTCTGGACTAACTGAACAGCATCGCCAAATTCTAAAGCACCTGCTGCAACCAAAGCTGTATATTCACCTAAGCTTAATCCAGCAACCGCATCTTTAGTTAGTCCCATTTTTTCTAGTACTCGTAAAAAGGCTGTACTAACTGTTAGAATAGCTGGCTGCGTATACTCAGTTTCATTAATATTTTGATTTTCTTCAAAACATAATTGACTCATGGAATAGCCTAATAAGTCACTTGCTTCTTCAAAGGTTTGACGAACAATCTCTTCTTGTTGATAAAGTTCTTTGCCCATACCTACATATTGAGCTCCTTGGCCACTAAATAAGAATGCTGTTTTCATATATATTTTCTCCTAATATAAGGAAAGGCCAGGCTCTCGCCTAGCCCTTAGTCCTTTATGCGTTTTGTTGTTTTTCTACGTAGTCAACTAAATCTTTAACAGTAGTAATGCCATCTTCTGTTTCAATCTTCACATCAAATTCGTCTTCGATTTCATTGATAATTTGGAATAGATCTAAGCTGTCTGCTTCCAAATCTTCTTGAATATTGGTTGTTAATTCAACCTTTTCTTTTTCTACACCTAGTTCTTCTACGATAATTTCTTGGATTTTTTCAAAAGTCATGAGTTGTTTCCTCCATTTATTTTTCTTTAAATTATTTGTAAACAGTTATAGCTCCAGCAACAAATTGCCCCAGGCGAGTCCGCCACCATAACCTGTTAATACCACTTTTTGTGTACCGTCAAACTGAATCTTGCCCTCTTCAACTAATTCATCCAACAAAATCGGAATGCTAGCTGCAGATGTGTTGCCATAATTGGCTAGGTTCATTGGGAATTTTTCAATTGGTTCTTTTAATTTCTTAGCCATCTTCTCAATAATTCGTCGATTGGCCTGATGAAACAAATACAGATCAATTGGTTCTTCTTCAGTGAATGCTTGCAAATCCTTAACAACATCATTTAACGCAAAATTCCAAATTCCTCGTCCATCCATTGTTAAGCCAGCCGGACTTTCTTCTTGGTAATAATGTGTTTGTGTTGGACGAAAGCCAGCAACCAGAGAATCGGACCTCTCACCATCTGCGCGTAGTACTTGACGAATAATTGATGGTTTATCATCAGCCTCTAGCAAAACGCCTGCTGCACCATCTCCAAAAAGAACTGCTGTTGAACGATCTTCCCAGTCAAGTAGCTTAGAAGTCTTTTCACCGCCAATGACGATGCCACACTTTAACCCAGTACGAATGAAATTTTCAGCAGTTGCTAAGGCATAAACAAAACCAGCACAGGCTGCAGCAAGATCAAACGCCATGGCTCCATGTGCTCCAATTCTTCCTTGCACCTGGCAAGCGACAGAAGGAGAAGAATAATCTGGAGACATTGTTGCAACTATAATAAAATCCAACGAAGCAGGATCTATTTGTTTTTTTGCCAGTAGCTTGCGTGCCACCTCTGTACATAAATCGGAAGTATTTTCTTCTTTAGCAATATGTCGCTGCTTTATACCAGTACGTGATTGAATCCACTCATCAGATGTATCCATCCATTGAGCTAAATCATCATTTGTTACGATGTTATCGGGAAGGTAGCGAGCAGTCGCTGAAATTTTTCCATATTGGTTGATACTCATTTGATTTCCTCTAAATATTCATTAAGATTTTTCAATGCACGTAAGAAAACTTCTTGTTCCTCTGTGTTCAAGCCTTCTGTTGCATGGCGAACCATTTCAAGGTGAAAATGCTGATGAACTCGGAAAACAAGTTTTCCCTTTTTAGTCAAAGACAGCTTCACTACTCTACGATCATCCTCGCTACGAATACGTTCAACGTATCCTTTTTTAACTAAGCGGTTAATCGAAGTTGTCAGTGTCCCCACGGTAACTAAAAGTTCTCTAGCAACTTCAGTCGTCGTTTTCTTTTTGTACATGCCGATCGCATCAATCGTATGCATTTCAGTAATTGTTAGATCACTAAATCTTGATTTTTTTAATTCGTTTTCTTCAATTGACAGAACGTCATTGAAGATTGTTACTAAGTAAGTATTCATTTCTTCCCAATTGTGTTCCATTTTACCTCACCCAATTAGTTTGACATTCAAATCATTTGATGATCAAACTATATCCTATTTTTATTTTCAATGCAAGTCGATTTTTGGATTTTACAGAAAATTGATTTTGTAAATCCTAAGGTCTATTATGTAATAGCTTTTAAAAAGCTTTGATAATCAAAGCTTTTTGCTTGAATTAAGTCACCACAAAGCGTATCGCTTCTATCTAAAATATCCGCTTTTTATTTTATAAGATTTTCTAAACAAGAACTGGCAACTAGCTCATTATACAGGGAGCTTTTTTTCAACACAACAAAATATCAGTTTTATTCTCATACACACACCATCCTACCAAACCTTATGAATCATGATCAGTTGAAACATGATCTAGTTTTCACATTATGTAAACTGCAAAAAGTAGGACTGGCAACTACTTCATTTTTAGGTATTAATTTTTCCAAGGAAAAATTAGTCTGATTTTCACCTCGAGTACCATCCTACCAGACCTTATGAATCATGATCAGTTGAAACATGATCTAGTTTTCACATTATGTAAACTGCAAAAAGTAGGACTGGCAAAAAAAGCGACCAACTTTAGCTGGTCACTTCTGCTTTATTTTCGATGCATTGGAATTTCATTATTATTAGGATGAACCAATAAGTATTGAATAACGTCAATATTACTTGCTTGGAATGATGCAGCACACGCTTGCAGATATAGATCCCACATTCGGTAAAATGTTTCATCTTTCTGTGCTAAAACCTGATCTTTTACACCTTGGAAGTTCTTCGTCCAATGTTCTAATGTCAACTGATAATCTCGACGTAAACTTTCTAAATCTAGCAATTGCAAATGGTTTTCTGTCATATGGCTTACAAGTTCTGTCACACCAGGAACATAGCCACCTGGGAAGATATACTTATTAATCCAAGCGTTTTTAGCACCACCTTGTTGACGACTGATTCCATGAATAAGTGCAGTGCCCTTTGCGGTTAGATTTTTTTCTATTACATTAAAGTACTCTTGTAAGTTTTCAGAGCCCACATGTTCAAACATTCCTACACTTGTGATATGATCGTAAGCTTCGCCTTTTAAATCGCGGTAATCCATTAAACGAACTGATACTTGATCCTCAAGGTGTTCTTTTTCAATAATTGCTTGGATGTGATGGTATTGCTCTTCGCTCAAAGTAATACCAGAAGCCTTCACACCATATTCTTTGGCAGCAATCAAGATTAATGTGCCCCAGCCACAACCGATATCCAGCAGTGTTTCACCGGGCTGAATAAATAGTTTATCCAAAATATGATGAACTTTGTTAATTTGCGCTTGCTCCAGTGTATCTTCAGGTGTAGCAAAATAGGCACAAGAATAAGTTAATGTTGGGTCAAGCCATAGTTCGTAGAAATCATTTCCTAAATCATAGTGACTATGGATATCTGATTGCGATTGTTTCTTTGTATGCTTTTCTTTTGGCAACCATTTTTTAAAATTTTTATTATGGAAAAATCCCTCTGCTTGATTATATACATCGTAAATAAGCTCTTGTAAATCTCCTTCAATTTCCAAACGTTTTTCCATATAAGCTTCACCTAAAGCCAATGAAGCATTGTTCATTAACTCCTTAACAGGAATTTTTTCATGAAATATAATTTTAAAAGCTGGGTCTCCCGAAGTTTCCCCGTATTCTTTTACACTGCCATCCCAAAATGTAACTTGCGTTTTCTTAGAAAAAGATGGTTTAAATAACTGATTGTAAACTTCTTTGTCTAACATTCTAATTCCTCCACTTCTAATTACATACTCTATAATTATCCAAATCGGAAATAACTTCAAATAATATGCAACTTAGAGAAATCAAAAAAACTCACCGATAATTTTTGCCGCAGTTCAGCAGAAACCATTGGTGAGAATATTTATCTGGTTAAGGCAGTAAACAATACTTTTAACCCATACTCATTTTTATAAAATAAAAAACGGGTTTCCCCGTTTTATTATTGAATCAAATCATAAATTTCCATTGCTACGATGTCAATGTTATCAAACTGATATGTTTGCTTGCTATCGCTTTCGGTTAATTCGAATGTTTCAGTCGTGCTATCGTAAGTTACCGTGCATTTTTCGACTCCATCTTTTTCAAAACGGCGAACTTGAACTTCGTTATCGGTTGATTCTGTCATAGCTTCCAAGCGTTTAATAATGGCAACTAATTGCGAGTGTTTCATCTAGGTGCCTCCCTTCCAATCATTCTGTATTATTGTATCAAATCAGACTCTATCTTGCATTGTTTTTACCAAATTAATTATTAATTTTTGTCAAAGCTCACTTTGCCTTCTGGCCACCACAGCTTAATCAACGCTTGGGTACCGTCATTCTGATACCCCTCTTTAGCGAGTTGATCATAAAGCTGCTCTGCTAGCTTGGTTGCAGGAAGTTCTAAATTCATCTGCTTTGCTTCGTCTAAAGCTATTCTCAAGTCCTTAACAAAATGTTTAACGAAGAAACCTGGAGTGTAATCTTCATTTAAAATACGTGGTCCATAATTTACCATTGACCAGTTCTCAGCAGCCCCTCCACCAAGTGTTTGTAAAACTTGAGGTAGATTTAGTCCGGCCTCTTGTGCGTATACGAGCATCTCACTCATTCCAATCATCGTTCCGGCAACCATTATTTGATTCGCCATTTTTGTATGTTGTCCACTTCCAGCTTTACCATGCAATGAAACAGATTTCCCCATAATCTCAAACAAAGGGACTACTTTAGCATAGGTTTGTTGATTACCACCTACCATAATAGTCAAGGTTGCATTTTTAGCGCCGAGATCCCCTCCAGAAACTGGTGCATCCAATGCATCTGCGCCTTTTTCTACGGCTGTTTTCTGAATTTTTTTTGCTAAAGTCGGTGTTGAAGTAGTTAAGTCTACGAAAATTTTATTTTGAACACTGACAGTGAAAATCCCATTCTCCTTGTAGTAAATTTCTTCTACATCATTGGGGTAGCCTACCATAGTAAAAGTGACTTCAGCATTTTCAGCTACTTTTGCAGGAGTATCTTGCCATACAGCACCTTTCTCAATTAACTCGTCCGCTTTACTTTTCGTACGATTATACACATGAACTGCGTGCCCAGAACTTAACAGATGTTCAACAATTGCTTTTCCCATAACACCTGTACCGATGAATCCTACCATAACTTTAATCCCTCCTAAAATGACTAAATCCATCTCTAGTATACCTTAAGAGATGGATTTAAACCTTATTTATCGACTGAATTTTTAAATGAAGCAATCTTTACACGGACTTTTTCTACCGGTCGTTTTTGACTTAGTAACGATTTTTGATGGTTTTTTTGATAATACTCGATCATTTCCTGATAAAAATCATATATTTCATCGCCAAATTTTTGAGCTGAGATTTCGATCAATTTTCTTTCTTTCAGCTTATCATCTAGAACTAATCCTTTACGAACATAGTCGATCAAAGTATCAGAAAAGTCTTCATCTTTCGAAAATGTAACTCCCAAACGTTCATCATCTAATAGTGCTTCCAAATAGTCGTTTCCTTCTACTATACATTGAGTACCTGATGCTAGAGCTTCAGCATAGGTTAATCCTTGAGTTTCTGTTGTTGAAGCACTAACAAAATAGTCTGCTGCCCTATAATAGACAGCTACTTGATCGTGAGGAATTTCCCCTGTGAATTGAACAAAGTCATGTAAATCAAGTTCTGCTACTAGCTCTTCCAACGCTTCTCTATGCGGTCCTTTTCCGACAATTACCAGTCGGGCATTTGGCAGACTTTCTAGTATCTTAGGGAACTGTTGCACAATCACCTGAATATTCTTCTCATAAGCAACCCGACTTAATGATAAAATCATCAGTTGATCATTTGTAATACCTAATTGCATCCGTAAATCGGCCAACATCTGATCGGTAATATCTTGACGAACAAACCCTTCTATTTTAATCCCCGTCGGAATAATACGCATGGGGATATCAACTTCATAGCGTTTCATTGTATTAACAACGCGTTGGCTGGGACAAACCACCCCCGTCGAACGATTGACAAACATTCGAATAAAGTGCTTAACATGGGTTGGTCGCACAACCTTCCCATTTGCAATATAATGTAAATAATCTTCATACATCGTGTGGTACGTGTGAATCACCGGAATTTTCAAACGACTGCCTACCATTTTACCTAGCAATCCTGCACCAAATTCGGTGTGTGTGTGGATTAACTCTAGCTCTAATTCTTTAGCAATTTGATAGGCAAACCACATTCCGCGGACAACGATCCTACGGTCTGTAAATGAGATAAATGGAACACTAGGCATCCTTACGATATCTTTTTCAAGGGATTCCGCATCTGGATCGGTTGTAGTAAATATATAAACTTCGTGGCCCTTATTCTCCAACTCATCCTTTAATGTTTTGATTGATGTCGCCACTCCGCTGACTTGCGGAAAATAGGTATCTGTAAAAAAACCAATACGCACAGTTACTCCTCCAAACTATTTGACAATCCGTTGAAACCTTGACTGATTATAAGGCTCATCAAGCACAGCCTGGTATACTACTTTCAACTCTCGTCCGATCTCCGTAATGCTTTTCTCTTGTGCAGTTTTAAAACCAGCTGCGGTTACATTGGGCAACTGCTTATTAGTAATTTGTTCAATTAAAGAAATAAATTCTTGATTCGAGTTTCCCATGTAACAGTTGTAATGATCAAACATCCACCCACGATAAACCGGTATTTCTCTTAGCAATACGTTTTGTCGACTAGCCAAGGCTTCCAACACTACTATTCCCTCGGTTTCTTCGTAAGACGGAAAGAAAAACAAATGAGCAGCAGAATAAGCACCTTCTATTACTTCGCCTTTGATATATCCAGGAAATATAACGTTCGCTGGATGATCCTCCTTCACAATATTCCTTATTTTTCGTGGAATTGAATACAATGGAACATTCCCAAACCATATAAATTTGTAGTCCGGCATTTTTTTCGCTATTTCTACAAAATCAATCAATCCTTTACGTTCGAAAAAAAGACCGACACTAATAATCACCTTCTGGTCTGGCGATAAGGAAAAATACTTTCGAAAAGCAACTTCTTTTTCCTGATTAGGATAATAGCGTTGCAGATCTATTCCGTTTGAAATAGCAGCAATCGGCTGAGTTAATCCATACCCTTTTAGAAGGTCTCTTGAGTAGGGAGTAGGTGTAATCAAAAAATCGGCTTGACTATACAAATGAACGAGCCATTTTTTTACTAAAGGAGCCAGCTTATTTGAGCCAATAAAAGAATTCCTAAAATCTTCTTCTGTAGAATGCGCATGATAAATTACCTTTTTCCCTAGGCTTTTTGCTTTAGCTACCATTCTAGCACTATTTGGTCCATATGTATTTACATGTAAAATATCATAATCATTGCTTGTCGCATCCAACGTGTATTGAACACCTATTGACGACAAAGCACGTTTTTGATGGGCCAGCGCGCGACCAATTCCCGATTTGCCGATAATTGATTGTCCTTCAAAATATAATAAGACGTTCAATTACTTCACTCCTCTCCAACAGCAAATTCATTATACCATAGGGGTGTTCTTTTTCTATCAATCGAAAGTCTTAATTTAGTAAAATAAAAAAGCCACTACTCAACGAAAAGTAGTGGCTTCAAACACATTATTTTACGTAAGATTCTACTAATTCTACAACTTCTTCCATTGTGTCGCAATCCTTCAATGCTTTGCCAGCTAATTCAGCCATTTCTGAAGTAGTTAGACGTTTCATCAAACTGCGAGTTTTAAGAATAGATGTAGCGCTCATAGAAAATTCATCTAGACCCATACCCATTAATAACGGTACAGCCGTTTGGTCTCCAGCCATTTCTCCACACATACCAGCCCATTTACCTTCAGCGTGTGCTGCATCAATTACGTTTTTGATCAAGCGTAGGATTGATGGGTTATATGGTTGATATAAGTAAGAAACACGTTCGTTCATACGGTCAGCCGCCATTGTATATTGGATTAAGTCATTTGTTCCAACACTAAAGAAGTCAACTTCTTTTGCAAATTTATCAGCTAATACTGCAGCTGCAGGAATTTCGATCATGATACCTACTTGAATCGTATCTGATACTTTAACGCCTTCATTTACAAGTTTCTCGCGCTCTTCTTCATACATTTTCTTAGCCGCACGGAACTCTTTCAGCGTAGCTACCATTGGGAACATAATGCGTAAGTTACCATAGGCAGATGCACGTAGTAAAGCACGTAGCTGTGTACGGAACATTCCTTCACCTAGTTCAGACAAGCTGATACGTAGAGCACGATACCCTAAGAATGGATTCATTTCATGTGGTAATTTCAAGTATGGTAGTTCTTTATCTCCGCCGATGTCCATTGTACGAACAACAACAGGCTTTTCACCCATACCTTCTAGCACTGCTTTGTATGCTTCAAACTGAGCTTCTTCGGTTGGGAAATCAGCAGAATCCATGTACAAGAATTCTGTACGGTATAAGCCAATTGCTTCAGCACCATTGTTATGAACACCAGTTAAATCCTTTGGTGTACCAATGTTAGCAGCTAATTCAAAATGTTTGCCATCAGCCGTTACTGTTTCAGCATCTTTCAGTTTTTCCCACTCAGCTTTTTGAGCTGCGAAGTCTTCACCCGCTTTAACAAATTCAGCAGCTTGTTCATCAGTAGGGTTGATGATTGTTTCACCAGCGATACCATTGACTGCTAGAATGTCGCCTTCTTTAACTTTTGCAGTAATTTCCATTGTTCCAACAATTGCCGGAATCTCTAATGAACGTGCCATGATCGCTGAATGCGAAGTACGTCCACCAATGTCAGTTACGAAAGCTTTAACGAAGTTCTTATCTAATTGAGCCGTATCACTTGGAGTCAAGTCATGGGCAACTACGACAACTTCTTCATCGATCATAGAAGGATTTGGTAATTTCACACCTAAAAGATGAGCCATTACACGTTTTGTAACATCACGAATATCAGCTGCACGTTCTTGCATGTATGCATTATCATCCATTGCTTCAAACATACCGATATACATATCAGTTACTTCTTTTAATGCTGATTCAGCATTTACTTTATTATCATTAATATGTGTTTTGATTTGACCGATCATTTCTGGATCTGAAAGAACCATTAAATGGGCATCAAACACTTGAGCTTCTTCTTCACCTAAGCTTGTTGCAGCTTTATCCCGAATTTTTTGAAGTTCTGAAGAAGAAGCTGCTAAAGCGTCATCTAGACGTTTTTCTTCAGCAGCTGCATCTTCAATACTTTTCTTTTGGAAAGACAAATCCGGTTGAACTAGCAAGTAAGCTTTCGCAACGGCTACTCCGTCACTAGCGGCAATACCTTTTAGCATTTCAACCATTATTCAGATAGTCCTTCTTTCTTCATAGTTTCTACGATTGCTTCCATTGCATCTTTTTCGTCTGCACCTTCAGCAGAAATCGTAACGTCAGAACCTTGGCCAACACCTAGAGACATAACGCCCATGATTGATTTAAGGTTAACTGATTTTCCTTTATACTCTAAATTAATATCAGAGTTAAATTTGCTTGCAGTTTGCACTAATAATGTTGCTGGGCGTGCGTGAATCCCTGTTTCTGCTACTACGTGAAAATCTTTTTTTTCCATATTGACCGTTCTCCTTTATACAAGAAAATATTATTTTATGTTAGGGCTTTCTCAACATACGTTGGGAGATTACGCCCTTCATTCCTAAAGATTACCATTTTTTGGTTATCGATACAACAATTTTAGTCGATTTATTTCATTAAAATGTATACCCTTTCTTAAAATACCGATTTTACATGGAACAATCATTGTATTTTTCAGTTTTCACCATTTTTTTCATAACGCTATTTCCGATAGGAGAATTTTTTCATGAGAAATCCATATGGTTAGCACTCGTGTTTGTCGAGTGCTAATTTTTTCGAGCCTAACTCTTGATTTTCTTAAAAATGTTTGTATAATATTAATTAAGGTCAAAGAAAGTCAAAGTTTTGACCAGCGTATCTTTTTACGAGAATCCCCTCCTAGATGTACAATAGAGAAAAGGTGAAAGGGTGAATAAAATGCTTTGCCAAAATTGCCACAAAAATGAAGCAACAATTCATTTGTATGCGAATGTTAACGGACAACGAAAACAGTTAGATTATTGTCAAAGTTGTTATCAAAAACTAAAAAATCAAGCAACTGGAGGTGCTCCTCAAATGGCAGCAAACGATCCATTTGGATTTGGAAGCCTAGATGACTTATTTAGATCCATGTCCCAACAAATGCAGCAACAAGGTGCGATGGACCAAACTCCTCCTACACAATTTGGTGGTGGAAATGGTTTTAACGGCCAACAACCCCCTCGTGGAAACGGTGGCGGTGGACTCCTTGATGAGTTCGGAATTAATGTTACAAAATTAGCACGTGATGGAAATATTGATCCTGTTGTAGGTCGTGATGAAGAAATCCAGCGTGTCATTGAAATTTTAAATCGTCGGACAAAAAATAATCCTGTGCTTATCGGCGAACCTGGTGTAGGTAAAACTGCAGTAGTTGAGGGATTGGCACAAAAAATCGTCAACGGCGATGTTCCGCAAAAACTAATGGACAAAGAAGTTATCCGTTTAGATGTAGCTTCCCTTGTTCAAGGCACAGGTATTCGTGGTCAATTTGAGGAACGGATGCAAAAACTAATCGAAGAAATTCGCCAAGCAGAAAACATCATCTTATTCATTGATGAAGTACATGAGATTGTTGGTGCGGGTTCTGCTGGAGACGGCAATATGGATGCTGGAAATATTTTAAAACCTGCACTAGCTCGTGGCGAAATGCAGATGGTAGGCGCAACTACTTTAAACGAGTACCGCATCATTGAAAAAGATGCTGCGTTGGAACGACGTATGCAGCCTGTACGTGTCGATGAACCTAGTGTTGAGGAAACAATTGAGATCTTGAAAGGGTTACAACCACGTTACGAGGACTATCATCATGTAAAATATACTGATGAAGCGATTAAAGCGGCAGCTGAGCTTTCAAATCGTTATGTTCAAGATCGTTTCTTGCCAGATAAAGCGATCGATTTGCTGGATGAATCTGGCTCTAAAAAGAATTTAACGATTCAAATTGTTGATCCAAAGGTTATTGATAAAAAATTAGCGGAAGCAGAAGAACAGAAGAAAATAGCTTCTCAAGAAGAAGATTTCGAAAAAGCTGCCTATTATCGTGATCAAATCAATAAACTGCAACGAATGAAGGAACGTCAGATCACCGATGAAGAGACTCCTGTCATTACTGAAAAAGATATGGAAGTCATCGTTGAAAACAGTACGGGTATTCCAGTTGGTGAGTTGAAAGAAAAAGAACAAACGCAACTGAAAAATCTAGCTGACGACTTGAAAAAACATGTTATCGGTCAAGATGAAGCGGTAGATAAGGTTTCTAAAGCCATTCGTCGTAATCGTGTTGGTTTGAATAAGAAAAATCGGCCAATCGGTTCCTTCTTATTCGTTGGACCAACCGGTGTCGGTAAAACAGAATTAGCAAAACAACTAGCTTTTGAAATGTTTGGTTCCGAAGATTCGATGATCCGTTTTGACATGTCTGAGTATATGGAAAAACACAGTGTCTCTAAATTAATTGGTTCTCCTCCAGGCTACGTTGGCTATGAAGAAGCCGGTCAATTAACTGAGCGTGTTCGCCGTAATCCATATAGCTTAATTCTATTGGATGAAATTGAAAAAGCTCATCCAGATGTATTGCATATGTTCTTACAGATTCTTGACGATGGTCGCTTGACTGATGCGCAAGGACGTACAGTCAGCTTTAAAGATACTTTGATTATTATGACAAGCAATGCCGGGACTGGTAAAATCGAGGCCAATGTAGGTTTTGGTGCCGCTCGCGAAGGAACTACTCGCTCAGTATTGGGTCAATTGAAGGATTTCTTTGCACCAGAATTCTTGAATCGTTTTGATGGGATTATCGAGTTTAGTCCATTAACTAAAGAAGGTTTGATGGAAATCGTGTCCTTAATGATCGATGATGTTAACAACATGCTAGCTGACCAAAAACTTCACATTGATGTTCCAGTAAATGTAAAAGAAAAATTAGTTGATCTTGGCTACGACCCATCGATGGGGGCTCGCCCACTCCGCCGTACAATACAAGAAACTATTGAAGACGGCATTGCTGAATTTTATTTGGATCATCCAACCATCCATGATTTAAAAGCAAAACTGGATAAGGACGATACAATTGTCATCACTTCTAAACCTGAGCGTTTAGTGAAAGAAGACAGCAAAGAGTAAGCAAAAAAGCTGAGATAGAAATCTATCTCAGCTTTTTTGAGCTTTACCCTTCATTTTTTGGGAATTTTTTTATATAATTATCATAGAAATGTAATCTTAAGGGAAGGAGCATGACCATGAAACTAGTAAACGTTACTAACAGTCATTCGCGTCTGGTTTTCAGTCAACTTGAAAATACGGATGCAAATATGATAAAAGTTTACACGATCGGCAATACGACAGTAATCTTTACCGATGCTTACAAACATGCTGAAATCGTCATTAAAAATGATAAACGAAACATACAACAAAAAGAGATTGACTTTATACATAAATACTTTAGACGAAAATTAAGTGATGATAGCTATGATTTTGAGAACGTGACTACAATTGAATCACCAGGACTTATTGAAATTTCTATTGCAAAAAAAGAAGCCGAACTAACGAAATAGTGAAGACTACTCACTATTTCGCTGGTTCGTTTTTTCTATTTTAGTGTATTTCTTTTTTCCTAAACTTTTTAAAAATGGATAGCTTTGTTATACAAATCAAGCCGAATACGACAATAAACTGACTTACTGGTACACCAGCTCCAGTATAAATTGTCATAAATGTTTCCTTTCTGTCTGGAGACCACGAACAAAACCAAAACCATAATGCACCTACATTAAACTCTTCAATTCTACATCTGGATATTTATCTGAAAACCATCGCATAGCAAACTGATTCTCAAATAAAAACAAGGGTTGATCGAAACGATCCTTTGCTAGAATATTTCGACTTGAGCTCATCCGTTCGTCCAAATCTTCTGGTTTGATCCAACGAGCAATCTTATTCCCCATTGGCGTCATAACTACTTCTGCATTGTATTCATTTTGCATACGGTATTGGAAGACTTCAAACTGAAGCTGCCCTACAGCACCGATAATATAATCTTCAGTGAGGTAGGTTTTATACAATTGAATCGCACCTTCTTGAACCAGTTGGTTAATCCCTTTATGGAAAGACTTTTGCTTCATAACATTTTTAGCAGTTACTTTCATGAATAATTCTGGTGTAAATGAGGGAAGCTCTTCATAGGAAACTTTCATTTTCCCTTCGTATAACGTATCACCGATTTGGTAATTTCCCGTATCATAAACCCCAATAATGTCTCCTGCTACCGCTTCTTCGATGTTCTCACGTGCATCAGCCATGAACTGAGTGACGTTGCTTAGCTTCATCTTTTTATCGGTACGATTTAACGTAACGTCCATTCCCCGTTCAAAGGTTCCTGAACAAACTCTGACAAAAGCAATTCTGTCTCGATGATTAGGATTCATATTGGCTTGAATTTTAAAGACAAAACCTGAGAATTCTTCTTCATAAGGCGAGACTTCTTGGCCCTCTTCTGTTTTATGCGCATACGGCTTAGGTGCCAAATGAACAAAAGTTTCTAAAAAGGTTTTCACTCCAAAATTTGTTAACGCTGATCCGAAGAACACAGGTGTTTGTTCACCTTTTGAAATTTTTTCTAAGTCAAAAGCATCCCCAGCTTCTTGTACCAATTCAACTTCACCTAAAACATCTTCATAAATCGATTGTTCTTTCAAGGGATGATCGCCAGCAATCTCTCCATCTGTCAATGGAATATAACGTTCTCCATCATATTGTTCGGGACGGTAAAGTTCAATCCGTTTATTGTGAATATCATAAAGCCCTTCTAGACCTTTCCCCATACCTATTGGCCAATTCATTGGATAGGATTCAATATTTAGTAATTCTTCCAATTCTTCTAATAAATCCAGTGGTTCGCGACCATCACGATCCAGTTTGTTTATGAAAGTAAAAATTGGAATTCCTCGTCGTTTTACAACTTGGAACAATTTCTTTGTCTGAGCTTCAATCCCTTTAGCGCTGTCTATCACCATTACCGCACTATCTACAGCCATCAACGTTCGATAAGTATCTTCAGAGAAATCTTCATGCCCAGGTGTATCTAAAATATTTACCCGTTTTCCTTCATAATCAAACTGCATAACGGAGCTTGTAACCGAAATCCCCCGTTGCTTTTCTATATCCATCCAGTCAGATTTTGCAAAGTTTCCGGTCTTTTTCCCTTTTACTGTTCCGGCTTGACGTATAGCTCCGCCGAACAATAAAAGCTGTTCAGTAATTGTTGTTTTCCCAGCATCCGGATGGGAAATAATAGCAAAAGTTCGACGACTGTCGACTTGTTCTTTTAATTTTGGATTGTTCATTAGTTTGCTCCCTTTAACAAATTTCAACCCAATTAGTATAGCATGGATGGTCTAAAATAGGGAAGTTCTAAACGAATTTTACAGATAAACTTCATACCTATTAAGCAGATGGAAGCATCCACAGAAAACTTTCTTATACTCTTTTTCAAAAGTGCTATTTACAAAAATGATTCTAATGTTACAATGAGATTACTAATATTTCTTTTTTGTATCTTTTTTTGAATTATATCAGTTAGGAGAAGTTTATGCGTCTATCTAGAAAAATTGTTACGACCGTTTTTATACTAGTGTTGGTTAGTACCCTCTCGCTTGTTCTTTATTTTAAAAGTCATTTTCTACCTTGGGCAAAGGTGAATGATTTTTCAGTTGGCGGTATGATGATTTCACAAGCTCAAAAAGAATTGTCCAACAAATATGATACCCTTACAACACAACTGGTACGAGAGGACACTTCTGTTACATTAACATTTGAGGATCCGTACCTATTGTCTGAAAATATTCTTAAGACGAACTTGCATCGCTCATCTTTTCAGCTTCCTTTAACCGACACTATCAAAGCACAAGTGCAAGCAAAAATAGACGCTAGCGATTTTGGGACCGAAACAGCTAGTCAAAATGCTGTTGTTACCCACAGCAAACAAAAATTTATTCTTGAACCTGAAAAAAAGGGCACAGCGATAAACCGAGAGCAGCTCGCTAAAAAGTTGTGTGATGATTTAGCAGAAGGTCAGCTAAAAGAAACCTATCAATTAAGTGACTTTTATCTTCTACCAGAAGTTACCTCCAACGATCTTGATAAAACAATTAAGGAGTTGAATCAGCTGGTAAAGACGGATAAAACTTTATTGATTTCAAAACGAAAGGTTCATTTTTCAAAAGAGATGTTTTTTGCTTCTGTGAATGAAGTTGGCAAGTTCGATTCTGGAATGATTGCTTCTGTGGTTCAAAATCTGAATCGAGAATATTCGACAATTGATCGTCCAGTTGATTTTACAAACGTTCATGGCTCACATTTACGTTTTAAAAACGTGGGTAATTACGGCTGGTATATTAATACAGAGAAGGCTACCAATTTACTGGCTAAACAGCTTCCTAATAATAAAGACGAAACTATCAAGCTCCCTCTTGAAGGAGATCCTGTTAAGCAGCCGTTGCATGTGAAGCAGAATTATATTGAAGTAGATTTGGATAACCAGAAAATGTACTGTTTTCAAAAAGGTAAAAAAGTCGTTGCTACCGATATCATTACTGGTCAATTTACTAAGGGAACAGCAACTGTACCAGGATTTCATACGATTATGGATAAACAAAAGGATACTTTTTTGAGCGGTGAGATAGTTAATGGAGATGGAACTTACCGTGTGCCTGTTAATTACTGGATGCCTTTTTTAAGCTATGGTCAAACGATTACTGAGATTGGCATTCACGATACTGAGCATAAAAGAGAGTCTTTCGGGAATGATCAAGCCTTTAAAACGAGTTTAGGAAGTTACGGTTGCATTAATACGCCCCTAGATAAAGTCGCAGAAATCTACGACTACAGCTATATTGGTATGCCGGTCTTTGTGTACGGACATGTTTATGATGACGCTCCTGGAGAATATGATAAACCAGTTGATTATGGTGAAGAAATTAAAAAGAACTAGTCTACTCAAGCTCGAGTAAACTAGTCCTTTTTTTACCTTCGTGGTTCGTCATCGTCGAAATCTTTCGTGAATAAGCGACGCTCTTCTTCAGGCTCCACATTTTCATCTTCTTCTGGATGGAAAATGGCTCGAACGGTTAATACCCGTGAACCTTCCATTTCCTCAGAAATTAAAGTTACGTTATCTACATCAAAGGAAAGCTTCTCACCTGCATCTGGAATTGTACCCAATGCTGTAATTAGATAGCCTGCCATGGTATCAACGTCACTCATATGAAGACTGGTATCAAATTCTTCATTGAATTCATCGATCAACATTTTTCCATTGATCAGAAACTCTGTGTCTGAAACTTTTTCGTAAAGCTTCTCAATTTCATCCGATTCATCGTCGATTTCGCCGACAATTTCTTCTAACAGATCTTCTAAGGTTACTAAACCAACCATTCCACCATATTCATCCAATAGAATAGACATTTGGTTCTGCGTTTTTTTCAATTCATACAATAAATCATCGATAAAGATCGTTTCAGGAACAAAAAGAGGTTCTTGGATAATTTGATGCAGATCAATATTTTCAAAGCCACATTCTCTTGCTGCCTTTAACAAGTTTTTCGTATGAACAATCCCTATAATCTTGTCCTTGTCTTCATCGTACACAGGAATTCGTGAATAGCTTTCGCTTAAGATTTCGTCGACGATTTCCGTTACAGGATCATTTATATCGATCATAAATGAGTCCGTCCGCGGAACCATTACTTCACGAGCGACCTTCGTGTCTAAAGAAAAAACACCTTGCAGCATTTCAATTTCTTCAGTATCCAGTACTCCTTCTGTTTCCAGCATATAACGCATTTCATCACGAGTCATTTTTGTATCTTCATCGTCAAACTTCATTGGTGTTAATTTTGCCAGCAAGTTGGTTGAAGCTGTCAACAACCAAACAAAGGGCTTAGCAATGATTCCTAATTTTCGGACGACACTTGAAGTAACCTGCGCAACCTTTTCAGTGTGGGTCATTGCGATTCGCTTAGGATATAATTCACCAAATACAATTGAAACATAAGTCAATAAAAGCATGATCAATACATTTGCGATTGTCCTAGCTGCTGCAGTCCCACCTAAAACGGGCGCTAAGCGAGCAGCGAGACTATCCGCCAAGGAAGCCCCTGACAAGATATTTACTAAAGTAATCCCAACTTGTATTGTGGATAAAAAGTTGTTCGGCTCTCTAATAATCTCCAGTAGTTTTTGGGATTTAAGATTTCCCTCTTCAGCTTTTTGTTCTACACGATTTTTATTAACTGATACAACCGCAATTTCTGCCGCAGCAAGAAATCCGTTGATCAAAGTCAACACAACTAACAATAATAGTTGGAAGACTAACGACTGACTATCGGGGTCAGCATTCATAATTGCATTCGCTCCTTATCATTTTCATAAACTGTAAAAAAAGTGGCTCTTAGCCACATTAAAATCGTATCATAACCGATGTTTTTATGCAATATTTGTTCTCACTTAACTGAGAAACTCCTGTTCCCGTTCTTCTTTTTTGCTTTCTTGGACAATTTTTACAATAAAAACTACCAAAGTCCGAACGATCGCATAAACTGGTACCCCTAAGAAAACACCTAAAACACCCGCTAAATTTCCAGCAACTAACAAAATCAGGATAATCGTAAGTGGATGAATGTTTAAAGACTTACCAATAACATTTGGATAAATGACATTACCATCGATCTGCTGCACAATTACTACAATCACAATACAAAGTAGTGCCTTCACTGGGCTGTCAAAGAAGCTGTAAATTAAAGCCGGAGCTAATCCAAGATAGGGTCCTAAATAAGGAATCAAGTTAGTTAAGCCAGCAATCACTCCAAATAAGAAGGCATAGTCAACGCCGATCAACAAATAACCTAGAAAAGTGAAAGTTCCAACGAAAAGACATTCGATTGCTTGTCCACTAATGTAATCAGACAGCGTTTTATTCATCTGTCCCAACAAATCTTTGATGTTGGCTTGCTGTTTCACCGGAAAAACCCGTTCGATGTTAGGAACTAATTTATCTCCGTCTTTTAACATATAAAACAAAATGAAAGGAACTGTCACTAACAAGATTGCTGTGGTAGCCAACGTACCAATTAGCGAACTTAAGCTAGTCGTAACACCGCTTAAAAACTGCTGTAAAATCGTCCCAGCAGAAACATCCAGATTGTTGATGTATTGATCCACATCCAACTGTTGAAATAATGGAAAATGACTGGCTTGGCCGCTAATTTCAGTCAACCAATCTTGAATCTCGACAATAAAGGTAGGAACATTTGCCGCCAACGAAGCAATTTGCTGAACTAAATTGGGTATTATACTCATGACCATTAACACAATCATTATAATGAGTAACAGGAAAATAAGGGCTATCGCCACAATGCGTTTCATCCCTAAGCGCGTCAGCAAGCGTACTAACGGGTTGAGTAAATAATAAAGAAAACCGGCAATCAAAACTGGGGCAAACAATGTCGTAAAGAATGTGCCAATCGGTTGAAAGACAAAGTCAATTCTTGACGAAACCCAGATCAAGGTTGCCAAAATCAATAGCTCTAAAGACCAGAACATCAATTTTGAATTCTTGAGTTTTTCAAACATTTCAATACCTCTTTTATCTAATTTGTTATATAGTATACAACAGTAAGTCAAATGAGACTGTTTTTTTGAACTAGGAAGGTGAAAAAAATGAAAATCTTAATTACTAAGGACACGATGAGCGACATTTATCTGGATGCCGTTAAAATTCGTAACCAAGTGTTCATTAAAGAACAAGGCGTTCCTTTAGCCAGGGAAATTGATAAAAATGAAGCCTATTCTGTTCACTTTGTCTTATACCTAGACGAGCACAAAGCTGCTGCAACCGTTCGTTTGTTACCACTAAATTCACAGGAATTAAAATTGCAACGAATGGCCGTGCTAGAAGAGTATCGAGGCCAACATCTCGGTGAAGCTGTGATTAAAGAAGCTGAACGATTCGCTAAGCAGCAAGGATTTCAAGAGGTTCGGCTGGATGCGCAATTAACCGCTCAACCATTTTATGAAAATCAGGGCTATACAGCTTATGGCGAAGTCTTCGAAGACGCACAGATCGAGCACATTCATATGAAAAAAGAGCTATAAAAAACTGCTGACCTTTCAATCAGCAGTTTTTTCTTATTTCCGCGACAATTGCTTGTAGCGATCATACCAAATATCAATATAGCCTTGAGAAAAAGGACCTTTGCCATTGTTAATCCAATCAACGAGAATCTTGACATTTTCTTTCAAAATAAAATCAATTTCCTTGGAGTAATGCATTTGTTTGCTGTGGGCTTCGTATTCGTCAACATCTAAAAGACGCTTCTCTCCATCAGGAAAGACTTTTACATCTAAATCGTAGTCAATATACTTCAAAGCTTCATCATCCAAAACATAAGGTGATGCTAGATTACAATAGTAGGAAACTCCTTTCTCTCTAATCATTGCTATTACATTGAACCAGTACTTCGTGTGAAAATAAACGATTGCTGGTTCACGAGTAACCCATCTGCGCCCATCTGATTCAGTAACCAACGTGTGGTCGTTTAGGCCGATAATTGAACACTCGCTTGTTTTTAATACCATGGTATCTCGCCACGTTCGATGCAAGCTGCCGTCGTGTTTATAACTTTTGATCGTTATAAACTCTCCTTCTTTAGGAACTCCCATTGCTACCCTTCCCTCAGCGAAAATTTTTTCGCATTTGTTTGGGTGTTATCACACCGACATCAGAATTATTATAGCAATAAAACAGGCGCTTGCCTACCAATGATTGTCAGACGTTTGATTATTTTCCCATACCGCTAACATTTTCTGTTGTGGTTTTGGGAAAACAAAGTTAGAGAAATCCTCTTTTTTCACCCATGAACCGCTACTTTTCAAGGTTTCGTTCGTCCGACCGTAAAACACTAAAATATGCCACTTCAGGTGACTAAATACATGCGTCACTTCACCAATAATTTTTTTCTGCCACACAATCGGATATTCTTGAAAGATCAAAGGGCTATCTTCCGCCACTAGCTCATTAGAAAATAGATTTAAATCCTCTGTATAGGAGCTTTTCAGTTCTTCAAAGCGTGCTTGTGAAACCTCTTCTAAGGGAAACAACCACATGCTTGCTAGCAAACCAGAATCTGGACGCTGCTGCAAGAAAAATTCCTGCTGCTGATTTTCAATTATTCCAGCAACATAATAAATATCCTTTGGTTTCATTTTTTTGCTTTTTATTGGAAAGTCGGTTTGGCGTTGCTGCTTGTAAGCAAGGCAAAATGACTGAATCGGACATTCTGCACAATTTGGAGAAGTAGGCGTACAAATTGAAGAGCCTAAATCCATCATAGCCTGGTTAAAATCACCTGGTTCTTCGTGACTGATGATTGTGCGCATCGCTTCATCAAAGACTTTTCGACTGCTAGCTTTGGCAATATCAGCTTCGATACAAAACAGGCGGCTGACTACTCGCATCACATTGCCATCGATTGCTGGTTCAGGCAACTTGAAAGAAATGCTGCCAATCGCTCCGGCAGTATAGGGACCAATCCCCTTGAGAGAGCGGATCTTTTCGATAGTAGCAGGCATTCGACCATTAAATTCCGCTAAAATTTGTTGGGCTGCCGTCTGCAGATTTCTTGCACGAGAGTAATAACCTAAGCCTTCCCAGATTTTTAGCAATTTTTCCTCTGGTGAAGCGGCCAAATCAGCAATTGTCGGAAAAGCGTCCATAAATCGATAGTAATAATCGATGACTGTGTCTACTCGGGTTTGCTGCAGCATGATTTCTGAAATCCATACTCGATAAGGATCTTGGTTATAACGCCAAGGTAAGTTTCGTTTTTCTTTTTGGTACCATGTTAAAAATTCTTCTTGGAATTGTTGAACCTCAGCTGATGACCAGGCTTCCCAAGGTTTATTATTCATCGTCTTCTTCCTCTTTTTTAGCAATAAAAGCATCGATTGCATCCAGGCTAAAGCCTTTTTGATACAAGCTCTGCTTCACTTTTTGTTTACGCTTTGCTTTGGCGAAACGCTGATTTGAACGCCATAAACGATCCCCTTGTATTTCTAAGGCGTCATCTTCTTGTTCTTGAATTTCATCGAAATCTATTTCTGCAATAACACGTTTAATGATGTCAGTGGAGAACCCTTTGCTCATCATGGTTTGATTCAATTTCTGCTGAATTTCCCGCACACTCTTGTCATGATATTTTCGCATTGCTTTTTCCGCTGTTTGCAGGGCAACATTGTATTGATCATCTTCTTCATACAGGGCCAGACTTGCTTCGATATCCTGATCGCTTAAGCCCTTTTCCTTCAGTTTCTGTTTGATGACACGCGGTCCCTTGTCACTTAGCCGCATCTGCGTACGTACGAAACTTTCTCCATAGGCAACATCATCTAATAAGTCTAACTCTTTCAGCCGCTCTATGATCTTGTAACGATCCTTCGAGCCGATTTCTTTTTCCTTTAAATAGCTGTGAATCTCTTTTTCAGTTCGCAACTGGTAATTTAAATAGTTCAAAGCCAATTGAAACCCCATGTCTTCATTACTGGCATTTTTGATTTCATCAATTTCTTTTTCAGTAATTTCCCGATCTTTTAATAATCGGTAACTAATTAATGTATCTTCAGAAACACGCAGTACTTCTCCGTTAGACAATTCCACATTATAAAAAGCATTGCGGCCTTTGTTTACTTTACTAATGGTAATCATTGATAGACCTCCTTTGCGAACATTAATTCTATCATAGAAAACAGCACCTTTGGTAAATATATGCTAAAATGTAGCCAGAAAGGAGCAGATTATGCCTGTTCAATTAAAACTTAACCAATCTCTAACTTTAAAGATCAAACGGCTTGGGATTAATGGTGAAGGAATTGCTTATTACAAACGTTTAATTGTCTTTGTCAAAGGTGCCCTGCCCAAAGAAACGGTTGTTGTAAAGATCACTAAATCTACGCCACGTTATGCGGAAGCTCAACTAATTCAAATCAAAGAAGCGAGTCCTGATCGGGTAATTCCACCTTGTCCGGTTTATGATGTGTGTGGGGGCTGTCAATTGCAACACCTGGCTTATGAGCAACAGCTCGTCTTCAAAAAAGACCTACTAAAACAAGCACTGGAAAAATATCGTCCCGAAGGCTATCAACAGTATCAATTACGCAAAACGCTAGGTATGGCCGAACCTTGGCATTATCGAAACAAAGCTCAATTTCAATTACGAGAAAATCACAAAAGTAAAAAGGTAGAAGCTGGACTTTATCAAATCGACTCTCATCAGCTAGTACCGATTACTGATTGTCTTGTCCAAGAACCCGCTACCCAGAAAGTGATGAATACCGCCACCCAGTTATTGACGAAATATTCAATACCTATTTATGATGAACGGAAAAATTCAGGCATCTTGCGTACACTTATGGTTCGTGTAGGAATTGAAACGGGCGAAGTGCAACTCGTTCTTATTTCTAGAACGAAAAAAATCCCTCAAGTAAATGCTTTTATTCGAGAAATGAACCAACGTTGCCCTGAAGTGGTTTCTATCATGCAAAATATTCAAGACAAAAAGACATCGGTAATTATGGGAGATGAAACCATCCATTTATGGGGGAAAGAAACCATTGATGAAAAAATCAATGAAGTTTCCTTTGAACTCTCGGCACGTGCCTTTTTTCAGCTGAATCCAAAACAAACGAAAGTTTTATACCACGAAGCGTTGAAGGCATTGGCTTTAAAAAAAGACAAAACCGTCGTAGATGCTTACTGTGGAGTAGGAACAATCGGTTTATCTTTAGCTAAACAAGCAAAGGAAGTTCGAGGGATGGATATTATTCCCCAAGCGATTGATGATGCGAAGAAAAATGCGGCGAAGATGGGCTTGACTAATACCCATTATGAGGTAGGTTCGGCAGAAGAATTGCTGCCAAAATGGCTAGCGGAAGGCTTTAAACCAGATGCTATTGTTGTTGACCCACCGAGAACAGGCTTGGACGAGAAACTACTAACAGCTATCGTCAAGCAGCCAAGTGAGCAGCTTATCTATATATCTTGTAATGTTTCAACTTTGGCACGGGATCTTAAGCCGTTGTCAAAAATATATAACGTGGAATATTTACAATCAGTCGATATGTTTCCCCAGACCGCTCGTTGTGAAGTGGTTGTAAAGATGACGAAAAAATAGCGGCTCTATAATACCTAGTGTTGGTGACAGAAATTGTCGCTAACACTTTTTTTGTGAAAAGATAAAAAGGACACCTTGAAATCCTTTAGGAAAAGTCGACGTAAACCAATCAAAAGGAGGGCTTCAAGATGTCCAATTCAAAATCTACCAAAGAAATAATTTTTATTCCAGACGTGAGTCTTATTTTTTCTGATGTACCTCTTAATGATAATTCATTAAAACTATGTAATCGAACTTTTTTAGTTGAAGATACGATCGATGATCGCTATTATTTTGCTGCTCCACTAGTCTAATAAACAATTCTCAAACCCAATATCGATGCCTTTTATCCCTTTATCACCCATTTAGAACGTGTATTGCCTATCACATTTATACGTACATTACGGAACTTTGAGATAAACAAGGCACTACCATAGCGGATACTCACATTTTGAAGTATGGTGTTTTGACAAATTAAAGTCACTCTAAGACAAGTAGCAGGAGTTATTAGTTTTGTCATGATGTATGGCAAAATTCATCAATTGTTAAATATTGTAGGCAATCGATAATTAACAAATTTACGAAATTATTTTAACCAATCTCCAAATAAAACATGAGAAGCGATTCGTTTAGTCGCAACGGCTCTTTCGATCCTTAGTTTAAGAGTTTCACAAATTGTCATCGATCGTTTTCACGTTAGCCAACATATCATCGGTCCTACTTTTCTACAACAAAGAATCCAAGTGATAAAAACTTCAAAATGAGTATTATCAATACAAATATTTAAAGATTTATGGGAATTTACTTCAAAAGAATGCTTGGAAATCAATTTATGAAAAGCAATACTGGCGACCTTTATTTAAAACTCCTTGTTCTAAAGCGAGTCGCCTATGTTTTAGAAATTTCTATAACTCTATGGAACAAATTTCTTATACAGAAGAAAGTATTTGAAAAGGATAAAACCAAAAAAGAAGACAAACGAGCGGTACGCAGAAAAGCTGCTTAACCGCTCGTATTATTCTACTCTGCCAGCACTAATTGACAAAGAGCTAGGTTTTTATTACAAAAAGCAATAAATAAATTATTGATACATTCGGATACCATTGAATGCTGTACCTTCACTTCTCCAACCTATACTCACCAAATGATCTCTTTCAGAAGGATTCATAGTGAAGATATGAGAGGTTCCTTTTTGTCCTCCCTGAACATTCGGATTAAACAGTCTGTATACAGGTTTAGAGCCTCCGGCATAAAACGCTACACCTTCTCTACGCCATCCATTATTGACTAGAAATTGAATTTCAGACTCGTGAGGTGTATACAAATGCCGTTTATCTCCTTCATTATACATTCGAATAACTGGAGTTCCGCTTGTTGGTGCTACCCAGCAAACCCCTTCATATGTCCATCCATTATTTATCATATGATTAGCTTCACCTATATCAGTCGTATAGAAGTGTCTTCCCAGTCCATCATTTCGTAACCGCCAGACATACTGCTCACCTTGTTGCATGCCTATAGTGTTAGGATAAGATGATGGATCATTCTCTCCCGATAATAGTCTTCTAGCAAAATTGGGTCTATATGAGGCTACGTTAAACACTCTCACTACATCTCCTGGTTGCGGAGCATGGATAGCCTGTCCATTCCCGATATAGATAGCAACATGAGTAGTGTTTCCTCTTGCACCATAAAACATTAAATCAGATGGTTGCATAGCGTTTACACTAACCTCTGTACCATATCTTTCCTGATTAAACGTTCCCATTGGAAGATCCATATTTACTGCTTGTTTATAAACATATTTGACCAATCCTCCACAGTCAAATGAATTTGGTCCTTGAGCTCCCCACACATAAGGCTTACCCAGCTGTTCACGTGCTTTTCGGACAACTGCTTGTTGTTGACTTGCAGAAAATGGAACAATCCCATCTATCTCAGGTTCCTCAATAAGTTCGGTGTCTTCAAGTTTCGGTATTTCCATTATATATTTGAATTGCTCTTCCGTGTATCCTGCGTCCAGCGCTTTTTCGAGTTCTTGATTATAGTATTCCTCTGTTATTGAAGAATCTATTGTTTGTGAAACTTCATTATTATTAATGGTTTCATTAGATTCTTCGGCAAAAGTTACTAGAGGTAGTAAAGGTAGCATAGCAATTGAAACGAGACAAAGAACTATCTTTTTTATTCTCATTTTAAATGTCCCCTTTTACTAATTTATTGGTTAAGTACTTAACAATTAAACCTTAACATATCTAAAGGTAAATAATTTGAAATTATCACAAAATACCTGATTAAGATCATAATCAACCGTTTTAAGATCATTTATTTTACTTACGATAAATAAAATGAAATAATTATTAAGGTTATGTGTGTAAGTAAATTAGAACTAAAAAGGTTATTACTGATTTTTGTGTCTATTTCCCTTCTTTAGCAATTTTCTTGATATACTCGATTTGAGTCAAGCTAGTATGAATATGTGTATCGTAGCCTGCTTTTTCCATCATTACTTTGATCTCATCCAAATGATCTTGGTTTTTGACATGAGTATATTGATTCCCTACTAAGAAATACACCTTTGGATCGTTCGCCGCTCTAAATAATAACATTACATTTCCTCTTTTCTTTTTAGGTTTGGTTTCTATTTTAGTAGTGGTGTTATTGCTACTTGAATTGGTTGTTGTTACACCATTCAATCTATACCAATGACATGGATAATAGGTTGTGTTGTTACTGATTCCTGTTGTATTAATTCCATTTCCAGCGTAATTACAGTGGATAATCATATTATTGCTCAACGCTACACCTGTATGTCCATCAGCTCCTAAGGAACCACCCTTGATACCTGCAACAAAGATATCTCCGGCTTGTACTTGGCTTCGATTAATTGGGGTTAACAAATTCCCTTCTAAAGCGTATAGGCTTTCAGTATTCCCAGGCCATGTACCGGCTGGTAAAAAGCCTGCTTCAATCAGTGCATAAAATACAGCAGAACTACAGTCGTAGCTATTTGGTCCCAATCTATTGGCCATTGAATAGGTGACCTTACCTTCTCGGGTTTTAAACCAGTTAATAAATTTGTTAATATCACCCACGATTCATCCCTCCTTTCGCGGTTGTTCGTAAGTTAAAGCTTGGATGTTATCTGCGGTTATACATACCATCACTGATTAGACCATTCATTAATCCGACAATGATAAAAACAGCAAATAAATTCATGTCCATTAATAGCTTTTTCTTCATATAAAGTTGCTCCTGATGTTTGATAATTCGGTTCTGTTGTGCTATTTCAATAATAGATTCTTCTTTAAATTTTCACCTTCTATCCACCGACTTTCTCCAATCGTTCAATTAACATATCTATTTTATTTACGATTTCATTGCAATTTTTTAATATAACTATTTCAATTCTTGCAATTTATTCAAGTTACACAATAGTTCCTCCGCTTTGTGTAATCGACTTCCTTTTCCAAATTTGTGTAATTCCCCTGATCTAACATGGATAAAATAGTGTTTGCACTGAGAATAGCATGGATTCCTGTGACTACTTGAAATGCTCAGCTTTGCTAACGCTAATGTGAATAGTAATAGTTTGATAATAAATCCCTATTTTTTCTTTAATTCTAAAATCTCCTTTCTCAGTTCCATTGTTTCCAGTATTTTTACACTTTTTTTCGTCAAATTCGCAAATTAAAACCACTGGTAATCTATATAAATCTGTTGACTTTCATTAAAGATATTTATAGAATATAGACATAGCAAAAAAGCGCTACAAAGCCTATATTATCGTTGGGTAACGGAATTAGGTCTCTTTAATTTTGCCTATTTGCTAACGAATTAGCTTACGAACATAGTATATTAAAGATATTTATACAAGTCAATAAATATCTTTAACTTTTTTCGTGAGCAATCTGGGAGGTCTCATATAATGATTGCTTTTGATCGAGTCAAAACGCTAGCGGACAAGCAAAAAATATCAATCGTTGAGCTGGAAGAAAAACTTGGTTTTAGTCGCAACTCTCTGTATTCTTGGAAAAAAAACAAGCCTTCTGCAGAAAAGTTAGAAGCAGTTGCAGATTTCTTTAATACCTCAACTGATTATTTACTTGGAAGAACTGATAACCCTTCTATAGAAATACTGTCATCCAATGACGATAACTTGACTCAGTTTTTTAAAGCTGAAACTCATGGAATGCCACAAGAAGAAATAGCTACTCTTGAAAAAGAGTGGAAGGATTATTTAAAAATTAGAAAACGTATGATGCGAGGCGAGTAGCTTATGGAAATTGATCGATACTTGGAAATTCAACGACTGTGTAATAAGGATACTTATGCTTTTATCCGGGAGACAAAAATATCTCCCGAAAACTACAAATTGAACGAGTTCTTTGAATATATAATAGCTAAAAGAAATATCACGTATATTGACTTTAAGTTTTCTTCCAAAATAATTGTTGGTCATTATATGCGCGATGAAGCTGGTAAAAGCATTATGCTAAATAGTTCCCACAGTAGGATAACTCAAAAATTAGGAAAAGTTCATGAAATCGGGCACGATACATTGCATGTCAACTCGGATGTAACACAGGATTTTCAGGATGGATTAAGTAATTTGTACTCGAAAACAGAAGATATCGAAATAGAAGCTAATACAGCTGCCATGATGTATTACATTCCTGATATTAGTTTATACTCAGCAATTTCTGATCCATACATGAATTATGAAAAAATGATGTTTCATTTTAATGTACCAGATTGGTTGCTTGAACGACGTATAATAAGATTTCTTCAAATTAATTGTATGATGACATTTAACGAAGCGGATGATGTCGTAAGAAATTATCAAGGAAAAGGATATTACAAAACTAATAGTATATTGCAGGAAATGGTCAAAATAGAAATGTTTGAAAACAAGCTGATTACTGAATTTACTGATCCGCTATATTTCGATGATAGAGAAAAATCAAAGGGCTTTCATTTTGAAACACGTAGTCTTTTTCGATTTTAAAAAGCCCCAGCCCTTCATTTTAGGCTGGGGGAAGAAAAAACATATCACGATCCGAAGATATTAAAACCTCTTCCGATGTTCATTGGTGATATTGATAAAGTACCGAAACTTGCTGTTACTATCTTTATTAATACCCATAACCTGTAGCCGGCTGCAAATAATCATCAGCTGGGACTTGTTGGTCATAAGTGCCGTCGTATTGTTGTTGGTTCGGATCAACATATTGCTCTTGTCCCGTTGTACCAGTTCCATAATCGTAAACAGTTCCTTGGTCATACGTGCCTGTCTCATCGTAACCGGTAGAAGATTGACTACTGTCAACGATACTACCGTCAGTATCATTGTAAAATAGATTATAAGAATCAGGATCTGCCAAGTTTGGTAGTGTATCAGCTGTCGGTAACCCTAGTTGTTCTTTCAACGCATTTTGAACCGTAAGTAGCTCGTTCATACCTAAAAGCTGATAATAAACTTCGTCAATAAGCTGACTTTGACCATCTAATTGCTTTTGATCAATATTTTTAAAAGCCGATAAGTAATTTGTTCCTATATCAAGCATATCATCCCATGACAGGTCAGTTTTCATATTTTTCTCTACTGCCTTTAGAATTTTCCGATAATTGCTAACGCCATTTATGGACATTGCTTTATTTAGAATCTTGGTTACTACTTCACGTTGACGCTTTTGACGACCGACATCGCCTTCTGGGTCTTGGTAACGCATGCGTGCGTAAGCCAAACCTGTTTCGCCGTTCAATGTTTGTTTACCTTTAGAAAGCTCGATGCCATCAAGTTCAAAATCAAATTGATTATCAACTTCGATACCACCTACAGCATCAATTAAATCCTTCAGACCACGCATGTTAATTGTCACATAATGATCAATAGGAATATCCAACAGATTCTCAATCGTATCCATCGACATCCCTTCGCCACCAAAAGCATAGGCATGGTTTAATTTATCATTAGTATCATAACCCACAATCTTTGTTAGCGTATCTCTACCTAAACTAACAATCGTGGACTTTCCTTGCTGAGGATTCACGGTTACTACCATCATACTATCTGAGCGTCCTTGTTCATCCCGCCCTAAGTCTCCCGTGTCCACTCCTAACAAAAGGATAGAAAACGGCTCAGCGTTATCAATATTTGGTGAAGTTGTATTTTCTCTAATACTATTACGTTTAACAGTTTGACGGATGTTACTTACCATTTGACTGGCATCTTTCGTTACTTGTACTGCATAAATTGTTGCGCCCCCTACAAGGCAATTTAGCAGGATTATTATTCCAACAACGATCTTCTTCCAACGACTCATGGCACACCTCTATTTACGATTTTTACAGTTCATTTTCTCACATAGAGGAGCAGTTTTCAATCTTTTTCAAAAAAAGAGCAACATTCTCTCTATATTTTTTAAAGATTTTTATAAGTAAGTATGCCTTAAATACAAAAAAAGACACCCAATAAATGAGTGTCTGTTAAATTCAGCTTATTTTGCTGCTTCAAAATTTTTGTTTACTTCATCCCAGTTTACAACATTCCAGAAAGCGGCAATGTAATCAGGACGAACATTTCTATAGTTCAAATAGTAAGCATGTTCCCAAACATCTAAACCTAAGATAGGTGTTTTACCTTCAGAAAGTGGATTATCTTGGTTCGCAGTAGACATAATTTCTAGTTTGCCATCATTAACAACTAGCCAAGCCCAACCAGAACCGAAACGTCCAGTTGCTGCAGTTTTGAACTCTTCTTTCATTTTTTCAAAATCACCGAATGCTTCGTCGATGGCATCTTTGATAGCGCCAGTTGGATTGCCACCAGCATTTGGTGCCATGATTTTCCAGAAAAAGCTGTGGTTCGCATGGCCGCCGCCATTATTGCGAACAGCTGTTTTAATATCGTCAGGTACTTCATTTAAGTTAATCATCAATTCTTCAATTGATTGTTCACCAAGTTCAGGGTATTTTTCAATCGCTGCATTCAAATTAGTCACATACGTGTTGTGATGTTTTTCGTGGTGCAAATGCATCGTTTCTTCGTCAATGTAAGGTGCCAGTGCATCGTATCCGTAAGGTAATTCAGGTAAAGTATAAGCCATTTTTTATTTCCTCCTTAGAAAATAGGTACATTAGAATCATACCAAATTATCTAAGCCTTTACAAAGTATATGCTTACTTTTCTTTAGTATTTGAGGAATTTTCTTCAATAATTTCGACTTTTTTGAAAATAAACACCTTGCTGAATACATAATTGGCTACTACGACGACAATTTGGGTAATGATTTTTGCTACTAAGTTTCCTGAGCTCAATACATCTATAAGAATGTACATTAAAGCCATGTCCATGCCAAATGAGATAATTCTTGCAAATAAAAACTTGCTGAACTCCCAAGCTAACGCTCCCAAGGTTTCGGTTTTAGATTGAAATACCCATAACTTATTCGTGACAAATGCAAATAAAACAGAACAAATCCAAGAAATAGTGTTTGATATAGGCCAGCTTAAGCCAAACAACTGATAGGAAACAGCGAAGCTTACAATATTAACAACTGTCGCAAGTCCTCCAAAAAATAGATAAATAAAAATTTCCCACAGCTTTTTTTCCTTTAGGTAGCTCTCAAATTTACGATAATAGTTCATCTACTTTTCACCCTTCTAATAATTCCACTATGTACCTTACAGTAGTCCTCACTTATAGTCAATTCACACCATAAATTCTTTTATCTTTTTTACCCATTGACTTGTTATTGCCAGATTACTTCGCTACAATGATTGATAGATTGGAGCGATCATATGACATTTAGTCAACTAATTAAAGGAGCGGTCTTTCGCTTTTCTACCTTAAAAGATGCAAAATCTATTCCTTTCTGGAAAGCAGTTGTTTATCTGATTCTTTTAAGCGTATTTTTATCCCTTCCGATAGTCTACGAAGGCATGCAAGTTCTGCAGGAAATAAAATCAGACAGTTTACAAATTGCCCAGAAAGTCCCCGATTTTCAAATTGCGGATGGCGAGATACAGACAGAGGAATCAGCGACAGGATTTATCTATCAAACTAATTCCATTATTTTAACATTTGACCCAGAAGGCAAACGGACTGAAAAAGATGTAGCCAATGATTTAGTCGGCAACTATTTCAGTGTGGGACTATTAAAAAATGAGGCTGTTTTAGCATTGCCAGATATGGGTGGCGTTAGTACTTCACTTTTTGGAGACAATGTTCTACGTTTTCCTTACACCGGCGCACCTTTCAATGACCTAACAGGTGCAGAATTGCGTACCGAACTAGAAAATTTAGAATTACCATTATGGGCACCCATTGTTATGTTGCTAGCAGCACTATATCCAACAATCATTAGTTTGATTGTTACCCTGCTATTCACGTCAATCGCTGGAAATCTTTTCGCAAAAATGCGTTTACGTCAAATAACCTTTTTCGAAACCTTTAAGACCCTGATCTTTTGCGCAACGATTCCTACTATTCTGTCAATGATCATCATGTTCTTTGATGCCACGTTTGACTCTAGTTTACTGATTACGTGTATCAGTATATTTATCTTTTTCCAAGTCAGCAATCACTTACCTAAAATGAAGCTGCCAAATACTTAACTGCTTGTGACGCTGCAAGCAGTTTTTTTATCGTAAATTTGGTAAAATAGGAGTTGAGGTGAATAGTATGCAAAAACCAATCATTTATTTACAACGATCATTCCGTGAAGAATTCATAGCCAAAATTAAAGAAATTGCCCCTGATTATCAAATAAGCACCGAATTGTCCGAAGAAGAACTATCAAATGTCGAAATTTCGGTTGGCTGGAAACGCGAAAAGGAACTGGCTCTGCTCAATAGCCCACGTTTGAAATGGGTACAAGCTATTTCAGCAGGAGTGGATTATCTTCCATTATCCGAGCTTGAAAAGAATGACATTCTGCTATCAAACGGCAGTGGCATTCATGCTATATCAATTAGCGAACATGTTATTGGCACTCTATTGGCTTATTATCGAGGAATCAGTCAGTCAGTTAAAAATCAAATGAGGAAAAAATGGGATCAATCAGGTATCCACTATGATCAGCTTTCCGGCAAGAACTTGTTAGTAGTTGGAACTGGTCATATTGGAAAGCAATTATCGGCTTCCTTACAAAGTCTTGGCGTTAATGTCTATGGAATTAACACAACCGGACGACCAGTAGAGGGGTTTAGTGAAACCTATTCAATTAAAAACCTGCCAAAAATAGTAGAAGATATGGATATCGTAGTCGGCATTTTACCTGGCACTGAGGCAACTTACCATATTTTCAACAGCGACATTTTCCAGCGTATGAAAACTGCTGCGATGTTTGTTAACGTGGGACGCGGCGACACCGTCCACACCAAAGAATTAGCTACAGCCTTAAAAGAAAAACACTTAGCATTTGCCGCACTAGATGTCTTTGAAGATGAACCTTTGCCTGCTGATAGTGATCTGTGGGAGTTAGAAAATCTACTGATTACTCCTCATATTTCAGGAATGACAGTCGATTTCCAGAGAAAATTCATGAACATCTTTTTGAAGAATTTGAAGGGATATGTAGAAAATGGAGAGCTTGTTGAGAATCAGGTAGGGTTGAAGAGAGGGTATTAAATAAGCGACTTAAAAGCTATTTGGATGTCTAGCTTTTAAGTCTTTTGTCGTAATTATCTTCAGTTTCCTTCACTATATAAATCGGTCTTTTCTTCGTCTCTAAAAAAATCTTTCCAATATATTTCCCTATAATTCCCAAAGACAAAAGTTGTAATCCACCGATAAACAGTAAAATAGACACAATAGATGGCCAACCAGATGTCGGATCCCCAAATAATAATGCTCGAAAAACAATAAAAATCAAAGCAATTCCAGAGCCAACACAAGATAGTGCTCCGACAAAAGAAGCAATATTCAAAGGTGCATCTGAAAAATTGATAATTCCATCAATCGAGTAATTGAATAATTTCCAAAAAGACCATGATGTTTCTCCTGCAGAGCGCTCTCTATTGTCAAAAGAAATGTATTCAGTTTTGTATCCAACCCAGCTAAAAATACCTTTAGAAAAACGATTATATTCTGTGACTTCTAACACTGAATCAACCATTTGTCTAGTCATTAGTCGAAAATCTCTAGCTCCATCCACCATGTGTGTGTCACTAATCTTATTGATTAAATGATAAAAGGTTTTCGCAAAAAAACTACGAATCGGTGGTTCCCCTTTTCGATCTGCACGCCTAGTTCCAACACAATCAATATCCGTGGTCTCAATCTTTTGAATCATTTGTGGTAACAACTCTGGAGGATCTTGTAAATCTACGTCCATTACAGTCACTAAATTACCAGTTGATGCTTGGAGACCCGCATACAATGCCGCCTCTTTGCCGAAATTTCGAGAAAAAGAAATATAGCGTACATTCGAGCCTATACTTGATGGTAGACGTTTGATTGCCTGCAACGTGCCATCTTTTGAACCATCATCTACAAATATATACTCAAATTTCTTTCCAGTAAGCGGTTGGATTTTTTCCATCTCCGTAAAAAAAAGAGGAATCGCTTCCTCTTCATTAAAGCAAGGAACAATAATTGATAACATCCTATTCACCTCTAAGCTTCGTTAAACTCATATTTAGGTTCGTCTAATTTCTCGTCGTAATCCACGACTAAATTATACCTTTTAAAGAACCATTCATCTGCTTCTTCCACAAAGAATAGCATACCATCAACCTTTTCAGTAATCAATGGTTTTTCTGGTGTGTCTACTGACATACCTACAGAAAATCCGTCGTGAACCTGGGTTTTTCCATAAACTTTACCATAGAACTTTATTCCTTGACCTTCGTTAACAATGATTTCTTCTTTAAACCATTTTTTTGCAGCAGGCGTGACTGTTAATTTCATTTTGTAAGACTCCTATCCATTCATTTTCTCGTCAAGATAATCTACGTCTTCATTGAGGCCTATTACTACCAAATGATCATTTTGCTGAACAATTTCTTCAGCAGGCGGCGAGACAATTGGTTCGTCATTATTACGGCGGATTGCTACAACGTTTAAACCAAATTTCTGGCGAAAATCCAATTCCTGCAAGGTTTTTCCATAGAATTTCCTATTTGTTACCACAACTTCAGCTAATGAGTATTCAGCCGAAAGTTCCAAATAGTCCAAAATGTTCTTGGAGACCAAATTGTGAGCGATTCGATAGCCCATGTCTCGTTCAGGATGAACAACACGGTCTGCTCCGATTTTTTCTAACACTCTTGCGTGGTACTCATTTTGAGCCTTTGCTAGAATATTAGGTACCCCCATCTCTTTGCACATAAGGGTTACTAAAATACTAGCTTGGATGTCTTCGCCAATTGCCACGATCACATGATCGAAATTACGGATGCCTAACGAGCGTAGAGTCATCTCATCTTGGGCGTTAGCAACAACTGCATGAGTCGCAATGTTCATGTATTCATTTACACGATCTTCGTTGCTATCGATTGCTAATACCTCTTGCCCTGATTCTACTAAAGTTCGACAAATACTACCACCAAAACGACCAAGACCGACAATTACAAAACTTTGTTTCATGCGCTATCTCCTTAAATTTAAAATTTCTGCTTTTTATTTGTATCAAAAAATTTGATGTTTTTTCTGTAATCTTACTTTTTCCAGTATAACAAAGAGCGGATTAATAAAATAGAGGAATTCCTCTATTTTATTAATCCGTGTTTAAAAGCATAAATAGCAGCTTGGGTTCGATCTTCTACTTCCAATTTTGCTAAGATATTCGATACGTGTGTTTTTACTGTTTTCAATGTGATAAACAGTTCATCGGCAATTTCTTGATTGCTCATACCTTGGGCTATTAACAATAAGATTTCTTGTTCACGATTTGTTAACTCTTCATGAAGTACATGACGATTGCGGTTTGATAGCTGTTCCATCATTTTAGTCGTTACTTCTGGTTCTAAAACCCGCTCACCTTTGTAAGTAGCTCTAATTGCATCGGCAATCTCATGAGCAGTAGATGTCTTCAGTAAATATCCCGAAGCACCTGCTTCAATTGCAGGGTATACTTTCTCGTCATCAATAAAACTTGTTACAATTAAAATTTTAGCTTCCGGCCACTCGCTCAAAATTTTCTTCGTTGAATCAATTCCGTCCATCACTTCCATGACTAAATCCATCAAAATGACATCCGGTCTTAATTCCAGTGCTTTGTCATAGCCCTCTTCACCGTTTTCTGCTTCACCAACTACTTCAATATCACTTTGAATCGATAAATAGGAAGATACTCCTAATCGAACCATTTCATGATCATCCACCAATAACACTCGTATCATGTTTTGCCTCCTTCACTACAGGAACTTTGATTTCTACACTGGTCCCTTGTCCTTTGAAACTAATTATTTTTGTGGTCCCACCTACACCAGCAATTCTTTCACGAATATTTCTTAATCCGTAACTACCCGCATGTTCATCATTTGCTTCGAATCCTACGCCATCATCAATCACACGCAAGCTAATATTTTGACCAATGATTTTCAAATATACTTCTAGTTCACTGGCTTTTGCATGTCGCAAGGTGTTTGACAGCAATTCCTGAACTACACGAAACAGTTGATCTTCGATTGAAGAAGACACTTGAATGTCTTGTACATCCCACTTTAAGCGAATTTGGATCTTCGTTTGCAATTCCTTTAGTAACTGCTCAATACCCTGTCGCAAACTCTTCCCTTCAAGACTAACTGGTCTTAAATGGAGCAACAGCGCACGCATTTCAGATTGAGCAGCATTAATAATATCTGCAACCATCGCTAGTTGCTTCTTATAGGGCTCTAGCTCTTCTGAATGCTGAGACTGTTCATTTAGTGCAGACATCATCATCATCGCTGCAAAGAGTTGCTGCGAGACTGAATCATGCAATTCTCTAGCTAGGCGATGCCGTTCTTCTTCTAAGATCTTTTCTTTAGTTGTCCCATCGACAAGTTGAGGTTGACTGCTTAACTGTTGAAGCTCACGAGACATGCTTACCAGCTTCTGCTGAATTTTTTTGATGTCATCGTTAATCAATAGCAGATTTTTGGTCTGAGACATTCCTGCATCTAAACTAGGGTGATCATAATCGCCAGAAGAAAGACGCTGTAATTTTTCTTCAATTTTATCAAATTGTTGCTTCTGAAGAAAGGCAATCAATAAATAAACGACAATTCCGACAGTTAATGCAATCATTAACAAATGAATAATTAAAGGGATATAAAAAATTTTAGCCGCAATCAATTGCCCAATCAAATTTTTCTTGCCGATCGCATACATATACATATAAATAGTCGAAATCAGCAATAAAAAAGTAGTTAGCCCTGAATATAAAGCCAAGTGCAAGCGAGAAAATTTTCCGATCATACGCGAATCACCTCAACATCACCTAGTAGTGAATTCGTAATCAGTTTTAAGCGCCTCGGACTATCATCATAGTCCACGCTGTACATTTTCAATGATTCATTTTTAAGAATAAGTTCTTCTTCTTCAAAGCGCACTTTTCCGTAAAATGTCGCATGTTCAAAAAGTATTCCCACACCATAAGGAACCAGCACGCGTGTTCGACCAAAAACTTTTCGAATAATGACTACACTATCTTCTTTAGGCAAAAGCGTATTTCCCAAATCAATAATAGTATCACCTGCAATAAGATCAACATTAATATCGTCCCACTCAAAAACCTGATTACCAATTCGCTCATTGCCAAACCAAGGTTGTTTCTTTTTTTCGCCTTGGTGTTCAGTTGGATTTTCTGCTTCAACAATGATCATTTGCTTTTTATTCTTAAACGAATAGCTTGGAAAGGATACCCCCGCTATTTCTACTCCTTTTAAACCAATGAATAAAACCGCAAAAATAAGCATTAACCAAGTAGCCGGACTATTAACTAAACAAATAATTAGTATCAATGATCCTAAAATCAGCTGAAATTTCCGTCGGTGATTTTTTCTTAACCCCCAATAAATATTTAAAATTCCAAATACCACCATAATCAATACAGGTGGATTGGATGAAACTTGCCACAGTAGAAAAACTGCGAGCAATAGTTCAATTATGATAAAAAAACGCCAAGGACTTCTCACAACATTCTCCCCCTGATTTATTTATACCTTATTCTACTTGTTTTTTAGTTTGAATACTATCGGACTTTAGTAGGACATAAAGAAAAGCTTCACGAAGGTTAGTTCGTGAAGCTCAATGTCAATAACCACAACTATAAGCTAAAGTTAGTTAACCTTAGTAATTTTAACTTGCATATCGCCACCTGGTGTAGCAATTGCGACAACATCTCCAACTTTCTTACCAATCACTGCTTGGGCAATCGGTGAATCGTTAGAAATCTTGCCAGAAAATGGATCAGCTTCTGCTTTACCAACGATGGTATACTCTTCTTCATCACCATTTGGCTGTTCAACAAAAGTAAATGTTTTACCAATTGAAATTTCATCAGAGTTGACATTATCATTGTCAATGATTTCTGCAAAACGGATCATATTTTCAAGCGTATTAATTCGCCCCTCGACGAAGGCTTGTTCGTCTTTTGCTGATTCATACTCGGAGTTTTCCGACAGGTCCCCAAAACTACGAGCAATTTTAATGCGCTCTATAATTTCCCCCCGTTTTACCGTTTTCAATTCTTCTAGCTCTTGTTCTAATTTTTCTTTTCCTTCATGTGTCATTGGATATACTTGTTCTACCATAATTCTATTTGCTCCTTCATTCTAATAAATTACGAAAGGTAATCTTCTGTAGAGTTGATCCACAAAAGATTACCACGTAATTAATGATTTGTAAATTAGTAAAACTAATTTTGGTTCACATATTTTTCAACTAATTCCATATGTTCGTCATATGTCTTCGCATAATAGACTTTTCCTGTGGAAACATCTGCCACAAAGTAATAATAATCATTAGCTGTTGGTTCTAATACCGCTAAAATAGCATCCTGACTTGGACTATCAAATGGTCCCGGGCCGTAGCCTGTATTAATATACAGATTGTACGGAGAATCAATTTCAGTGTCTTTATAAGTAACCATTTCTTTGTGCTCGCCTAACGCATATAAGATCGAAATATCCGACTGCAGTGGCATATCCGCTTCGATTCGATTGAAGAATACTTGTGCAATTTGCTTACGGTCATCAGTAGTTACACCTTCTTTTTCAACCAATGAAGCTAAGGTCAATACTTCCTGAACACTCATTCCTTTTTCTTTGATTGTACTATAGTAAGGTGCCATCACTTGGTTTGTTGCATCAACCATCTGGGTAATCAATTCTTCCAAGCTATTGCTCTTCAGTACGTTATATGTCGCAGGGAATAAGTAACCCTCTAAACGATACCTAACATCTTCAGCATTTCCTGCATCAGTTAACAGATCAGGATACTGTTCTTCCAATTGTTTGAAGAATGTGTCATCATTTATTAGGTTAAGGAAATCCTCTTTACTAAAGTCGGTCTTCTTAGCCACTAGAGTTCCAATTTGATCCGCATCATATCCTTCTGGTATTGTTAGTTTAGATGCATCATCTAATGGTACAGCACTTCCTCCTTGCTGCAATTCTTTGCCAATTTCATCTAACGTCATATTAGGCGAAAATTGATAATAACCAGCTTGGAAATTCGTTAAGTTTTTAAACTTTGTATAGTAATTGAATACTAATCCATCGCGGATAATATCATCGTTTTCCAAAATTTCGCCAATTTGTCGATTAGATGATCCACTAGGTATCTCAACTTGGACTAGATTTTCATCATTTGTATCTAATGGTTTTAGACCTGCACTAACATAATTATATCCTGAAATAGCTAAAATTCCAGCAATAATCAATATCGCAACAGTCAAAACATAGACGATCTTTCGAACGACTCGATCCTCTTTTCTACGTTCTGCTCGCTTCAAATTGCTCTCCTCGCTTAACTTTTCTTCAAATTCATCATAATCAATCTGACGAATCTCTTCTATTTTGCCACTGAGTTTTTCTAAAATAGTTGGTTCTTCTATCTTTGTTTCCTCAGTCAATGCAATAGCCGAACTCTCTGGCGACTCCACCTTTGTTTTCACAGGCGTGACACTCGCTTTTTTGACAGTTGGCTTTATTTTTTCATTAACGATCGGGTCTTGCTTTGGAGCATAAGGACGTTGTGTCTTTTGAATCGATCCATCACCTTGCTCAGTCTCACGTTTTTGCCGATTTTCTTCTAATGCACGGATAATCTGCTCTTTAAAAGAACCGTCTTCTGAGTGTGTGTCTTTCACGTCAGACAAAACAACTCCCCCTTACTTCATGTCATAACTTGATATATTATACATGAAAGTAAGGGAGAGTGAAATGGTATTCGATGTTTCGTAATAATTTTTACACTTTTGTAGTATCCTGCTTGCTATAGAATTCTCCTAAAAAATCTGGTTATGGCTGAATACTGTTTTTCAAAATTGGACGATGTACTACCAATAATTGTAAATGGTAGAACAATCTTTATCCCCAGCTCAAATATCTATATTTTACATTAACTTCTCAGATTTTAAATAGTTTTCCAAACCAGATTGAATTGTATAATTACTCTTAAACCCAATTGAGAGTAGCCTCGAAATATCTGCTACTGAATCCTTGATATCACCCGATCGTTCCTTTTCATACTGAACTGGCAATTTTACATTGAGCGCTTTATCAATGACTTCGATTAATTTGTTCAAAGTTATTGATTCACCTGTTCCCACATTGAACTGTTTCCCTAGTGTTTCATCATCATTTGCGATCAACAGTAGCGCTTGAATTACATCATCGACATAAATGAAGTCCCTAGATTGAGAACCATCGCCGAAAAGAGAAAAAAGTGCTGGTTCGCCATTAATCAGCTTTTTATAGCGATCAACTAGAATAGATATCACACCACTATAAGGTGATTCTGGATTTTGATTGGGTCCATAAACATTGAAAAAGCGAACAGCACTTGTTGGAATCCTATATAAATGGTTATAATTCAGGACATACTGTTCAGCAGCGAACTTATCAATAGCATAAGGGGTTAAGGGCCGAATAACCGATTCTTCTTTCTTGGGTAACGTAGATTCATCTCCATAGACAGCTGCAGAAGAACTAAAAACTAGTCTTTTAAGGTTTATTTGATATTTTCGAACCAATTCTAAAAGCATTAAGACACTCTCAAAATTCACTCGATGAGATTCAACTGGGCGTTCAACAGAATCAGCTACACTGGCAATTGCAGCAAGATGGAAAATATAGTCGAAATTTCTTTCAGATAAGATTTTTTCCATCAATGCTTCATTCGTAACACTCCCATGAATAAATTCTATATTGTCATTGAATTGAATATTTTCTTTTTTTCCCATTGATAGGTCATCTACTACTACAACTTTGTTACAGGTAGAAATTTCTTTTACTAACGTTGAACCAATGAAACCTGCACCACCTGTAACTAAGAATTTTAGATTAGTCAATGTTTTCTCCTCCTCCCATTAAACGCCCTAAAAATAGCCAAAAAACTAGACTACCAACTGTATGTTCCAATACAAATTCACTGTTAAAAAGTCCAAAAACACTATAAGACAATACAACTAAAAAATAAAAAAATCTAAAATTATTTTTGTTCAAGTTGAACCATTCTATTTTTTTTATAACTTGAATAAAGTCCTTAATGCAAAAACTAAAGAATGACATTGCTCCTAAAACACCTGTAGAAGTCAACACATTAATGTATGAGTTATGGGCTATAAAACCATGCTGAGCTATAAAGCCATTCGGAAGATGTTCTTTAGCATAAGGCAGTAAATTTTTGGGGGACACTCCAATTAACCAGCTTGTACTGAAAATCTCTAATGCACTTTTCCAAATAGAAAATCTCATGTTTGAAACATCACTACTTTCAACAACATCTCTTCTGACTAAACTAGTATTAGCTTGAGATTTAAGTCCAGCATTAATGTTACTTGACCAAGACTTTATTGTCTCTAAAATTTGTGAAAAGAAAAGTTTAGTTCCATCAATTAAAGTATATAATATTAAGATTGATAAGAAAATAGACGCTACAGATAATGTAACTTTAAGCGTTTTTGATTTGCTTCTGAAATAATCTAAATTGAATATCAACACACTTATGGTAATTGCTATAGAAACATAAGCAACAACTTCAGCAGTCCTTGATCCACTTAATACAATATACAAGTACTGGAAAAAAATGTTGCTAGCTAAAAATATTTTAAATAGCTTATTATTACTTTTAACAAGATAACATACGCACAAGATAATAACTACAACTGATGTAGTAGCTCCGTAATTAGGATCTCCAAACACCCCGAAAAGCCTTGATTCTAAAAATCCAATTCTAATACGATCCCTAGGCGAGTAGAACTTCTCATAACCAAAATTAAAAAAAAACATGGCTAGGGAAACAAAAGAGAGTAAGAACCAAGTATAGATTAGGGTCAAATTAAATTTATTAAAAAAAGCAGAATTCCCATAACATTCTTTTCCAAATTGATAAGCTAAAAAATAGTAAATTGAACTCCAAATTATAAGCTTAAGATTAGGTACTATCCCATATTGCCTATTGATACTAGATGTTATAAGCAAGATTATAACAAACAAAACTAAGAATATATCGTAAGGAAATCTTCTTTTCAGTACATTGTCTACGAAATCATAAAATAACAACAATCCTCCGAATACTGCTAAAAAAGTAAAAACTACCCCATCATATTTTGAAGGTAACAAACTCATAAAATTAATTGCTCTTACAACCAACCCTATAAGAAGCAGTAATAAATAGGTCTCTTTTATTTTAATTATTTTTCCATTTTTTAACAATTACTACACTTCTTTCCGTCTAAAACTTCTTTCCATTCGGATACTATCCCATCTAATTTAAATAATTTTGCACGCTTTAATACCTTTTTTTGAAATTCAATTCTTAGATCTTCATTCTTAATTAATTTGTCTAACTGTTGAGTCATCTTTACGGTATCAAAATTAGGAATTAGCATTCCAGATGAGTCATCCTTTAGTAGCTCTTGAGCCCCACTATGATCAAAACTTACTATTGGCAGACCAAATGTCATAGCTTCAATCATAACTAATGGTAAAGCTTCCGTCCTAGAAGTTGAAATAAATATAGAACTTTCTTGATAATGTTTAGCCAATGATCGCCCTTTTAGTGGACCTACATATTCTATTTTGTTACTAGCACCTTTACTTTCAACCAATTCAAAAAAAGCCTTCTCCTCACTTTCGGTACCCTGGCCAGCTATCCTTATTTTCCATTCATCTGGCAAGGTATTCGCAACATCTAAAAGATAATCTATTCCTTTTACATAAATATCTAATCTTGCTGTAAATGAAATAACTTTTCGCGATAAATCAGCAATCCCAGACTCTTTCAAAATCATTGGGTTATGTATAATTAAAGTATTTTCATTTATATCAGAATAAACATTTAGTGCCTTTTTTGATAAACAAACGATTAAGTCAGTCGCTTTCAAACTACAAAGGAAAGCCTTTTTGTAATTCTTAGTTATTTCATTAAAGCTATAATCTGTATCTTCATGCATCCATGATATAATCCTCAGGTTTGGGAAATCTTTTTTTATTTCTTCACAAAAAAAGACAGTTGTAATAGCAGAATTTAAGATTAAAACATCCAGTTTTTTTTCTATTATAGTCTTTTTTAAAGAGGTAATCTCCTCCTTCATATACTTTTTAGGGGTAAACCCACCTTTTTTTGCTACTAACTCAACTCCTTTCCTTAATTTTATTATATTTTTAGTCATAATGCTCCTTGACTTAAAAATTGGTACCAACTTTTCATTATCTATATTCATGTAATTTTTATCATCCTGATAGGGAATAAAAAAAACATTATAAAATTTATCTAGTTCCTTACCAATTATGGTGGCTACCATATTGGCCCCACCATAATTAAACGACGGACCTACTATCCCAATATTCAAAAGATCACATCCTTTTTTTTATCCTATAATAAATTGAAGTTACAAATTGGAACTCAGATTTTTTTCTATATAACAAATAATATAATAAACCAGAAATCAATACAGAGCTACCTCCTGCAAAAATTATGCTTAATATTCCCGAAAAACTTCCTAGAAGCAAAACTTTGAACAACGTGGTAGCTACTACTGCTAGCAATAAATCAAAAAAATATTTAGTAAAGAGAATTACAAAATCTGAAAAAGATCTTTTGAAAACATACTTATAGACAACTGAAGCTTCATACCATAGGACAAAACCCAAGGACGAAATTATAGTCCCAATTAAAACACCATTTATTCCCATCTTAAAGACGATTAGTAATACAAGTGAGATAACTAGATTCAATCCAGCCTCGAGTATTGGCTTTTTACGCTGAAACCAGTAAAGACCGAAAGATTCTATGAATACAAATCCAGTATTTCTATAGACTTGTACAGCGTAATTCAAGCAAATAAATCCAGTAGTCAAATTACTGAGTACGTATTCATCACCAACCCATAAATTTATAAAAGGATTGATAATAGCTACTAATATGGTGGTAGTAAAATAAGCTAGGGAATGATTAATGAAAAAATGTTTTTTAAAGAGTTCATAGGCACTGCTTTCGCTTGCAGTTGCCGCAAAGTTCCCGATACTAGCGGTAACTGAATTTGTCACTTGCTTGCAGAGATTCTGTACACTTACTGTTATTAGAGAATAGTTTGAATAGGTACCCACAGCTGTTAAGCTTATAAATGACGAAATTAGTATATTGTCTGTTCCCATAACTATTACTCCACCAATTTTAGAGGACACATTTCCGATTATATTTTTTTTAATTTCCTTCTTAGTACCAGCTTCAAGCTCCGTGATTCTAGGACTCTTCAAATATGGATATTTTTTATCCACTATATGGGAGATACTAAGATTTGAAATAAACGTCGCTACTATCTGAATAATCAAAAACAAAGAAAAGCTAGAGTAGATATATAAAGAGACAATTTGTACTACATTCATTATAATTAGAAACAGCAAGTCGTTCATAGAATTTATATAGTTTTTCTGATCTGCAATTATCAACGATCGTTTATAAGTAAAAAAATAGCTTAAGGATGAATTCGCCAAAAAAAGAACATAATATATATATATACTATTCATTCCGATATCATCGTTAATCAAATAATGTAGAAATGGTATTAATAATAAACCAAGCACCCCTACAAATATTCCGATTACTTCGTATGATTTCTTGTAAAGATTCATTAATGCTATTATTTGAAGCTGATCATCTTTTGCTAACGGCTTATATAGAGAGTATACTATTGAGGTTCCTATCCCCAATTCCGCCAGAGATAAGAAACTTAATATGTTAGTGAAAAGACCATTTAATCCAAGATATTTCGCTCCTAAAAAATAGATAAAGAAGCTTCTGCTTGCAAATTGAATTACTAATCTAATAATGTATACAATCATAGAAATTGAAGAATTTATTATTGAATATTCTAATCGACTTTTTTTCATAAAATAGGAACTCTCCGTTTTCATTATTGCTCTAACTTGTTAGCTACGAGCTAATATTAAAATAATTATACGATCGAAGTAAACAGTAACACAGTTTTCACTAACGAAATTGAATTATTTAATCAAATTTTCTATCTATTTTACTATTTTTTATAACGGATAGGAATTTGTACAATCTTAGATTAATCATTAGCAGAATCAAAGCAACTTTCCTGGATTTAGTAAATATTCTATTTTTCATAATAAAAAAGAAGTTTTTCTTCAAATACATTACAATTTCTTCTGTCTCGTTAATCTCTTTTTCAACGTTGCTGTTTAGAATTTTATCTAAAACTAAAAAATAAGCAAAACAAACTCTTTGGTGTGCAGCTTCATCTATTTCTTTAGATCTTCCAGTAACCCTTTTTTCATTTTCTTCCCAAGCCTCTATATACTCTAAATGTTTTTTTGAAAATTTTTGACTTGTAATGCTTCCCGTTCTGTGATAATAATAATATTCTTGACTTGTATCAACAACTACTTTTTTACATTTATCCAAAATACTAACAATAGTAAAAGAATCTTCATGGTATTTGCCTACAGGATATCTTGTTTCATTAAAAATTTTTTTAGTATAAAGCTTATTCCATGCATGATCTGATATCAAATTCCCGTGAAAAATCAATACCATGGTTTCGTCACGATCTAATACCATATATTGTTTTTTATTTTCTATAATTTCTTTGTTGTCATATACATGATATACGCCACAGATAGACAAATCGGCATTTTCATTGATTATATTATTGTATAATAATTCGTACATATCTTTTTCTATATAGTCATCACTGTCAATAAAACCTAAATACTTGCCTTGTGCTATATCAATTCCAGCATTTCTCGCATCACTAAGTCCTCCGTTTTCTTTATGAATTACTTTAACACGAGCATCTTTTTTAGCGTATTCATCACATATAGCCCCTGAACCATCGGGTGACCCATCATCTACTAAAATTAATTCAAAATCAGTAAACGTTTGTTCTAAAATCGAATCTACACATTTGTGTAAATATTTTTCAACATTGTATACTGGAACAATTATACTTATCTCACACATTACACAACTTCATCCTTAATAATTTCTATTGTATGATTCAAAGCTTTTTCTAACTCAAATAAGTGTTTCCAGCCTAACTGGTTCAACTTATGGGAATCCAGTATAGCTTTATTAGCTTTAGAATACCCTTTTTCTTCTTCAGCATCAGGAAGATCAAATATCACCTGAACATTACTTTGTGCAGCAAGGTATTTTGCCAAGTCCTTCAAACGAAAATCAAACTCTTCTATAGCTATATTATATGCTTCACCGGATTTTCCCTGACTTAAAATAAAGAGTAGTGCATAAACTACATCGCCAACGTAAGCATATGAGAAATACTGCTCACCTTGGCTTTTCAATACAATATCTTCATTGCGAACACTATTTAAAATAAATTGAGAAGAGGCCTTTGAATCATCTAACAACATTGTTGGTCCAAAAGTGCGACACACTCTAGGGATAACAATATCAATTCCAAATTTTTCAATGTATGCCTGACAAAGGCTTTCACTTGCCCTTTTACCTTCGGGATAACCAGCTCTTAACGTATTACAGTCAATATACCCACAGTAAGATTCGTCAAACTTTTCAACGTCACCTCGATTCTCACCATATATCTCAACTGTAGATAAAAAAATAACTCTTGCGCCGATATTTTTTACAGCAAATTCCAGTACGTTTTCAGTACCTTTTATACTAGTGAGAATGGTACCAATCGGATCAGTAGAATACGCTCTAGGATGTGTGTTGCTAGCACCATGTAATACATAATCTATACTTTCATCCAATCTTATCGATTCTTGAATATCACCGATAACTAAATGGAAACAAGGTGAAGATAAATATTCTGAAAACCTGGACTCTAATTTTTCTTTACTTCTGCTCATAGCATAAATTTTGATATTGCTCTTTTTAGAAATATTTCTTTGCATTAAGGCATCAATCATATAAGAACCAATCATTCCAGTAGCTCCAATGATAAGAAATGAATGATTATCTATTTTAGCCCAATCATTTTTAGCATCATTAATCTTTTCAAGTTCTGAGAGATATAAACTATTTTGTATTAGCAAAAAATGCACCTCTAGTTTTTCATTTTTAAATAAGCTTTGAATAGCTCCAAATCATCTGTTGTTGTCAATTTAATATTCTTATCCGATCCGGCTGCAAAATAAAGTGTTTCACCCAACTCAACCATCATAGTATTAGTATACGATGAATCTGTCATACCGATGTTCTCACTAACAGCCTTGTCATACGCCCATGCTAATTTCCCGAATTGATAAGCCTGTGGTGTAGAAACACGTCTCAATGTGTTCCTGTCGATGTACTGTTTAGTTGTATTTTCAGTCTCTTTCACAAAAATTTGTTCATTATACGGCAGGGAAGTTACTGCGTTACCAAATTCTTTACTCTTTACAATCACATCGGATAGTACAATTTCATCTACTAAAGGTCTGATACCATCATGGATAATGATGGTATCATCATCATTTGAATGTTGTTTTAAAAATTGTACACCATTGTTGATTGATTCTTGACCTTTAGAACCGCCTTCTATTATCCATCGTACTTTTCTCAAATTGAACTCTCTGATATAGCCCCATAAAGTATCTTCCCAGCCTGATTTACAAACCACTAATACTTGATCAACTAGTGGGTGATGCTCAAAAGATTCTAACGTATAAATAATGATCGGCTTTCCTTCAACTGTAATAAATTGTTTAGGAATATCTTGCCCCATTCTTTTCCCAACTCCGCCAGCGATAATCAAACCAGTAATCATTCTTTTCCCTCCTCTTCTTTCAAATAATATATACCTTTATAATTGACGTACGGTCTGTAAGGATTTATAAAAACGGCATCGTGATTTGAACATCTTTTAGACATCGGTGGGCGCTGCATATAATCGCCAAAGGTTTTTCTTAGATATCTATCGTACCCAATTGGGATAGGCATCTGAATGTCTTCGAAATCGACATAAATAGATTTTTCAAAATCTTCAGCCCGGTAAATACTGCCCATATATCTAGGTCCTACGCATAGTTCTGTAACAAATTCAGAATCACAATTATTGTATTTAGTCATTTTTTTTTCTGCGTATTTCCAAATAGAATATCGCATTCTTTTACTAGGAACAACGCCCAATAAAACTGTACTGCCAAAGGATATTAGTTTACCATGATTTTTAGGAACGATTTGATTACAGTATAACGAATATATCATAGCCCATGACTTTTGAATCTTCTGCTTAACTTTAGACTTCGGTGCCTTATCCAAAGGAAATATATCAATTGCTATACCATGAGGAATGTCTAAATCCTTCTGATAAGTCTTTATAAAAGTAGTATTAGAATCTCTGATTGTAGTAAATAGATTATGATCAATATAATTTACATCTGCTTTAAGAATAGGGTATCTTTCATTAATGGAACTTTTTTTCCATAAATCGAAAAAAAGTTCATAGTCTTTCCTAGGCATAAAAAAATCCAAATCATCATCCCATGGTATAAATCCTTTTTCTCGTACAGAACCTATAACACCACCACCACAAAAATAACAAAGCAAATCATTATCCTCACAAAAATCCACAACTTTTACTGCCATATCTAATACGTTCTCTTGAATTTTTCTTAGTTGTAAATCGTCACTATACATCTCGTTTATCCCCTAAGTTTTCTCTCATATATTTTACCACGAAGTTTATTCGGTAAAAGACTAACTACCATATGCGCAATACTAGACAGAGAAAAATCCCATATTGATCCCAGTCCAGCTTTATAGATAGCATATCGACCCTTAATACCACTTATAAAGTATTTTTTTCCGCCACGCCTTGTATACATATCTTTACCCGCTCTTGCCAACACTAAAGACTCTTGTATATTTTTACCAATATAGCCTGCTCTAAGTAGTCTTGCCCACAGATAATAATCTTCAAAACCGTTCATAGGCTGATAATTACCTACACTTAAAATATCATCTTTTTTGAACATTACTGTCATATGATTAAAAGGATTCCTTTTTTTTGAAAATTCACATATCTCAACATTATTCTCTGGAACTATTCTTCGGCTAATAATATTCTGTACAGAATCAGTAAATTCATCAATATTAGAGCCTACAATAGATAGCTCTGGATGATTAATGAATTCTTCATACTGTTTTTCAATACGAGAAACCTTCATAATATCATCGCTATCCATTCTAGCAATTAAGCTGTATTTGCAACGCTTAACACCTTCAGCAAGAGCGGTACCCAGTCCTTGATTTGTCTCAAGAGGAATGACCCGAAAAATATTTTGATACGTAGATATAAAGTGATCAACCACTTCTTCCAATTCTTTAGTTATCGGCCCGTCCAAAACTAAAACAATTTCTTTTACTTTTACTGTCTGATTAAAAACACTGTCTAGACACTGCTTCAGATATTCAGCTTTTTCTTTCATATATATTGAAATTAGTAGACTCACATCCACAGTTTCCACTCGTCATACTCCTCTATTTATAAATAAATTTTTTCTTTTGGAAATTTTACATCTTCTAGTTTTTTTGTTTCTTGTTCTTCCTCTAATCCCTGGGAAGACACCTTATCAAACAATATCTTAATTGTTTGAAGTAAAATCTTCATATCTAACATCAGCGAGTATTTCTTAATATATAGTAAATCAAATTTCAATTTACTATTGTAATCTGAAACGTATTTACCATAAACCTGAGCATATCCTGTGATACCTGCACGAACATTGTGCCTTAAATAATAATAAGGATTTTCTTCATTAAATTGATTCACAAAATAAGGTCGTTCAGGACGTGGCCCAATAATCGACATATCACCTTTTAAGACATTCACTAACTGTGGCAACTCATCAAAACGAACAGCACGAATAAATTTCCCAACAGGAGTTACACGAGCGTCGTTACTTTTAGCTAAGACTGGTCCAGATTTGGCTTCTGCTGCTGCTGACATTGATCGAAACTTATAAATAGGAAACTCTTTTTGATCTTTAGTAATTCGAATCTGCTTATAGATAATTGGTCCAGGCGAAGTAGCCCTTACTAAGATCGCCGTTAGCAACATAAATGGCGAAGCAATCACTAATAAAATCAAAGAGATTACAATATCAAAGATTCTTTTGAATAGCGCATCCTCTGGCGGAATATTGAACCCCGTAGACTCGATGATGCTCTCATCCTCAAAATTCATGATATTCGCATTGATCGTAATTAAATTCTCAAAGGTTGTATTCAGAAAGATTTTTTTCTCCTTTTGGGTCACAAGCTGATAGATATTAATTTTTTCTTTTTCTTCCAATTTTGATGCCAAGTAAACAATGTCGATTTCATCAATCAAATCAGAAAGGTTTTTAAAATAGTTCCCGATTATTACTGACGTAACTTTATGCTTATTATTCTTGTGAGTACTAAAGTTTTGTACCGCTGGAGCTACATCCTTTTCATGCCCAATAATAACGACTTTTTTATCTGAACCAAATTTTAGATATAGCTTATAGACCAAAATACGATAAATGCCTAATAACAATACACCCAACAAAAAAGAAAGGAGTATTACCGATCTAGGAAAAGCAAACCATCTGCCGGCAAACGTAATGATCATTATTCCCAGGGACATTAAAATTTGTCCGATTACCGTTACAAAAATGATGTCGCTACTAATACGATTGTAAAATATATACGTCCCTAGTAGTACATTCAGAATGATAAAAAAGATTGAGATAAAAATTGCCGAATTCTCAAACGTTTGAAAGTTCCGTAATGGGATTTCTCCACTAAATTTTACCCAGAAACTCAAGTATATGGAAAAGTTGTATACGAGTACATCCAACAAAATAATAAATACTCGTTTGGTAGAGCTCCATTCCCCATTTGTATTCATAAATACACTCCTAATCACGAAAATAATCCATTTACCATATTACCACAGTGACGAGTAAAAAAAAATAAAACATAAAAAAAGTAAAGAAAATTCAAGGAAAGTCTAAAAATTGAAATGCCCCCAAAATTAGACCGAAAGTCTAACTTCGGAGTTTTTTTATGGCTAAATACGACTATGCGCTTGAACGATCGGTAGTTGAAACATATCAGAAAAGTGAAGGTGGTATATATTTGTAGCTCGTCGATACGGGATACCGACTTTTTCAAGACAATAAAAATGGGTAGAGACTGTTAATAAGTTGCTACGAACAGATGACAGCACAAAACCCGGCCAAACTTCTTCGGTCGGGTTTTAGTCTAACTATCGGGACTTACACTTCAATACACTCAATTGTTAAAACAATGTCTCATCGAAACATGATTTAGTCCTGAGGAAACAGATAAACTTTTGAATACCTGGTGCCAGAATATATATGAGATATTTGATTCCCTGCTAATACCTGATGCCAGATTTTATTTTCCGAAGATGAGTTCCCCCAAAAAAAGCCAATGTGACTATCATAAAAAGGGTCTGTCCATACAGGATCAAAATATATAAGATCGCCTTTTCTTGCTTTGCCAGCTCTAAGTAATTCGTCAACTGTATTATAAACAAAGTAATCTGAGTTTCTAATTAACGCATCTCTCCAATTATATGCGTTCGCATAACTTCCCCATCCTTGAGTGATTCCAGAAATGCGATTCAAGTCCCCGCCACTTCTACGTGTTACACACGCAACAAACCCTGTACAATTCATCCCTGCACCATAACTGTTTGGAGCGCCAGCTGGGCTTAAGAACGGTTCTGGGTTGCTGGATGAGAGTCCTCTGAAAGGTGTTCCAAGATAAAAGCGATCATGTTCGTGTGCACTCAACTCGTTTATCACCCTTTGTCTGGATGTACCGAGATAAGCTGCCACTCCTTTTCTCTCTCTAACAGCATCACTATTTACATACCCTAACCATTTCCCATTTTTCTCATATAATGAATAATAAGTTGAACCATTCATGTGCTTATAGTACCATTTAACTTCATATACATTATTAATGAGACTATTCGTTGTTATTTTTTGATTCCAATTAAAATCAGACCATATTGAATACCCACTTCGTATTACTAAAACGGACTTATTTGCTGAAAATCCAGTACCTTGTTTACCACTTGCTTTTTTCACTCCACCTTCGTTAATATAACCTTGCCAATTGCCCTTACTGTCATATAATGAGTAATATTTGTTCCCGTTATAGTGATTATAGTATCCAGTAGCCTTGTATGTTTTACTAAATAAACTGCTAGTGGATTGGCCGTTTTTAAAATCGAAATCTTTCCAAATTGTCCAGTCGTTTTTCGCAACTGTTACATATTGGTCTGCACTTTGCCATTTTCCGCCTGGTGTGGGGGCTGAGGTCACTCCACCTTCGTTAATATAACCTTGCCAATTGCCTTGACTGTCATACAATGAATAATATTTGTTTCCGTTATAGTGATTATAGTATCCAGTAGCTCTATATGTTTTATTAAAGAAAGGTTTAGTTGATTGTCCATTTTTAAATGCAAAATCTTTCCAAATTGTCCAGTCATTTTTAGTGACTGTTACATATTGGTCTGTACTTTGCCATTTTCCGCCTGGTGTGGGGGCTGAGGTCACTCCACCTTCGTTAATATAACCTTGCCAATTGCCTTGACTGTCATACAATGAATAATATTTGTTTCCGTTATAGTGATTATAGTATCCAGTAGCTCTATATGTTTTATTAAAGAAAGGTTTAGTTGATTGTCCATTTTTAAATGCAAAATCTTTCCAAATTGTCCAGTCATTTTTAGTGACTGTTACATATTGGTCTGTACTTTGCCATTTTCCGCCTGGTGTGGGGGCTGAGGTCACTCCACCTTCGTTAATATAACCTTGCCAATTGCCTTGACTGTCATACAATGAATAATATTTGTTTCCGTTATAGTGATTATAGTATCCAGTAGCTCTATATGTTTTATTAAAGAAAGGTTTAGTTGATTGTCCATTTTTAAATGCAAAATCTTTCCAAATTGTCCAGTCATTTTTAGTGACTGTTACATATTGGTCTGTACTTTGCCATTTCCCACCTGCAGTAGGAGCTATGCTTAGACTAGATTCCGCTAGATAACCTAAAAACACTCCTTTATTGTCATATATAGAGAAATATCTGATACCCTTTACATGATAGTAATTTTCTTTAGTTTGCAATGTCTTATTCTTAAGAGTTTCAGTTGTAAGACCTGTTTCAAATTCAAAGTCTTTCCATATCTGATCATTACTATTGGTTACTGTGATGTAATTAAGCATTTCATGTTTTTTACCCCAAGCGCTGTCAGTCAGTTCAATACTTTTCTCATTGACTATTCCCACAAAGCTTTCACTATAATCGTAAATTTTATAAAACCTCTCGCCGTAAAAGTCGTTATAAAAACCCCTTACATAAAATGTTTTGTTTTTCAAGGTTTCAGAAGAAGCAATTACAGTTAACAAATCTTCAGCTAATAAGTCAGTGGAAGTTTCGGTAATTGATCCATAAGTTTTTTCTTCATAAAAAACTCCAAATGAATTTGGTGCTTCGGTTACTTCGTCTTCTGCGATATATCCCACTAAACCATCTTTGTTATTAATAGCGTAGTATTTAGTATCAGCATAATCAACAGAACTATTAACGAGGAAAGTCTTTTGTTGGTTTTCCCCCTGATCTATCAGCTTTTCTAAACCTGGCTGCTTCCAAATCACGTAATTTTCATTAGTTATAGAAACATATTTCAACTGTTCTTGGTTTGATTCGCTAACATTCGAGTCATGGTTAACTTCATCATTTGATTCCATCATTTCTTCTTCACGATCATTTGACTCTATGACTTGACTGGTACTAGTGTCATTGTCATTTATACCCAAACTTTCAGTAGTAGTAGTAGTAGATTCTGAAGAAATTTCAGTACTTGTAACAGCAGTAGTTGAAATCTCATTCCCTATAGAGTCTAACGTTGTTGCTCCACCCAAAACTAGTGAAAACAAACTTAAAAAAAACATATACTTTTTCATCTTTTTCGCTGTTCAAAAGACAGCTACCCCCTTTAAATGTTATTCTAACAAATTTTATTATACACTAATTTGCATGATATAACTCTATTTTTACTACTATCACTACAATATTTCCCATACATACAACTCTCGATTAACAAGATCTAAAAAATATAATAGATAGTTATACACCTCATAATCCGTGCCTCTGCCATTCTAAATTTATTATTTAGCTAGAAGTATACCTTTTCAAATCATCCAACAATTTATTTAGTTAATTCATAATTTCAACTTATTTAATTGGAGTGTTTCTTGATCGTTTTTTCCAAATGTAGAAAGGTTTGGCCGCTTCAACTTACTTCCATTGAATCACCTATTTCTTTTTGACATAATAAAAGCTCTACCTAGAACTGATTATTTCTTCTTCACAGATAGAATTTATAGTATTGCTATATAAAATTTTATTTTAATATTTATTTCATTGGATAGGCTACACTAGACTAGACAGAAAAGATGTGGTGTGTAAACTAGAAGTAAACACATTGGAGGAAACATCTTATGTCAAACAGACAGCGACGAACATTTACCAAAGAGTTTAAGCAACAAATGATTGACCTGTACAACTCAGGAAAGCCAAGAGTAGACATCATCCGAGAATACGATTTGACGCCCTCGTCATTTGATAAATGGCTACGCCAAGCGAAACAAAGCGGCTCATTTAAAGAAGCTGATAGCTTAACACCTGCCGAAAAGGAACTCATTGCTCTTCGCAAACGAAACCAGCAGTTGGAAATGGAAAATGATATTTTAAAGCAAGCAGCGCTGATATTCGGACGAAAAGACAAGTAATTGATGCCAACAAGCACAAATACTCTCTATCAGCGATGTGCAAAGTCTTTCATATCTCTCGACAAACATACTACTACCAACCAAAAGATCCACCTTGCGAGGCTAAGCTGGAAGAAGCCATCGCAGAAGAATTTGAGCATAGTCGGAAAAACTATGGCACGCGCAAAATAAAAGTTGCTTTGGCTCGTCGGGGGATGACTGTCAGTCGACGTAAAATCGGACGCATCATGGCTTCCCGTGGCTTGAAATCCAATTATTCGAAAGCTAAATTTCGTCATCACAACCCTTCCGTGAATCTTTCGCCGGTTGAGAACCAGCTCAATCGTGAGCCCTTAGAAGCGATTATTACGGATTTAACTTACGTGCGTGTGGGTGCGAAGTGGCACTATGTCTGTTTTATTATTGACTTATTTAACCGTGAGATTATTGGTCATTCATGTGGACCAAATAAGGACGCACAGCTAGTGAAGCAGGCGTTTCAACGCATCGGCTACCCTCTGACAAAAGTCCGATTATTCCACACAGACCGTGGTAAAGAATTTGATAACCAAACGATTGAAGAGATTCTGACCGCCTTCGAGATTGAACGATCCTTAAGCAAAAAAGGATGTCCCTACGATAATGCAGTAGCCGAATCCACCTACAAATCATTTAAGGTAGAGTTTGTTTATCCAAATAAGTTCGAGACATCGGCTGAGCTGCAACTGAAAGTTTTTGACTACGTGAACTGGTGGAATCATTTACGGATCCATGGCTCACTTGGTTATGAAACACCAGTTGGCTACCGAAATCTGAGATTGGCGCAGCCTCCCCTTGAGAATGAGCCTGGATGTGTTAGCACTGGGTAGGGGCAAGATTCTTGAATAGTGTCCACGCACCGAGGCAACCACATCCAGGAAGGCTCGTTGTCAAGGGCAATCGGGCGAGGCGTCAAGCACTTAAAAATACACTACATAATTTTTGTCAAAAAAGGGGGTGCCATTCCACATTGATACTGATACAAGGGATTATCTTTATCTAAGTTTTTTTCAAAATATAATTTCAAGTTGGGAAATAGCTAGAAACTTTTTTCTGAATTAACCAATACTGATAAAGTTCCCACTTTAAATCTATCTAGATTCTTCACACGCTCGTTACTTATTAATTGACAGGTCAACATTTTGTTCTTCTATATACCCTAACCATTTTCCTTGCCCATCATAAATTGATAAGTAGGTTGTTCCGTTTGCATGATAATATTTTCCTGTAGATTTGAACGTTTTATTTAGATTGTCTGAGGTATTTCCCCGCTTACTCCAACCAAAATCGCCATACAACATTTGATTTGCTTTTGCAAAGGTTACATAGCGGTTATCTGAAATCCAAGGACCTTGCGCATTATTCGCTATCGCTATGTTTTGTTCTTCTATATACCCTAACCATTTTCCTTGCCCATCATAAATTGACAAGTAGGTTGTTCCGTTTGCATGATAATATTTTCCTGTAGATTTGAACGTTTTATTTAGATTGTCTGAGGTATTTCCCCGCTTACTCCAACCAAAATCGCCATACAACGTTTGATTTGCTTTTGCAAAGGTTACATAGCGGTTATCTGAAATCCAAGGACCTTGCGCATTATTCGCTATCGCTATGTTTTGTTCTTCTATATACCCTAACCATTTTCCTTGCCCATCATAAATTGACAAGTAGGTTGTTCCGTTTGCATGATAATATTTTCCTGTAGATTTGAACGTTTTATTTAGATTGTCTGAGGTATTTCCCCGCTTACTCCAACCAAAATCGCCATACAACATTTGATTTGCTTTTGTAAAGGTTACATAGCGGTTATCTGAAATCCAAGGACCTTGCGCATTATTCGCTATCGCTATGTTTTGTTCTTCTATATACCCTAACCATTTTCCTTGCCCATCATAAATTGACAAGTAGGTTGTTCCGTTTGCATGATAATATTTTCCTGTAGATTTGAACGTTTTATTTAGATTGTCTGAGGTATTTCCCCGCTTACTCCAACCAAAATCGCCATACAACGTTTGATTTGCTTTTGTAAAGGTTACATAGCGGTTATCTGAAATCCAAGGACCTTGCGCATTATTCGCTATCGCTATGTTTTGTTCTTCTATATACCCCAACCATTTTCCTTGTCCATCATAAATTGACAAGTAGGTTGTTCCGTTTGCATGATAATATTTTCCCGTAGACTTGAACGTTTTATTTAGATTGTCTGAGGTATTTCCTCGCTTACTCCAGCCAAAATCGCCATACAATGTTTGATTTGCTTTTGTAAAGGTCGCATAACGATTGTCTGAAATCCAAGGACCTTGCGCATTATTCGCTATCGCTATGTTTTGTTCTTCTATATACCCTAACCATTTTCCTTGCCCATCATAAATTGACAAATAGGTTGTTCCGTTTGCATGATAATATTTTCCCGTAGACTTGAACGTTTTATTTAGATTGTCTGAGGTATTTCCTCGCTTACTCCAGCCAAAATCGCCATACAATGTTTGATTTGCTTTTGTAAAGGTTACATAGCGGTTATCTGAAATCCAAGGACCTTGCGGCGGACCAGCGTTAGGCTTTGTAGAAATATCCGATGCATAATCAACAGATATATCAAAATATCCCGGCACTCCTGGAAAAGTCATTTGCGAACTATACTGCCAAGCACCGTATTGTGTAAGTTTTTTTTCACTAGTTACAGAATAATAGTAAGAAGCTACCCAAATTTTCTTATACCCCAATCTATTTGGATCGATAATTCCGCTTGTTAACCACGAATTTCCCATGTAGTGATTAACTCTTGAAAAACCTAAGTCATTTAATCTTTTTTCAAAAGCTAAAGAGGTATCCGTGTGATTCGCAGTTCCGATGATTGTTGATTGCTCAATATCATTGATCATCATAGTATCTTTTGCCAAACCTAACTCATTAGCATAATTAGCATAATAATCAGCTTCTGCTCTAGCTACAGCTTCAGATGTAAACCAACTATAATGATAAGTGGAGACCACTAGACCAGCCGCTTTGGCATTATTGATTTGACTAGCTGCTAAAGGATTTCTATAGCTCGTTCCTTCTGTAAGCTTAACAGAAACGCCTTTAACACCGTAACTTTTCATAATTTGGTAATTGGAGACACTTATTGCACCATTATGAGAAGAAACATCGATAAAGTCTCTACCGGGATTTTCGGAATTAACAGTCAGCGTCGGTAAGGAGAGACTTGCTCTTGCTCGAACTTGTTCTAAGTCTGAGCGATTTGAAGGATCCACTCCTTCATCTTCCATGGTTGTAGTCTCTTCACTTTGAGTTGTCGCTTCCTCCCGTGCTCCACTACTTATTTCTGTTGACGAGCTAGTCATTGTTTCCTCAGTTTCTACACTTTCTTCAGTTCTTTGATCCTCACTCGTACTAGACACTTCTGTACTTTCACTATGAACTTCACTTTCTTTCGTTACAATTTCTTCTGAGTATTTGGAATAGGTCGAGCTCGATTCTTGACCAGACCGATTTTCTATTCCTATAGCTACAGAGGGTAGTGCTACTGAACTGAAAAGTAAGAAAGATACCAGTAATAAAGAACACTTTTTCAAATAAATTCCTCCTTAGATTATTTTTACCTAAAATTAATTCTAACACATCCTTATCAATTTTTTACCAAAAAATAAACGCAATTCCGCATCAAGAGCCCCTTCACACGGACTGACTAAGCAAGACAAGACCTGCAACAAGTCTCCTATACCCATCGTACCTATTTCTAATAGTTACAGTAAATGAAAAATATCGGAGAAGGGAATTATCCCATCTCCGATATTTTTTAACGAGACCTATCAAAGGTTTGAAGCATTAATTCTTATTACTCAATTACAACATAGAATGCTTTTTAGCTCTAAACACATTCCACATCATTAGTGTAAGAAAACTAACAAGAATACTCACACTAAGTAAATAAATTACTGTTGCACCCATCATATGATACGCAGAAACAATTCTGTTACTAATTAATGTTACTAGTGCAGAAACCACAAAATAAATATAAAGCAAGTACTTTTGTCTCCCCGCAACAGTTAATAAATAAATACATACGTTTGCTAAACTATTTAGCCCTCCCGCAAGCAACAGGCATACAAATTCTTTTTTATATGGAGACAAATCAATCGAATAAACTAATGACAAAAGAGGAATTCCTACGACATATCCTCCTACAATGGCTAATACTGTTAAAACAAATATTATTCCTATAATTTTTTTAATGATCGCAAGATACTCATCTATTCTATTTTCATTCCAAGATCGCGAGATATTCGTGTATAAAGGCACCAAAACAAAAGACATAAACAAAGTAATTATAGACGAGGGCATAAACAATACATTGTAGACTGACTGAAATTGATCAGATAAAAGTAATTCTATCGAGTTTTTGGGTATATTAATAATATAGTTGGTTAAAAACGCACTCAAGAAAATAGGTGAACATTCAATGAACAGAGCAACGAATTTTCTTGATCGCAGCTTTTCAGTATCTTTTTTAGAACGTTTGATTAGCTGATAGTCAATCAAAAACAACCATAAAAAAGAAAATACCGCTGCGCAAATTATGGAAATAACTAGACTGTCGAGTAAAAACAGACTAAGAACAAATAAGAAATCATAGCCTATAATTCGAAAAAAATACGACTTTCCAGAAATTTCTAATCGTTCATTTTGCTGAAAAAAACCAGAGAAAACATCAGCAAAAGCTTCCCCACTCATTAATAGAGTTAATGAAAAAGCTACCATCGTTTTTTGTTGATCCAACTGGATAATTTTGGCATAGATAATACTTCCAAAAAGCATCAGTATTACAGTAAAAAACTTAGAAGAAAAATAGTAATGAAAATTGTAGCGCTTATTTATATCGGCAACTTGAAAATTTCTAGTACCAAATTGCCCTACTGTCAGCATCTGCTGGCATACAGCCCAACCAATAGAAAAAATTCCAGCCTCAACAGTTCCTAAAACTCGAGTAACAATCAATAAAAGAAAAACAGATGAAAATGAGAAGGTGAACATTCCTATGCTATACCATATCCCATTCGCTTTTACATCCGGTTCTTTTTTTAGGATTTTCTCGTATACATTATTCATTTACACAGTCCCCATCTTTGTTCTTCGTATAAAACATTCTTGCTTATCTTGACCTAGAACAAACTAATGATATTCCCAATTAGAGCGGATATTGCTTCTATTCGTTTGTCATTTGACTCTTTTTATAAAACCTCATAAGTAAATGAGCAATAGGCTTTGGCCAAAATTTTTGATACATCAATAAGTCTTCATTAGTTCTTGTATTATCTGAAATAGTATTAGAAGTTTCAGACTCTTCATGAATCCGATGAAACATCAACTGTTCATCCACAAAATGAAAGGATCCGTCATACTGATTAATTTGATACCATGCCAGCCAATCTAAAGAAACTCGCATGGATTCATTAAACTTGAAATCTTTTAATATTTCTAGATTGTAGCTGACTGCTGGACAGCTAATAGGATTACCAAAAGCTAGTATACACTTCCTCCAGAATTTAGATCTTGGAAAAATATTCATCGTGGCTAACATTGCATGTTTGATTTTCAGATTTACATTTTTGGGAATAATTTCACCGTTTTTCCATTCTGAATAATCAGGATATGCAATTAGACAGCCCGAATCTTTTTTAAATTCATTTATCACTTTTTCAACATAGGTATCATCATAAACATCATCTTGGTGCGCAATTGTTGCATATTTAGTTTTTACGAAGGATAAAGCATTATTCCAATCTTTACCAATTGATCCACCTGTTTGAGTATAAATAGGTATATTATACTTTCTCCCTATTGTGTCTAAAAAGCTCGAAGGTGTTGATGTATATAGGATGATATTAGTGCTTACTGTTTGTGCTTCCAAAGACAAAATACAATCCTCCAAATAAAGGCTTTTTTTATATGCACAAATTACAAAAGTATGTTCTTGACAGTAATTATTCATTCTCTTTTTCAACCTTTTTAGTATTTTTTTCTACCTTAGCAATAGATAACTCTTGGATAATTATATGTAACTGATTTTCTAATTTTGACAGCTGCAATGACTGCATGAAAGTTATAACCAATAAAAAAATAACTGCTAAAAAAAGTAAGAAATTAGAGGTCAGTTGAAATCCCAGAATTTCGCTAAGCCAAGCTGGAATATTTCCAAATAAAGAAAAGATAACTAGGACAATTCCGATAGCAATCCAAACTATCGCATTTCCAAACAAGAAAATATTTTTGTTAATGCTACGAAAAATGAAATACAAAAAAGATACGGCAGTTATTAGCATAAAAATCGAAAAAATATTCATTAGTCTTTCTCCTTCATCAATGCAGCTACTAAAATAGAAGAACATACCTCAATCATATAACGAACAGACTTAATCGGTGTAATAGAGGATGTCCCTCCTTGACGATCAAACATATTTACCGAGCATTCTTCCACTTTCAAATTTCTTTTTAATACATGAACAATAGATTCTGGTTCTGGATATTTCGTCGGGTATCGCTGTGAAAATTGAGAAACAACCTTCTTATTTGCCGCTCTATATCCTGATGTAGTATCTAGTATTTTTTTCCCAGTTACTAATTTAATAAAAAAAGAAATAATGTTAATACCCATTCGACGCATGGCTGTGGTTTGAAACACCGATTTGTTATTATCGACGAATCGAGATCCAATCACTAAATCAGCTTCATTTCTAAAGATTGGATAGACAACTTGATCTAATGAGTGAATATCATGCTGCCCGTCTCCATCAAATTGCACTGCCACGTCGTAACCATTAAGCAGCGCATATTTATAACCAGTCTGGACAGCACCTCCGATACCTAAATTTATAATCAGGTCAATGTGATTAATTTGAGAGTCATCTAATATTTTAGAAGTTAAGTCGGTCGAACCATCATTGATAACAATATAGTCTAACGAATAATTAGCAATTTGTTTATACTCTTCTATATTTTGTATAGTATCTAAAATGCTTTCTTCTTCGTTGTAAGCCGGTATGATTAGTAAAACTTTCATTAAATTCTCCTATTGGGTATTTTTTTTTACTCATTTTAACTTAAATTCTTTCGAAAACAAACCGCTTTAACAAAATCGTTACTTCAGTTAATAAGTGCTAGTACCCGACTAAATTCCCGTGGTACATATTTCCTCAAACTCAAAATATATTCATTTTACTGTTTCTTACACTTTGTTGTGTTGTTTTTATATCATTTCATAAAAATATAGAGAGATTTATCTTTCGAATAGATATCGTAGTAGATATTAGATAGCACTAGTTCCGCGCTTGCTTGATCGAACTCTTCGGGTATAGGGGTAATTGATACACCTACACCCGTATACGTATTAAGAATTATTTGGTTAATAAAATAGAGGTCGCTATTTCTCGGTATCAGTGCTCTCAGAATAGGATAGTTGATTTCACTATTTAATAATATTGGAGTTTCGTTAAAAAAACGATTCATATAGATATTTTTGTTTTCATCTGAAAGGACCGTTTTTAAATCCGTTGCTAGTATAACACTTTGTTTCTCCAAAGATTCTTTCTGGTATTCCAGGGTCACAGCATAAGTAAAAACAAAGCTTATTAAATAGTACGTAAATAATAATGAGATACCTTTACTTACCCAATTGATCGACTTAAACTCATTTTTTGAAGTCAAACGAATCATTATAATTGCTACAAAAACACCAAACCCGTAGGCATACCTAGGATTCCAAGTAGCTAAACTTTCAGAAAAAACCAATAAGACACCATAGCTAAAAACAGCTGCTAACACTAAATATAAGCAAGTTATAATAATAGTTAATATACTAGTTTTTTGCGAGGCGAACAAAGTCTTGATTAAAAATAATATAAATATCAAAGCAGTTAAAACAATCCAAATTTTAGCGCTCTGAGTTAAAATTGTACCAAAATAATTATAGATATTCTTGACAATTGTTTGAGGCATTTCAAAAATTCCAGCTATCTGAGTAGTGCCCCCACGAGAAGATAGCTCTGGATTAAACCTCATCTCGAATAAAAAGAGGAACATACCTAGAAAGTATGATACTGCTGCAATTAAGACATTACGCATCAATTCTTTAATGTTAGTATCGCTTAGCAGATCTCTCAAGCCAAGAGTAAGTACCATTACAATATAGATGCCAGAAGAAGATTGGTATGTATTGCACATAGCAAAGACACTAAAAAAAGAAAGACAGAAAAAGATAGTTTTATTGCACCACCATAAGAAAGGGAAAATAGAAAAGAAAAGACTTAAAGCCAGATAAGGGCTGTCAAATCGAAAACTGACACACTGTAAGAACCAAGGATTTAGTCCAATAATCGTTGAGCAAGCCAAAGGTACCCATTCTAATTTCTTATTATTTAAAATGTAGACTGCCAGAATACTTGTAATTGCTAGTATGCAGCCTGTCAAAATTGGCGTAGTCAAGCCCAGATCTGTTAAGTGACGACTTCCTTGGACAAACCAAGAAGCAATTTCGCTTCCCCAGCGAGAATAGCTGAAAGCAAAATCAGTTCTACCGTTCAATTGCCTAGCAGCATCATCCAAGTACGGAAAGTTTACTAGGCCTATAGCAATTAACGTCGATTGATAAATAAGAACGACCATACCTAACCTATACCTATTATCGTATAACAATTTCTTGACCTTTTTAGTTTCTTCTTTCAATATATACCACCCTACCTAAACAAACATATTATGAGTTTGATATCTGTTATCATGCGATTGTGATGCTAACTATCATTTAGAAGAGCCTAGTCTTAATTTTACTCACTATTCTTCTAATTTTTGTTTCTGTTCTATTTAACAATGTTTTTTGTTCATTCGTGCTCAGAATACTTGCCAGATGTCGAACTGCTTTTGGTTCTACTATTGTATTTTTTCTCAAATCATCTACGATATTCTTGTAGGCTATCGAAGCCTGATATTTTTTCTGAACTGTTGCAACCTGTTTCATAGCCAAATATTTTTCTTCAGAAAAGTTGTCAATCAGTTGCTTCATTTTTTTTGTAAGCTCCTCAATATCCCCCAAAGAGTACATCGTTCCAAATTCAAAAATTTCGTATGCAGATTGATGACCTGGATTGTCTGATAAAATTACAGGTATTCCATTTAATAATGCCTCAACATATACTAATCCAAAAGTTTCCATAGCTGAAGAATACACACAAATATCTTGATCGGTTAACTCTTCCCATGGATTTTTTTTGTTGCCGATGAATGTGACATTCAATAGATTATTATCATGAATATATTGACTACAAATATTTTTGTAATCTTTGTCCCAAGCACCAATGAAGACTAACTCAATTTCTGGTCGATCTAAATTTTTATAAGCTTTTATGAGTTCAAGCTGATTCTTTCGTTTAGTGATTCGACCAATCGATACAATTCTATTTTTTTGACCTATTTTCAATTTTACTGGCTTTAATTCAGTAAAAGAAATAAATTTTTTCACCTGACGCTTTGGAAACAGTTCCTGCAATGCTAGATGTAAATTACCGGTTACACAATATATTTCATCGCTATATTCAGCTATAAAATCGATTTTTTTTCGATAATAAGCAAACTCATCTGAAGGAAACTCGTGAATTAACCAATAGTGAGGCACAGATTCACACGCTGCAGCTACTGCTCCTTGAAAGACATTAACTGTATTACTAATAACATAAGAAACTTCTTCTTCTTGAATTAATTGACGAATTCGGGAAATATTTTCTCGGTAAAATACCCCTCGATCCTCAATAGATCCAGGAAGGCCACCAGGTGCATCTTCCCACCACCACTTTAAAACAGGTATAAAATGAACATGGATTCCTAACTTCTCATATTTATCATAATACTCAGTTTGAATAGCAGCATGAGTCTGTGGAGCAACATTATGCACTTCATACCCTTGCTCAACTAACAGTTTCATTAAATAAAAAATAGAAATCTCTGCACCGTTATCAAAAGTACCTGTTGGTGAGATGAATAAAACCTTTTTTGTCATTTTGACACCTCTAACATTTATGTTTACCAGTAAAAAGGGATAACCAGTAGCAGCATTATCAAGAAATTGAGCACACACATTCCAATTGTTAATCCCTCAATAAAGGTTTTTTTATAGCTTAGATTTAGTTTATCACTAAAACTAACAAACAAAGGAACAAAGAAAATAAGGAAAGGTGTGAAATATCTTCCCTGTGCACCTACAGAAATATTGGCGTTTTCTCCGAGGACTAATGGCGTCCATGCAATATACATACCTGCAATTATAGCACTGATCTGTAAAGGAACCATCAAACCTGATAAAAGACCGAAATACTTATTCAACTCAACATCAACTTTTAAAGAAAATAGCAATGCTAACAAAGCTACATCTAAGAAAATTAACCAGAGTGGCATCTGTATAGCAAAATTACCAAAGTAGCCAAACATACCAATTGTCAATATAGTATTTAAGTGACTATTTAAATTGTTAAAAAATATAGTATTGATCATTACCCTTGTAAAATGAACAATATCAAAAAATTGACCAACAACAACAAGTATAATTATAACCCCTACAATACCAGCGCCTATTAATTGAAACTTACGCTTTACAAACCAGGATGTTAAATCATCCAAGAACGTGTTGAGTCTTTTATGTGTTTCATCTAAGCGAAGGTTTAGCAATAATGGAAGCATGAGTAACATCAAATTATTTACTTTAGTTGCATATAAAGCGATAGCCCAAAGCAAAAGCTGAATCAGTTTCGTTTTTGTAAGCACTCTGTTCATAGACAGTTGAGTTAAAAAAGCAAAAAAGCCTGTAATTGCCAGATAGTTCGCAACATCATAAGATAGAGAGGCAGCTTGCTGTATCATAATAGGCAATAAGGAGATGCCAAATAAAGGCAGACGGCCATAACGCATCTTTTTTAGAATAAAATACATTCCTATGACATAAAATAGCGCATTAAACATACGACCTAAAGTTACCATAACCCCAATTGAGGGATAGATGATTCTCCCTAACAACATTCCAAAAAGCTGAGGCAAATGCATAATGTTTTTTAACCCAAATTGTAACTTGAAGTTTTCATGTTGGAAATCCTCTTTCTTGGTAAATAATTCCTTATATTCTTTTTTGTCAATCAGAGAATCACTACTGACACTATCCATCCATTTAAAGCTATCGGCAGTTTCTTCATATACAATTCCCCATGCCATTCGTGCATGGTTCATTTCATCAGGCACACGGTTAATAGGCATCACAATTATAGCTATTCCAATAAATAAAGTTGCCATTAAAGCAAAAATATTTTCAATTTTATTTATTCTCATTAACATAACCTACCAAATCATCTAGTTTATTTGATGTGACACAATGCTTCATTACGTAAAGATAGGCTGACTCTGCAATTTCTTGGCGCTTGGTATCAGATATCACTAATGCTTCTAATCTGTCAAACCAATCACCATCATTAATAACTAAGCCAGTTTGTCCATCTTGAATCATTTCTTTGAATGCGCCAATATTACTAGCTGCAGTAGGAACTTTAACTAATGCAGCTTCCAGCCATTTAATTTCTGATTTTGCTTCGTTGAAGACAGTGTTTGTTAACGGTGCTAGATTAATATCTACCTCACTAATCAATTTAGGTAATTCATGCCACTCAACATAATCATGCGTAATAATTTGGCTTTTAAAATTTTTAAGATCGTCAGGCAGAGTCAGATGACCCACCAAATGAAGTTCAACTTGTGGATATTTATTAAGTAACTTAATAAGTGCACCCTTTACCAATTCAAAATTTTCATTGTGTGTAATTGAACCTGAAAAATAGCCAATCTTTATCTTATTAGATGACAAAGTGTAATCTTTTGCGGACTTTCTACTTATCTCAATTAATTCTCGACTTGCTAAGTTACGATTTAAAAGTACAGTTTTTTGATAGTCATACAACTCTTCTTGAAGTTTTGTCGTGGATGTGACCGCTCCATCGCACAACTTCAACATGCGTCCATAGCCGTCAACATTTGCATCATAATTCCCTTTTTCAACTTTGGATAAGTTTTTAGTATAATCCAACAAATCAGTGTATTTAGTATCAATCACTAGATCATCAATATCATATAAGACAGTTTTATCGAACTGTTTTGCTAATCTGCATAGTTCTGCTAATATATCGCTATAACCACAGCGATATATTATAATTAGACTAGCAAATTCAGCATCAAGGAGTTGAAATCTCGAAATTCCTACAACTTTTACATTAAATCCAAACGAGCGAAGTTGTTCGGCTTTATTTAAAACTCGATACCTTGTACACTGTGGAATCTTATTTTCTACGCCATCAATAATCAAGATATATTTTTCCTTTTCTTTTGACTTAATGTCTTGAAGAATTTCATGCACAATACGAATGGGATACGTAGTGTTGTTCTCAATATATTGAATCAAACTAGGAATTTCGGTTTTTCGATCTAATCCTTGCCATAAGAACTTATCATTGTTGTAATTTTTAAACGCAGAGTACTTAACTAAGGGAACTCCCTCTTTTAACATGCGTAATGGATGAATATATATCCCACTATCTTCGTTATTACTCACTAATGCATCATGTTTAAATCCCAAATCCGAAAAATGTTTAGTAAAAACTGTCTCATGGAGTCCTACAGCTTTATTACGAGAATCTGTATCTTGCAATTCATCCCAATATTTATAAAAGCTTTGGTGGTCAAACATACTCTTCTCAATAACTAAGAAATAAGACTGCAAATGAACGGGTATGAATTTATATGGATTGTATCCTGTAATGTCAGGCTGTTCTTCACCATAAGAAATTCCCCAAAAATCCAATTTTCGTTTAGCCATTTCTTTAAAACTATTTGCTAGATCAAACATTGGTCCTACATTGGTATCATTTACCAAGAGTATCTCATCAAACTGTCTGAGCTTATCTGCTCCTGTGAAACGAATTCCATAACGAAAAGCCGCTGCGTCGTATCCTTGGTTTTCACGGCAAATAACTTGTCCACAATTCTTGAGCTTTCCGATATCTTCAGAAGGTAGTTCTCCATTAACCACAATTAACACCTCTGTAGAAAGTTCTTTCAAAGCATTTAAAAAAAGCAGCTTGTACTCTTGCAAATGTTTTTGCTCTTCGTAAATGACATAAATTAAATAACGTTTTGGATTATTATATTCGTTTTGATTACGTCTAACTGCCCGTAACTGTTTCAATACAAGCTTTTGCGGTTTTGGTATTTTCTTTAAACACTTCAAAAGAAAGGACGTGCCTTTTTTTATCACCTTTTTCATCAATCGAGGTTCTCTAGCAACCACTACAGCATACTTAATAGGTTTAATAATCATATTTCCTACACGATAAGAAGCAGTATTTAGAATCAACTGTTTATCTTGAATTACTAGCTGATTCATTTGATACATCTGTTCATTTTGTTCTTTGAGTTTTTTATTCTCATCTTCTAATTCTTTAACATAATCTGTTATGTCTGAAAGATGGTTAATCAGCTCTGCTATTCTAGTTTCTAAGATTAAATCATTGTTTTTGATTGCTTGAAATACTTCATCCGAGTAAGTCAGTATATGTTTTTTTAAAATATATAAATAGATACGGTAAAAGTATTCACGAGATAAATGGTCATCTTTTCTAGAAATTGAACTGTCCAAAACACGATAATTCAATTTGTTTTGTTTAGCGTAAAAAGGAAGAGCACCGTTTTCAAATATTAATTGCATTATAAAATCATAATCTTCTAAAAACTCACGATTTAACTGCAAATCATATCGTGTCTCTCCAATAATAGATCGACGTATTAATGACGTATTACTAATGTAGTTCCCTTGAAGAAAAGTGATTTTATCGAATGGTTTAGCTTTCATATGAATCATTTGTGTATCTATATCTGCTAAATCGCAATAAACAATATCTGCGGATTTGGTCTTTGCTACTTCGACCAAGTTAGCTACAAAATCTGAGTCAATATAATCATCACTATCAATAAACAACAGGTATTCACCCGTTGCCCATTCTAGTCCTCGATTTCTAGTAACACATACGCCTGAATTATTTTGCGTCAGATATTCTGTTACTTCGAAAGGAGAATCATGTAAGGTATGTTTGATTATCAGATCAGAAGCATCAGAGGATCCATCATCGATCACCAGCAACTCAATTTTTTTGTAAGTCTGAGAAAAAATGCTTCTTAAGCATTCTTCTATGTATTGTCCATGATTGTAACTGGTTACGATGATCGAAACAATATTGTTCATCTAATGTTGCTCCCTTTCACTTCAATTTATTTTTCAAATTCCCATTTTCCATTTCGTGTCAATATACCTGTACTTGAATCACGGGCGCTCTCACTCAATCCTACTTTCGGTGTCAAGACTATGATTGGGGAGTTTGTCGCATCACTAAACACCAACGGTTCAGACTTTTCGTTTCGAACAGATACTGTCAACTGCAATTTACATTGATTTATTTTATCTAGTTCACATTTATATCGCATACGTTTTATTCCAGAACCTTTTGTCATGCGCTCCATTGAATTGTCATTGTACATCCAAACATTTCTATCGATATCAGTTAAAGAAAAGGCAATATAAGTATCTATAGCTTTGTCAACCTCATAGGTGACTTCAAACTCAACATAACGATCTTCAGAATCTAATAAGTCTTTACTCAACAGTTTTACCTGCAGATTTTTAACATTACTTACCTCTTGATTACTCTTACCTTCACCCTCTATTACTGTAGATGATCCGGATTCAAAAACGTTGTCTAGTGAATATTGGTTTGCAACTTCGTCAGGTGTTCCTAACACTTTAACTTCACCTTTATCAATCATTAATGCGCGGTTGCAATATTTCCTAACAGCTTCCATCGAATGAGTAACTAAAATGATCGTCTTTTTCTCTTTTCGAGCTTGCATAAAATAATCATTGCATTTTCTTTGAAAAGCTTCATCACCTACGGCTAGAACTTCATCTAAGACTAAAATGTCACTTTTGGCTTGGATAGCTACCGAAAAAGCTAACCGCACCTGCATACCACTAGAATAATTTTTCAATTTCTGACTCATAAATTCTGATAGTTCAGCAAAGTCAACAATATCATTATACATTTCATCAATCTCTTTTTCTGAGAATCCTAGCATTGCGCCATTTAAGTAAACATTCTCACGTCCAGTTAATTCTGGGTTAAAGCCTACACCTAATTCAATAAACGAAACCAGCTTTCCATCTATCTCAACAGCTCCCTTTTCAGGAACATAAATCTGAGATATGATTTTTAGTAAGGTTGACTTTCCACTACCGTTTCTTCCTACAACTCCGAAAAAATCTCCTTTGTTCACTTCAAAAGAGATATCTCTTAAAACATTTTGTTCACGATAGCCTTTCACACCTTTAAAATAATTTACTAGTGTTCGTTTCAAACTCGTGGTACTCTCCGTTGGCAAACGAAAAGACTTACTCACATGCTCTACCTTTACTGCTACTTCATTATTCATCATTAAATAATCTCCGCAAACTTTTTAGAATTTTTATTAAAAATAGCAATTCCTATAATCAATACTAAAAATGGTATTATATATGGAATGACAACAATAGCTTTATGATCAATCAATTGCCAAGTAGTAATATTCACTGTACTAGTAAGTAAATACCGCATATCTTGAATAATCTGTGCCATAGGATTTAGCATTAACAATTTTGCGATCGTTTCACTTTTATCTAAGACTAATGTAACTGGGTAAATCATAGGTGTCATATACATTCCAATTTGTAAGAAAACCTCCCAAATTGGCCCGATATCACGAAAACGAACATATATTGTTGCTAAAATAAAAGCTACACCTAAAGAGAACGCATAAAGTTCTATTAATAATAACGGCACTACAACAGCATAACTTGAAATATCAACACCATTAATTAATCCAAAGATCGAAACTATTATAAAGCTGATCATTAAGTTAATAAATGCATTAATCGATACGGATAAAACGATAATTTGAGTAGGAAAGCTCAGTTTCCGCAACAAGTCACCACGTCCAACAATGGACATCATTCCAAGATTAGTTGTTTCCGTAAAGAAATTCCATAAAACCATTCCAAGTAACAACGCCACTGCAAAATGTGGCACATCTTGACCAAATCTTAAAAAATAAATAAATACTACATACATCACAGCAAAAAGCATTAATGGCTTTAAAACAGACCAGATATATCCAATTACACTTCCCTGGTATCTTAATTTAAAGTCAGTTTTAACCAACTCTTTTAGAAGTATCCTATTTTTTCTTTCAAACATAAATCATGGGCTCCTTATCATTTGCAACTTAAACGCTTCTTTAAATAAATTACTAGCAAAAGCAATGTTTTAATCTTTAGAATTATACTTGAAAAAGTATAGCTTCACAACTGTACAATGGTTTTCTTTCCCAATCCTTCATAATTGAATTCTACGTACTTTTCACAAATCTTGGATAGTTTAAAATTTTATAGAGGTGTTTCCCATACTATTTAAGATACGTTAAATGTTTTATTACAAAGTATCCTATTTTTTTACTAAACTTTTTTGTCTTAGCAATTAAAAAAGACTTAAGACAAAATTTAATTTTACTTTGTCGAAAGCCCTCTGTTGTGATCACACAGTTCTCGTAGAGACTTAAACCTTTGACTGTAGGTTTTAGTCTTGATATTTGTTTGAATTAAGTCTCCGCTGGTTCAAAATCACTAAAAGCTAATCCTAGAAAAGCAAAAATAACAGGTATCCACGGAGCGATAACTAAGCTATCCTCCATCATTGAATAGACTAAAATCGCAAAGAAAGCAAACAAGCTACTAACTTGTAATTTAGTCAAATAGTACTCAGTTCGAACAAGCTGAGAAATCCCGTAAGAAATAGTACCAAAAAGTAGTAGATACCCTGTTATCCCAAATGTTGATAGCGCATAGAGAAATGAATTATGTGTCCCTAAATGCTTTTCGGAGAAAGTAAAAGGTCCCATACCGATTTTTACTTGGGAAGAATCACCTAACCATTGAGCGAAGAAATTTTTCCAAATATTCTCTCGCCCAGTGAAAATGTCCACTGAGCTACTTTCAGCTAAAAAGTAGACGATAAAAGGTATGACGATAAAAAAGAGCGGGTAGAAAGCCACCCAGAGCCTATTCTCTTGAAAAAAAGCTTTGGACAAACAGTTATCAAGTACCAAAAACACCAGCAATACAATTGATGACGTCCTAGATTGACAAGCCCAAGTTCCAATGAATCCAAGAATATATATTATGATGATTAAAACATTTAAATATCTTTTTTCAAACGACTTAAGTAAGATAGCTGATAGCATAGTACTAAAAAGAATACTTGCTCCAATTGTATTCACATTAATCCAAATTTTGGCTAGCTTATTACTATTTTCGATAAACTCTTCAAAAGTTAAAACTTTAGGTAATTCCACCGATAATTTATACAACGTTAGAAATAAAATAATCATAATAGCTCCACAAAAAATCAAACGATCCACTTTATCCAGTGGACGAACTTTATAGGAAATCAGTAGAAAAAGGATAACAGAAATCACAATATTGATTTCAAAAGAATCTACATTTCTAGTACTACCTGTGAACACAAAAAAACAACTAGAGAAGATAGCTATAATCACCATAATCCAGTCAGACACCATTAATTTCTTTACGTTCAATAATATAATTATCGAAAAAATAACGTATTGGTATACAGCCATGTGATTAAATATGTTTAGAGTTTTGTCGTTATCAATACCCAGATACCAAAACGAAAAAGATACAATTGTTGGTAATATCAGCAAAATATGTTGTAGCCGATTTGACAATTTTTCCATTCTCATTCCATCCTTTTTTCACGAATTTGCTGCCAAGTAATTTTAGAAAAATTAAATTTAAACGTTGCTAGTTGCTTAAAACAGCGAAACCATAACTGCCTTCTATACATTCGAAAAAGGTTATTTTGATATTTACTGTAAAAAAACATCTCAGCTTCTATAATTTTCTTATAACGCTTTTTTGTCAAAGTTTTATAGTCTAAGACAGATAGTTGATGCTGTATTTCCGTATGCAAAATATTTATTTTATAATTTTCCTGATACACCCTCCAGCAAAGCCAATGATCTAAATAGTCTAATGAAAATAGCTCGTTATACCCACCGATTTTTTCTAAAAAATCAAGTGAAATCGCTGCAGCTGAATTAATAACCATTATTCGTTCACTGTATGTTTCTCCTCCTTTTGGCAAAGAGGTATGTAAAGGACGTAAAGTATCACTTCTTACTGGTGAGACTTGCTGATCATTGTCTTGGATAACCGGTGCAATGATTGCCATTGTTTCATCAGCATCCATTATTGACGCTATCATTTCTTTGAAATAATCAACCGTCAAATTAGTATCTTGATCCAAAGTAACTAACCACTTGCACCCCGCTGTGAGGCTTTGCGGCCAGACAAAATTATATGCCTTTGCTAACCCTTGATTTCCATGAGCGTAGTGGTAAGTAAAACGCTCGTCTGTAAATACGGGTGTATCTTCTACCGAGCTGTTATCAACTATCGTTACTTTTCGCAATTCGGGAAAAGGATTGGAAGCAAGGATTTGCTGCAGGCTTTGTACTGTTAGGGAATCAGTAACTGTTACCTGATATAACACAACAACCATATCGAACAAATCTCTTACCTCCTTCTACTTTATTTTTCTAGCTTAAGAAATTGTTCTAAAGCCTCTTGCCAAGTTGGAATTTCAAAGCCTAACTCTTTAGCTTTACTCAAATCCATAACCGAATATTGTGGTCGTTTTGCTTTTTGTGGATATTCCTCAGAAGTAACTGGTGAAATTTCTACATCTGTATCCTTCAAAATTTCTTTGGCAAACTCATACCACGAGCAGCTATTTTCGTTTGATAGATGATATACTCCGAAAGGTGCCTCTTTTTCAATGACAAAGGCCATGAACTCAGCTAATGTTCTCGTCCAAGTTGGTCGACCGAATTGATCATTCACAACTGTTAGTTGTTTATGCGTTTGAGCTAAACGTTGCATGGTATAAACAAAATTATGCCCATAAATACCAAACACCCAAGAAGTACGAATAATATAATAGTCTTCCATTATTTCTTGAACTGCTTTTTCGCCTAACCATTTGGTACGGCCATATTCACTTTGAGGGTTGGTGGTGTCATCCACTTGGTACATTCCGTCTTTTCGAGTACCGTCAAAAACGTAATCTGTGCTAATATAGACTAATTTTGAACCTGCTGCTTTTGCTGCATTTGCAACATTGCGGGTACCATCAACGTTAATTTTTTCGTCTAATTCTTTGCCTTCATCTTCTGCTTTGTCAACTGCTGTATAGGCCGCACAGTGATAAACTAATTCTGGCTTCAACTCCGTAATATAAGCCATTGTTTTATCAGCGTCAGTAATATCTAAAACATCTGCGTCTGTTGAAATATATTCCCAGCCTTTTTCATCTAACAGTTTTCTTAGTTCCGTTCCTAATTGTCCATTACCGCCTGTTAATAAGATCATTGAGTTTCTCTCCTTTTCTCAAAAAAAGGCAGGTCTCCCTGCCAGCTGAATCATTGACCGTTTTTCGCATAATTGGCTTCTACAGCTTGTTTTTCTGCTTCCCACCACTCACGGTTTTCTTTGTACCAACGAATAGTATCAGCTAAACCATCTCGGAAGTTGGTGAATTCTGGAGTCCAGCCTAATTCTTCCCGAAGTTTCGTTGAATCAATCGCATAGCGTAAATCGTGACCAGGACGATCATTGACGTGATCATACGCATCTTTAGGCTGATCCATCAATTCTAAAATTAGTTCCATAACAGATTTATTGTCTTCTTCTCCATCAGCACCAATTAAATATGTCTCACCAATTCTTCCTTTAGTAAGAATCGTCCATACTGCTGAAGAATGGTCATTGGTATGAATCCAGTCACGCACATTTTTGCCATCGCCATAAAGCTTAGGACGAATACCACTTAACACATTAGTGATTTGTCGAGGAATAAATTTTTCAATATGTTGATAGGGACCATAATTATTTGAGCAGTTAGAAATTGTCGCCTGCAAGTTAAATGAGCGAACCCATGCTTTTACTAATAAATCAGATCCTGCTTTGGTTGAAGAGTAAGGACTTGAAGGATTGTATGGTGTTTGGTCAGTAAACTTCTCACCTTCACCTTCTCCATGTCCAGGAAGATCTTCACGTAAGGGTAAATCTCCATAAACTTCATCTGTTGAAACGTGATGGTAACGTACATTATGTTTACGACACGCTTCAATTAATGTGTAAGTTCCAATAATATTCGTTTGGACAAACGGAAATGGATCTTTTAGTGAATTATCATTGTGAGACTCAGCCGCGTAATGAACAACCGCATCCGTTTCTTTCACTAGCTGCTCAACTAATTCAGCGTCCGCAATATCACCTACGACTAATTTTACTTGATCTTCTGGTAAGCCCGCTAAATTTGCTTCGTTCCCAGCATATGTCAATTTATCTAAAACGGTAACGTGAACCTCTGGATGGTGCTTTACTACATAATGAACAAAATTTGAACCGATAAACCCGGCTCCGCCAGTAACAATTATCTTTTTCATGCTTTTGTCTCCTTAGATTTCACCGTATACAAACGGATTTTCTGCTTCAAATTCTTTCAATGTTGGATGCTGCTGATCTTTTTCTGAAGTAATTGCTTTATCCATCGCCATTGGCCATTGAATATTCAAATATGGATCATTGAAGGCAATTCCACCATCCGCTTGTGCATCATAATAATTATCACATTTGTATAAGAAATTGACATTCGGTGTCAAAGTCATGAAGCCGTGAGCATATCCCTTTGGAACCAATAGTTGTCGATGGTTGTATTCAGATAAAATGTAACCTTCCCATTCACCGTAAGTTGGACTGCCTTTACGGATATCTACAATAACATCTAATACAGCACCCGTTACAACTCGAATAAGTTTTGTCTGTGCTGATTTTCCTTTTTGAAAGTGCAATCCTCTCAAAACCCCAGCCTGAGCTGATAACGAATGATTGTCTTGAATAAAGTCAAAATCGATTCCTGCTTCTTTAAAATCTTTTTCAGAATAGCTTTCAGTAAAAAAACCGCGATGGTCGCCAAATACCGCTGGCTCCACAATTTTCACATCGGTTAGTTTAGTTTCAGTTATAACTATTTTTCCCATTAGATTTCCTCTTTTGCTAAGCGTAATAAGTATTGACCGTATTGATTTTTCTTTAGTGGTTGCGCTAATTCAATAAGTTGTTCTTTTGTAATATAGCCCATACGGAAAGCAATTTCTTCTAAACAAGCTACTTTTAAATTTTGTCGTTTCTCAATTGTTGATATAAACGTAGAAGCCTCCAATAAAGATTCATGGGTACCAGTATCTAGCCATGCAAAGCCACGACTCATCACTTCAACAGATAATTTGTTACGCTCTAAGTATTCTTTGTTCACATCAGTTATTTCTAGCTCACCACGGTCTGACGGCTGAATATTTTTTGCGATTTCAACAACATCATTATCGTAGAAATACAATCCCGTGACCGCATAGTTAGATTTTGGCTGTTCCGGTTTTTCTTCTATGGAAACAGCCTGCATATTCTCGTCAAATTCAACAACACCGAATCGTTCTGGATCGGTTACATGATAACCAAATACAGTAGCGCCCTCTTTTTTAGCCGCAGTCCGTTGCAACATACGTGATAGTCCGTCACCATAATAAATATTATCTCCTAAGACTAAGCAAACACTATCATCACCGATGAATTCTTCTCCAATAATAAAGGCTTGCGCCAAGCCATCAGGACTTTCCTGAACAGCATATTCAATATGGATGCCTAGCTCATTTCCATCACCGAACAAACTTTCAAATCGTGGCGTATCCTCTGGTGTTGAAATGATTAAGATTTCTTTAATACCAGCTAACATTAATGTAGACATTGGATAATAAATCATTGGTTTGTCGTAGACAGGCATCAATTGCTTCGAAGTTGCTTTGGTTAATGGGTACAAGCGCGTACCGCTACCGCCTGCTAAAATAATTCCTTTCATGCTTACGCTCCTAACTTTTTCTATACATACGTGTCTCATTATACATGATGTCAGACTAATGGAGAAAGTACTTTAAGTATTTTTTTTGTTTTCAGTGATTCTTTTCTTAACTAAGCGCCACGCCACCCAACGCCATTTAAACTGTTGCCACTTAGATGCTGTCGTTTGGATCTCAGTTGTATTAAGTCCGTGACGGCGATAAAAGACTAGTTTTTCTGGGATAAAGGCCACGCCCTTTTGGTGATCTGCAATTAGTCCAATCCACATATCATGCATGGGGACATTTGTTGGAATTGGTAAAATTACTGCTTTAAGCTCTTTACGAAAAGCCATACCTGCACCGATATAACTGCTGCGCAGCAAATTATGCCAAAAACCTGGTTTGGTATGCCGCAACGCTTGATACGAGGGAATTAATGTCTGAAAATCATTATCCACGATAATCAAGTCGGAAACCACTACAGTTATTTGCGGATGTGATTGGAAATAGTTTTTCATTACACTGATTTTGTTTGGCTGCCAGACGTCATCTTGGTCGCAAAGAAAAATAAGCTCCTTTTGACTTTCGGCAATAGCGTTCTCGAAATTTCCGATTACGCCTGGATGATCATTTTTAAACAAGCGAATTCGATTGTCTTTCCTCTGATACTTTTGCAATATTTCCCAAGTGCCATCAGTTGAAGAATTGTCAGAAATGACTAGTTCATCATGTTTATTTAATTGTGGCAGGATGCTATTTATTTGTGCTTCAATAAACGCTTGTCCATTAAAACTAGCCATACAGACAGAAACAGATAACTCTTGTTTTTTGTGCATGTGATCCTCCTTAGAAGAATTTCCAACCCCATTTATTAAAATATTTCCTCATTGATTGTAGGAAAACGAAAAATAGTTTTCGACTCTTTACTGCTCCCCGTTCATATAAATGGATAACTTGGAATCGCGGTGTATACAATACTTTATAACCAGCAGCTTCCATTTTCCGACAAAGATCATTATCTTCAAAGTACATAAAATAGCGTTCATCAAATCCCTCTACTTCAGCGAATTTGGCCACATCCACTACCATGAAACTCCCAGAAATCATGCGGACATAACTATCTTGGTCATCAGGAAGATTACGGCACTCAAATTTTGCAAGACGCTGATCAAAGATTTTTTTCACAAAACGAAATGGAATAAATCGTAACATATAATCAAAAACATCTAATTTTTGCCGGATTAAGTATTGGGTAGAGCCGTCTTCGTTTAATATCTTCGGCGCTAACAAAGCTGCTTCTGGATGTTGATCTAGCAATGAAACCAGTTCTGTTAGAACATCTTGCTCCAAAATAATATCTGGATTAAAAATTACCGCATATTTTGAGGGCTTGGATAATAAATTATAGTTATGTCCGTAACCAAAACCACGATTGTCTTCATGAAGTGTAACCTGGATAAAGGGAAATTGCTGATACGCCATCAATTTTTCTTGATAGCTACTTTCAGAATGATTATCAAAAATCATAATGTTCACAGCAGGATATTCTCCTAGTTTATCAAGCAATGTATCTAAACTTAAAAAAATTTTGTCACTATTATGAGTAACAATGCTAATAGTGACAATTTCGATATGTGTTTTCATTAATGGCTGGCTCATTTCTTGAAGTATTTCTTGATGACTTGTGAACGATATTCTTTATTCCCGAAAAGTCGGAAGGTTTTTGTTATGAAGCTGTACTTCTCACTAATTAACCCGATAAGCTCCAGTAAAAAGGTTAAAGCAAATCCCATAGCCATGATCAACACGATGGTACCAATTTTACTAGTATAATTGATTAACAACGCAGTAAATGAAAAAAGTACAGCAATCGCATAAATAGTTAATACCGCACCGCGATGACCAAAGCCTAAATCCATTAACCGATGGTGTAAATGCTGCTTATCTGCCACCGATATCGGCATTTTTTTAGCACGCCGACGTATCATGGCAAAAAAAGTATCCGTAACAGGTACTCCAAGGATAATCAAAGGCGTAACAAGAGTAATAAACGTTACATTTTTTAATCCTTCTAAAGATAATACAGCTATCATAAAACCAAGGAACAGTGCACCGGTATCACCTAAATATATCTTGGCAGGGTTGAAATTGTAGGGAAAAAAACCCATGATGCTGGCAACCAAACAGAAGATAGTCAATGAAATATAGGTTGTTGATGCGTGCAAGAAGAAATAACCAATGACACCAATCGTAGTCAAGCCAATGATTGAGACTCCTGCCGCTAACCCATCCAACCCGTCAATCAAATTAACCGCATTGGTAATTCCAAAAATCCAAAAAATTGTTGCTGGCAAACTTAACCAGCCAAGATCTACATGTCCGAAAAACGGAATAGTTAAAAAGTTAAATTGGATATCTGATCTAAAATAAATAATTAAGGCAGCTATCAAGATACCTAAACTTTTTTGCCTAGGATTCAATTCAAATTTATCATCTAACACACCAGTAATTACAATCACAGTTCCACCTAATAATATTGGCACTAAATAAGTATGCGGAATCACATGGCGGAAGAAAAAGAGTGTAGAGACCGCAAAAGTAATGAAAATCGGCAATCCACCAGCACTAGGCATTGGTACCCGATTGATTCGTCTTGCATTTGGGTTATCAACCATTCCTGTTTGTACAGAAATAATTTTAAATATTGGCGTTAAGATCAACGCCATTAAAAATGTTAGAAAATATTTGATAATTAGTCCAAACGAGACTATCATTCTGCCACCTACCTTTTCTCAAAAATATTATAGCGAATTTCCCCTGCTTTACAACCTTCTTAAATAAGCTTAACCAAGTCATTGGTCTGAATCATCAAATTTTGATGACTTTTTTTTAAAGAATTTTAAAAGCTTGTTCACGCGGCTATTGCCTTGCCTTACTTCACGACCAGTCCGAATTTCTTCTAAAGTGACATTAATAATACCGCCAAAAATGACAATAGTCGCAGCAAAATTCAGCCACAGCATCAAAACAATAAAACTTCCAATAATTTGATAACCTGAAATACTACGAGCAAATGTTCGGGCATATAATCCAAAGCCTTGTGCAAGAATCATCCATCCAAGAGTGGCAAAAATAGTACCTGGAAACGTATACCTTAAGCGAACTCTTGCATTAGGAATTACTATATAAATAGCGCTTAAGATAATAATTAATCCGATCAAAGTGATTGGCCAGCGTAGACGGGTAAAATAATCAATGTAAGTTGATGAAAATCCTAATAAAGGCTGTAAGCTTCCCATTATTACCTGACCAACACTAAAAAATAAAGCAATTGCAATAACAGCCATTAACAAAATACCCACCATTCCCACTGAAACAATGCGACTAATCACAAAATTCCCCCGATCTTCTACTCCGTAGGCGCGGTTTAAAGCCGTTTGCAATGCATTTACTCCTTTGCTGGAAGACCAAATCGCTGCTAAAACCGAAATTGACAACAAACCGCCCGAATTGTTAGAAAGCAGTCCTTCAATCGCAGGTTTAAGAAATTCATAAATTTCTGCCGGTATGATTTGACGAACATATGGAAGAACTGTTTCAGGAGTAATACTTAAATAAGGAAGTAAATTCCCGATAACAATTAATAATGGGAAAAATGATAACAATAAATAATAGGCGACTACAACGGATCGGTCGCCTATTTCAGTTTCTTGCACGTGGGTCTGAACAGTTTCAATTAAACGCATTAGTTTTTCATTGCTCTTAAATTTCTCTAGCATAGCGTTTCCTTTTCTAGTATGTGCCTTCTTCCCCTTGAGAGGTTAGTAACTTAGGACCTTCCTTAGTGATTGCTAAGGTGTGTTCATATTGACAACTTATCCCACCATCACGGGTATAGGCGGTCCAGCCATTAGGGTCCATTTTCATTTGCCAGTCTCCAGTATTAATCATCGGTTCAATTGTAATAACCATACCTTCTCTTAAACGCAATCCTTTGCCCGCTTCACCATAATGTGGAATAGCTGGTTCTTCATGAATAGTTGGTCCAATACCGTGTCCGACAAAATCACGCACAACTGAGAATCCTTCCCCTTCAGCATATGTTTGAATCGCATGACCGATATCCCCGATGCGGTTACCTACTTGAGCTTGTTCAATACCTATATATAAAGCTTTTTTAGTTACATCCATTAATCGTTGAACTTCAGGTGAGGCTTCTCCTACGACATACGCCCAGCAAGAGTCAGACATCGCACCTTTGTACTCCACACACATGTCAACTTTGATTAAATCGCCATTTTTTAACGGTTTCTTTCGAGGAAAACCATGACAGATTTCATCATTAATACTAATGCAGGTGGCGTATTTGTAACCTTCAAATCCAATTTGAGCAGCTTTTCCGCCGTGGCTTTCAATAAATTTCCGTGCAAAAACTTCAATATCCCAGCTAGTAATACCTGGTTTAATAAATGTACGTAAATGACGATGGACGTCGGCTAATAATTCGCCTGATTCGTTCATCATTTCAATTTCTCTTGGTGATTTTAATGTGATCATGTTCTCGTCTCCTTTTCATCCTTCCTATTTTAACATATCCCTATTAAGCGAACAAATGCTTAAGGATGCATTTAAAGAAACATTCCATTTTGCTTAGACTTTTGGTATAATCTGCCTAAACATAGTTCCAAGGAGGAAATTTTTTTGACATTAGCAAAAATTGTATACGCAAGTATGACTGGAAATACGGAAGAAATCGCCGACATCGTATCGGAGGCTTTAGAAAATTTAAATATTGAAGTAGAGGTAGATGAATGTACTCAAGTAGATGCTGAAGATTTTCAAGATGCTGACATTTGTGTTGTAGCAACCTACACTTATGGTGAAGGTGATCTGCCTGATGAGATTGTTGATCTTTATGAAGAATTGCAGGAACTGGATTTATCCGGAAAAGTATATGGTGTTTGCGGTTCTGGCGATAGCTTTTACGAAATGTATTGTAAATCTGTAGACGATTTTGACGCCGCATTTGCTAAAACTGGTGCAACTAAGGGTGCTGAAAATGTAAAAGTTGAAATGGCGGCTGAAGAAGACGACATCGAAAACTTAGAAATATTTGCTAAAAAATTAGCTGATGCAGTATTATAATAAGCAAAGGGATCTTTCGTTGAGGAAGATTCCTTTTTTGTATGAAAAAGAAATGCTATGATAAATACACTACAGAAATGGAGGAATAGACATGGTTCTACCAAATTTTTTAGATAATTTAGAAAAATATGCTCGCTTAATTACCAAGGTTGGCATCAATACGCAAAAAGGTGATACAGTTGTTGTTTACGCTAGTGTCGACCAAGCCCCGTTGGCTCGCTTAGTTACTACCAATGCTTACAAACTGGGGGCTGCTCAAGTAATTGTTCAATGGAATGACGATTTGGTACAACGAGAATTTTTAATGCACGCAGACGATAAATTCATCACAACTGTTCCTGAATACAAAAAAGCTGAAGCCGATGATTTTGCTGAAAAACGCGTAAGTCGAATCAGCATTGTTTCATCTAATCCAGATGCTCTATTAGGTGTGGATACAAGTCGAGTTGCTTCTTATCAACAAGCCCGTGGGAAAGCATTAAAGGCCGTTATGCAAGCAACTCAATCGAATAAATTACGATGGACAGTCGTAGCCGCTGCAAGTCCTGCTTGGGCAGAAAAAGTCTTCCCTGAACTGGATACAACTGAAAAACAAACCGATGCACTTTGGGACGAAATCTTTAAGACAACTCGGATTTACAATGATGATCCAGTAAAGGCATGGCAGGAACACGACCAAGCAATGCGAACTCAAGCAGACAAATTAAATAAAGAGCAGTTCTCAGCGCTACATTACACCGCCCCTGGAACCGATTTGATCATTGGCCTACCAAAAAATCATATCTGGGAAGGTGCTGGAAGCTTCGCTGCTGATGGAAATGAATTCATGGCTAATATGCCGACAGAGGAAGTCTTTACCGCCCCCGATCGCAATCGAGTAGACGGTTATATTACTAGTACGAAACCTTTAAGCTACGCTGGTACAACCTTACTGGATATGAAATTTACTTTTAAAGATGGAAAAGTCGTTGATTTTTCAGCAAAAGAAGGTCAAGATGTTTTAGCCTCATTGTTGGATATCGATGAAGGTGCCAAACATCTTGGGGAAGTGGCCCTTGTTCCAGATCCTTCGCCTATTTCGCAATCAGGGATTACTTTTTTCAATACCCTGTTTGACGAAAATGCTTCGAATCATTTAGCTTTAGGAGCGGCTTATCCATTTAGCGTGGAGGGTGGAACTGAAATGACCGAAGAAGAATTGGAACAAGCTGGTTTGAATAGTAGTCAGACCCACGTTGATTTTATGGTTGGATCGAATAAAATGTCTATTGATGGTATCCGTGAAGACGGCAGCCGTGTTCCCGTCTTTAGAGATGGGGACTGGGCACAATAAAAAAACCCTTTTAGATAAGTTTCTAAAAGGGAGAAGTTACACATCTTTGACCGTTTTCGATAAGAAACAAAGAAATAGACAAGATTTGGCACAAAACAATTAAAACCCTTTTAGAATAAGCACTAAAAGGGTTTTTAAACGTCCTTGACTGGAATCGAACCAGCGACCTATCGCTTAGGAGGCGATTGCTCTATCCTACTGAGCTACAAGGACATACTTCTCTATTCTAGCGATTCTGTGTTACTTTCGCAAGGAAAAAAGGCACTATTTGCGCCTTTTTCCTTTGCTTTTTTTCTTTTTACCTTTTGGTTCATTGTTTTCAGGCTTTTCAGTAGTTAGAGCACCGCCATAAATATATACGGGTTCTAATGTAATCCCTAGTTTTTTGGCCGTTCTTTTAGCTTCAGCCAGTTCGGGCGGAGTAACAAAAGAAATAACAATTCCCTCGCTGCCCATCCGACCTACTCGTCCCGCACGATGAAGATAACTTTCTTCGCTTTTGGGAAAATCAACATTCACTACAAACGGCATCGCTTCAATATCCAATCCTCGGCTAGCAATATCTGTGGTCAACAAACCAACTAATTGATGTTTTTTCAGCTTTTCGATTGCTTGTTTTCGCAGCTGCTTGTTTTGATCGGATGCTAAACTGGCTACCGGTAATTTATGAAAGAGTAGCTTTTCTTCCGCAGCACCTAAATCGCTCAATTGATTAAAGAATAACAACCCCCAAAAAGCTGGAATATTCAATAAACGTCGCAAATTGTCGACTTTTTTACGTTCACTGGTTTCTAAATAAAAATGAGCTACATCACCTTGACTAGTGTCCGCTTCACTTACATCTACCACCACTAAGTCGTTATCAATTTGTTGAATTTCGGCTAAAACTTTATCAGCTGTCGCAGAAAAATACAATCGTTGAATCGTTTGCGGCAAGCTTTTCAAAATCCGCTGAATCAGCTGCATATTTTGTCCTTGAATCAACTGATCCACTTCATCGAAAACAACCGTCTTAAACTGATGACTTTTCAACTTTTTGCTAGTCATCAACTCCATGACACGACCAGGAGTTCCAACGATAATCTCTGGTTTTTTCTTTAAAGCATCTTGTTGTCGCTTGATATTAGCCCCGCCGATTAGCGAAAGCACCTTCATTTCTGAACCTTTCAGCCAGTTTCGTGCGACTTCTACCACTTGTATTGCTAACTCCTGTGAAGAAGTTAGAATCAATAGCTGATTCGCTTCTTTAGTCTGTAGTTGATTAAGTAATGGCAAAAGATAAGCTAACGTTTTTCCGCTGCCTGTTGGTGCCACACCCACGACATTTTTTCCTGATGAGATTGGTTCAAATACTTCTGTTTGAATCAATGAAGGGGTTGTAAAACCGGCAGCTTGCCAGTTCTGTTGTAAAAAAGATGCTAATTGTTGATTATCCATATTTTCCTCTATTTCTCATCGGCATCAAAAATGATGCCTGCGCTTTTTCTCATATCATATAAAACTTGGTTCACATTACGAGCTAATTCTACCCATTCCTCATAAAGCAAGCCCAAATCGCGATCCTCAGGATTTAACATAACGGATGCAAAGGCTTCAGCTTCTTCGATCATAGGATTTTTCAATTGATGAACCGGCAATTTTTTCCGACGTTTGTGATTGCGATCATGGAAAATGGCTTCATCAATTGAGTTAATGGCATTCATTTCTAACGTACCGTTGTCTAAATAAATTTCTGCTTTCTGATAGCTGTCATTGATTTTCCCAGTACGAATAGACACATCAAAGTCATCGTAACGTAAAATTCCGTACCCCAGACCATCTACACCTGTAGAAATCAATTTACTAAAATAGTGACTTTCCTTTGGCATGCCAAACCATGCCAGCGCAGCGTAAATAGGATACACACCTAAATCAACTAACGCTCCTCCAGAAAAATGAGGTGAAAAGATATTTGGCTCTTCCCCATCTAACACCAAATCATAGCGGGAAGAATATTTTGAGAAACTAAAATCTGCACCTAAAATACGATCTTTCAACGGCAAGAAATCAGCCACTGTCTTGAAGGCTTTTTCATGAATGTTTCGCGCTGCTTCAAAGAAAAAGACCCGCATTTCATTGGCTAATGTGATAATTTCATCCATCTCCTTTGGTGTGGAGAAGGCTGGTTTTTCGACAATTACATTTTTTCCAGCTAATATCGCCGCTTTAGCCTGCTCAAAATGTAAACTATTGGGAGAAGCAATGTAGATCGTGTCTAGATGAGCGATACTAAAAAAAGTTGACAGATCAACTGCATATTCAACCTCACCATAGCGTTCACCAAACTCTTGCGCTGTTTCTAAACGTCTAGAATAAACTGCTGTTAACTGATACTTCCCAGTAGCCAGCGCTGCTTCGACAAATTGGTGAGTTATCCAATTGGTTCCGATAATTCCTAAATTGATCATTCGTATTCCGCCTTTCAAAGATTAGGATCGATAAACGCTTGAGCCAAATCAAAGGAAACTTCTCCTTTTAACTCAATCATTGATTCATCTACTTCACAATTATACGCTAAAATAGTCACGCCGTCTTGCTTGGCTTGCATAACTGCTTGAAAAAAATCTGGCTGCATTGCTTTATGGATCGTTGCTGCTTTGATTTTAGAAAACTGGACGATGAATAACAAATAACTATGATAACCTGCTGCTACTGCTTCAGTCAATTCAAGTACGTGTTTTTTTCCTCGTAGTGTAGGAGCATCTGGAAATGCACCAATCCCATTGTTTTCTAAGGTCATACCTTTCACTTCGACAAATCCTTTTTCGCCAAAATCTGTTTCAAAATAAATGTCGAATTTTGAATTTCCATAACGGTATTCCCGCTTCATAAAAATAATTTCACCAATCAGATTAGGAAGAACAATCTTTTTTTGTAACAATCCTTCTGCCGCTAAGGAATTAGGGATTTGCGAATCAATGTTGATCCACATTTCTCCCTTTTTTACAGCAATAAGATCATAATCTGTTTTTCTTTTAGGAGAAGGCTGATAATTTAAAGCTACCAAAACTTCTGGCACTAGCAGCTCCTTACTTCTTCCCGTGTTTTTCACATGTACAATCACTTGTTCACCCGTCGCCTCTAAACAGCAGTGAGCGATAAAACGGTTAGGCCGCTCAATAAAATGAGCTAGTTGAATATTGGAGTACTTCATCTTTATCAAAATCCTTTAAAATTATTAAATACTGCTTAAGCCCGATAGTCACTGGACATTCTTTATTATATAGTAAAATGAAAGATTATAGGGAAGGAGCTTTTTCATGAAAAGAAAATGGCATGTTTTTCTTGGTGCTTCTTTAGCTGCTGGTGCACTAAGTTTGTTTTTACGCAAAGAAGAGGCTGCGCTTGAAGATCCTAGCTCGCTTTATGTTGGCTCGTGGTCATTTTTCCATCCCAAAGAGGTCAAAGATCATGTACTTACCATTTATCCAGACTTATCCATGACCATCGACGGTAAAGCGATTGCTTATCAATTGATTGAGCTAACAAAAAACAAACTAACTATTCAGGATCAATTTGGCTATCATTTAATTATTCATACGGAAAACGGAGTGCCCTCGATACTCTATGACGAAGCAGATGATGTTTCATTTCCAATATCTTCCACGACATAAAAAGTCTGCTGCACGGAAAATGTGCAACAGACTTTTTTGTTTATTGATAAACTAATGCTCTTAGTGTCTGATCGACTGTTTCAGCAGCTTTGCGACCTTCCCGAATCGCCCAAATAACTAAGCTTGGTCCACGTTTCGCATCACCGGCTACATAAACACGTTCGTTGTCAGTGGTGTAATTATCATAGATTTCATGAACATCAAATCCATCTAACAACCGTTGTTCAGCTCCGGTAAAGCCCATTGCTAACAAGACTAAATCAGCTTTTAAAACTTTTTCGGTTCCAGATACTGGTTGAAAACGTTCATCGACTTGCGTTGTTTCAATCGCAATTACTTGCCCACGTTCTGCCCCAATAAATGACGTTGTCGAAGTACTATAGTAAGTTAATTGATCTTCATTGTTAGCTAACCCTTCTTCTTGTCCATATCCCGTTCGGTTGATCATGGGATATTCCGGCCAAGGATTGGTAGCTGTACGATCTGCTGGTAATTGTGGCGTTATCTCCAGTTGTTTAACCGAAGTAGCCCCTTGGCGAATCGCTGATCCGATACAGTCATTCCCTGTATCACCACCACCGATAACGACAACATGTTTACCAGCTAACTTCTTACTTGTAGCTTCTTTGCCATGTTTCAAGACATCTTTTGTACATTCAGTCAAATAATCTACTGCGAATTGTACACCGTGTAATTCACGGCCTGGAACTTTCAAGTCCCGTGGCACACTGGCACCACTCGTGATAATTACTCGGTCATACTGACTTTGTAATTCTTCACCTGTGATATCCACTCCAATTTCGGTGCTTAAGACAAACTGAATGCCAACTTCTTCCATCACTTTGATGCGACGTTCCACCACATCTTTGTCCAATTTCATGTTCGGAATACCATACATCAGCAATCCCCCTGCACGATCACTGCGTTCATAAACAGTTACGTTATGCCCAAGTTGATTTAATCGCCAAGCGGCGGATAAACCAGCTGGTCCTGAACCAACTACTGCTACTTTAAAGTCTGTTCTTTCCACAGGTATTCCTGTTTCTTTGACCCAGCCATTTTCAAATGCATGATCGATAATAAATCGCTCATTGTCGTGAATGGTCACGCCTGAGCCATTTAAGCCTTCAGTACAAGCTTTTTCACAAGGCGCAGGACATACCCGACCCGTCATTTCTGGTAACGGGTTGGTTTTTACTAAACGATCAAATGCCTTTTTGAATTCTCCACGATAAACTAGATCATTCCATTCAGGAATTAAGTTATCATTAGGACAACCTGAAACCGCACGTTTTCCACCATAAAAAATGCCAGTATGACAGAAAGGAATGCCGCAGCTCATACAACGAGCTGCTTGCTCTTGGCGCTCCTCAGCGGTTAATGGTATTTGCAATTCATTCCAGTCTTGAACACGTTCTTCAACTGGACGATAAGGATTATCCTTGCGGGCATATTTTAAGAAACCAAATGGATCTGCCATGTTTAGCCACGCCCCTTTCCAACAGGTACGGTTTGGACGCCGACTACTTTGTTGAAGGCTTCTTCAACGAGAGCATCCCCAGCTAGTCCTGTTTTCGCTAATTCTTCTGTTACACGAATCATTTCGTGGTATTCGCTCGGATATACCTTAACAAAATGTTGTTTTTCTTCTTCCCAATTTTCCAGCAACTTCTCAGCCTTTTTCGAGTCTGTAAAGACTAAGTGTTTTTCAAGCAGCTCTTTCAAAGCAGAATCGTCACCCGTTTCATCTAGTTTGAAAAGTTCGACCATTTCCATATTACAATTTCCTGCTAGTTTGTCTTCCGGATCATAGACGTAAGCTACCCCACCAGACATACCTGCAGCGAAGTTACGACCGGTTGAACCAAGAATAACGGCAATACCACCAGTCATATACTCACAGCCGTGATCGCCAACACCTTCAACAACTACTTGTGCGCCGCTGTTACGAACACAGAAGCGTTCTCCAGCACGACCACGGAAGAAGGCTTCGCCTCGATTGGCACCAAAGCATGCCACATTCCCCACGATTGGCGAGTGTTCGACATCATAAGCGGCGTCTTCAGGTGGAACAATGATCAATCGTCCGCCACTCAAACCTTTAGCCACATAGTCATTGGCTTCACCAATCAGTTTTAATTCCATACCTTGTGTGGTAAAAGCACCGAAGCTTTGACCGGCGATTCCGCGATACGTATATTTCAACTGACCTGGAGTTAATTCGTAATTACCGAAACGTTCAGCGATCCAACCACCCATTCGTGCACCGACAGAGCGGTTTACGTTGTTAATCGGTTGTTCGATGCGAACAATTTCGCCATTTTCAATGGCATTTTCAGCAAAGTGATCTAGTTCTTTCCATTGACGCTTGTCTGTGAAAGGATCTTCGACTTTACGTTCGATACCCACGCTAGTTGATAGAATCCGGCTAAAATCAAGCGATTTTGCCTTGCCTTTTGCCACAAAGCGCGGTTGAAGAACTTCCGTATGACCAACCATTTCATCAATACTTCTAAAACCTAATTCCGCCATAATTTCTCGTAAGTCTTCCGCAATAAACATCATTGTGTTGATAATATGTTCAGGCTTACCGACAAAGAATTTACGCAGTGCCGGATTTTGAGTCGCTACACCTACCGGACAAGTGTTCAAGCTGCAAACCCGCATCATAACACAGCCAATTGCTACCAATGCTAAAGAAGCAAAGCTGTATTCTTCTGCACCTAGCAATGTCGCCATAGCAACATCGCGACCGGTCATTAGTTTCCCATCAGTTTCTAGAATCATTCGCTGACGTAGGTTATTCATTGCTAATGTTTGATGAGCTTCTGCTAAGCCCATTTCCCATGGCAAACCAGCATCTCGGACAGAGTTCCGTGGAGAAGCTCCTGTACCGCCATCGTAACCAGAGATAACGACAACATCCGCTCCGGCCTTTACTACCCCGGTTGCAATTGTACCTACGCCTGTACTAGAAACCAATTTTACATTGATTTTAGCGTATGGGTTGATCGTTTTTAAATCATAAATTAATTGAGCTAAATCCTCAATTGAGTATATGTCATGGTGAGGTGGTGGCGAGATTAATCGCACACCAGGTGTAGATCCACGAATTTCGGCAACCCAAGGGAATACCTTGTTTCCTGGAAGTTGTCCACCTTCACCAGGTTTTGCTCCTTGTGCCATCTTGATTTGCAGCTCTTCAGCGCTCATCAAGTATTCAGCATTCACACCGAAACGGCCGGAAGCTACCTGTTTGATTTTACTATTGTAGTTTTTACCATCCGCTTGCGGCTTGAATCGTTTACGGTTTTCGCCGCCTTCACCACTGTTGGATTTTGCACCAATGGCATTCATTGCTTCAGCAATACATTGATGGGCTTCTTCACTTAATGAACCATAAGACATAGCGCCCACTTTGAATCGTTTCACAATGCTGGAAGCTGGTTCAACTTCAGACAGCTTCACTGGATGTCGTTTGCTGGCAAATTCCCACATAGAACGCAAAGTAGTTGGTGCTTTATCAGCTTCTTCATTCATTTCAGTCGCATAACGTTTGTACAACTCGTAGTCGCCGGCACGTACAGCTTGCTGGAAGTTATAAATTGTTTTCGGATTGTATAAGTGATGCTCGCCTTCTGCTTTAAACTGGAAGCTTCCGCCTGACCCTAAGAAATCATTACTTTTAGAGCCATAGGCTAATGTATGGCGATGCAAGTATTCTTCTTCAATTTGAGCAAGTGACAATCCGCCAATTCGGCTGACTGTGCCTGTAAAGTATTGGTCGGTAACTTTCTGACTAATCCCAACAACTTCAAATAGTTGTGCACCGTGATAGCCAGCAATTGTTGAAATCCCCATACGAGACATTACTTTTACGATACCTTTTTCAGCGGCTTTCCGATATTTTTCAAAGCCATTTTCAACTGAGAAATCTTGCAGCGTCGCATAAGCTCCGTATGGATGAATTCCACTAGCACCATAACCAATCAACGTAGCAAAATGATGAACTTCGCATACTTCGGCAGAATCAACAACAATACTAGCTAGTGAAGCCTTTCCTTTACGAACTAAATAATTATGCAGGCCAGAAACCGCCAAAAGAATCGGCATCGCCATTTTTGATTGCTCTGGATTGCGGTCACTTAGCACGATAATCGTTGCACCTTTATCAACTGCAGCTTCTGCATGTTTAAACATTTGTTCTAACGCATCTTCTAAACGGTTCGTTGTTTCACATACATTGTAAAGAGTAGAAACAATGACTGTTTTTTGGCCTTTCGCATTCAGTGAAACAATTTTCTGAAAGTCTTCTGTATTCAAAACGGGACTTTCAATTTTTAACTTCTGACAATTGACAGCAACATCTTTACTAATGTCCCCATCGCGACCTAAGAACATTTCTGTTCCGATAACTAACTGCTCGCGGATTGCATCAATCGGCGGGTTAGTAACTTGTGCAAATTGTTGTTTGAAATACGTGAACAATGATTGCGGTTTTTCGCTTAAAACAGCTAAAGGTGCATCAAAGCCCATTGAAATAACTGGTTCTTCACCGTTTTCAGCCATTGGTAGGATCGCTCCACGGATAATTTCATCCGTATAGCCGTTCAAACGCCACATTTGTTTCAATTCAGCTTCAGTCATTTTTGTTTCAATTGGCGCATCGGTTGTTAATTGATCAATTTCCAAACGGTTTTTTTCCAACCATTTTTGGTATGGATGACTTTTGGCGTATTTTCCTTTGATTTCTTCATTGCGATAAAAACGCCCTTTAGTTGTATCTACTAAGATCATGTTAGCAGGCCCTAAGACCCCTTTTTCAATGATGTTTGATGATTCGAAGTCAACGACACCTGATTCAGACGCAACTTGTACTAGTCCATCTTTAGTAATTGAATAACGTGATGGACGTAATCCATTTCGGTCAAGAGCAGCGCCCACTGTATCACCATCAGTGAAACATAATGCAGCTGGTCCATCCCATGGTGCCATAAAGCTAGCATTGTATTCGCTAAAGGCAGTCATTTCTTCACCTAAGCCGGCTTCTTCAGACCAAGCTTCAGGAACCATCATCATTAAGGCTTGCGGAATATCGCGACCATTGCGATATAAATACTCCATACAATTTTCTAATTTGGCAGAGTCAGAATCTTCCTCATTGTAAACTTCGACGCCATGACTCTTCATCCAGTTTTCGGCACCACGCAAGGTGTTAATTTCACCATTGTGAGCTAAAAAGCGGAAAGGCTGTGCTCGATCCCAGCTAGGAAATGTATTAGTGGAAAAGCGTGAATGGACAACTGCGATACTTGCCTCAAATTCAGGATCTTGCAAATCCTCATAAAAGACTCCTACTTGATAAGCATGTAGCATCCCTTTGTAAACAATTGTTTTAGCTGACAAGCTACATAGCGACATTTCATCAGAATGATAAGTCTTTTCTAGTCTTCTGCGCAACCGATACAAATGATCTTCAAACATCCGACCTGCTTTAACATCCATTGGTTTTTTAACAAATAATTGGACAAAACTTGGCATGACTCTTTGAGCACCTGGCCCACAATTTTCAAATTGGAATGGAACATCACGATGCCAGATTACAGGATAACCTGCAGTTTCCATGTCATGTATGATTGCTTGCATGAGTCCTAGCTTTTGCTTCTCTTCTGCAGGCAAAAAGAACATCCCCACTGCATAGTCACCTTTAGCAGGCAACGTAATCGCTTCTTTCTCCGCTTCACGACGGAAAAAACGATCCGGTACAGTGATTAAGATTCCGGCACCATCCCCAGTATCCGGTTCTGCTCCAGTTCCACCTCGATGATTCATTCTTTCTAGCATTGTTAATGCATGTACAACTAATTCCCTTGATGCATTTCCATGCATTTGAGCAATAAAGCCCATACCACATGCGTCCTTCTCGAAAGAAGGGTTGTACATGGTTGGGACTCCAGATAGCGTCTTATTCGACATATTGGCACCAATCCTTTAAATAATTTGACAATTCTCATTTATTTTTAATATATTACCTTGTTTACTCGAGTTAAGCAATACTTCTTAGAAATTTTTTTTCTTTCTGCCAGTCAACCTTAATAATCCCTAAACATAGCAGTTAAATCAAATGGTAAAAAAAGAGATTATTTGATAAACTTATCCTGATATGTGCAAGTCTTGAAAGGATGACCCATTATGACACCGAATCGCGAAGATTATTTGAAATTGATATTAGAACTAGGCGGCGACAAACAAAAGGTCAGCAACAAGCAAATTGTTTCTGGACTATCAATCTCCGGCGCCTCTGTTAGCGAGATGATATCGAAATTAGTAAAAGAGGGTTTAGTTAGCCATTCTCCCTACCAAGGAGTACAATTAACTTCATCAGGTTTAGAAAAGGCAAGTACTCTTGTTAGGAAACATCGACTATGGGAAGTATTTCTAGTCAACCACCTGGGCTATTCTTGGAATGAAGTACATGATGACGCTGAAGTGTTAGAACACGTTACGTCTTCTCAGCTGGAAAAAAGACTTGATATGTATCTGGAGCACCCAAGATATTGTCCACATGGCGGAATGATTCCTCAAGATGGACAAGTTATTCATGAGAAAGAACGTCAGACCTTAGCTGATTATGCAACAGGTGCTAAAATTAGAATTGCACGCGTTCTAGACGAAAAAGATTTACTTGATTACCTTGTGAATCTTAATGTAAACATCCATGAAGAATTTACTATCTCAGATGTTGCAGCTTATGAAGGGCCGGTTACTTTAACCAACGATCAAAAACAAGTCAGTATCAGCTACAAAGCTGCCAGCACTATTTTTGTTGATCAACTATAAGGAGAGTGGAAATACATGAATCAATCAGCATTATTTACGATTTTTGGCGGAACAGGAGATTTAGCTAAAAGAAAGCTTTATCCTTCCCTATTTCGCTTATATAGAAAAGGTAATTTGAAGGATCATTTTGCCGTTATCGGTACTGCTCGCAGACCTTGGAGCGATGAGCATTACCGGGAAATTGTGCAAGAAACAATTAAAGACTTGCACCCCTCCCCTGCAGAAGCAGAGGAATTTTCGAGTCACTTCTATTATCTATCACATAACGTAAATGATACTAATCATTATGATGAGCTTCGGGAACTAACTGAAAGACTAGACGAACAATATCAATTAGCCAATAATCGCGTTTATTACTTAGCGATGGCACCACAATTTTTTGGTACTATTGTACAACATTTACAATCTCAAGGAATTTTGACTGAAGAAGGTTTCAACCGATTAGTCATTGAAAAACCATTCGGCTTCGATTATGATTCAGCCAACGAATTAAATCGTCAAATTCGTGCTGTATTTCCTGAAAAAGACATCTTTCGAATCGACCACTACTTAGGAAAAGAAATGATCCAAAACATTGCGGTGGTACGTTTTGCAAACAACATTTTTGAATCTATGTGGAATAATCGCTACATTGATAACATTCAAATTACTTTTTCTGAAAGTTTAGGTGTAGAAGATCGTGGCGGCTATTATGAAAATAGCGGGGCTTTAAAAGACATGGTGCAAAATCATATCTTGCAAGTTGTTTCTTTATTAGCAATGGAAGTCCCTGTATCATTTTCAGATGAATCCATTCGCCTAGAAAAAGTTAAAGCATTAAAAGCGATTCGTCGCTATACGACTGAGGAAGTTACAGAGAATTTTGTGCGAGGACAATATGACGCCGGCAAGTTAGATACCACCGAATTTATTCCTTATCGAAAGGAACCAAATGTGGCTGAAGACTCAGCAACTGAAACCTTCGTTGCTGGAAAGTTTTTAATTGATAACTTCCGTTGGTCTGGCGTTCCCTTTTATATTCGAACCGGAAAACGAATGACTGAAAAAGGAACACGGATTAATATTGTTTTCAAGCAAGTGCCGGTCAATGTTTTTCACTTTGATAATGAAGATGTTTCACCTGAGCTATCACATAATGTACTAACTATTTACATTCAACCAACTGAAGGCTTCTCGTTAACCTTAAACGGTAAACAAATTGGTCAAGGCTTTAACCCCGAGCCAGTAAAATTGGATTTCCGTCAATCAGCTGAAGTGACGGAAAACAGCCCTGAAGCGTATGAAAAATTATTGTTGGATGCCTTACGTGGTGATGGTACAAACTTCTCGCACTGGGATGAGGTTGCCAACTCTTGGGAGATCGTTGATTGCATCAAAAAAACTTGGGATCAAATCACACCCGACTTTCCCAATTACGCCGCTGGAACAATGGGGCCAAAAGCATCCTTTGATTTGCTTAATAAAAATGGTCATGACTGGATTTGGACACCCGACAATTGGTACCGTGAGCGAGGAAAATTAGACTAAAATAAAAAGACAAGAGGACCGAATAATCGATCTTCTTGTCTTTTTTCTAGTTTTCGAAGCCTTCAGCTACTGCTTCTGGATAGTTTTCTTCAACAATCTCCGCACAAGAAGCACAAAGCGTTGGAAGTTTTTCATCGTGTCCGACTGTTGTCCGAACTTGACGACAACGATCACATACTTCACCTTCCGCTTTTTCCACTAACAAAGCTACATCGTCGAATTTCATGGCATTGTCAGGTGCTTGTTCATTAGAAATACTAAAGGAATCAGGTGAAACAATTAATAACTGTGGCAAGTTAGCATCCACCGCTGTCAATAAAGTTTTCACTTGCTCATTTGGATAAACTGTCAATTTAGCTTCCAAAGAACGTCCGATGATCTTTTCATTCCGAGCAGCCTCTAAAGCTTTTAATACTTTATCGCGGAAATCTAAGAAAGCTTTCCAAGTATCTAGTAATTCTGCTTGATTCGAGAATTCTTGATAGCTTGGTAAATCAGCTAACTGAACATACTCCTCTTCTTCTTTCAAGAATGACCAGATTTCTTCAGCAGTATGCGGCAAGATCGGTGTTAATAATTTTGTCAGCGCAACCGCTGCTTGATAAAAAACAGTCTGCATACAACGACGTTCATACGCATCTTCTGCTTGAATATATACAACATCTTTGGCAAAATCCAAATAAAATGCTGACAAGTCAGTTGTTAAGAAGTTAACGATTGTTTTATGGATGTGAACGAAATTATATTTATCGTAACCTTCCTCTCTAACACTTTGAATGACTTGATTCAAACGAATCAGCATATATTTATCCACAGAACGTAAATTACCATAGCTAACAGTGTCTGATTCAGGATTAAAATCAGTCGTATTTGCCAACAAGAAACGCATAGTATTACGAATTTTACGATAAACCTCAGAAATCTGGTTTAGAATATCCATTGATACACGTACATCTGATTCATAATCGACACTACTTACCCAGAGTCTTAAGATGTCAGCACCCATTTGCTTGATTACTTTATCCGGTACAATCGTATTGCCTAATGATTTAGACATTTTACGTCCATCACCATCCAAAGCAAAGCCTTGTGATAACACTGATTTGTAAGGAGCAACACCATTAATCGCCACACTAGTTGTAATACTTGAGTTAAACCAGCCACGATATTGGTCAGAACCTTCCAAGTACATGTCAGCTGGGAAAGTCAATTCTGGCCGTTGACGTAATACCGCCTCGTGAGAAGAACCCGAGTCAAACCACACATCCATGATATCATTTTCTTTGGTAAATTCACCATTTGGAGAACCTGGATGAGTAAATCCTTCTGGCAACAAATTCTTAGCTTCTCTTTCAAACCAGACATTTGATCCATGTTCAGCGAATAAATTCGCTACATGTTCAATTGTTTCTGGTGTAATAATTGATTCACCATTTTCAGCATAAAAAATCGGCAATGGAACTCCCCAAGCACGTTGACGAGAAATTACCCAATCTCCACGGTCACGAATCATATTGTATAAACGTGTTTTACCCCAAGGAATGATCCAGTCTACCTTCTCAATTTCGTCTAAGATATTTTGACGGAACTTATCAATAGAAGCAAACCATTGTGGAGTTGCACGATAAATAACTGGTTTTTTCGAACGCCAGTCATGAGGATAGCTGTGAGTAAAGAAATCTAATTTTAATAGTTTCCCATTTTCCTTCAACATATCAGTAATCATTGGGTTCGCTTTATCATAAAAGATACCTTCAAATCCAGGTGCTTCATCTGTAAATACACCACGATCGTCAACAGGAGATAATACTTCTAAGCCATATTTTTTACCCGCAAAGTAGTCATCTTCCCCGTGTCCTGGAGCAGTATGAACCAAGCCAGTACCTGCGTCCAACGTAACATGGTCACCTAAAATCACTAATGACTCACGATCATAGAATGGATGTGTTGCAGTCATGTATTCTAACTCAGTACCCTTAAGCTCTTTTAATACCTTGACTTCTATCCAGCCGATCTCTTTTTGAACGGTCTCAATCAAGTCTTTAGCAACCACATATTTTTTCCCGTCTGCTTCTAATAAAGCATAGACATAACTTGGATTAGCAGCAATGCCTTGGTTAGCAGGTAATGTCCAAGGCGTAGTAGTCCAAATAATGAATGATGTATCTGTATCAAGTAATCCCTTGCCATCCTTTACTGTGAATGCGACATAAATTGAAGCAGATTTTACATCTTTATATTCAATTTCAGCTTCAGCTAAAGAAGATTCACTTGATGGTGACCAGTAGATTGGTTTCAATCCTTTATAGATATATCCCTTTTCAGCCATTTTTCCGAATACCCGAATCTCTGCAGCTTCATAATCCGGTGTTAAAGTGATATAAGGATGTTCCCAATCACCCGCTACACCTAAGCGTTTGAAATCTTCACGTTGAGTATCAACTTGGGTTAATGCATATTCATAACATTTTTGGCGGTATTCCGCCATTGTCATTTCTTTGCGTTTGATTCCTTTATTAGTTAAAACTTGTTCTATTGGTAAACCATGCGTATCCCAGCCTGGGACATAAGGTGAACGAAACCCTGACATTGATTTTGAACGAATAATAATGTCTTTACTGATTTTATTTAGCGCATGACCAATATGAATGTTTCCATTGGCGTATGGAGGACCATCATGTAAAACAAAGGTTGGTTTCCCTTCATTTAATTGTTGGCGCTTCTCATAAACTTTATCTTCTTCCCAATCTTTCTCCCATTGACCTTCACGATTTGGTAAATTACCGCGCATGGGGAAAGCCGTTTTTCCTAATAGCAGCGTTTCTTTCATCTTCAATATACTTCGACTTCCTTTCCTAAATAAAAAAAACGACAAGTGCATCCCGCAAAGGGACGAACTTGTCGTGGTACCACCCAGATTTGAAATCATCTTGATTTCCTCTTCATCGGTAACGAGATGAGTCGTCGCAAGCTACTTTTAGCATTCGCTTGCAAAAGAACTAGAGGATCTGTCTCATTAGAGGGTCTGTCACACTTCCACCGTCAGTGACTCGCTATAAGAATCTAATCAGCTTTTCTGTTCTAGTTTTTGTCTGTTTGATCTGTTTTGATTAGCTCAGGTATATCAATTGTTAGTCCCATGTCATCGTGGGTTTTACTGCCTACAGGTTCAACTGAGTTTACTGCAAAATCCGAATCTTTGTCAAGCTCTTCAGCCATGACTTCTTTGATAATATCATTACTTTCACTCACATAAGCAGTCATTGGTTTTAAAATTTCTTCCCAATTACCGCTTTTAGCTTGATCTAATTGTGTTTCTAACAACAGTAATAACTGCTGATGGAAGGTCCGTGTTTTCTTCTTCAAATCATTTGTTTCAGCCGCTAATTCACGTGCTTGACTTGTCGCATCACTCAAAATTTCTCTTGCTCTTTCTTCAGCAGTCGATGTTAGTAAGTGTGCTTTCTTTTCAGCATTTGTAATTAGTTCGTCTGCTCTGTTTTGAGCCGAAGTCACAATCACTTCAGATTCTTTGCTTGCAGATGATTTCACTTTGTCTGCTGTATCTTGAGCTACAACGATTGATTGGTTCAAAGCTTCTTTCAATTCGTTAAAATACTCTAATTTTTCTTCAGCATGTTTTAAAGCCTTATCAAGTTCACGATTTTTTGCGATACTATCCTCATAATCACGGACGATCATATCTAAAAAGTCATCAACCTCATCTTGATTATAACCACGCATCTTCGTCGAGAAACTTTTATTTTGAATATCTAGTGGAGTTAAAGCCATTCATGTCACCTCATCAGTTTATTTTCGTAAAACACCTAAGCGCAAACGAATTTTTTCTTTTTTTGTTTTCCCTTCAATTGCTCGAATCTGGATTCGCCCAAAACCACGAATAGATACAACATCTAGTAAATCTAATAAGTAATCAGAGCGTTCATTTACACTCCAATTTACTTTGGCTTTTCCAGTTTCTACTAATTGCTTTGATCGCTGTCTGGAAATATTATATACGGTAGAGATTATCACATCAAGTCTTAATGAAGAAACTGTTGTACTTTCTTCAGCCCAACTGTCTTTTGGTACGATGATCTCAGTATATGACTTCTCCTCTAAATGAACAGTGACACGACCAACTTTTGTGATTTGCGATTCAATATAATTTGATGTTTCCCGAGCTAAGAAAACTTGCCATCGCTCGCCATCAGAGATTATATCCCCAAAGTAATCACGCTTCATGCCTGCACTCATCAATGTACCTAAAACTTTTCCATGAGAAAGTTCAGTAAATTTTTGCGGATACTTTATTTCAATCATAATGATTTCAAAATCATCTTTAGTTGGTTCATAGTACTCCGGATAAATCATACAACGGCAACGCTCAGCTTGTTCATAACCGCCAAAAAACATAAATTTTAAATCACTGTTTTCACGGGTCAATACCTCGAGAATATACGCTTGTCTCGGATCTAAAAAGTTCGTTAAGTACGGCGCATATTGGCTTTCAACTTGCTCCAGCCAATCACTTACTGCGTCTATAAACGGGCGTTCTTCAGGTCGAAAATGCTGATAGACATTCTCATTCATCCCCTCACCCCCTCTAATAAATCATGCTTAAAATTAATTGATTAAGAATGCGCATAATAAAATTTAATGCAATGATTGCAGCCATTACTGAGAAATCAATACCACCAAATTGTAATGGTAAACGGCGAAATAGATCTAAAAATGGTTCACATATCCTTCCTAGAAACTTTCCTAAAGCTGATTGATACGCACCAGGAAACCATGATAATAGAGCGTACACAACCAGTAATACTGAATAAAGCTCTGCCAACCGATTAACTAGGGTTAATAATCTTAGTAATACTATCAATTAGTTGTCTCCTTTATAATTCCAAGCCGAAAATATCCTGATCTCCTATTGATTCTAAAGCAGAATTATCTACTTCCATATTCGTAGGAGTACACAGAAACATTTCATTTCCGACACGTTTAATATCTCCATCGATCATGTACACTGTACCAGTTAAAAAATCGACTATTCTTCTAGCACGGCCTTCATCTATAGAGTGAAAGTTAATAAATACCGCTTCCCCTTGCGCAATACGTTTGGCGATAACCATTGCCTCATTATAAGCTTTAGGCTCCACGACTGAAATGCGACTACGTGTCTTAGTAGCCGTTGTTGTCTGTGAGGCGGTTCGCTTTTTCATTGCTTCGTTCTTCGGCATACTCACTACGTTGTCAGTCTTTATGATAGACGGGGCAACCGCAGATTTTTTTATTGTTACTTTTTCAGGTTGTCGTGCTTGCATGGTTTGACTGACCGGAGCAGGTTCACTTTTTACAATTCGTTTGACTGGTTCTTTTCTTATTTGCTGTTTCGTGCTATTCACCATCGGTTGTTTTTTCGCCCGTTTCTCTCTTTTTGGTTGTTTAGCGATCGGCTGCCGCTGAATTATTGGTTCTTCATATATTTCTTCTTCATCAGCTAAACCGAAAAAATCGCTGATTCTTGCAAGATTAATAGCCATTGATTCTGTCCTATCCTTTCTTAAATAATGCAGTTCCCACTCGAATATAGGTTGCACCTTCTATAATTGCCAGTGGAAAATCCTGGCTCATCCCCATACTTAGTTCTGTGCAAGGAGCATATTTCAGTTTTAAGGAACAAATCTTTTCCTGTAATTTCTTCAATGTGGCGAAAATACTTCGAATGCTTTCATCATCTGCATCATATGGTGCCATCGTCATTAATCCAACTACATGCACATTGGATAAATCTGCTAATTCATGAACAAATGATAGTAATTCATCAGGGGTTATGCCATGCTTTGATTCTTCACCTGAGATGTTGATTTCAATGAAACAATTAACCTTATGTGATGCTCGTTTTTGTATTTCTTGCGCTAGACGCAGACTATCTAACGCATGGAAATAATCAATATGATTAATAATAGATTTTACCTTGCGCCGCTGCAAATTACCAATCAAATGCCAAGAAATATTGGAATATTGACTCAAACTTTCTTTTTTCTCAAGAAGTTTATCCACTCGATTTTCTGCCAAATTGGTAATTCCGAGTTTTACAAGTTCTTCAGCAGTTAATGAGTCGACACTCTTTGTTACCGCAATCAATGTAACATCCTTTGGATTACGTGAAACAAGAGCACACGACTCCTGAATCTCTTGCTTAACAGTATGCAAGTTATCAGCGATCATGTGCTCTCCCCCTTTTATTTTCTACGGCGAAAGAATGGTGGTGTATCAAGTTCTTCGTCTTTTTCTGGTTTTACTTCTTCGCGAGTGAAAGTGTCGAATTCTTTCTTTTCAATATTTTCAAATTGAGTTTCGTCTACTTTTGGTCGAACATTGTCTTCTTTACGAATGTCCCATTCACCAAACGCTGATTGTGTTTCATTATTTCTTGCAGGTTCAATATCTAAATTTGGTTTTTGTGGTACTGATTGAACTTGACTAGGTCGTTGTTGAGAACTTCGGCTAGTCTTACGTTCCTTTTTTGTTGGATCAATCCCTGTAGCGATTACCGTTACTCGAATTTCATCGCCCATTTCTTCATTAATTGAAGTACCTAGAATGATATTCACATCGCCTGTAGCAGCATTAGCGACAATATCTGATGCATCTTGTGCTTCAAATAAGGTCATATCCAAACCACCAGTAATGTTTAACAACACTTGTTCAGCACCATCAATAGATGTTTCTAACAATGGAGAAGAGATAGCTTTCTTAGTAGCTTCAACCACACGTTCTTCACCACTAGCAACACCGATGCCCATCAAAGCAGTACCTTGATCCGCCATTACGGTTTTTACATCAGCGAAATCTAAGTTAACGTAACCTGGAGCAGTTATCAAATCAGAAATACCTTGAACTCCTTGGCGAAGAACATTGTCAGCTTCACGGAATGCTTCAAGCATTGGTGTCTTTTTATCGACAACTTCCAGTAAGCGGTTGTTAGAAATAATTAGTAGTGTATCTACGTTCTCTTTTAATAACGCAATGCCCTCTGCAGCAAAGCGGCCGCGTTTCGGTCCTTCAAAGCTAAACGGCCGCGTCACAACTCCAACGGTTAATGCTCCTAAATCTTTTGCGATTTTAGCAACGATAGGAGCGGCTCCTGTTCCAGTTCCGCCACCCATTCCAGCGGTAATAAATACCATGTCAGCTCCTTGCAATGCTTCTTGGATTGCTTGCTCACTTTCTTCAGCAGATTTCTGCCCCACTTCTGGTTGTGATCCAGCACCTAGCCCCCGTGTATATTTTGGACCTAATTGAATAACAGTTTCAGCTTTTGAATTTCTTAACGCCTGTACATCAGTATTTGCGGTAATGAACTCAACGCCTTTAACGTTTTCTTCGATCATTCGGTTAATTGCGTTGCCGCCACCGCCACCGACACCGATAACTTTTATAACTGCTCCTTCATTAATATTGTTATCTATTGAGAATTCCATGTTGTATTCCTCCTGTGTGAATTAGTCAAAAATATTAGAGAAGAAGTCTTTGATCTTCCCAGTTACTTTTTCATCATTTTTTGGTTTTGTTTCTTCTTCGTACTCTTCTACTGCATTGTAGTCATCATAAACTGGCGTAGTGGATACAGCTGAGACCTGCGGTGAAAGCGAAACTTTCTCACCCGTCACTGCTGATTTAGCTAAATGATAAACATCATTCAGTTCAGCTGAATAATTAACTATACTTATCACGTTAGTAAATACAGGATTTCGCAGACCCATTTGATTTGGCACGTGTAGTTTCACGTTTGTGCCAAAAATATCCTCAGCTAGTTCTACTACACCAGGGATACTAGCAGCTCCACCGGATAGAACAATACCTCCTGGTAAGTCTAACGCTTCAATTTCATCCAAAGCACTTTTAGCTTTGCGGAAAATCTGTTCTAAACGAGCTTCAATAATCTCAGCTAGATAACGTTCATCAATCTTTACTGGCTCAGTCTTTCCAATGACATCCACTGGAAATTCTTCTTCAGCGGACGTTCTTGCTGGATATGCATCTCCATAATTGATTTTTAACGCTTCAGCATTATTAAATGAAGTGTTTAATACGATTGAAATATCTTTAGTGACATACTCGCCACCCTCTTGATCAACATGTGTAAATTTCAACTGTTTATCATGCATTACTGCTGTGGTTGTTTGTCCACCACCCATATCAATAACGATTGTACCAAAATCTTTTTCTCCATCAGAGAGAATTGATTCTGTTAATGCTAAAGGTGTGATAACTGTCTCAGCAACTGTTAAACCTGCTGTTTCCACACACTTTTTAATATTATGAATGATTGTTTTAGGACCAGTGAAGACAAGACCAAACATTTCTAATCGTACGCCAATCATACCTCGAGGATCTTTGATTCCATCAAATCCATCTACAGTAAATTCTTGAGGTAGTAAAGCAACGATTTGTCTTTCAGGAGGAATTGAACGAACCATTGCGGCAGAAGCAACATTGCGGACGTCATCATCAGTGATCTCTTTTGAATCACTGTTAACAGCAATCATACCTTGACACGGCTCAGCTTCCAGAAGGTTGGCTGGCAATCCTACACTCACGCTTTTAATTTGAATACCTGCTTTTTCCTCGGCCTGTTTTACTGCTCGTTGAATTGCGTGAACTGTTTTGTCAATGTCTACAATAATCCCACGATTGATTCCTTCTGATTTTGCATTTCCAACACCAATTATATTCATTTGGCTATCGATATACTCGGCAACTACAACTTTTACAGATGTTGTTCCAATATCAAGACCTACATACATTCCTGCTTTTGCCATGAAAGGGATTCCCTCCTACTTTAAAATTTCATTATCTAGATTAAACTATCTGCTTTCAGTAAGCACGTCATATATTTCTTTCAAATATACTCACTGCCACCAATTTTAACACATTTTACATGGAATTAAAAAGGCGAATACGTATTTTCTTCGTATATTTTTAATCAATTTCCAAAGATGAACTTGTTTCTTCGGTCGTATTTTCCGTTATGCTTTGTTCAGTGTTATCTGAAGAGGTCTCTTCGGGATAAGAGTAGCTGTAAATCCCAGCCTCCATATCGACTATACCTTTCATTTCTTGAGCATTCATTTCCTCAACAACTTGTGGATAGTAATTCATTTTTTGTGCCATCTCTGGAATAGGCACAAGTACTTGATTACCGTCATTCATAAAAATCTGTAATAGACTTTTATTTTCTTCGGTCGGTGCATATTTTATTTGCGAAACACCCTGACGAACTTCTTCAGATAATTTATTGTATTGCTTTAATACGGCTAAAATTCGTTTTGGTCCAGTAAACCCTTCTAAAATCGGTAATGATCCTTGTGCCTTTTCAATATTAGTCGGAATAACTCTTCCGTTTGCTAATATGGGTGAATACTGATTATCATGCTCCAGATAAGCTACTTCTTCATACTCTTTCACGTTAACTACAAATCGATTAATGCCATCAAAGTGCACACTAGCATCCTCAATCCGTAGTTCTTGTTTTTTCAAACGAGCCACATATTCCTCACGGTGAATATACTGAGACCACAAGTTATAACCAATAGAGAAGTCTAGTTTCTCAATAATCTCTTCAGAAGGGATCTCTTCGTTTCCATCAATCGTAACCTCAGATAAGCGGCTAAGTGGAGAAACATAATATAATAAAATTAAAGCAGGAATGATAAAAATGGTAATCAATATAGTGGAACGTCGATATAACCGTTTGTTTCTTTCCTGACGTATATTAGGAAGTCTTTCCAAAAAAGATCCATTCACTGGACCTTTGATTTTTCTTTCAGGAATTTCTTCTTTGATTTCTTCTTTGTCTTGTAACTTCTCAGACTGATTTTCAGTGTTCTCAGGGATCTCTTCGTCACTGATCAAGTCTTCATCTGGTTTTGACTCAGGAGGTATTTCCGTTTCCCTTGGGTGTTGCTTCAAATATTCCTGATTTGCTAGCTGCCAAGGTGTTAATTTTTTAGTTTCTTCACTACGTTTAGGTTTATCTTGATCGCTCAAGTTTATTCACCTCCTGCTTCACTTATTTCACGATACTAATTACTAAACGCCATAAGCGTTCTGCTGCGTCAGGAATGCCTTCTTTTTTCGAAGCCTCTGCCATTTTTGTTCTTAATTGATAATCGTTCATGACTGTATCGATTGCTTTTATAAGACTTTCACCTGTTAATTCATCGTCCTTAATCATACTCACAGCCCCAGCATCTACTAAGCTCTTTGCATTCTTAGTTTGATGATCATTTGTAACATATGGACTAGGAATTAAAATCGCTGGAAGTCCCAAAGCCGTAAACTCTGCAATAGATGTCGCACCTGCTCGACCAATTAACAAATCAACATTAGCCATCACATCAGTCATATTTTTAATGTATGGTTGTAAAGAAATGTTTTTCCATATTTTACCTGCTTCAAATTTGTGATTCAACTCTTGGAAATAACGTTCACCTGAAGCATAAAGTACTTGATAGTCCTTCTTAGCTAACTGTGGTAATGCTTGAATGACTGCTTGATTAATTTTAAGCGCTCCTTGACTGCCTCCAAAAATTAGAACAGTTGATCTTTCAGGGGTCAATCCGTAATCAGAAAGAACCTCTGACTTGCCATTAGCAATCACCTCTTGCGCTCGAGGATTCCCAACCAACACAGTTTTCTTTTCTGGAAAGTATTGTGCCGCATCTGGAAAACAAATGCCAACCTTATCAACAAAACGACTTAGAAATTTATTCGTAATCCCCGGCACACTATTTTGCTCATGCACAATTGTGGGAATCTTTAGTCGCGCTGCTGCAAATACAACAGATCCAGAGACATACCCACCTGTACCAATTACTACATCTGGTCGAAATTCTTTTATTATCTCTTTTGATCGTTTCAAGCTTTCCATGAACATTTGCAAGGTCTTAATGTTATCCATTGAAACCTTACGTTTAAAGCCTTGAATTTTAATCGTTTTAAAAGGAGTTCCAGTTTCTGGGACAATCTTGTTTTCCAGTCCACGATGAGTTCCAACATATAGAAACTCAGCATCAGGTTGTATTTTTTTTACATAGCGGATAAAAGCAAGTGCTGGATAGATATGCCCTCCTGTTCCGCCGCCTGTTACGAGTATTTTCATTTTGTCTCCTATTTCTCCTCAAGTTTGTTCACAGCTTGTATGAATTTTTCTCCACGAATTTCAAAGCTAGAATATTGATCCCAGCTAGCATTTGCCGGAGAAAGTAAAATACTATCTCCTACTGAGCTACAATCGTAAGCTAAAGGCACCGCTGTTTCCACATTTTCAGTCAATAAAATAGTTTTTATTCCTGCTTTCTCAGCAGTTTCTGATAGCTTACTTTTTGTTTCACCAAATAAAACAATCGCTTTCAGCCCCTTAAAAGCAGGAATCAATTCATCAAAACCATTTCCGCGATCTAATCCGCCAGCTAGAAGAATAACTTTTTCATTGTCAAATCCACTTAGTGCCATCTCTGTTGCTAAACTATTTGTAGCTTTCGAATCATTGTAGAAACTACGTCCATTGATCGCTGTTACATATTGTGTACGGTGAGGGACACCATGAAAATTAGCTAATGCGACCTGAATCGCTTCATTTGATACTTTCATTAATTTTGCAGTAGCAATTGCGGCTAATGCATTTTCAATATTATGCTTTCCAGGAACCCCAAGATCATTCACACACATAATTTTTTCTGTTTTATAATATAAGAATTCGTCTTTTAAATACGCTCCATTTTCCACGATGCTTTCAGTGGAGAACGGAACAACAGTTGCTGCAGTTTGTTTACTTAGCTCCTGCAATTCTTTAGAATCCCAATTGATAACTAAATAATCAGAGATCTCCATATTCTTCTGGATAGCCCATTTCGCAGAAACGTAATTATCACGAGTACCGTGGTAATCCAGATGTGCTTCGTAAATATTAGTAACAACCGCAATATGAGGACGGAATTCCTCAATTCCCATTAATTGAAAGCTAGACATTTCCATCACTATATCGTCATCAACAGTAGTTTTTTGGGCGACTTCACTAGCAGGAAATCCAATATTGCCAGCTAAGTAAGCCTTTCCCTTTTCCCTATTTTGATTCAACAACAGGCCAATCATCGTGGTTGTTGTAGTTTTACCATTCGTTCCAGTAATACTAACGATTGGACAATCAGCAACCTGGTAAGCTAACTCCACTTCCGTCAAAATAGGTATATGTAACGACTCGGCCTTTGCTACTAAGGGATTATTATAAGGAATACCAGGATTCTTAACCATTAAAGCAAAGTCTTCATCTAACAATTCAATCGGATGGCTTCCCGTAATAACTCGGATACCATCTTCCAATAAATCTTGGGCAGCAGGATTCTCCTCGAATGGTTTTCCATCGTTTACAGTAACAAGCGCGCCCAAGCGATGAAGCAACTTGGCCGCACTAAACCCACTCTTAGCTAATCCTAAGACTAGAACTTTTTCATTTTCATATCGTTTTATTTGTTTCATTCTTTTCATCTCCTACAATACAATCACTAAAACAAGTAGCGAAACAATTAGACCAATTAACCAGAAAACCGTATCTATTTTCCATTCTGACCATCCAGTCATTTCAAAATGGTGATGCAATGGAGACATCTTAAAAACACGTTTGCCAGTTAGTTTAAATGAAGTAACTTGAATCATCACACTAGCTGTTTCGCAGACATAAACAAGTCCAATCAAAAGTAGTGTCCATTCTTGATGTAATAAGATGGATATTGCTGCCAATAATCCCCCTAAAGCCAAAGACCCCACATCACCCATAAATATTTTAGCAGGTTTCTTATTATATGGGAAGAAACCGACTAAACCTCCAATAACACTTAGGCAGACGATTAATACCTCATATTGCTGTTGATACCCAGCGATAATGGCATACGCTGCAAAAGAAATTGTACATAGTCCAGAAACTAGACCGTCAATCCCATCAGTTAGATTTACTGCATTAGAAAATCCCACCAACCATATAATAACAAAAAATCCGTACAAAATACCTAGCGGCAGATCAATTCCGAAAAAGTTCAGCGTGTTACTGAAGCCTTCTATGTGGTAAATAAAATAAAATAAAACGGCCACAACTACTTGTCCAACAAATTTTTGTCTAGAGGTTAACCCTTCATTTTGTTTTCTAGCTAACTTTAGAAAATCATCTAAGAACCCGATGATTCCATAAAGCACCAAAACAGATAGCAACAACAATAAAGAGGTGGTCACTTGACCTTGCCAAACACTAAACCATACAATAGTAATCGCAGCGGCTGTTAAAAAGCCTGCTCCCCCCATCGTAGGTGTTCCTGCTTTTACGTTGTGCCATTCAGGTCCTTCATCACGAATAGCTTGACCTTGCTTTTTCATTCTAAAATAGCCAATCAAAAAGGGCATCCATGCGACAGTAATTGCAAAACTACTGACAAAGGCAATAAATAGTTGTGCCGGTTCCATTTTTTTCTCTCCAGTCCTAACTTAAAGTGATTTTTAATTTTTGATTGGAGATTTCTGTATAAGGTTCAATACTTTGCTTCGTACAGTACCCCTCACCAGTAAACTCCACTTCTATATCAAGTAAATTTGATAGTTTTAATATATCTGCTTTTGACCAGCCACGGACATCTGGTAATTCTTTAGTACCATCTGTCAATAAGATCAAACGTTCGTTAGTCATCACTTTTTCACCTGGTGTGGATGATTGTTTTACAACTTCACTTCCGGTTCCAACGACTACTGCATTTACACCACGTTTATTTGCATCACTAACAGCTGTTTCAGTATCAAGATTACGATAGTCTTCCACTGTTACTTGCTGATCTTCTGAATCCTCTGTATCTGTTTCTTGTGCTTGAAATTCCATTGCACGGTTCAATAATGGGTTGGCAATTTTACCAAGCACACCTTCAGGATAGCTTTCAGGTTGTTTCAAGGTCAGATACAAAATAAACTCTGGATCTTCAGATGGTAACATCAACGCTATTGAGTAAATATAGTTAGTAGCCCCAGATAAATAGGCCCCATCTTCAAAAATTTGTGCTGTTCCGGTTTTAGCTGAAATGTTGTAACCTGGTACACTATATTGGTCATATGCTGATCCATAGTTTTGACTTTCCACGACGTCTCGCATATATTCACGAACTTTTTCAGCCGTTTCTGCAGTAACGGGCTCACCCACTACTTCCGGTTTAGTGACAATTTCTTTATCTGTATTGGGATTAACCATTTTTTTAATATAATGAGGCTGTAACATTTTGCCGTCATTGGCAATTGCCGTGTAGCCTCTCATCATTTGAAAATTGGTTACACCGATCGACTGTCCATAAGCACTCATTGCTTGGTCAACTATGTTACTTGTTGGCAAAGTTCCGCTACTTTCACCCGGCAGACCTGAATAAGTACTTTGACCAAAACCAAATTGTTTTAAGTATTCCGGCCACTTATCACCTAAACGCTCCTCAAGCATGACCATTCCAACATTACTTGACCACGACAAAGCTTGTCTCATAGTCAATACACCTTTAGCTCCCAAATCATGATCATTAATTGTAGCATCGGCAACATTGATTTTTCCAGATGTAAAGCTTTCATTTTCATTGAAAATACCTTCATTTACTGCCGCAGCGGTTGTGAATATTTTCATAGTTGAACCTGGCTCATAAGTATCTTCAACTAAGATATTTCGCCAAACAGAGTCATCATTTAACCCTTCCTTAGTCTCAGGATTATAAGTCGGTCTTTGAGACATTGCTAAAAATTCACCTGTTTTCGCCTGCATCAACGTAGCAGTCATTTCAGTCGGTTTCGTTTCTTCGGCTACCTGATCCAACAAAGTTTCTAAATAACTTTGTAAACCAGCATCAAGAGTAGTATAAATATCTTCGCCATCTTCAGACGCCACTTGCTCAGCAACTGTCCCCGGCAAAGGATTTTGATTGTTGTCTTTTTGATAAACAATTTTCCCATCTTTACCTTTTAGTACATCATCATAGGCTGCTTCTAATCCAGTTACACCACTAAGCTTTTCATTCTTGTCAGGAGAAGCATAACCAATAAAGTGAGACGCAAAGGCCCCATTAGGATACATCCGTTTAGTGTGATCTTCGAAATAAAGACCTTTTACCCCTGCCTCTTCCATCGCTTTTTCAATTTTTTGCTTAGTTTCTTCAGAAATATTTTTACCCCAAGGATTAAATTCTACTTGATATAAATTATCTTCTTTACCATCTTTTAATTTTTTTAAAGCACTACTTTTTTTAGCACCTAGTTGCTCATGCATAATTTCTGCAAGTTTTTCAAAATCTTTCTCCTGAGCAAATAGTTTCTCGTCACCCGAAGTATATCTCTCCGACAAAACAGCATAAATAGAATAAGAGGTTGCATCTTCAGCAATAGCCACCCCATTTCTATCATAAATCGTTCCGCGTTTAGCTGGTATGACTTGTTCTCCTTGATAAAGCTCTTTTGTCTTCTCCTCAAGAGAGGTCCCAGCTACGTGCCCGCCAGCGACAACAAAGATCATTCGCCCAGCAAACAAAAAGAACAATCCAATACTCGTAGCAAATAAAATAATACCTACTTTTTTGCGATTGTTCATCGGAGTTAAATTTTTTTTTCGGATTTTACGCTTAATCCTTTTAAAGCTCATTTACTTCACTTTCCTTAAGTTCTCGTCGTTAATTGAAAGTCCATCTTTCTCAGCGATCTCTTTCAACCGATCTGAACGTGATAATTCGTTCTTTTCTTGCTGTAATTGGGTCGCTGTTCTTTCTTTTTGATTTATTTCAGTTTGTATGTTAGTTACTTCATTCTGTGTTTTACTAATTTCGTTGCGTGTATTTACCATAATAATTGCCATGCCAATAAGCATAACTAAGAGACCACCTGCAACAATTTTTTCAATACGAGAGATTTTCTTTAAGCGATCTGCTGGGGAAACAAAGACTTCAAAAGAATCAGGCGTTTGAATTGGTTGCTCAGGTGATGCATAATCAAACTGATTGTGTTGATTATTTTTTAATTCAGCCATAATTCTTATCCTTCCCTTGTTTTTTCTGCGATCCTTAATTTTGCGCTCCGCGCACGATTATTCTCGTCTAACTCTATTTTTGACGGAACAATCGGTTTTCTATTCACCAAAGTCAACACCGGCTGAAAATCTTCAGGAATTACAGGAAGTCCTGGTGGCGTGTCCTTGGGCGAGCTGTATTCTTTAAAAATCGTTTTTACAATTCGATCTTCCAATGAGTGAAACGTGATTACGCTAATTCTACCCTTAGGCGCTAATAGATGAATCGCTTGTTCCAATGATGCTTCAATTGCACCCAACTCATCATTTACAGCAATCCGGATAGCTTGAAAAACTCGCTTAGCTGGATGGCCACCCTTTCTTCTAGCTGGGGCTGGGATTGCTTCCTTAATCAATTCCACAAGTTCACTCGTTGTTTCAATCGGTGCATCTTGTCTTTTTCGCTCTATTAGACGAGCAATCTGTTTAGAAAATTTTTCTTCTCCGTAACGGAAAAAGATCTTCACTAATTGCTGATAGGAATAGTCATTTACGACATGGTACGCACTAAAGGGCGCTGTCTGATCCATCCGCATATCAAGTGGTGCATCTTGATGGTAACTGAATCCACGCTCAGCTTCGTCTAATTGAGGGGAAGAAACACCTAAATCATACAAAATGCCATCTACAGCTCTCACATTAAAAAAAGCAAGTTGTTCGGCTAACTTTCTAAAATTAGCTTTGATAAAGGTAACTTGACCTTTTTTAACATACTTTTCTAAACGGATTGCTGCGTTGTCAATTGCTTTTTGATCCTGATCAAATGCATAAAGATGCCCCTGATCATTTAATTGCTGTAATAAATACTCACTATGTCCCGCTCCACCAAGTGTACAGTCAACATAAATACCGTTAGGCTTAACAGCTAGTCCATCTACTGTTTCATGTAATAAAACAGTTATATGTTGAAAGTCTTCCGTCATCAAAAATCCTCTTCCCTAAAAGCCAAAATCTACCATTGTCTCCGCAATGTCGTCAAAACTAGCTTCTGTTTCTATAGTAAATTCACGCCAACGTGTTTCGTTCCATATTTCAATTCGATTAGCTACACCAATAATTACACACTCTTTTTCCAAACCTGCGTGTTTTCTTAAAGTAGCCGGAATATTAATTCGACCTTGTTTATCAATTTCACATTCAGTCGCAGCAGAATAAAAAAAACGGACAAATGCCCTAGCGTCCTTTTTAGATAACGGCATTTCATTCAACTTTTCTTCTAGTTCATTCCACTGAGTCATAGGATAACCAAACAAACAGCCATCCATGCCCCGTGTGACTACAAAGTTTTCCCCAAGTTGCTCACGTAATTTCGAAGGCACAATTAATCGGCCTTTGGCATCAATATTGTGCTGAAATTCTCCCATGAACATCAAGTTTCGCCCCTATCTCCCACTGCATGAGTTTAGTCTACCACAATCCCCCACAATCTACCACAATTTCTAGGAAACTAAAACTAGAGTTGTTTGACCTTCACTAACCATATTGAATTTTCAATGATACCAAGCATTTTAGCCAGTTTTTTTAAAGTTTTTTAACTAAAAATCAAACGGATAAAACTGGCAATAATTAAGACAAAATACATTACTACAGACAATAAAAATGTCAGGCGCCAAAACATTTTGAAAAAGCGCCCATATATGATTTCACGATACCGGTAAGCTTGAAAGACAACCACAGCAATGCCTAATAACAAAATCGTCAGCAAAAAATATGGTAAAATTGAGAACGCACTCATATGCTTCGATATCTCGTGCATCCCTACAAACAAAAATGGCACAGATATATCTGGAACTTTAATATTAAAACGCTGTTTCAATTTTAGTACACTGACAATATAATCTGAACCTAACAGTATGATTATCGGAAATACATACCACAATAATAAAATTGGTGAAAATGAACCCAACATACCCATTCCTTCCTACTTATAACTACTAACGTCACTATACTTCATTTTCATTACATTTTTGTTTCAGTTTATTTAAAATCTAGTAGATTTAGCAACTCTTAACAAAGAACACATTTTGGACATACTTCTCAAGAATTGCTTATAATTTTTATAATTTCAGGAGTAAATTTGCAGCAGAGATAAATTTGGAGTATTATAACCGTGAATATGTACAAGGATGGTGACAAATTTGAAGGAGAAAAATTCAACCAGCACGTTTTCTAAAATCACAAAAATCATTATCTGGGCGATGCTGATTTTGATTATTGGATCGCTTGTAATTAGCAGTATCATCAGTATCATGTGAGAATATTTCACTAAATTCTATAGCTTTGCCCAATTTTTTAGAGTCTATCACCAACAATGTCCTCACGTCGAACATATACTCGTTATGCCAAAAAAATCGCTGTTCCTAATCTTGTGGAACAGCGTTTTTTTATTGCTTGGCCATTGCCAATAATTCTTTTGCATGCTGGATTGTCAGATCGGTTATTTCTGCCCCAGCTAGCATCCTAGCAATTTCATTTGTTCTTTCAGCTTCTGGCAATTCCTCTACTTTTGTAATCGTCCGACCCTTTACAATTTCTTTTTGGATAAATAGTTGGTGATCTGCTTTAGCAGCAACCTGCGGTAAGTGAGTGATACATAACACTTGTGAATTTTCACCAATCTGATAAATCTTATCTGCAATCGCTTGAGCTACTCTACCGCTAACACCAGTATCAACCTCATCAAATACAATGCTTGTCAATTCCTGCGTTTTGGAAAAAATCGTTTTTAGGGCAAGCATAATTCGAGAAATTTCACCACCTGAAGCAACTTTTACTAACGGTTTTAACGGCTCACCAGGATTTGTAGTAATGTAGAATTCAACCTGATCCAGCCCATCTTCTTGAAGAGTTGTAGTCTTAAACATCACTTGGAAACGAGCATTCCCCATGTAAAGCTGTTTTAGCTCTTGCCGAATAGCTACTTCTAATTTTTCAGCTATCTTTTCCCGTTGAACATGTATTGCTTGCGCTTGCTCAGTCAATACACTTTCTTTTTCCAAAAGCTCTTTTTCTAGCTGCTCTAATTTCCCTTCTGAAAAGTCCGACTCCAATAACTCTAGGCTAATTTTTTTGTAATAATCCAAGATAGCTTCGATTGAGTCACCATACTTACGCTTTAATTGATGAATAAGATCTAAACGTTCATTAACTATATCTAATCTTTGTTCATCCAGTTCCAAAGCATCCAGTTGGCGGCTTATTTCGCTTGCAGCATCTTGCAATAAATAATAAGCACTGCTTACATTCTCTGAAATAGTTTGATATTCACTGTCTAAAGAAGCAATCGATTGCAATTCCTGACTTACAGAGCCAACTGCGTCTAAAGCACCTGCAGTATCATCCGTCAGCCCCTGATACCCATACGAAAGTGTGTCAACGATTCTCTGGAAATTCGTCAGTTTCTCTCTTTCTTCTATCAACTGTTCTTCCTCATCTTTTTCCAGTTGAGCATTTTCAATTTCTTCTTGTTGGAAAGTTAGCATATCAATGCGCTGAGCGAAGGACTGTTCATTTTTTTTATACTTATTCACTCGTCTTGTTAAATCAACATATTCTTTATGTTCTAGTTGATAACTCCGTTTATTCTTTTGAAACATTTTGGAACCAAAGCTATCTAATAAACGCAAATGAGATTCTGGGTTCATTAATTCTTGATGGTCATTTTGTCCTTGTATATCAACAAGGTATTGACCGATTTTACGTAGACTTGCTAACGTAACTGTCCGACCATTAATTCGAGAAATATTTTTGCCTGATAAGTTCATATCTCGTTGAACAATTAGTATATTTTCTTCTATATCAATTCCCAATTCTTCAGCTAATTCATGGAATTCTAGTTGCTGAGGCAAGTCAAAAATCCCTTCCAACAAGCAGTGTTCACTACCTTGTCTGATATACTCAATTGAAGACCTCGCACCAGCTAATAAGCTAACTGCATCAATAATGATCGATTTTCCAGCACCCGTTTCACCAGTTAATGCCGTCATTCCGTTGGCGAAAGTTAGATGCAAAGAAGAAATAATTGCAAAATTTTTAATTGTTAATTCCTGCAACATACTATATCACCTACTCTTTTTGGCTTCTACTATTAATTTCTTGGTACAGTTCCATTGCATTTTGCTCTGAACGTGCAATCATTAGTACACTATCATCATCGTTTAAAACAGCAAATAGCTTTTTACTATAAAATTTTTCAATCAGATTTGCTGCCGCTGAAGCATTCCCTGGAAGAGTTTTCAATACAACCATTTTTTCCATTTGATCTGCTGTTAAAAAAGCCTCTTGTAACAAATCAGATAAACGTTCGGATAGGTTCTCTTCATTTTTGTGAGGTACGCTATAACGATAGCCACCATTAGATGATGGAACTTTGATTAATTTCATCTCTTTAATATCTCGAGAGATGGTCGCTTGAGTAACATTTACCCCTTTTTCGGCCAAAACTGTTACAAAGTCTTCTTGTCTTTTAATATCGTTTTCGCTGAGTAAACGAGTAATTAACCGATGCCGTTCTTGCTTTCGCATATAGAACCTCCTATCTTAATTGCTGATGAGCCTGGGCAACGACTTCCTTTAAATCAATTTTAGGATCCATTTGACCTAACACATCTCCTGATTTTAAATGAACTAAAAATTCAATGTTTCCTTCACCACCAGTAATTGGCGAATAAGTTATAGCTTTTACGTCAAAACCAGCCTGTAAAGAAAATTGTGTAATATTCTCTAAAACATTCAGGTGAGTTGAAGCATCTTTTATAATTCCTTTTTTTCCAACGAGTGACTTGCCTGCTTCGAATTGTGGTTTAATTAAAGCTACTACGTCTCCATTTGAAGAAAGTATCTTTTTTAGAGGTGGTAAAATTAACTTCAATGAGATGAAAGACACATCAATTGTCGCAAAATCAGGCTGTCCATTTAAAAAATCTTCTGGTTTTGAATAGCGAAAGTTAGTTCGCTCCATAACGACAACCCGCTCATCCTGACGAATTTTCCAAGCTAGCTGATTGTATCCTACATCCAAAGCGTAGCTCATTTTAGCGCCGTTTTGCAAAGCGACATCAGTAAAACCACCCGTGGATGAACCAATATCTAAAACGTATTTGTCAGCTATTGAGAGATCAAATACTTGCAAAGCTTTTTCTAGCTTCAGTCCTCCTCGAGAAACATACGCTAAACCTTGTCCTTTTATTTGTAACTTTGTATTTTCTGCTATTTTCTCACCTGGTTTATCTAGGCGTTCATTATTTTGATCATATACTTGACCTGCCATGATCGCTCGCTTTGCCTTTTCTCTTGTTTCAAATAACCCTTGGTTAAAGGCTAAAATATCAACACGTTCTTTTTTCATGCTGTTCTCCTCTATAATTCGAACAATGTAATCAGTTCTTGGAAAAGACCCGAATCAAAAACTTCGACTTCTTTTAGTTCATCAACTACTGCTAATGCCTGATTCAATTCACTCTGTAAAGCCTCTTTTGCTCCTGAAAGCCCTAAAAGTGATGGATATGTGCTCTTTTCCAGTTTAGCATCTTGACCAACGTTCTTTCCTAATTCTTCAGCGTTTCCGACTATATCCAATAAATCATCTCGAATTTGAAAAGCTAATCCGACATGCTGCCCTAGTTTTTGCAATTGCTCCATCACATAATCAGTTTGATTAGCTAAAATTCCTCCTGCAACAAATCCATAGGTCAATAATGCACCGGTTTTCCCACGATGAATAGCCACTAATTCTTCTAAAGACACTTGCTTTTTCTCAGCAGTGATATCACCAGCTTGTCCCGCGACCATACCTTCTGATCCTGCAGACTTAGCTAATAACTGCAACAACGACACCTGTTTTTTTGCTTCCAAAGAGGTCTCGCTCAATAGTTGAAAAGCACCTGTTAATAGGCCATCTCCAGCCAAGATTGCCAGTGCCTCACCATACACTATGTGATTAGTTGGTTTCCCCCTACGTAGATCATCATCATCCATTGCTGGCAAATCATCATGTATTAATGAATAAGTATGGATCATTTCTAGTGCGGCAGCAACATGATAAGTATTGACATCAATCTGCTCATTAAAAGAAGCTGTTGTAGCTAATACAATAAGCGGACGAATTCTTTTCCCTCCGGCTTTTACCGAATAAGCCATACTCTCAGCCAACTGCTGATTACTTGTATGGTCTTGAATAAATGTCAGCATGACTTCTTCTATTTTAGGCAATTCTTTGGTTCTTAAAGCTTGCAACATGCTAGGCTTCCTCCTCGCCTGAAAACGGAACCTCTTTATTGTCTTCTGTCATCATCTTAGTCAATGTCTTTTCCGCTTTACTCAATGTATCTTGACATTGCTTACTTAATAGCATACCTTTTTGGAAAACTTCTAATGCCTCTTCTAATGGAACATCGCCTCGTTCCAACTGAGTAACGATATCCTCAAGTTCTGCTAAGGATTCTTCAAATGTTGCATTCTCCATTATACTTCTCCTTTTTTAACAATTTTATTAACTGTCGCTTGAACAGTTCCATCAACAAAATGAACCATCACTTCATTTTCTTTTAATTCATTAACTGATCGAACTACTTGATCATTTTGTGTAGTATAGGTGTAGCCGCGTCCCATTATTTTAAGAGGACTCAGCAAATCTAAAGATGCAATGGCATGCCTCATTTTTTGTTCTTTTTGCTCCATAAATGCGCTCATTTGCTGTCGCAGACGATTTGTTAAGTAATCAAGTTGTTGTTGGCTAGTGCGTACGCGATTTAAAGGAGTAGCTTGCTTAAGCTTTCCAATTGTTTGTAGCAGTAACTTTTCTTGCTGATTAACTAAAAGAGACGTTTCTTGCTGCAGCTGTTGAGTCAACCGGTCAAGCTGAATACTTTGTGCTTCATATAATCGCATCGGCTGTCTAAAAATATAAGATTGCATTATTCGCTGATAATGTTCTTTTTTTCGTTCTAACTGATTTAAATACGCTTGTTCTAAACGACTTTGTCTTTCCTTAAGCCGCAATAGCTCCTCATTTAGTACAGGAACTGCCAATTCAGCTGCAGCTGTTGGCGTAGCCGCTCTCACGTCAGCTACTAAGTCAGCAATAGTTGTATCTGTTTCGTGTCCCACCGATGAAATAATTGGTGTGGATGAAGCAGCAATTGCTCTGGCCACTACTTCTTCATTAAACGGCCATAAGTCTTCAATTGAGCCACCACCACGACCAATGATCATCGTATCAAACTCACCAGTGTCAGCTCGCTTAATGTTCTTGATAATATTTTCTGCAGCCTTGTCGCCTTGAACAACAGTTGGAAATAATACCAATTGCACAATTGGATACCGTCGTTTGACTGTTGTAATGATATCGCGAATAACAGCCCCACTAGGACTTGTTAGTACTGCGATCCGTTTAGGAAATCTTGGAAGAATTTTTTTAGGAAGTGAAAACAGACCTTCTTTATCCAGTTTTTCTCGTAGCTCTGCCAAAGCTTGGTACAAAGCACCCACACCATCAGGTTCCATGTGCTCAATGTAAATTTGATACATCCCGCTAGCTTCATAAAGAGCAACTCTTCCAACAATTAAAACTTTCATCCCTTCCTTGGGAGTAAATTTCAATTGCTGAAAAGGTCCTTTGAACATGATTGCGTTAATTTTTGATCGTTCATCTTTTAAACTGAAATATTGGTGGTTGTTAGGTCTCAAACGGAAATTTGATATTTCACCAGTCAGGTACACTTGCTCCAAATAAGGATCTACGTCAAATTTACGTTTAATATATTTATTTAAGGCACTAACCGTTAAATATTCCTGTCTCAAATTACTCACCTAGTTTCTGTCGTCGACATGCCTCAACTGTTTGCTGCATTAACATTGTAATCGTCATCGGACCAACTCCACGTGGTACAGGTGTGATAAATCCAGCTAAAGGTTCAACTTCATCAAATCTAACATCGCCTATTAATTTACCTTCTAAACTACGGTTCATGCCCACATCGATCACTACAGCACCAGGCTTGATAAACTCTTTAGTCACAAAATGACCTTGTCCAATCGCAACCACTAAAATATCGGCTTTTTTAGCCAACTCTGGTAGATTTGCCGTTTTAGAATGTGCAATTGTTACTGTTGCATTCGCCGCCAATAATAAATGGGCCATTGGTTTACCTACAATATTGCTGCGTCCGATTATTAACGCCTGTTTACCAGCTAAAGAAATGTCATAAGCTTCAAACATTTTCATAATGCCATACGGAGTACACGGAATCATATGAGGAGCACCTGCAAACAATCTACCTAAGTTCATTGGATGAAAGCCATCAACATCTTTGACTGGATTTATTGCCAACAACACTTTTTCTTCATCGATGTGCTTTGGTAACGGTAACTGAACTAAGATACCGTGAAACTCATCTGCCTGATTAAACTGCTCAATTTCTTCTAATAATTCTGCTTCTGAAATTGTTGCTGGATATCGCATCACTTTTGAATGAATTCCGATGCGCTGAGCAGCCAGTTGTTTGTTCTTTACATAGGTCTGACTAGCCGAGTTATCGCCAATTAATAAGACCACCAGTCCTGGTCGTAACCCAGCTTTTTCTAATTCTTTTACTTCTATTGCGGTAGCATCTTGAAGCTTCTCCGCTAATTCTTTTCCATTAATAATCGTTCCCATGCTTTCACTCCCGTATATCATTATGATTTGAAATGAAGCTGGAAAAAATAGCTCGTTTAGCTATTTTTTCCAGCTTCATTGATCTCTTTCATTACATTCGATAAAATGCCATTTACGAATTTTCTTGATTGATCATCGCTAAAAGTTTTAGCTAATTCAATCGCTTCATTTAGTACAACCCGATTAGGCACTTGTTCATTATGAAGCATTTCATAAATGCCCATTCGCAAAATAACTAAATCCATTTTAGCAATCCGCTGAATGGACCAATTAGACCGCAAATGTTTTTGGATAACTTGATCCAACTCAGACTTACTGTCTAAGACACCTCCGACTAGTTCATCCAAATAAGCGGGTACAAATGAATCTTCTTCTTCGCTAATCCATTCAGCTTGATCCAAACTCAAAGCATGATTAATTGCATCTTTTTTTGTTAATTCCTGATTAAAATCCAGTGGAAAAAGTGCCTGTAGGGCCTTTTCACGGATTTCGTGACGTGATAACTCTTTACTCATCGTTTTCCTCTTCATCATTGAATAATTCTTCAAGTGTTGGCTGTTCCAATTTCTCCGCTACTACGCCAACTACGTGGACATTTACCTCACTCAACGCAACATCAGTCATAAATAGAACTTGTTGCTTCACGCGTTCTTGCATGTCCATAGCAACTTTAGGGACTGAAATACCATATTCAAGATAGGTATAAATGTCTACTTTTAATCCTTGTTCGTCATTGGTCAAGTAAACGCCTTTTCCGTGAGCAGCTTTTCCCAAAAGCTCAGTGACATTATTGGCAAATGATCCCCGCATGCCGTAGACACCCGCTACTTTCGATGCAGCAATCCCGATGATGACCTCGATAACTTCTGGAGCAATAATAATTTCGCCAAGATCCTGATTTTCGCGTAAAACTAAATTTTTTTCATCTGCCATATTAACTCTCTCCTTTATGCCCGTGAGACATAACTTCCGTCTTGAGTATTAACGATAAGTTTATCTCCTTGATTCACGAAAAATGGAACATTGACTGTTAATCCAGTTTCCATTATCGCTGGTTTTGAACCACCTGAAGACGTATCTCCCTTAATGTTTGGTTCAGTTTCAGCTACTTCCAAAATAACTGTATTTGGTAAATCTACACCTAAGATTTCGCTGCCGTACATAATTACATTTAATTCCGTATTTTCTAATACATAGCGCATCTCGTCTGCTATTTGAGTTTGCGGAATCTCTATTTGTTCATAATTATCCATATCCATGAAGACATAGTTCCCACCATCATCGTACAAATATTGCATTTTCCGATTATCAATCTGGGCTTTAGCTACTTTTTCACCCGCACGAAAAGTTTTTTCTTGTACGCCACCAGTGCGCAAGTTTTTTAGTTTTGAACGAACAAAAGCAGCACCTTTACCGGGTTTTACATGTTGAAAATCTACTACACGCCAAATGCTGCCATCTACTTCAATCGTTAACCCAGTTTTAAAATCATTTACTGAGATCATTACTATTCCCCCTTGATTCTTATCAACTAGAGATTTGTTTCTAGTTTATCATTTCTTTGACGCTTTCGCTACCACTACTAGAGAATGATTAGTTCCTTTGGTGAATGGGTTAATGTACGATTTCCTTCTTTTAGAATAACTAGGTCATCTTCAATTCGAACGCCACCTAATCCATTGATATAAATTCCGGGCTCATTCGTAACAACATTGCCGACTTTTAGAGGTTCTTCATTGGTCCAGCTCAAGTTTGGCCCCTCGTGAATATTTAAACCAATCCCGTGACCGGTTGAATGTCCAAAGGCATCTCCATATCCAGCATCCGTAATGATTGAGCGCGCAACATCATCTAAATACTTCCCAGTAACGCCTGCTTTTGCTTCCTCAATAACTCTCTGCTGAGCCTCAAGAATAATCCCATAAATTTCTGTTAGTTGTTCTCCAGGATCACCGATTGTAATAGTTCTGGTAATGTCTGAAACGTATCCTTTATAGATACAGCCAAAATCTAAAGTAATCAGTTCACCTCGTTCGATGACTTTTTCACTTGCTACACCGTGAGGAAGTGCTGAGCGGACACCTGAAGCTACAATAGTATCAAAGGAAGTGCCAGTTGCTCCCAAAGAACGCATAAAGAAGTCTAATTGATTGGCCACTTCAATTTCTGTCATGCCAGGACGAATCATTTTCAATACATGATCAAAACCTGCATCAGCAATACTACAAGCTTTTTCAATAATTGACAATTCAGATTCATCTTTTTGTTCACGCAATTGTTCAATTAAGCCACTAGCTGGTGCAAATTCAGTTTCCAGAATTTCCGCATAGCTAGCGTACTCTGCAAAGGTAAGATGATTGTCTTCAAATCCTAGAGCTGATAATTGGTGCTTCTCAACTAAATCAATTATCACTTCACCAATTGCACCTTGATGCTGCAAGATAGACATTTCCTGAATTTGGTCAGCTGCTTGTTCAACATAACGAAAATCCGTGACAAAGTATGCCTCTTCCAGAGTGATAATAGCTAGTCCTGCCGTACCTGTAAAGTTTGTTAAATACCTTAAATTAGCCGGACTTGTAACCAAATATCCGTCCAATATTTCTTTCCTCATCAAATCTCGTAATTTATTGATTCTTTCTAACATCACTTACCGCCTCATTTCCATCTTCTATTATAACAAAACCTGAACAAATACAAAAAGAAACCGGAGCAAAAACTCCCGTTTCATTAACGATTTATAAAAATAAATAGGATCAAAGTCAAGCCTTCAAGATATTTGTAGGTTAGCAATTGCTAAAAATCAGCTAGTACCTTTTTATCAATTTTTGAACAAATATAAAACTCGATTAAGAATAGTTGATTATTGATATACTACACCGAGATCAGTTCCTTGAATGATATTATTTTCATAATACTTAGATCTTTTTGAAAGCTCAGTATACAACTCATCGTAACCCAATTCTTCTATTATTGTCTTACTATTTGAGAATAAGTTAGTTCCCAGCCCCAAGCGATCATTTGGAATCTCAGCTCCTAAAGCTGCTAATGTAGTAGGATACATATCAACTGCACTAAATAATCGATTTTTATTATTGAAATCATTTTTTCCGCTATTCAGAATTAAGTTGAACACAGAACGTTCATAATCTTCTGAAACATCTACAAAAAAATCACTGTCCATTGTCAAATGATCCCCACAAACGATTATAGTAGTATTTTCAAAAAAAGGTTGAATTTTAATCCACTCAATGAACTCTCTAACCATGCCGTCAGCATAATGAATGACATTACTGTATTGATCATCGAAAATTTGTGGTGTATTCTCAGTCATAAGACCATCTTCAAAATGGGTATCAGCTGTTAACATGGTAAAATTAAAGGGTGCATCGTGCTGAGACATTTCGCTAACTATATTTCTTGCATATTCGTAAAGTTTTTCATCTTCATATCCCCACCAAACACGATAATCCTCCGGAATCCACCCATTCTCTTTTGCGGAATTATAATCGATGATGTTATAGTTTCCGTGTTGAGTGAAGTAATTATCTCGCCCAGAAAAAGCAGCATCCGATCCTAATAATAATGTTTGTTGGTACCCTTCCTTTTCTAGAACTTCGCCTATAGAAAACGCGCCTGGAAGATACGGTGCCCCGTTTTGCCCATAGTCATTTGCATCCAGCCCAGTAGGAATCCTGAGTGGAATTCCCGAAGTTTGCGCAACCATGGCACTAACTGTTTGAGAAGCAGAAGGAATAGTCAACATTCCACCTAGCTCCCCTCTATTAGAAAAATTAATTCCTTCATTTAACGACAATTCACCTAAATTGGGCAATAAATTATGCGCTTGAATCCCCCCCAACTCTTCTGAAAAATAACTGCTCTCTAGAGATTCCATAAAGATATAGATTAAATTACGCTTTTCTTCAGGAAATGCTATATCCTCCATGCTAGGATCAACATAATGACTCTCGTATATTGTAGTCGTTTCAAAGAAATAAGATCTAATATCAGCATAACCAATTTCTCTCACGCCTAAAATCGTTCCTAAAAACAGCATAAGAAAACTAATTCCCACAACCAAAGCTGAAAATACTCTTTTATTTTGAAGAATCTTGGATTTTTCGATTTTTACAATAGAAAATGTACTTAAAAAGTAAAAAAGAGACATAATACTAAATACACTTATACCTGCTGCTAATAGAGGCGATGTAATAAACTCCTTAATTTGACCAGGATCTGTCCCAGTTAACGGTTGACTCAATGTATAAATAATTTGATCAATTTTAAGATCACCAAAATAATTCATCGCCCACTTGCTGCTGAAAAACAACAAACTGCCTAAAAATACCAGTAAACCTGAAAAAATAAAAATAACTCTTTGTTTCCATTCAAAATAAGAGGAATACCGAATCTTCTTTGCCTTATTTAACCAATTGAAAAACAGTAATACGTCTGCCACTATCAGAGCAACAAACAGAGCTAATATAGAATTTAATAGAAATTGAATAGACGGGTAGATTAGCACCCTCCAATTCAGTAAAGGTAGTCCAAAGTATTGCCAAAGATAAATTATAACCATCGAATAAAATAAAGATAAATATAGACACACGAAGACTTTCGTATTCCTAGAGAGATTTAGGCGTCTATAAATAAACAAAATTAATAATAATAGAATCGTAAGCATGTTTCCTCCTAGGGTGCAAATAATTTTACTTTAAGAATTATAGCATATTTGATAGCGCTTTGACGATTAAACATCAATTTATTTTTCATAATCAATCCCATCTATATCCCATAGCATATTCTTCTACAGTGACTAATAATTTGAACTACTAATTCTGTCTAAAGCTAAACGAATTTCAAATAATAATTGCACAGATTTATGAATAGGAATAAATGATTTCTTCCTCTCTAAATTGCAGGGAACTTCTCCGAATCGAAACACCTCTTTTTGCAGATAAAGAATTTTTCAGCGAATCTATTCCATATAGAATAGATTGAATCAGCACTACTTGCGCTCGCTTTCGCAAATGTGTTTACTATGTCCTCTTCAAAAAGATCGATTCAACTAAAAATCAGGCAAAGCTTTTAAAAAAATAAAAACCCGCCTGATCTATTCATTGATCATTTACTAATTCAAAACGACATATCTAAAGAGTTTCCAACAGCTATTTCTAGCGCAACCGTCGCTGTAGCTCATTCAGATTTTCAGTCATGTTCACTTTATTTATACGATAAGGAAATTCACCATCTAGATTATAAGTTCCATCTACCGGAATCGTCACCTTATCCATATGAGCGCTCCCTTTAGCTAAATAACCGGTTCCCATTTTCAACATATCTTTTAAACTTAAGTTATTGCCAGAAAACCCTTTGATGGTGCCATAGTTTTTAGTAATCGAGGATAGTTTAGGCCGGACCGTTTTTTGCTTCATTAAACGAATAACATCTTCTTGGCGTTCAAACACATCCAACCGGCCATCATCATCTATTTGATATGAAATATATGCATCTAATTCTGCCAAAGACAAACGTTGCGTGCCAGTCCTAAACTGTTGATTATTTTTTACAGCGGTAAATTCTTTATAAACAGTAACAGAAATCTTCCCATCGGATTCTATTCCCGCTTCTGCTACAGCCCGCAGACTATCTGCCTTTTTCAAAATCAGGTATTTCGAGACATCTAGTGAAAAGACCTTGGAGAACATTTGAAGAAATTGTTCGATTGGCACACTCATGTATAAATTCCCCAGTACTGATTTTCCTACAGGCGCTTCCGGTGAAAAACGCGCCAAACGGTTATTGCCTTTTTTCAAATTATAGAGAAAAAAAGTGGATTTTTCGTTGTCGTCAAATATAAACAAAACATTCATGTTTACACTTCCTTTCGAAGATGTTCTTAGTATAAAGAAAGGTTACAAAAAAAGCTATCCGGCATAAGACCGAAAAAGAGACCCTGATCCAGTTGATCAGAGTCTAATTTTCTTACATAATTGTTCCCATAGCAACATTATCGTCTTGGGTATTGCTTACAGCAGCTTTAATCGCAGCAGCTAGCGCTTGGCTGATCAGCTCAGCAGACATGCATGGTGTTCCTTCAGTAAGTTCAGTCACTTGCTCAGGCAAATATGGTACGTGAATAAATCCGCCTCTCATCATTGGATATTCTTTTTCAGCTAAGTATAACAAGCGATACATTATATCATTGCAGACAAATGTGCCCGCTGTATATGAAACACTTGATGGGATTTTTTGCGCTTTAATGTTATTTACCATCGCCTTAACAGGAATAGTTGCGAAATAGGCATTTTTCCCATCTTCATGAATTGGTTGATTCAATGGTTGTTGTCCATCATTGTCAGGAATGCGCGCCTCCATTAAATTGATCGCTACTTTTTCAATCGTAATGCCTGAACGCCCCCCAGCTTGTCCGACACATAAGACTATATCTGGTTGGTGTTCCTTGATTGCTGCGGACAATACTGCTCCATCTTTTTTAAAGACCGTTGGAATTTCAATTTTGATAATCTTTGCATTTTGAATCGTATCTGGTAATAACTTTACTGCTTCAAACGCAGGATTGATAGTTGCTCCGCCAAAGGGATCAAAACCAGTGATTAATACTTTCATTTGTTGTGTTCCTCCTTATTTGAATAAAATCATGTAGCCAATTTGGAAAATTAAGAAAACAACTGCTAGCAACGCTTGATTTTTAATTACACCAAACCGGTCTTTCATTTCTAACATTGCCACAGGAACAATATTAAAGTTGGCAGCCATTGGTGTACATAGTGTACCGCAATAGCCGCAAGTTAAAGCAACCATACCAATCAGTACAGGATCAGCGCCATAAGCAAGCACGAACGGTCCACCAATACCAACTGTCATTACGGTAATAGCGGCAAAGGCATTCCCCATAATCATAGTAAACAGCATCATACCGATAGCAAAAACAATTATTCCTACGTTCACATTGCCTTTAGGAATAACAGTTGCTACCATATTCGAGATAACCTCACCGACACCAGCCGCTGTAAAGATCGCACCTAAACTAGCTAATAACATAGGCAGCATACTTAATGGACCTACAGTTGAAAGCATCCGTTCTGCATCATCTAAGAAGACATGCGGCTTATTCTCTCTAGCAAGCACCATTAGAATAATAATTGAAACGCCAACACCTACACCTACACCTACTAAAGCACCCAGTGTCGTAAACAAGGCAAATAGGATTGCACAAATCCCCATGGATAGTGCGGGGATAAAAATCTTCATTCCTACTTTATCGGCCATTTTTCGGGTAACCTCAGCACTAGGTGCGGAATCTTTGCCTTTGCTGACTTTTTTGAAGATTGCTGGCAAGGTCATGATTATAACAAGTACGCCATTAATCATTGGCGGAATCCAACGGCCAAATGTAAGTACCAAACCTAATGAACACCAAAAAACAGCCGTTCCAATTGGGGTTGGATTTTCTTTGTCCCTAGCATTTTTTATGCCAGTATAGATAGAAATCAGTCCCATGATCATATAGATGATTTCTAATAGTTTTTCGCCTAACAGTACTTCTGGATTAGTAAAAAATGACATTCTGCTTCCTCCCTATTTCCCGTTACCATAATATTTTTTGAATAAACGTTTGTCTTTTAAGAAGTAGTAAACAATGGCTACTACAATAGCAAAGACTGCCACGGGAATTTCAACTTTGGCTAAATCAACTAGGCTTGTTTTGTAACCTAAATCTTCCAAAGTAGCCTGAACTAGCAGCGCTCCCGCACCTCCGATGAATAAAACTTGGCAGAAGAACCATGCAATATTTTCCATACCTGAAGACATGCCTTTTAACTCTTCAACATACTCCTCATTTAGCTCTTTGCCTTTAGATTCTACCGTACCTAAAGCCATTGGCATGATAATAGGACGAACAAAACCGGCAACGCCGCCGAAACTAATGTTGAAGGCTGCAAAAATTCCCCGCATAATTCCATACGCTCCGATTACAGCTCCAGCAGAGGCATTTTTAAATTTGCCGATTAATGCCGCTGCAGATTCTTTCAATCCGTTACGTTCAAGCGTTCCAGTAATTAGCATAATGATGATAAAGATGGCCATTGCTCGGTTAGCAACAAAGCTTGTACCTAGGGTAGTAAGTAAGCCTTCAATTCCCAATCCGCCTACTACAGCTGTCACAATTGAAGCTAATAAAATTATCAAGATCGAATCCTTTTTCAGTGCAAAACCGATGATTACGATCAGTATTCCTAAAAGTTTTAAATATTCCATGTTTCTCCTCCATGATCTTCGATTGTAAATAGTATTTATACGACTGTTTTAAACAATTATTGGCCTTAACCGTGTATGGTAAAGTTTAAACGAATTTGGTGTTACCTCGGTTTGATGTTGATATACCTTTTTGGCAGCCAGCAACATATCTATTGTTGCCAAATCATGTACTAGGTGAGTTTTGGCACAGAGTCGTAAATACTCACCTTGAGCCGTTTCGTCTGCTACTTCGCTGGTATAAGCGACTGATGTAATCCACGGGAAGCGAATTGACGAATATCGGTGAGTGGCATCTGCAGCAAATTCAATCCAGTAGTTAATCATCTCTTTGTAATACTCTGCTGGAAAAAGTTTTGGTAGCCATCGATGAGCATAAGTTTCAAACTGCTGTGCCCATTCTAAATTCCAATCACGCATTTCCGATTGTTGAGCAATCGCATTGGCAATGACTTCTTCTAATTTTTTATTTACAGGAAGGTTCCAACGATATTCATCATTGGTAACTACCCAAAAATAACCATACAGCAAGGATCTTGGCAACCAAAATCCTTTATAAGAAGGGGATGTATATCCTGAAAATGGTTGTTCCCATTCATGGGTTGGCACCCCGTGGTTATCAATCATTACATCTGGAAGAAATCTTTCATATAATCTAGTCATGCCTAACGCTTCCGGATGTTTGGTGTTCGAATCAAAATAGTCATAGTAAAATTCTTTGCCTACTGCATTAAACCGAGCAACATGCAGCTTCCAATGAGGATTGTCTTGTTGCAGTTCATAGTGAATAGCAGATCCGTCTACATTTTCCATCGGAACAACAACAAGATTTAATTGCTCAGCTACATCTCGATAGCTTTCGTTAGTCAGCAGTTCTTTAATTAACAAGAAAGCCCCATTTGTCCCTGACACTTCGTTTGCATGATGTCGAGCATTGATAATCACCGATGGATAGTTAGTTAATCGTTTCGTTCGTGAATAATAGCCTTTTGTTTTTTGAGCTAGTTCAATCGCGTAAATCTCTCGACCTAAATATGAAGTTGCAATAGGATAAACTGTTACTTCTGGAACCTCTCTCAACTGTTGAATTATAGCTAAATATTGGTCATAGCCGATAACTTGATCTTCATAAAAATCGATTGTTTCAATCTTTCTTTTTTCCTCAATCTTTTTTTTGCAAGGTACTTCGGCTTTGAAAATGTTCTGATTACTTACAAAGGTAATTTCCTTAAACTTCGAAAAATCAACTGTTTGGGCCACTAGTCTTTGTTCTAATAATTTTAAGTAAGCTTGCAACACCTTATTGTCAACGCCTTCAACCGAGATCTTCGCCGTAAGTTGTTGATTTTTATAGCCAATTTCCTGCAGAAAGACAATTATCTCTTCTCGATTTTTTGGATGACTGACTACAGAACCTTGACTGATAATCATTGGTTCAGTTGTCAGTTGGTCAAACAATGTTACTTTTAAAACAGGCTTGCCAGATCCTTGTTTAATCACTGGTAAGATAAGGCCCGGTTCTTCAAAAAGTTCTCCACAAACCTCATATCCGAAGTTCTTAAAATAGTCACTGCCTGCAAAATATAGATCTTCATGTAAAGCATTCAAACTAGAGATCATATCGTTACGACTTGACAATAAATGATTGGGTTCACTGGCTGTCACTTCGATTTTTAAACGAGCAAAGAAAGGCTGGCTGCCTTTATCTAAATTACCTCCCACACTTTCTAAAACAAATGCTCTGCAATCAGGAAGAACATCTTTTTGATAGCACTCCCATATTTTTTCAACATCGGTAGCTAGCCGTTTTTCAACCACACATTTGCCGTTTATTTTCACTTGAAGTTTTCCTGTAGGAGGATGGACTTTTCCTAAACCTGGATAAGCATCTAGGTATGGACGTTCTGAATAACTAGCAGAATAATTATCAGTAAAAACAACTGCTCCACGTTTGTCTTCTGCAGAAACTTTATAAGTAATGGCTTCATCTCCAGCATAGGTCGTGAAAACTATTTGATCTTTGCTGATCCCTAATTTGCGAATTAAGGTGTCTTGAATCGGATACAGTTCTTGCAAATAACGAATGGGCAAATCGTTCCATTTTTCTGGATCTTGACTGTCCAAATTATTATAGCTAGGGACTGCGCCAGATTCTGTCGTCCACTCCGTGAATCCTTCAGGCATAAACGGCTTAAAAGCAATCGTTAATTTTTCAATTGAGCGATCCTTCAATGCTGGAATTACATATTCATCCATCCAAGAGTAACCCTGCTTATGAGCACAAACCAGTTGAATACCGGTAAGCAGAGCCTCCATTTGGATTATTTCTGCTTCAATTTTCTTCTTCAGAGATTCACGTACCTTTTTGTCTTCACTTAATACGCCAACTATTTCTACTTTATCACCTGGCTTCAAAACTGAAAAAACTTTTTCTGACAACTCCTTGCGAAAATCGTCAACTTCCCAAGAAAGATCATAGCTTTTTTCATATACTTGCTGCATTGCCTTATAATTTTTAAAAGTTGTTTCCGGAAATTTTTCTTGAACAGAGGCTAAGCATGAATCTATCTCAGGAGAGACATATGCTATTGCTTTTTGACCATCCAATGACTGTAGATAGCTAAGCTGCCCGTCAAGATTCTTTAACAGAAAACTGTCGGTAACCTGTTGCAGATAACTGGTCCACGTTTCAAAGGATGAAAGTTCTGGAAAACTTTCACAAACCAACGCTGAAAATTGTTCCAAATCTTCCCCACTCCCTTGAAGAACTAACAGCTGTCCATCCTTACCTGGTTCTTCCGTTAATCGACAATCGGTTGATTCACGGATAATCAGAGCATTTCCACTTATATATTCTTTGTCCAGCAACCAGTCGTTAATCTGAGTTGTTTCCATGCCAAAGCGAAATGCAAAATTACAAGCAGCAATTAAAATAGACGGCGTGGTGTTTGTTGGCAAGATAAGTTTAAAATCCAGCTTATCTGGTAGCTGATCCAAATTTTCATCTTTTAAATATTTACCTGTTTGAAAGATTGTTTCTAGACCTTTTTCACTACGCCAATCAAAATCGGGGATCGGCTGTGCAAATTCTGAAGCAGCTTGATAATCGTCCGGAAGTACTTGCGAATACTCTGAAAACTGAGCAAACAAGACCTTTTCATCGTTTGGAACTTCTTCGTCACCTGTTAATGAAGCAATTGGAAATTCAGCTGCTTCACTTAAAAAGCCTTTGACTAGTGCTGTTTGAATTAACATTTTTTTCTCTTCCCAAGTAGCACTTGTGGGAACCTTTAACATGGTATTCCTCCGTTCGAATGATCGATCATTATTTTTGAAACAAGGTTCCGACTTCTTCACCCTTCAGAATATTGAAGATAACTGAAGGCTTTTTGCCATTAGCCAAAACCATCGACAATCCAGCTGACAGAGCAACTTCGGCTGTTTTTAACTTACTGAGAATACCTCCACGGCTATAAGGACTGCTGTGAGTACTAGATGAAGTAAGCAAATAGTTATCTACTTCTCTGAGATGTTGGAGTAATTCCGCATCTTCATTATGTAAAGGATTATCCGAATAAAGCCCTTCGACGTCAGAAAGCATGATGAACAAATCGGCTTGTAATAATAAAGAAACATGTAAGGCAACTTCATCATTATCTTCAAACTGGCGTTGTTGATGAACTTCATCGATTGAAACAGCATCATTTTCGTTGATGATTGGGACAATTCCTAAAGCCAACAGTTGATTGACTGTTTCAGCAAACGCTTGGCGACTTTCAGAAAAATCTAAAATGTCGCGAGTTAACAGCAATTGACCCACCTGCTTCCCGTATTCATTAAATGCCTCTTGATACGCACTTATTAACAGAGATTGACCGACAGCTGCGCTTGCTTTTTGTTGATAGCAATTAAGGGTAGTTTCAAAAAATCTAAGTTCTGTTCTGCCCAGAGCTACAGCACCAGATGAAACCAAAACTACTTGTTTCTTTTGCGTTATCAGTTCCGTGATAACAAAAACTAATTGATCTAATACAGAATAGTTGATTGTTCCTTCATTCGAGATAAGAGCACTTGTTCCAATTTTTATCACAATCACGTTGGCTTTCCCGATATCTTTTCTCATATACACACCTTATTTTTAAAAGGAAATTTTCCTTTTTCTATTTACCACAACCACTGCTCTTGGAAAAACAGAGCGATACTCAATCAAAAACTCCCAAATATTGAATTTTCTGAAACTTTAGAACAGCGTTTCAACATTTTACTAGAAATGTCACTTCAAATCAATACCTTATTTCGTCAACATGTTAATATGAATTCTATACAGGAGGGATTTCATGGAGAATCAAGTAGAAATTATTAATAAGATCCTTTATTTCATCACAGAAAGCGAAAAATTAAAAGAGACCAAACGCTTTGCCTTTAAATCGGACGGAGAACCCGAGTCAACTGCTGAGCACACTTGGCGCTTAACTTTATTTGTCGCTTTATTTAGCACGTTTTATCCCGAAGTTAATAAGAAAGAAGCCCTGGAGATTGCACTGATCCATGATTTAGCAGAATTAAAAACTGGTGATATTCCTGCCATTGACAATGTGAATCCAGAAGAAAAAGCTGAACAGGAAGTCTTAGCTTTCAAAAGTCTAACTGCTTTATTGCCCACAGAAATGGCTGACCACTACAATCGTCTTTTTATAGACTATCAACTAGGAAGAACAAAAGAAGCCCGCTTAGTGAAAGCTCTAGATAAAGCCGAAACTATTTTACAGCATGTCCAAGGGGAAAATCCCATAGATTTTAATTACCAATTTAATTTAGATTATGGAAAAGAGTATTTTTCCGATGCTTTCTTAAATGAACTCCGTAGAAAGCTAGATCAATCAACTCTAGACAAAATTTGAAACAAGGGACGTAAAAACGAATTTTTACGTCCCTCGTCCTTTATATTGTAGTAACCTTCATAACTTCTACACCAGAAGATACTTCCCCGCTTTTCTCCAAAGTATGTGAAGAAACTTGATCCATATTCGTAACCATTACCATCATGGAGGTTCCTTTGCCCGCTTGCTTAATAGCTACTAAGTCTACGTCTGCAAGTAATGTATCATTTTGCAACGCCTGACCTTCTTGAACGTGAATTTCAAAAGGCTTCCCTTCTAATTCAACGGTGTTGATCCCCATATGCAAGAGTACTTCTAAACCACTTTCTGTGGTAATACCAATCGCATGTTTTGTAGGGAAAATAGTCGAAACCGTTCCTTTTACTGGCGAATAAATTTTTCCATTCTTCGGCTCAATAAAGTATCCATCGCCCATCATTTTACCTGCAAAAACTGGATCACTTGATTCTTCCAACGGATGAATTGATCCTTTGGCAACAGAGCTGAAAACTTCTGTTGTTGCAGATAGAACTGCTGTAGTTGCTTCAGCTGATTTTTCTTCGACCAATTTTTCTTTAGGAATACCAAAGAAAAAAGTCGCCACAAAACCGCCAGCATAGGCTGCAAGCAATCCCAAAATATAGCCCCATTTATGGCCGCTAGTAATTAAAGGAATTAATGCTGCTCCAGATGGACCAATCGCAATCGCTCCTACACCACCCAAAGCGCCGATCACTGCTCCTCCAATACCGCCACCAATACAGGCAGTAATAAACGGACGCCCTAACGGCAAGGTAATTCCGTAGATTAATGGTTCACCAATTCCTAAAACACCTACGGGCAAGGCTCCTTTAATCATTTCTGTAAGCTCTTTGTCTTTTCTTAATCGAATCCACAAAGCAAGTGCCGCTCCGACTTGGCCTGCTCCTGCCATTGCTAAGATTGGTAGTAGTAAGGTACTACCAGTCTCATCAATCATTTGAATGTGAATCGGTGTTAAGATTTGGTGCAAGCCAAACATGACCATCGGCAAAAATAGTACTCCTAGAACAAAACCAGCGAAGGCGCCGCCAATATTTAATACCCAATTGATTCCGCTAACCATATTGTTAGATATAAAGCCTGCTAATGGCATGATCAGAAATATTTCCGCCAATCCAACCACTATTAACGAGACTGTGGGCGTAATAATGATATCAATTGCATCTGGAACTATCTGGTGCAATTTCTTTTCCACGACTGATAACAGCCAAACAGCAAAAATAACACCTAAAATCCCTCCCTGACCAGCAGTTAAAGGCTCACCAGTGAATAAATTTGTTAAAGGTGCTTCCGGGTTCATACCCGTTAAAGTTACTACAGCACCGATAACTCCACCCAGTGTTGGATTTGCACCAAAAACACGCGCAGCGTTCACACCAGTATAAATGACTAAATAGCTAAACAGTCCATTTCTAAGAATGTTCATCACATCAATATACTGTTGCCAAACAGTAACATCCAAAGTACCCGCTGTAACCATATTACCTAATACAGAGGCAACTCCGGCTACAATACCCGAGCCGACAAATGCAGGAATCATTGGTACAAAAATATTAGAAATATCCTTTAAGATTCGCTTCATACGAGAAGACTTTTGCTTAGACTTTTGGGTGGCTTTCATTTCTTCCGCTCTTGCCTGAACCTTCTTTTTACCATCAATTAATGGATCTGGAAGATCTTCTCCTAATTCGACTCCGGCTAAATCAGCCATCTTTTGAGCGACTTTATTTACTTTCCCTGGGCCAATAATAACTTGTAGCTGTTCATCATCCACAACTCCTAGAACTGCTGGGATTTTTTGCAGCTTAGCCTTATCCACCTTGCTGTCATCTCGTATAGTCATACGTACTCTCGTCATGCAGTGAGCAACATTTTGAACATTGTCCATTCCGCCTGCTCCAGAAAATATTTCTTTTGCTAACTCGCTTAAAGATAAATCGGCCATTTTTTTACTCCTTATACTGTTTTTCGGACAAAACCGTCTGCGTTGTCTAGCTTTTGCTGTGCTTCTTTTTTGTCGCTTTGCGTCAAAATCATAACAATTGCCAACTTCACATTTTGATCAGCTTCAGTGAAATAAGCAGTAGCTGTTTCATAGTCCACTTCGGTTGCTTCCATGATAATTCGTTTAGAACGTTCAACTAATTTTTCATTGGTTGGTTTCACGTCAATCATCAAATTGTTATACACTTTTCCAATCCCAATCATACTTACTGTTGAGATCATGTTTAGTATTAATTTTTGAGCTGTTCCTGATTTTAAGCGTGTTGATCCTGTTAAAAATTCCGGTCCGCAATCCACTTCAATTGGGTATTGGGCGTGGCGGCTAATTTCTGCTTGTTTGTTACAGGAAACAGATGCTGTTGAAGCACCCACAGAACGTGCATACTCTAAGCCACCAATTACATAAGGTGTGCGTCCACTAGCAGCTATCCCTATTACCATGTCTTTTTCATTCAACTGAAGCTGTTCCAAATCTTTTTTTCCTAAAATTAGAGAGTCTTCTGCACCTTCAACAGCTACAGTCATCGCTTCTTCTCCACCAGCGATTAACCCTACCACCATTTCAGATTCAACACCAAAAGTAGGTACACATTCGGCAGCATCTAACACTCCTAATCTACCGCTAGTTCCCGCCCCCATATAAATCAAGCGTCCTCCTCTTTTGAAAGACTGAATAGTTTGCGTGATTACTCGCTCAATCTCAGGTAAAGACTCGGATACAGCCTCCGGTACTTTACGATCTTCTTGGTTCATCAAATCTAAGGCTTCAGCGATCGACATTTCATCTAAGCCAAATGTTTTTTCATTTCTGCGCTCTGTAGTTAATTCATTCAGATTCAAACTATTCATGTTTCTATACACTCTCCAAAATAAATTTCGTTCCTGCTTGTATCGCTGATAAAAGCGAACGATCCTTCTCTATAATGCGTCCGACTACATTTACTTTTTCATTTCCAGGTAAAGGGCATTTAACTACCTGAATTTCCCCCATATATCTAAGGTAGTTTACATTATCAATTGTCACTGTGCCAACCTCACGTTTCATTGCGGGCAAAGGTAAAACAGATGATGGTTTATTAAATCTTGCATCTGCACTTCTAATTACATCTCTCGCTTCGTCCATTCGATTTTGATGTTGCCCCAAGACCAACTGAATCTGTTCATCGTAAGGTTCAACATGTAATAAAATCGTTTGCTCGGTATTGTACAATTTGAATTGCCTCTGTGTTTCTTTTGCTAAATCGCCATCACCAATACAAACTAAATCAACTTCTAAATCTAGCGCAGCACTTAATGGATGTTGCCTACGATGCTTTTCTAAGGTCGGTAGTCCTTCATAGAGCGGGCCTCTTCTTACACCATCCCCTGGAACAAAAGCTTGGATAGCGAATCCTGATTGCTTTAGCCACTGATTTTTTTGTCGAAACCACTTAAAATCTAAGCCAGTCTCAGGTCGCGGGTAATAATTATGCCAAGCTTCGAGATTTGAAAAATCTGCTTGGAGCTCTTGTAACTCATTTACATCCTTTACTGATAAGGTTGAAGCATTTAATGCCACCGTTATCTGATGAGATGCTTCAGCGATCTGCATTGTTGTAATCCGATCGTCCATCCGCAACCCAGTTACACCAATTGCTTTTAGTTCACTTACTCTTTCCAGTGAGAAACCAGCATCCTCTAGAGCAGTGCCAGATATATCAACCATTAACCTTAATTGAAGACTTTGAGCAAGCAGCCCCAGCTGTTTCAGTCTTTTTTTGTATGTTTCTGGATTCTCTTCAGGAATATGTAATGAAGTAAATATTCCCGAAAAACCAATGGTTGCCATTTTTTGAATATACTCTTTTTTTTGATCTGTCATCTCTTCATTAAGAAATATCGAAAAGCCAAACATATCATTCCTCCAATCCTGCTGAAAGCGTTTCATGTAAGTAGTATATCTTTATTCCGATATTTTTGCAACATAATTTCAATAAAATTTAACATTAAAGGTATTTTCGTTTCTTTTAGCAAATAAAAAAGAACCTCTTTGATAGAGATTCTTATTCCTCAATTATTTGGTTTTGATCGTACATATCTACCAGTTCTTCATAAACTTCTAAATCAGTTGCACTTTCCACTTCCGACTCAATTACTTCTTGGTACTCCTGTGATAGTTCCGTATCTATCTCTTGGGGAGCTCCCCGATTGGGATCTAAAGGATCTTCTATTGGAACCCACTCTGTACTTGGTTCACTATGATCGTATTCCATTTTCACGTTTGCTTGATACTCTTCCTCTGTAATATCACCATTTTCATAACTCTCTTGAAATGCTAAAGTACGTTTCTCTACTTCTGCTTCTTTTGCTTTACGTCGTTCAAAATCTTCTGTCCAATTTTCATTCACCATTGTTGTTCCTCCTTTATTAAAGCTACTTTTGTAAAGTAGACTAAACACTATTAATCAATCAGATGAATCTTTATAAAAAGCCGACACGTCTGATGAAGGCATGCCGGCTGATTTGCTATTTCGATTTAATTGGCACTTTTTTGTTTATGCGTTATTTCTGCCAACAAAAAAGGAAACAACTGCTACAACGATGACTGCTCCAATGATCGATGGGACAAGAGCCATTCCAGCAAGTGAAGGTCCCCAAGAACCAAATAATCCTTGACCGATAGCAGAACCTACTAAACCAGCTAAGATGTTGGCAATCCAGCCCATTGAGCCGCCGCGATTTGTGATAGCACCTGCAATAACACCAATAATAGCACCTACAATTAAAGTCCAAATCCAACCCATAGTTCTTCAACCTCCTTCTATTTAATATTTATTACAATGTACATGTTACTCTCTCCGACAAAATTACGCTAAGAATATGCTCAAAACCTAAAAAAAAAATTGAAAAATGACAATAAACAAGATGAATTGTCCCGCCATTATAGGCGAATAGATGTTAGATAATAACGAAACTTTTTTATATCTTGAGTAAATGGTTCTATATTAAAAAACGCGTGAAAATTTACTAAAAATAAGTTCATACAACTGGATTATTTTATGTAATTTGATATTATTGATGAAACTTTCAGAATATTTTAAATCTATCGAATATTCAACGAAAAGAGGACGTAGTATGAAAAATAATTTACAAAAACAAATGACCTCTCGTCATATTACAATGTTAGCATTAGGCGGAGCAATTGGAGCGGGTTTATTTAAAGGTAGCGGTGAAGCAATCGGTATTGCTGGACCATCCGTCTTACTGGCTTTCCTTTTAGGCGGACTAGTTTTATTTATCGTTATGAGCGGATTAGGTCGATTAGTTATTGCAAATGACAATGTTCATGGTCTTTCCGGGATTATCCAACCATTTTTAGGGGAACGATCAGCTGATTTCATTGATTGGTTGTATTGGTCTTTGTGGATGATTAATATCATTGCTGAAGCAGTAGCTGCTGCTAGCTTCTTACAGCTATGGTTTCCGCACGTTCCCGCATGGTTATTTGTCTTTTTCCTAGCTATACTAACAACTTTGATCAATTTGTATTCAGTGAAGCTTTTTGCAGAAACAGAGTACTGGCTAGCATTTGCTAAAATAACCGTTATTGTATTGTTAATAATTTTTGGTCTTTTTCTGATTGGAAAAGAAATGCACACGCTCGGTTTTCTATCTACCTTCCAGCGTATGAATGCTCATGGTGGTTTTACTCCAAATGGCTTAAAAGGCCTGATGAGTTCCTTACTTGTCGTTATCTATTCCTACGGTGGTTCGGAGCTGATTGCAATTACAGTTAGTGAAACAGAAGATCCAAAAACGGCAATTCCAAAAGCAATTAAAGGTGTTATGGGAAGAATTATTTCATTTTACATTATCCCAATGCTGTTACTTTTAATTATTTATCCTTGGAATATGTTAGCGCATAGTAATGTAAGTCCCTTCGTTTTAGTCTTTGAAAAAATGCATATCCCTTTTGCCAGTGATATCGTGAACTTCGTTATTGTTTTAGCATTGTTCTCTTCTATCAATTCTGGTGTATATGCGTCTTCACGAACTTTGTATTTCCGATTGAAAGATGCCAAGGGTATTTCAAAAGGGCTCTCTGTGTTAAACAAACATCAAGTTCCACAGCGAGCAGTGCTGTTTTGTACTGGGACACTATATGTTGGTGTTGTCTTATCTTACTTTTTAGGGGACAAGCTTTTTAATTATTTAGTTGGTTCATTGTCTTACTCTGTATTACTCACTTGGTTGATGATTACTTTTGCCGCTTTGGTATTAGCTTGGAAAAGTGGAACAAAAGCAGAAATATTTTTTAGCGGACTGGCTATACTTGTTTTATTACTGATTCTCATAGGTATTTTATTGAGTAATCCCCTTAGTGTAACAATCATGACCGCCGTAATTTACTTAATAATACTTTTGAGCTACCAGAAAAAACATTATCATGCTTTAACAGATCACACATAAGAACAAAAAAGCCTGATAAGCTGTGCTGTACCAGCTTATCAGGCTTCTTGTTTAATTGATTGTGATACGTTTACGATTAGAATCCGTTGCTTCAACTTTTGGCAGTTCTAAATGAAGAACACCATTTTTGAATTCAGCCTTAATTCGGTCTTCGTTAATATCTTTTAACATAAATTGCCGACAATAAGAACGACTACTGCGTTCGCGGCGGATAAAGTTACCGCCTTCATCTTTGTCTTCAATAATATTGTTCCGATTTGCCTGAATTGTAAGCAACCCTTCTTGATAATCCACGGTCAAGTCTTCTTTTTCAAATCCTGGCAAATCAGCTTTCACATCATATGCTTCAGATGTCTCCTTGATATCCACATTGAACTCGTTGCTTCCCATAAATCCAGAAAGGAATTGGTCAAAGAAATCACTGCCCATTGACATCAAATCGTTGCTTCTTGGAATCAAATTAGCCATTATAATCTCTCCCTTTCTCACTGATTTTAAAAAAAGCAATGCTTTTTTTGAGCCACGAATAGTTGTGTAAGAACCATTCTTACACTTTTGTTTATTAAACTAATTCTACTGCTACATCAATGTTTCCACGCGTTGCTTTTGAGTATGGACAAAAATCATGTGCTTCTTCTACTATCGTTTCTGCCTGTTTTTCTTCAATTCCTGGAAGTGAAACTTCTAAAATTACTCCGATTTGAAATCCTCCGTCGTCGGTTTGATATAAAGAAACACGTGCTTTCACTTCAGAATCAGATTCTAACTGGTGTTCCTCCAACATATGCTGTACTGCTCCGTTAAAACATGAAGCATACCCCGCAGCAAATAGTTGTTCAGGATTAGTTCCTTCAGCATGAATAGAAGGCGGCTCAATTTTCATTTGCATTTTTCCGCCGGGAGCTTCAACTTCACCAGTTCTTCCACCATGGTTTATCATGGCTGTTTCGTACAATTTTTTCACTTATCATCACCCTCTCTACTATCAGTCTATAGCTAATTACTAGAGAATACAATGAACTTGCCTCTGAAAATTTCAGCAATTTCAATTTTTGGGGCTGATTGTTGCTTCTTACGCCTGTCTATAAAAAAACTTACAAAAGAAAGCGTTTCATACTTGATTAATTATTTGTTATACTAAAAGTGAAAGGTGGTGGACTTGATGAAAAAATTAGCAGTTTTGATCCTATTTTTCTCTATTTTACTGGCAGGATGTCGTAACAATGGCCGTACTTCAACTAATAGCAGCGAAACAGCAGAATCCAAAACAACAGAAACCAGCAGTTCAACTAGTAACTCTTCATCGAAAGCTTCAAGTTCTGAAAGTGCCCAAACAGCCGAAAGCCATCGGACTGAACCCTCTGAGATACTAAACAATACGGTACCCAGCTCTGAGAAGCCAGTAAATGTTCCTGTGTACCCTTATCAAACGGATTTACCTGGCGTTACAGTATTCCATTATAGAGGTATGAATGTTCCCGATTCAGTCACAATTGATCCTGGTCAAAGCAGGATTAGCATTACTCATGGAGATATATCCTCAACCTACAGTATGAATATACAAAATGTTCCAACTAAAGAAATACGTGTATTTTCTGCAGCAAACAACCAAATTAGAACTGTCAATGTAAATACCCTGGTACAAGCCGGTCAGCTCATCTCCGGAGATGGGTCACGAGCTTATGACAACGACACCTTTTACCTGTTCCATAATAGCAACGGTGGTTTTTCTTTAGCCTCACCTAATTACGCTGGAAATGTGTTGCCAGAAGACGCTGATGTTATGCTGGAGGTTTTGCAATAACGATTTCTAATTTTACAAAAAAAGAGCTAGTGCCTTTATCAGGGACTAGCTCTTTTTGACTATCAAAATGATTATTTAACTGTTACTGAAGCGCCAACTTCTTCTAAAGCAGCTTTTAATTCTTCAGCTTCTTCTTTAGAAATGCCTTCTTTAACTGGTGCAGGAGCGCCGTCAACTACAGCCTTAGCTTCTTTCAAGCCTAAGCCAGTTGCTTCACGAACTGCTTTGATAACTTTAACTTTTTGATCGCCAACAGCTGATAATTCAACAGTAAATTCTGTTTGTTCTTCAGCAGCAGGACCAGCAGCAGCTACAGCAGCTACAGGAGCAGCAGCAGATACGCCAAATTCGTCTTCGATAGCTTTAACTAAGTCGTTTAATTCTAGGATTGTCGCGCCTTTAAGCTCTTCGACAATGTTTTCAATGTTCAATGCCATTTTAAATTTCCTCCATAGTGTATGTTTTTTTAGTTGGTATTCTTATACAGCGATTAAGCTACTTCTTCTTCTTTTTCTGCTACTGCCTTGACAGCGTAAGCCACGTTGCGGACTGGCGCTTGTAGGACAGATAACAACATAGATAGAAGTCCTTCGCGGTTTGGAAGTTTTGCAAGAGCAGTAATTTCTTCAAGAGAGGCTACCTTGCCTTCGATAATCCCGCCTTTGATTTCTAATGCATCAGCTTCTTTAGCGAACTCGTCGATAATTTTAGCTGGAGCAACTACATCTTCGTTACTGAATGCTACAGCTGTAGGTCCAGTAAAGACTTCTCCTAAACCTTCAAGACCTGCTTTTTCAGCGGCACGAGATAGGATAGAGTTTTTGATGACTTTCATTTCAACGTTAGCGTCGCGTAGTTGTTTACGTAGACGAGTTACTTGATCTACTGTTAAACCACGGTAATCAACGATAACGACTGAAGCTGCTGCGCTGAATTTTTCTGTGACTTCATCAACGATAGCGGCTTTTTTAGCGATTGCTACTTCACTCATTTATATTTCACCTCCTGATTTTGATGGAAGGGAATTTTTTATAAAATTACAAAAAAATACCCTATGCCACCGTAGACATAGAGGGACTATTGAATGTTCTCCAATAAATGTCCTCGGTAGGAAATTAAGACATACGTCACCTACTGTCTTCGGTACAGTTAATTATTAACCTCGACTACCTTACCATAGGTTTGGCAGTCGAGTCAATCATTAATTTTAAAATTTTAGATAGATGCTTGATCAACATGGATCCCAGGACCAAATGTAGTAGTCACTGTAATGTTTTTGATATATTGACCTTTAGCTGTTGAAGGTTTAGCTTTTAATAAGGTATCGTTGATTGTTTTGAAGTTTTCGATTAACTTCGCATCATCAAATGAAACTTTACCAATAGGTGCATGGATATTTCCAGCTTTGTCTACACGGTAAGTTACTTTACCAGCTTTTACTTCTTCAATCGCTTTTGTAACATCCATAGTAACAGTACCTGTTTTAGGGTTTGGCATTAAGCCTTTAGGTCCTAATACACGTCCTAGTCTACCAACAGTTGCCATCATATCAGGTGTTGCAACAACAACGTCAAAGCCAAACCATCCGCCTTGGATTTTTTGTACCAAGTCATCGTCTCCAACAAAATCAGCACCCGCTGCTTCTGCTTCTTTAGCTTTTTCGCCTTTTGCAAATACTAATACAGATTGTGTTTTACCAGTTCCGTTTGGCAGTACAACTGCACCACGAATTTGTTGGTCTGCTTTTTTAGGATCAACGCTCAATTTGTATGCTACTTCAACAGTTGCATCAAATTTTGCGATGTTTGTTTCTTTAGCCAAAGCTACTGCTTCTTCTACAGAATATGCTTTTGAACTGTCAACTTTTTTTAATGCTTCTTGCATTTTTTTGCTTTTTTTAGCCATTTTGTTTCCTCCTTATGTGGTTATAACGGTAGAACCTCCCACGTGTTTTGATTTTTCAATCAAGAGACGACTGAGAAGCTTTAGGTTCAGGAATTATTCAACTGTAATTCCCATGCTTCTTGCAGTTCCTTCAACCATGCGCATTGCTGCTTCAACATCAGCTGCGTTTAGGTCTTCCATCTTCAACTCAGCGATTTCTTTTACTTGGTCGCGAGTAACTTTTGCAACTTTAGTTTTGTTTGGTTCACCTGAACCTTTTTCAACGTTTGCAGCTTTTTTTAATAATACTGCAGCTGGTGGTGTTTTTGTAACGAAGGTGAATGAACGATCTTCGTATACAGAAATCACTACAGGAATGATTAGACCTGCTTGATCAGCGGTACGAGCGTTAAATTCTTTTGTAAAGCCCATAATGTTAATGCCGGCTTGACCTAGTGCAGGACCTACTGGGGGAGCTGGTGTTGCTTTCCCTGCAGGAATTTGCAATTTAACTAGTTTTTCTACTTTTTTTGCCACGAGACATACCTCCTTGAGTCCGTGATGTGGTTAATTGGAGATAAAGATTTCTCCTCCCACTTGTTACAGCATGCAAAACGCATACTTGATTATGATAGCAAACTTCTTATGTTTTTTCAAGAACTTTTCAATTTTCTGATAATAAATAATTTATTCACAAACACTTCGTATATGATTAGAATAACAGAATAAAATGCTAATTTAGCTATATGACACCTCTCTTTATGTTAAACTATGGTCGAATTGGTAACGAATTTATAGAAGATATTCAAGGAGGTTTAAAATAATGGAAAATTTAAAGTACCGTAGTGTTTTTGACATCATTGGACCAGTTATGGTTGGACCTAGTAGTTCGCATACCGCTGGCGCAGCACGAATCGGCAAAGTCTGTCGCATGATTTTTGGCGAGAAGCCTGAATCTGTTGAAATCGACTTGTATGAATCATTTGCAAAAACCTATCGTGGGCATGGGACAGATATTGCTTTAGTAGGTGGGCTTTTAGGAATGAATCCAGATGATCCTCGCTTGTCTGAGTCTTTAAAGCTAGCCCATGAGGAGGGCATAGAAGTATTATTCGTTCCTAAAAAAGAAAAAGCCAAGCACCCCAATTTGGTTACCATGCATCTGAAAAAAGGGAAATACAAAATGTCAGTTACTGGAATATCAATTGGTGGTGGAAATATACAAATATCCGAACTAGATGGTTTTAGTATCTCCTTATCAATGGGAACACCTACGTTCATTGTTGTTCACGAAGATGTGCGAGGGTTGTTAGCCAAAGTATCTGCTGTGATTTCAGATGCCGGAATTAACATTGGAACAGTTACAATGACTCGCCAGAAAAAAGGCGATAATGGCATTTTAGTTTTAGAGATTGACGACAAACCAACCGATAGCACGACGAAAGAGAAACTCCGTTCATTAGACCATGTATTTAGTGTTACCTATTTTGATTAATTTGAAACAGATTTAAACCAATAGAATGACTAAAGAAACTTAATTTATAAGGAGGCTAAAGTATGTTTCTTTCGATTAAAGAATTAGTAGCGCAAGCGCAAAACTACCCCACAATCGGCGAATTGATGATAGCAACAGAGAAAGAGCTAACAGATCGAAGCCGTGAAGAAATTATTGAACTAATGGAACGCAACTTAGAAGTAATGGCTGTTTCTATTGATGAAGGCATAGCTGGTGTGCAGTCGGTAACAGGAATCACTGGTGGTGATGCACAGCGCTTAAACGACTATATTGATTCTGGCAGTTTTTTAAGTGGCGATACCATTTTGCGTGCCGTTCGCAACGCAGTAGCAGTAAACGAAGTCAACGCAAAAATGGGCTTAATTTGCGCGACTCCTACTGCTGGAAGTGCTGGAGTAGTGGCTGGCGTACTAATGGCTGCGCGTGAAAAATTAAACTTAACTCACGAAGAACAATTGGATTTCCTTTTCACTGCAGGTGCCTTTGGTCTCGTTATTGCCAACAATGCATCAATCTCTGGTGCTGAGGGCGGCTGTCAAGCAGAAGTAGGTTCAGCCAGTGCGATGGCTGCTGCAGCATTGGTGACTGCTAACGGTGGTACTCCACAAATGGCTGCAGAAGCTGTTGCGATTACGCTAAAAAATGTAATGGGCTTAATCTGCGATCCAGTTGCTGGATTAGTAGAGGTACCCTGTGTTAAGCGTAATGCTATGGGCTCATCACAAGCCTTCATATCAGCCGATATGGCTTTAGCGGGTATCCGTAGTGTCATTCCACCCGACGAAGTCATTGAAGCGATGTATAAAGTCGGCCGTGCCATGCCTTCCATTTTTAAGGAAACCGCTGAAGGCGGCGTAGCAACCACACCTACTGGATTGCGTTTAAGCAAGGAAATTTATGGTGAGATCCCAGCTGAAGAGCAACCTGTTTAAGTTGAATGTTTTCCATTAAAAAACGAACTATTGAAGAGGTCTAAAGGCCCCAACCAATAGTTCGTTTATTTTTACATCAATTTAGTATTTTTTACTTCTTCAATTGTTCTTGTACCAGCCAATTGCATCGTAATAGCTAATTCTTTATTTAAATGATCAAATACAGAAGTAACACCTTCGGCTCCACCAAGATTTAATCCATAAATCACTGGACGTCCAATTGCTACCAAATCTGCCCCGCTAGCTAAAGCTTTAAATACATGCTCGCCACGACGTACACCACTATCGAAAACGATTGGTACACGTTTGTTAACTACTCCAGCAATTAGTGGTAGGACATCAAAAGATGCAGGTCCCCCATCCAATTGACGACCACCATGGTTAGAGATCCAAATCCCATCTGCTCCAGCACTGATAGCTACTTCAGCATCTTCTGGAGATTGAATTCCCTTTACAAAAACTGGCAAATTGGTCAGGTCTTTGATTTTCTTAATATCTTCTGGAACCAGACCTTGTTTTGCAGCAGCATAAATTTCGGCAATCCCCTTGCCTTCCCCATCTCCTGCAGCATCTTTTTCACTGTAAGCTGCTAAATTAGGCATCGGTAGTGGAAATTCGAAGTGATTAATAATATCTTCTTCACGATATCCGCCCAAGGTAGAATCAGCAGTTAAGATGATTGCTTTAGCACCAGACTTAACGGCTTTTTCTAAAATGAATTCATTAAAACCATCATCTTTACTCATATATAGTTGGAAAAATTGCGGTGCATCTGGTGCTGCAACTGCAGCATCTTCAATCGTTGTATTCGCATAAGTACTAATAGAGAAAATTGAACCTGCGGCTGCAACACCCTTAGCCGTATCAGCTTCCCCTTTTTCATGAGCCAATCCTTGCGCTGCTGAAGGAGCCTGAATGATAGGTGTTTTCAAGTCAATATCCCATAATTTTGTACTCAAATCAGCATGGTCAATCCCACGTAATACTCTAGGCATAATTGATTTCTTATTGAATGAAGCAGTATTTTCTTTCATCGTCCATTCATCTTCTGATCCACCGCGAATATAGCCAAACGCACCTTTTTCCATACGTTCTTTCACGCGAGCCTCTAGTGAAGCGATATTAACAATCTCAATTGAATGTTCTTCGTTACTTGCTTGATAAGTCATCGTAAAACCTTCTTTCTTTTTACTACGACAACATACTACTACTCTTACAAAATGTAAGCAAATATTTACACTCGGAACGATAATAAACTGGCTAAATCAAAAAAAAGAAGAAGCTGCTTTTTCTAACATTTTTTAGGTCCAGACTTTCCTTTGTCAGTTATGTCCAACATTCTGACAAACAGACTCATTCATTCGCTCTCCCACAAATAGTCAGCTACTTCTTGATCAACTGCTGGATTTTCATGAAGCTGGCTGTGTTGAGCAATTGGCCCAATAAATACTTGCTGTTCTATTGGGTTTCCGTGCACTTTTAATAATGAGTAAATAGACAGCGCACTTGTTACTGGAACAGTACCATCGTTCATGGTAGCATTCTCTAGCTTACCGGCCATCAAAAGAATCGGTAAATTTTTGGGAACGTTAACGAGCCCCTTCTCATAATCCACATAGCGACTAGATTTCTGAATCGGACCCTCTTCTGATAGTTCTTCTAGACTTTGTTCATTTGACGTGTCGACAAAATCATTAAAAGGCGAACCTATAGCGATTAATTTAGCTACTTTCGTTGCGTCACTAGCTTCCCCATAGGTGGTCAGATAGCGCAAAGAACTAACCCCTCCCATCGAATGACTAACAATATTTACTTGATTAACACCTTGCTCTTTCAAATATCTCAGCACCTGATAAATCCATTCTGTCTGATTCCATTCATTATTTTTATTATCAGCAAATAGCACCTGAACGATCGGGTTATTTTCTGAATGACTGATTTCTCCGGCAACCTGCAGTATGCCATCTGGTTGGACCGTAACGACTAACTCTTTTTTTGCCACATGCTGATTTTCAAACCGTTTAATCATTCCACCGAACGAATTAACTGTGCCACTATAACCATGAATAAATAAAGTCGGCGTGGACGTCTTTTTTACTGTAGCGTTCGAATCAGTTATTTCTTTACTTTCACTTGATACTATTGCTTGCCTATCATCATGTTGACAGGCACTAAAAAAAAACAAGCTCATTACCAATATAACTGCTAACATAAATTTCTTCATAAATTCCCCCTAGCAAAAAAGCTGAGACAAAATGCCTCAGCTTTTTTTAAATCTTGTCAATTTGATCGAAATCTAATTCTGTACTTGTTTCTCGACCAAACATATCAATATTGGCTTTAATCTTTTCACGCTCTTCATCCACTTCAGTTACAACACCTTCGAGACCGGCAAAAGCCCCCTCGATAATTTTCACTGTTTCACCAAGCTCTACTTCTAGCTCATGCTGACGCGTACTCATGCCAATTGAACGTAAAATGTGATTAATTTCTTCCGGCATTAATGGTGCTGGTTTGCTCCCGGCTCCGTGAGAACCTACAAATCCTGTTACACCTGGTGTATTACGAACGACATACCAAGAATCATCTGTCATTACCATTTCTACTAGTACATAACCTGGAAAAGTTTTGTGTACAATTTCTTTTTCTTTGCCGTTCTTGATTTCTTTTTCTTTTTCTTCAGGAACAACTACACGGAAAATATAATCTTCCATCCCCATGCTCTGTGCTCTAGACTCAATGTTCGCTTTTACCTTGTTTTCATAGCCGGAATACGTATGTAATACATACCACTGTTTCTCAAAAGATTCCATTTTTGTTCATCGGCTCCCTGTCCTAAAATAAAAAAACCTCAGATAACTAAGGTTTTTTCTCAAAGACAGTATAGCATGCTTTTTTAAACTTGGCTACTAGCGAATAATCAAATTAATTAACGCTTGAATCGCTGTATCCATAATGAAAAACATTGCAGCGAATAAAATTGCGGTCTCAATGACTACTAATGAGTCATGTCGCAATTGTTTTTTTGAAGGCCAAGTAACTAATTTCATCTCTTCTCTGACACCACGTAAAAACTTCACCAAATTTCCTCCTACTTTGTTTCTTTGTGTAATGTGTATCTATTACAATGCTTACAAAATTTATTAATTTCTAAACGCTCTCCGCGTTTGCCTTCACTGACAGATTTACTGTAGTTTCTAGAACCACATACTGTACAGGCTAGAGCCGCTTTTTTCGTAGCCATAGCGAACCTCCTCACAAAAACTCACATGGTAACATTATCATCTAATGTTCTTTATGTCAATTGACCAAAAATTAAATACCTTTATGAGAAAGAATATGATAGTATAATGAAAGAATGAATCAATTATTGGAGGGCGCTTTAATGTTATTAGAAAGTCTAGTTTATCCTAAGAAGGATTTGACTACGATTACGGAATCTGCGACATTGCAAGAAGCTTTGGACATCTTAGAAGATACCGGTTATCGTTGTGTCCCAGTTTTAGATGAGAGCAAACAAATCTTTCGAGGAAATATTTATAAAATGCACATTTATCGCCACAAAGCGAACGGCGGAGATTTGCAATTACCAGTTACTCATCTACTTAAGAACGCAACAAAGTTTATTTCTATTAATACTTCTTTTTTCAAAATTTTCTTTACAATCAAAGAACTACCGTATATTACGGTATTAGATGAGAACAATCATTTTTATGGTATTTTAACTCACAGCACTTTGCTAAACATGTTGTCTCAATCTTGGAGTGTTAAAGCTGGGAGTTACGTTTTAACCATTGTATCTTCTGGCAAGAAGGGCGAACTTGCTCTAATGACTAAAATTATTTCAAAATTTTCTAGTATAGCAAGTTGCATTACTTTAGATGTCGGCAAAGATCTAAAAGGAAGAAGAACACTCATTACCTTACCAAATGGTGTAGACGAACAAAAATTAGCGGCAATTGTTGAACATCTAGAACGAAAAAACTTCGAGGTCAAAGAAGTCGAAACCTTAAGCTTACACTAATTTCGAAAGGCACTGAGTAGATTTCATATTCAGTGCCTTTTTATTTAAAGAAAGGTGATTAACCATTATGGGATGTTTCTTACGGGAGTGGAAATTAGAAGATGCGGGAGAACTAGCTACTCTGCTTGACAACCAAAAGATCCAAGTAAACTTGCGGGATGGACTACCCTATCCTTATCGAAAGAAAGATGCGGAAGAATTTATTTTACATTCTTTGTTGACTAACAGAAAGTTTTCTTTAGCAATTGTTTCCGAACATATGGTCATCGGAAGTATTGGAGTCTTTCGTCAGGAAAATATACACTTTCGAACGGCAGAAATTGGTTACTACATCGGAGAGGCCTACTGGGGGAAAGGGTTAGGTACAGAAGCACTAAAACAAATGTGTCAACTTGTATTTGAAACAACCGATATCGTTCGTATTTTTGCTGAACCATTTTCCGACAATATTGCCTCCTGTCGGATTTTAGAAAAAGCAGGCTTTCAGTTAGAGGGTACTCTAAGAAAGAGCGCTTATAAAAAAGGTCTATTTAAAGATCAGCAAATGTACTCTTTCATTAAGGAATAGCTATTAGAAAGTCTTCGAAAAACCCTTCATCTTTGAAGAATTAAAACTAGTGTGTAAAGCTAGTTACCAGTAAAATGGATATGAATAATAAAAATGTCCCGACCAGTTTTTGGTCGGGACATTGTTTAAATTGTTTTACTGAAATTCAATCTTTGATCTAAATAATACATCAGTGGTGCCGAAATGATCATAATGATTGCTTCACTTACTGCTAACCAGCCATAGGTTACCCAAAACGGCAAAGCTGCGGTAAAATATAGCATCGCTGCAATAAGAGCCATACTAACACTAAAAAATAAAGTATTTAAGGCTAAGCGAACTTTCACGTTTTTTACTTTATTTTGTAAAAGTGCTGTTAGACTCAGAGCAATTAATGTTTGAGCTCCACCAAAAACTACATCTAAAATACCCATACCGAATAATGCGTTATAAATAACTACACCTCCGAATACGCCCCATAAATATTTCCGATTAAATACAACTAAATGGTTCAGGCTCTCTGAAATACGAAACTGAATAGGTCCCGAGGCTACCGGTGAAACCAAAATGGTTAGAGCTAAGTATAGCGCCATCAAAATTCCATTTGTAATCACGATACTCATTCGTTTCTTTTCTACTATATGCAATGTATCCCCTTCTTTCTCCAAGTTTTGTTAATGCGGGATGGTTGATGAACCGCAGGTAAATCCTGAACAATCATACTTTTTTTCTCAAAGTAAGTCAACTCATCTTCATAAAAAAAGAAATTTCACGCATAATGATGTTTCAATGGCAGAACGTCTGTTATAATTAGCACCTGAAAGGAACGAACAACCTATGAATTTTCATTATCACTTACTAATTAATCCGGCCGCCGGTAGCGGAAATGCCAGTAAAAAAGCCAACCAATTAATTGATTTGTTTGATCAACATAATTATACATATACACCTTACTACACAACATACGCTGGCGAAGAAAAAGAAATTGTAGCGCGTTTAGTAAACTTGCTGACTCCTTGGGATGAAGAGATGCTGCAACGCTCTGGCGATGAACCTTATCACTTGCTAATTGTGATTGGTGGTGATGGGACCTTACACCAAGTAGTGAATCAATTTTACTTAACTGGTATAGAGCTTCCTGTCAGCTACCTTCCAGCCGGTTCTGGAAATGACTTTGCTCGTGGTATCGGATTGTCACGTCAAGTTGAAGAAGCCTTCAAACAAATTACTGCAGCCAGTCGCCCACAAAAAATTAATGTGTTGCTTTACGAAGAAAAAATTAAGGAAGAGTATGGATTAGTGTTAAATAATGTCGGTATTGGACTAGATGCGCTGATTGTTGCCACAACGAATGCTTCGTCCTCAAAAAAGTGGTTAAATAAATATAAATTAGGCTCAGCTTCTTATGCTCTATATTTGATCAAGGCTTTGTTAACACAAAAGACATTCCCAATTATGATCGAAGTAAATGGACACCAACAGGAATTTAACCGTACTTTTTTGTGTACTACTACAAATATTCCTTATTTCGGCGGCGGAGTACCTATTGCACCAATGGCGGATCCCAAAAAAGAAGTAATTGACTTGGTAATTATTGAGAAGCCTAACATTTTTGCAATTGTTCGCTTGCTATTGCAACTTTTACGAAAAAAACATACAACAAATAAACACTATTGTCATTTTTCCAGCTCCCGGATTCGAATTGTTTCGGTAGTCCCGCAGCACGGACAGGCTGATGGTGAAACACTGGGGCAGCGCTCGTATGACCTTTATTTTTCAACTGGTTCACAATATATATGGTATGCAGATATTTAAAATAAAAAGTGGCTGTAACGACATAAAACGTCACAGCCACTTTTTATTTTAAAAACATTTGCGGTGCAATTCCCTCCATACCAATCATCGGATCAATAATCTGTTGACGAATCAGCTCCGCCGTTAAAACTTTTGGTTCCTTATCTTCAACGAGTGCAGGCTCTGATTTTTCTTCATTCAAAGCACTTACAAAAGGATCATTTTTCTCTTTAGGAATTGGTCTATCTAATTCTGCTGCTGAACAAATCCGTTCAATCAATGTGGTTTTTCGTACAGCTGATTCTTTGCGAACACACTCGGCAAAAGCTTCTTGTTCCCCCAGTAGAATTAGTAAATCCTTACTGCGAGTGACAGCAGTATACAGTAAATTACGCTGCAACATCCGATTGTATTGTTTGACCATGGGCAATAAAACCATTTTAAACTCACTACCCTGCGCTTTATGGATCGAACAACAATAGGATAATTTAATGTTGTTCCACTCTGATCGTTTATACTGAACTTCGATACCGTCAAATTGAATAACTAGTTCATCTACTTTGTCCTCTGATTCTTTAGCTGGAATGATTCCTACAATAATTCCCATATCACCATTAAAAACATTTGATTCTGGGTTGTTAACTAATTGAAGAACTTTGTCTCCAATCCGATAAACAGCCTCATTCCACTGTACTTCTTTTTTTGTACCATCATTCGGGTTAAATATTTCTTGCATCATTTTATTGATTGCATCAATTCCAGCAGGTCCTCGATACATTGGAGCCAGTACTTGAACATCCTGTGCTGAATACCCTTTACTTTTAGCTCGCTCCACAATCTGTTTAATAACTGTTTCCATTTGAAAAGCATGGCAAGCAATAAAAGAGCGATCTTTTTGATTCACATTGAAGTCAGCAGGTAGTTTCCCCTCTTTAATCTCGTGAGCCAAAGGTATGATGGAAGAATTATCACCCTGACGATAGATCTCTGTCAATTCAATTTTCGGAATAGCCTCTACCTGAAGTAAATCGTGAAAAACTTGGCCTGGACCAACTGAAGGCAGCTGATCCTTATCACCTACTAGAATAATTTGCATATTAGTAGGAATTGCTTTTAGTAGTGTATTCGCTAACCAAGTGTCTACCATTGACATCTCGTCTACAATCAATAGCCCACCTTCTAATTCGCGCGCCTCTGTGTCTGGTGTGCTCTCACGTCCGTTTAAACCTAACAGACGATGAATGGTGCTCGCAGGCAGTCCAGTCGTCTCGTTCATGCGCTTAGCTGCTCTACCAGTCGGTGCTGCCAGAACGATCGGGAAAACTTCTTCTTTATAGTCGCCCGGATCTAATGACAGACCATTTAATTCTGCGAATAGCTGAACAATACCATTAATTACTGTTGTCTTTCCCGTGCCCGGTCCACCAGTTAAGATAAACATCGGTGAACGAATAGCATCCTTGATTGCTTGATCCTGCGAAGTTCCATATAAAATGTTGGAGCGCTTTTCAATCATTCTCAGCTTTTCTTGTACTTTCTTCTTAGGGTATTTTATTTCTTTTTTCCGAGCCAGTAAACGAGCGACCGCACTTCCAATTCCCCACTCACTATAATAGAGAGAATTCTCGTATAGTTTTGTTTCTTCTTGTTGAATTTTTTCTTCTTCAACCAGTTGGATAATCAGCGAAGCTACTCGATCAGGGGCAATTTCAACTGCTCGTGCGTTTTCCAACAGCGATAATACTTGCTCTAACAATCGTTGGGCTTCTACATAAGTATCACCGCTTTGATTGGCATCTTCATCGATTTGATGCAAGATAGCCGCTCTTATTCGTTGATCACTATCAGCTGCGATACCCATTTGTTCAGCTAGATTATCAGCTTTTTTAAAACCGATTCCTTCAATATCCTCTACTAACTGATAAGGGTTTTCTTGAATAATTTCTAACGCCTGATTTCGATATGTCTGAAAAATCGCAAACGACAGTTGACTACCAAAACCGTAAGAACTTAAGCCGACAATAATTTTCTCCATACCATAATTTAGCCGCAATGTTTCCACTAACTGAGCTTTTTTCTTCTTGTTTAAATTTGGTATACGATTCAAGTTATCCGGCTGATCAATAATCTGATCAATCGCATCATCACCCAATACCTCAACAATTTTTTCAGCAGTTTTTTTTCCTATACCGGGAAATTTATCGCTGGAAAGATAGCTAATGATACCATTTGCAGAGGTTGGTTGGGCTTGCTCGTAACGTTCAACTAAAAATTGTTTACCGTAACGGGGATGTTCGACAAAATGTCCAAATAGTCGATATTCTTCATCTTCCTGCACATCGCCGAAGCTACCTGTAGCTACAATTTCTGCTTCTAAAAAGTCAGTATTTGTTTCACGAATGCCAAATAGCAGCACCTTATAAAAGTTACTTGGATTTTGAAAAAAAACCGCTTTTAAAGTTCCCACAATGTACAACGCTTCTTCCGACATTTCGTCACACCTCTTTTACAAAATTGCATCAGGATTCTGATTTAATTTATCTAAAAAATTAACGTCATTCCATTTTATCAACTTATAAGGCTGACTATGTTCCGAAGTTTCCAATATGGTTAAACTATTATTGTAAAGTCCTCCCATTGCTCGAAGTTCAGCGGTAGGTTTGCCCGTCAAAGCTTGAATCGCTGCCGTCAACGAAGCACCATGCCCCACAAATAGTAATGGTCCTTCTTTTGCTTCAGCAACTGCCTTGTGAACCACACCGGTCGTACGTTTTAGCATCTGTTCTATCGTTTCACCGTCAAAAGGAGCAGGATCATAAAGATCCAATCGACTACGTAAATTGTCCATATTTACACCGTACTTCTCATGCATTACATCAACTAGCTGTCCCTCAAGTGATCCCAATCCCAATTCGCGCAAATCATCTGTACGAACAATCTCTACTGGATGATTTAGACGACTTTTAATTCCCTCAGCTGTAAGGTATGCTCTTCTAGCACTGCTAGTATAAATTTTTTCAAAAGGTACCTCTTTCAAAGTTTCTCCTAACGTTTCGATTGCTCGAAAACTCTCTGCTAGTAAAGGAGAATCCCCCATCATTCCCTGAAAACGTTTCTCTTGATTCCATTGGGTTTTTCCATGACGTGTAAAATAGAGTTTCATACTTCTCCTCCTTTAATCTAATTTATCATTTTCATAATGGTGACTGAGTTCTAAGTTTGGAAAATTCTGTTGACGCAATGCTTCATAAACAACAATAGCTACAGTATTAGATAGATTCAGCGAACGAACATGAGTATCGTTCATCGGCAATCGTAAACATTTATCCTCATTATCACGCATAAATTCTTCAGGTAATCCAGTCGTTTCTTTTCCAAACATGAAGAAACGATCTGTTACTGGTGCATAATCCACCTCGGAATAGGTACGGTTGGCAAACTTGGTAATTAAGTAAAGCGGCTGATCTGATAGATAGTTCATAAAGGCCGAGAGATTTTTATGATAAGTGATATCCACATCATTCCAGTAATCTAGTCCAGCCCGTTTTAAATGCTTATCATCAGTTGAAAAGCCAAGAGGTTCAATCAGATGCAGCGGCGAATTCGTTGCTGCGCAAGTACGAGCAATATTTCCAGTATTTGCTGGAATTTGAGGTTCAAATAAAACAATATGATTAGTCATTTTGCTGCTCCTTAAGGGTTGTTTTTGAAAATTGCATGTTATGAAAAATTCATTGGTCAGCTACATCTATCATTTTACAATAATTAAGTTCTGTACGCTGCCATTTTAACTAAGCACTTAGAATTGTTATGCACCAAAGTAAGCTTGGCACAAAAAAAAACGTACCAACTCGGTGTCTAGCACGGCGAGTCGCTACGTTAGTGAAGCACTTTTCACTAACTTTTATCAGAACAGGAACCTGATAAAAACCAATGAAAAACAACTTGTTGATACTATATCACCATGAGGTTAGAAATGCAATGGTTAATTCACATTTTATTCAATGAAATCGTTTTCTCTAATACCCTTTTAATATTTCGACATCAATCGTGATTTTTTTCAGCGGTTTCGCCTTTAATCGCTGTTTTATCACGGGATTTACGTGCCACTCTAACGGAGACATCTCTAGTAGATCTAGTTGATTTTCTTCAGGAATTTTAAATTCGTAGGTTAAACGCATCTGCTCTTCAACTAACATTTCCATGTTAAATCGTTCAATGACTGCTTCATTGGAATAAGGCTTCCCCTCCGGGTAATATGCTTCACGCAATTCTCTCAGGTAGTTTTCCTGTGGGACTACTTTTAATACCCTTCCACCTTCTCGCAAAGTTCGATGAAATTCTTTGTAATGAGATGGAGAAAAAATATTTAAAATAGTATCGAAAGTTTGATCAGCAAATGGAAGATTTGTTAAATCTGCTACACACCAAAAACTATCTAGCTTTTGATCCGTTGCTAAATAAATTCCTTCTTTTGCTAAGTCAAATCCAATTGTAACTTCACTAGCTTTTACTCGATTTAACTCTGATAAAAAACTACCTTCTCCACAACCAACATCCAGTACCTTTCTTGGACTTAGCCATTCAGCTAATTGTTCAATTACTGGTTGATACATTCCTGAGCGAATCATACGACCTCTGGGCATAAACATATTTTTATCGTAGCCTGTTTTTACTTGGTGTTCCAAAAAATAGAGGGTACCTTTTTTTGAAAGATCATACTGGTGGTTATTGTTACACGTCAATTGATAATTATTTTTCAAAAAGCTTTCGTGACACTTAGGACAGCGAAACACTTCATGATTTTTCTCTAAAAACAACGCGCCACGATCGATTTTTTTAAGCATTGTGTCACTTCCTTCAGCATATATGATAGCATAGTTATCCCATTCCTTCTACGACTTATGCTACACTATGTATATGGATATTCTCCCAAACTTTGATGGTTTAACAAAGTCTAGAAACCACCACTAATTGACTAACTAAAGAGGTTAACTGGATAGTATTCATGACATAAAAAATGTTAATAATTATATTAAAAGTCTATACCTTAACTTGAAATAGGAGGAATTACCTTTGATTAAAGAATTTTGTGCTGAAAACTATACCTTAGTTCCCGCTGCGATTAAAGCCGGTGCTGGACGAATCGAATTGTGCGATAATCTAGCAGTAGGAGGAACAACTCCCAGCCTAGGTGTTATTGAAGAAACCCTAGCTTACACAAGCGAAAAACGTATTCCCGTAATGACGATGATTCGTCCACGAGGCGGAAATTTTTGTTACAACGATATGGAATTAAAAATTATGGAAACAGACTTGATTCATGCCAAAAATGCTGGGACCGACGGCGTAGTATTCGGCTGTTTAACTGAGGATAATGAAGTCGATGAAGAAGCTTTAGAAATTTTATTGGGCAATAGCATTGGATTGCAAACAACTTTTCATATGGCATTTGATCGTATTCCAAAGGAAGAACAATTTGATACCATCGATTGGTTTGTGAAATTAGGGATCGATCGTATCCTTACTCACGGTGGACCGCTGTCACAACCAATTGAGGAAAATTTGGGACATCTGAAGGAACTGATTGCTTATGCAGATAACAGGATTACTATCTTCCCAGGAGGAGGAATAACCCATAAAAATCTCGATAAAATTGTAAAAAGTTTAGGCGTCAAAGAAGCACATGGTACAAAAATTGTGGCACTAGACTAGATAATAGCAAAACGAAAAGAAGCAGTTTAGTGCTCGCTGCTTCTTTTTGTTTGAATAAAGTTTTTTAAACGAAACATCCACTTACAAGTTTTTAAACGTGTTCGCATTGGATAGTTTCCCGATAAATAATCCACGATCTGCTGTTTTTGATCAGGATGGATGTTTAAAGGCAAGTTATGGATATCAAAAAAATTTATAGCCGAATAAGTTGGCGAATTGATTATTTTTTGTGTTTCAACTTCTTTTGCTTTATAAACGTACGTGATATCTTCAACGTATTCTTTAGTATATATTCCAATTAATTCTTGAACTTCACTTACTAATCCCAATTCCTCCGAGATTATACGCTGCATACCTGTACGCTCATTTTCACCTGGATGAAGCACTCCTCCGGCAAGTTCCCAAATTGGTATTCCAGGTCGCCTGACAAGTAAAATTAACCCATTACGGATAATAATAGCATAAGCTTTTTTCATCTTCCCCACTACTTTCAGCTTAATTCGCTTGTTTTCTTAAAATTAACACGTCGTTAACTTCCAATAAAATGCTCCATAAACAGACTCGCAATATTAAAATAGATCAATACACTAGTCAAATCACTTAAGGTAGTAATAAACGGCCCACTGGCTACAGCTGGATCAAATCCTAGTTTTTCCATTACCATTGGTATTAAGCTACCTGCCAAATTGGCCACTGTTATCGCAGCCAACATAGCCGTGCCTATTACAAACCCCAACACAAAATTATGCTTCCAAATACCAACGATTGCAAAGATAGCCACACCAGTTACTAGTCCTGTGACTAACCCAGTTAAAATTTCACCAATTATTAATTTCCCAAAGCCGCTCTCTTTATCATCTGACATGGCAATCCGACGAACTGCCACGGCTAATGATTGAGTCCCAGCATTCCCAGCAGTGCCTGTGATTAATGAAATAAAAACTGCTAAGATGCTTGCTTCACTGACTAACGCTTCGTAATGATTAATTAGGCTTGCAGTCGTCATCCCTAGAAATAACAACGTGATTAACCATGGCAGTCGTCTTGAAGCAGATTTTATTGGATTTTCATCCACTTCCTCTACGTTAACCCCCGCCAAACCGGAATAGTCACTGGCAGCTTCATCATCAATAACATCAATAATATCATCAACTGTTACAATACCAAGCAGATGATCTTCGTAATCAGTGACTGGCAGTGCTAGGAAGTCATAATCTCTGAACATTTGAGCTACGTCTTCTTGATCATCACCGACATTAACAGAGATTATACGCTCGCTCATGGCATCTGAAACCATTGTGTCATCATCATTAATAATTAAATCACGCAAGGAGATAACTCCTACCAATTGATTATCTGTATTAACAACATACGTGTAATAGATAGTTTCTGCTATTTGCGCCTCTTTTTTTAAGACGTACATAGCTGATCGGACGGTTTGATTCGCAACGATCGACACGAATTCCGTAGTCATGATAGACCCAGCTGTGTCATCCTCATAATGTAGCAGCTCGCGGATTTCATTAGCGTGATCAGATTCCATCAAACTTAAATATTTAGCAACTTGTTTTTTATCTAGCTCATTTAAAATGTCCACAGCATTATCTGTGTACATTTCAGAAAGCATATCTGCAGCATAATGCGGGCGCATCTCAGAAAGATACTCTTCTACATGCTCATCGTCTTCTTCAATCACGTCAAACATGTCAGCCAGTTCTTTTGGTGATAAATACGAATAAACTAATTGACGTTCTTCGCTATCGAGAGATTGATAGAATTGACCTTGATCATAAATATGCATTTCCAAAAAATGTTCACGAAAATCTTGAAGATCATTCTGATGCAATTCTTCCTTCAGTTGCAAAAAATGTGTTTCTAATTCTTCTTGGTTTTCATCCATCTCTCTCACCTCACAGCTCTTTTACAATGGTCTCCATGTCTTTAGCAAGTGGCAAGGAAAACGCCAACAGCTCCGTGCTAAAGGGATGTTTAAACGTCAGGGCACAGCAGTGCAGGGCCTGCCGAGTAATCCCTAGGTCCATTCTTCCACCATATAAGTCATCACCTAGCAGCGGACAGCCTATTGCGCTAAAGTGTACGCGAATTTGGTGTGTTCTTCCAGTATGTAATTGAATATCGACTAAGGCAGTTTGATGATTTTTTACATTGAGCCAATACTCTGTTAACGCAGTCTGACCGGATTGATCAATCTTTCTTTTTATTAAGGAAGTTAAGTCTCTGGCAATCGGCAAATTAATCTCTCCATGTTTTTGCAGTTGCAGAAGATCACCAGAAACTAATGCTTGATACTTTTTAATTAATGTTTTATTACGCAACTCTTGATCTAGCTTTGCATGAGCAAACCCATGTTTTGCAAACAGCATTAATCCAGAAGTATCTTTATCAAGACGCGTAACAACATGTACAACCTGATTATTGTAACCTTGTCTGACGTAATAAGCTTTTACTCTATTCGCCATAGTTCCTCTAGGATGGTATTGAGCTGGAATCGATGCAATTCCGGATGGCTTATCAACCACTAATAAATGTTCATCTTCGTACACAATACAGATGGGAATATCATCCGCCAACAATGTTTCATGTGCCTCTTCATCAGGAATCACAACAGTTACCTTATCATGGGCATTCAAAGAAAACAAGACGTTTTGTTCATGATCATTCACATAAATTTTTCCACCCTGAAATTTTATTTTTGCTAGAAGCTTTTTAGAAATTCCCTGATTTTTCAAAAAAGTTCGCAATAAAAGTGTTTCTGCTTGATTGTAGATCCATTCAAATTTCACGAATAATTAATCCTCTCGAATAAAGGCATCTTTGACTCGATGCCAGAAATGCATGTGCTTATAAGAAGCAAAGTGAATTCGTTCTTTAGCAATTTTGTATTGAATCGATTGAATTCCGCCACCGCTAACATCTAATTGATCAATCGTTACCATATGTTTTCCCTCGGTATTTAAGAAAATCTCGATCCACTCACGTGGTCCAATAATACTAGGAGAGCCTAAAGTTCTAAAGACCCGATTGTTCAACGAAGCGATCTCTGCCAATTGCAACGCATTGATACTGGGATGAACGACCGCTCCTCCCACACTTTTATTGTAAGCAGTTGAACCTGTTGGCGTAGAAATAGACAATCCATCTCCTCGAAAGCGTTCAAAGAGTTCATCTTTAATATATACATCGGCTACCATGGTACTGCTTCCTTTGCGCACACTTGATTCGTTCATGGCTAGAAAGTGCTTTTGACGACCGTCCTCAAATTTGATAACCACATCCAGTAAAGGATAGCTCACACTTTTGTCACGGTCGCTACATAAGCTATTGACCATCTCTTCTAATTCGTAATCGCGCCAGTCAGTATAAAATCCTAAATGACCTGTATGAACCCCTAAAAAACGAACCTCGTCTAATTTATGATTGTAACGGTGAAAAGCTGATAAAAGAGTACCGTCACCACCAATAGTGATTACCAATTCTGGATTTTGCTCAACGACGACTAAATCCTTATTCTCTTCCAGTAATGAAAGCAAATGACTATAGACTGTTAACGACTTTTCTTCATTGTTATGGATGATCGCTATTCTTAAGGTCACCTTCGTTCACTTCCTTTTTCTTTTTGCGATATGAAAACAGATGCTGTGCTTCTTGTATCTCATCACGAATACTGGACATTTCTTCATCCAACTGATAAGCGGCTTCGGCCGCACGAAAAAGACGTTTGCTGATATCACTAGGAATCTGCCCTTCATATTTATAGTTCATTGAGTGTTCTATTGTTGCCCAGAAATTCATAGCCAATGTTCGTATTTGAATTTCTGCTAAAATCATTTTTTCACCATCTAGCATTTGTACAGGATATTCAATAACTAGATGATAAGAGCGATAGCCGCTAGCTTTTCGATTCGTGATATAATCTCGTTCTTGCACAACTTTCATATCCTTCCGATTACGAATCACCTGAACGATCTGATGAATATCTTCAACGAACTGACACATAATACGCATACCTGCGATGTCGGACATGTCATCTTCCAGACGATCCAATGCTATTGCTCGCAATTTTGCTTTATTTAGAATACTGTCGATAGGCTTTACCCTGCCTGTAACAAATTCGATTGGTACGTGCTCACCTTGTTCACGGTATTGTGTTCTTAATCCTCTGAGCTTGATTTTTAGTTCAGCCACAGCTAATTCATAAGGTGCAAGAAAAATTTCCCAGTTTCTTTCCATAAGAAGGTCCTCGCTTTTCTTTCCATTCTTTCCTATCTTATCACAAACCCCTCGTTAGCAAAAATAGCGGGGTTGCTAATAGATTTGCTAAATCTATAATTTATCTTATTTAATACAAAAAAAACTCGCAATTATTTGACGATAACATGTAATATATGTAAATATACCTTTGTATTAGTCAAATTTTAGAATAGGGTGTACAATGACAATGAATGAATCAATCGAAATAGAGTACAAAACTATGCTTACACAACAAGAATATCATCAGCTAATTAATTACTATCAGCTGAACTCCTCACAGTTTGTTACTCAAACCAATCTTTATTTTGACACATTAGATTATCAATTGAAAGAGAAAAATATGGGGTTACGTATCCGATTTTTGGACTCACGAGCTGAAGTTACTTTGAAAATCCCACAAAAAGTTGGATTATTGGAAGTTACAGACAAAATTACACAATCAGATGTAGACAAGGCAATCAAAACTGAGCAATTTCCCAAAGACACCCAGCGAGTCTCACATGTTTTGCTCAGTGAAGCTATAAAACCAGACGACTTGCGATTGATAGGAAGTTTAGTTACAAAGCGTGCGGAACTGGATATTTCTGAAGGAAAGCTCGCTATAGATGAAAATTGGTACCAAAATCAACATGATTATGAACTAGAATTAGAAGTACAAGATAGTGGAAGACAAAAATCAGATTTTTTTGCATTATTGAACTACTTTAGCATCCCTTATCGTCCGGCTATGAACAAAATTGTTCGAGCGGTGACTCTAAGGAAATAAATGTGAGGAGGAAATCCCTTGATTGAGATCTATTTATTTGTCAATCCTATCGGTGGTCGTTGTTTGACTATAGAAAGACAGATAACTGAATTGATGAAAAAGAATGATCTAAAAATCCAATTACGACTTATCCCATTATTGAGCTTACATACTGTTTCGGACCTCCTAACTCGTGAAGGTCTCTCAAAAAAGGATATAAACAAACGTAACAGGCTCTCAAATATTATTTATTCTGCATCTTTAGATGTTAAAGCTGCTCAATTACAAGGAAAAAAGCGTGGTCGCTGCTTTCTGATGAAACTCCAAGAAGAACTAACTGAGAAACACACACCATATTCAAAAAGTTTGGTTTATCGACTATTTTCAGAAGTTGGTGGAGATATGGAAACATTCATTGAAGATCGAGCTTCAGATCTAGTCAAAGAACTTTTTGTAGCTGATCAACAAATTGCTAGGGACATGCAAATCACCCAACATCCTGCGGCAGTTATTTACAATTGTGTGAATGACGAAGGAACAGGAGTCCGAATTGAGGGGGGCAATACGATACAACATGTAATAAATGCTTGCAGATCTCGCGAGTCCATGCTGCGTTTTTTCGAGAATCAAGAAAAGCATGATAACTTAAACCAAGAATTCCCCGCAGACCACTTATCCCTAATATGAAAACAGATGCTTGAAGATCTAAAGAATCTTCAAACATCTGTTTTTTGGTGTTTTATCTTACCTTCTGTCAGATATATTTGTATTTTTTCTTATTAATAGACTCTATCCAAGATTACATATACTTTCTAATTTCTGTTTATCGAATTTGCTAAACAATCTTATTTTTCCCATAAGACTTGGACTATCTTGAACTTGGTTTGTTGCGACTATGACTGCTTAATCTTTTTAAGTATACCAAATACCCCTATCGAGAAATTATTTTCGTCCTTGAAAGAGGTATTTGATGTTTCACTATGGTTTCTCTGCTTTTTAGATTGCTTAGCTCGAAACTTATTCAATAATCCAACTATATTTAAGTGTTTTTCAGTTGTCTTACTAACTCCTCTAGTTCATCTAAACGCAAAGCAAAAACACCCATTGCATCTTCAATATAAGCAGCTTTAGTCATGTCTACGCCAGCTTTTTTCATCACTTCGATCGGATAATCACTACTACCAGATTTTAAGTAAGCTAGATAGTTATCTAAGGCTCCTGGCTCTTGATTTACAATTTTTGCTGCCAAAGCGTTCGCTGCTGAAAAACCAGTAGCATATTGGTAAACATAGTAGTTGTAATAAAAATGAGGAATTCGTGACCATTCATATTGAATCTCTTCATCACTAGCCACCATTGGACCATAATACTTCTCATTTAATTCACGATAGAAGTTACTTAAATGCTCACTAGTTAAAGGAATTCCTTTAGCATCTTCTGTATGAATAAAATGTTCAAATTCAGCAAATTGTGTTTGTCTGAAAATTGTTCCTTTGAATCCATCTAAGTAGTGATTAATAATATACGCTCGGATTTTCGGATCTTTTTCGGTCTCTAATAAATGACTAGTTAAGATGTTTTCATTCGTCGTTGAAGCAATCTCTGCTAAGAAAATCGAGTAGTCTCCATACACATAGGGTTGATTACTCCGAGTAAAATGACTGTGAACACTATGCCCCATTTCGTGAACCAAGGTATAAAGTTCATCTAAACGATCATGCCAGTTCAACAAGATATATGGTTGAGTATCATAAGCGCCTGAAGAATAAGCACCACTACGTTTCCCTTGGTTTTCGACGACATCGATCCAGCGATCATCAAAAGCCTTTTCCACTACACTTAAATACTCTTCTCCTAATAACCCTAAAGCTTGTAAGGCTTTCTCTTTCGCTTCTTCGTAAGTAAATTTGATCGGCGCATCAGCTAATAATGGAGTGTACATGTCATACATATGAAGTTCGTCTAAATTTAACAGCTCTTTACGTACTTCAACATAACGATGAAGCAGTGGCAAATACTGATTAACAACTAAAACTAAAGTGTCGTAAACATCTTCAGGGATATGATTATTTGCTAACGAAGCTGCTCGTGCTGATGAATATCCCCTTACCTTTGCCTTATAGTTGTGACTTTTCACATGGGTACTCAAAGTAGTCGCTAACGTATTCTTAAACTGTTGATAGACAGAATACAGAGCATTAAAAGCTTCTTGTCTTACACTTCGGTCAGTACTTTCCATTAGTTGACCATAGACACCATGAGTAAGCTGTACCTTTTTCCCCTCTTCATTTCGAACGACTGGAAATTTTAGATCAGCGTTGTTCATGACTGAAAAAATATCAGCTGAACTGCCGAATATTTCACTTGCACCTGCTAGTAATGCTTCTTGTTCTGCTGGTAAAATATGTGCTCTTTGAGATAAAATCTGCTCGATAAAATGGCGGTAAATTTTTAAAGAAGGTTCTGCAATAAAGAAACCTTGGATTTTCTCATCCGCTAAGGATAATACTTCAGGCTCAAACCAGCTGACCGCTTCACTTGTTTGGGCAATCAGACTAGACGCACGAGCGTACAAACCTTGGTACTTCGTATTAGCAGTATCTTGATCGTTTTTCAAGTGTGCATATACGTAAATCACTTCTGCCTTTCGATAAATACCTAGTACATACTCGATTCCTTTTAAAAAAGCTTGTGGATTTTCTTTCAGTGTTCCCTTAACTTTTTCAGCTTCTTGCAGCTCAACAGATAAAGCTTGGAAGTTTTCTTCAAATTCGGCTTCATCTACAAATATTTTTGTTAAATCCCAAGTTAACTCTACTGGGACCTCTTCACGTTTTGGTAATTGCTTTGTCTCTGACATACCATCACTCCCATCTTTTTGACTTATCTTAACATATTTTACTTAAAAAAATAACTGGTTGCATTTCAAGAATTCTGCGAATACTGCAAAAAAAGACGACGCGTTTCAACTAAAAGTCCTTGTAATATTTCCTCCTTTTTTATCCTAGGGAAATACCAACCTATATTATTTGATAAACAAAATTGATCGAAGTATTGGAATACAGATGTTGGTCTGTCAGGGTTCTGAGAATAGAGATAGCGGAAAATTATACAGGCATCATTGTAGATCAATGAATACTGACTAGGGCAATACATCCAATCAGGAAGCTGTAATATGTGTTGTCTCTGCATATACAAAAATTGCTGTAACGGTTTGATTGTAGCGTCTAACGAAACCAAACGCATTGCTAAAAACTGCTTCTTAGATTGAATATGCTGGTAGTTAGCATTTAATGATGGCTTATTTTTACCTGCACTTTCATAAACCTTGAGCAAAGGTAGCGAATGAAATGGAATCATCCTATCGACAGAACAATACTGTTGATTGACTCTGTGAATGTGACTCCGTAAATATATCCCTTTTGAATCAATCAGCCAAATATGAACACCATTGTTTACATTGTAAGAACAAAAATGTTTATGCAACGTACTCCAGTTTTTCTTCGGCCATAGGTTAGGACCTAACAGCCACCAATCTTTGTATCCACCAGTTTGATATCCTTGAAACCGTTGAATCAGCCGAGAAATTTTCAGAGTTGAGCACTGGATTTCTACTGCAGTCCCTTTAAACAACAAATCCGGTCGCTGATTCAATTCAGGTAACGGTTTTTCCAACTGCCAATTCTCTCCGAAGGATCTTCCGCTTAACCAAAAAAGCTGTTTTAATTGTAAATGCTCTTGTGTTTCCCCCTCACTAAGTCCTTCGCAATCCGTTTTTTTACGATGGGCAAAATGAGGGGTTTTTATCACTCCTTGCTTAAAAATTAATTGATCCCCACAATCTGGACAATAATAGTTTTCATTTGGTGAATAATATTTTGCAGATATCAATTCTTTGTTACGGTTATATGCAAATAGCATTCTTCCCACCCCGTAATTAATATACGCAAAAAAAAGAAGCCCGTTTAGGCTTCTTAAACAAAATAACTTCGCGTAATTTCAATTGCATCTTTTTGCATCAATAGATTACCATATTCTTCTAAAAATTCTGGAGTAACCTGTGTATCCTCAGCATACTCTAATACTTCAGCTACAACATCTGATATGGATGTTTCACCATAAATTTCTGGGTCAAAATAGATTTGGAGATAGTACTCTTTATCGTATTGATAGAGATCACTCCAAGCTTCATTTAAAAAAGAATAACTAGCAAGTTCAATCATATCTTCAAAATCTTTGAGTTTGAATACACGTAGACGACCAGTGTCTGCACTTTCAACAGTTCCTTGAGACGCAAGAATCTGTTGCCGAATCAATTGATCCAGATCATTCGTTTCGAAATCATTTGAATCAGAAAATCTATTCAAGTCTTCTTGCGTAAGGTTTTTACTAATAAACAATTCTAACCCATCATTTTTCGGCAAAACTTGAAAAGTAACTGCTTCGCTACTCTTAAATTCATCTTCTATATCCACTTCCTCTAAAATACTGTAAAAGAAAGATTCAATTTCACGATGATTTCCAAGAAGATCCAAAAATGTGATTCCTCGTTCTGCTAAATCATCGCTGCCAATCATCACTCGAATGGTGTTTTCATTGATGTGTTCCATTTCCATCTAAGCACACCTCATTTCAATAGGTAAGTTATATGTTCATTGTAACCGATTAGCGGCAAAAGTAAAGAAAGCAAGCAGAATTTATCGAGTCTTTAAAAGAAATTTTCATCCAACTCTTCACATCTAGATAATAAGCACGATTACCTCAAGCGATTCATCCAACATTTCATGCTATTTCCTTTCTCTAGCTCTTAGCTCGCTCTGTTTATACCAATTTTTATAACTATTTATGGGTAAATAAAAAAACCTCGCAAAGTTTGCGAGGTAGTTTTTATAGTCCGGCCATAAGTTGTGCTTGTCGCAATTCGTATTGACGAACATCACGTGGTAAAAAGCGGCGAATTTCATCTTCGTTAAATCCTACTTGTAGTCTCTTATCATCGATCATGATCGGTCTACGCAATAATCCAGGATTTTCTTTTACTAAGCTTAATAAATCTTTTAAAGATAGTTCGTCTAAGTCCATGTTCAACTTTTGAAAAACTTTCGAACGAGTCGAGATGATCTCTTCAGTCCCATCTTCAGTCATTTGCAAAATATCCTTCAATTCTTCAATGGTTAAAGGTTCAGAGAAAATGTTTCTTTCCACAAATGGAATCTCATGTTCCTGCAGCCAAGCACGTGCTTTCCGACATGATGTGCAACTAGGGGAAGTATATAGTGTCAACATGCATGTATCACTCCTTTTCTTGACTAAAATGATTTTGTAACAGAAGGTTTTATCTTTCTTCTATCTGTCCTCTATTATACAGAAAAAACGTAACAAAAAAAAGTGGATCAAACAACAATATTTATAAATAATATTGTTATTTAATTTCCCGAAAAACCGAGCACTTGCTTGAGGTATTTAGTCCACTAACCATTTCATGTAATGAAAATTGGTCTGACTAAGTAGAACTGTAATACAAAACCTAAAACTGTACTATTCTTCTAAAAGCAATATCCATAATCAAGTTAAAAAATAAAAAATAAAAAAAATATGTTTCACATATTATACTCATTCTCAAAAGCAAAGAATAGGTTAAAAACCTATCAAAACGCTGATATTTGTCGAATTTCAGAATATCTGAATACTTAAAAAATGCTATAAAAAACACTTTTATTAAAGAAATGCTGATTTTTTTCCAAATTCAAAATGCAAGTCTGTATCAAATTATTCTATTCTTTACTCGGCAAAAAATAGATACAGTTTTACAAAAAAAGACTATTTTTTTACCTATTTGGACAAACTATTGTTCTTCATAAAGAATCATTCTTACCTAGTGGATCCTGCTCAATCATTATTTTTTTCTTGTCGATTTTTTTTGATTGACAAATCTCTTTGTTTTTTTTGTCAAATTCTAAAAAAATATAAGATAACAACGGTTCTTGAGAGCCCTTTTATTGCTTGTATAACTGGATTTCGAAAGACTACGATTAGAAAAACAATTGCATAATAATAAATCCATGGCAAAGAAATGAGGTATTTCAGCATAATATTTTTTGTATTTTAAACTAAGTTATTTTCTTAGCTAGTAACAAGACTTTGTCCTTACGATTGAATTATGGATGCCTTTCTATTGATCCACTTAAAAAATTTAAGGGCAGAAATTTTATATCTCTATAGCCTGCAATCTTCATTATGTATACTGTCAATTTAAACTCTCTGAAAAACGAGGCTAGTTCAGATCGGGATATAAAATTTTCAATCTAAAAAGATACTATATAAAAAGACGAACCATAATAGTCAATAACACATTTACTAACTACAGTTCGTCTTTTTTACCATTGTGTGACTATTTCCCAAAAAATTATTCGCCAATGCTTAGAATCATTCGAATATCTTCTTCTGTAAGTTTGTTTACCTGTTCTTCGTTTCCTTGAATTACTTTTTGGAATAACTCCCGTTTTTCCTGCTGCAATTCATTCATCCGCTCTTCAATCGTTCCTTCGGCGATCATTCGCCATACTTCTACAACTTTTTTCTGACCAATACGGTGGGCACGGCCTGCCGCCTGTTCTTCAACAGCCGGATTCCACCATAGATCATAAAGGATGACGGTATCCGCACCAGTAAGATTTAGACCAGTGCCTCCAGCTTTCAATGAGATTAAGAAAATATCTTTTTCACCTTCATTAAAAGCATCTACCATGGTTAATCGATCCTTAACTTTTGTACTTCCTCTTAAGTAGAAACTAGAAATTCCAATCTCCCCTAGCTCTTTTTCCAAAATAGACAGCATGCCAGTAAATTGTGAGAAGAGGAGGACACGACGACCATTTTCTTTCGCTGCTTGAATCAAATCTTTGACTTGCTCTAGTTTTCCAGATCCGCCTTGATAGTCTTCCATGAATAAACGTGGATCATCACATATTTGTCTTAAGCGGGTCAATCCCGCTAAAATACTGACCCGTTGTTTTCTAAAGGTTGCTGAATCCATTTGATCAACTTCTTGACGCATTCGTTTCAAATAGGCTAAGTATACAGTTTTTTGTTCATCCAACAGACTACTTAAAATATTCGACTCAATACGTTCAGGCAAATCCTGGAGCACTGTATTCTTGTCACGTCGTAAAACAAATGGTTGAATCATTCTTGCGATTTCTGATACTTCCATCTGACGAAAACGTCCGATAGTTGGGAAAAATCCCGGCATGACCGTTTGGAATAAGGCCCACAATTCTTCCAAATTATTTTCAATAGGTGTGCCGCTTAAGGCAAAACGATTAGGTATATCCAACTGTCTTAACGCATGTGACGTTTTAGTAGCAGAATTTTTAACCATTTGTGCTTCATCTAAGATCATGTATTGATAGTTTTGCTTGCCATGCAGATCCACGTCTTGGCGCAAGCTAGCATAAGAAGTTATAACAATTTCTAAATCGTCACTCAGCTGGGCCTCACGCTCAATTCGATTGCCTGAAACTACTACAGTATTTAAGTCAGGAGCAAATTTCTTCATTTCCGCTTGCCAATTGTAAACAAGACTTGCAGGTGTAACAATGACCACTTTAATTGGCTTTTGCTGTTTTTCAGCTAAAAGGAAAGTGATTACCTGCAACGTTTTTCCTAACCCCATTTCATCAGCTAAAATCCCACCAAACCCATAGTCACTTAACATTTTCAACCAGCGGTAGCCAACTTCTTGGTATGGACGTAAAGTTGCCTGCAAACTATTAGGCAGTTCAGCCGGATAATCTTCTGGATGAGTCAAATCTTGCACCATCTTTTGAAATCCTTCACTGAATTGTGTTTGTGGGTTGTTTTTTAAACGTTCCTCCAATAAAATCCCTTGGCTTTTAGGTAAACGGATCACACCATTTTCTGAACCTAAACGATCTCGTAGCTGACCAATAATCTCACTGGTCTCTCTAAATGCATCAGAATCAAAGGAAAGAATTTCACCGTTATCCAAAGTATAAAATTTGTCCTTGCGTAATAGACTGGATAATACATTGTCAATTTCAGAATCATTTATTCCTGTAACATCGAAGTGAATATCTAGCCAAGACCCTCTTTGATCCACTTCTAATGTAGGCTGGAACTCTTGTCCATCTAAATATAATTGACGTAGTTTTTTACCCATTTTAACTTCAGCCAACTGGCGAAAAGCATTCACTTCCACGCGGAAAAATTGATAAAGCCCCTCTTGACTAGGAATAGGTTTTTCAAACCCTGTTTCGACTACTTGATAGTTAAACTTTTCAAATAAATTTATCAATTGAAGTTCCTTCTTACGATCCCGCAAAATTTCCACATTTTCTGGTAAAACCGGCTGATGCGCTTCGTTTGTTGTAAAGTGAACATTTCCATAGTGGAATTCGACTTCGACACGTATATTCCCTTTAATCTTACGGAAAATAACCACCGATTTTAAAGGAACGCTCTTTATAATGTCAGATACTTCATCGGCTACAATAACCCGTCCTATTTTTCTGAGAAAAGGGAACACTTCACTAAATAAAGTAGAAAGTTGATTTTGCTGGAATACAATTACCGGTTCCTTTAAGCGTTTTAGTAGCTGCTTTAAAGTTACATAGATTTCCTGCTGTTCATGTGTAAGAATATAATAAGCATTATTAACAAATCCTAAAAAATAATTACTGAAGTAGGTAGTAAAATCATCTTCAATCGTAAAACTAAAAGCATCTTTCTGTTTTATCAATCGGAACGTTAAGGGTAACTCTATACCTTCTGTAAGCTTATGATAGCTTCTATCGTTTAAATTAACAGTAAGATTTCCAGTCTGCTCCATATTTATCAAAAGTTCTTGAATACGATGAACAGGTAAAAGCAAATAACGTTTGTCTAATTTCCCCTTTACCTGTAGACCAGCTTTACCTAACAACTGGTACGTTTCGCTGACACCAACTAAATCCTCAATAATATCTCGACACTTTGCATCAAAGGCACCGGCTTCGATTTGGAACCTATACTGTTTGTTGATTGTGTAGACGGAGTCTGTTTGATACGCATGAAGAAAATCGTATAAATTCTTAACAATATAACTGCGTTTGCTAGCACGATTCCCTAAACGCAAAGAAACTGCAAGTACATCCAACTCTGGATGATACGGGTTGGTAGGTATAGGCTCTACAATAAATTCAACAAATAGAGGCTGAATAGGTAACGCATCTTTTTCTAAACGTGCGAATCCCTGGTTTAATAAGTCTGCAAATGAAATTGCACTTTCTTTAGGTTTAGGCAAAACAGTTTCTGGTTTTATAACTCTAGACAATCCCTGTTCACGTAGATATAGTTCAACTGCTACCGTATGTTTGCAATAGCCGTGTTCTTCCCAGTAAGGGCATTCACATAAATCATTTTCTTTTCCACTACCATCTAAGTCGACTAAATACAGCTCACTACCTAAAACTTCACCGTGCCACACGCGTCGAGCTGGATCCGCAGAGACCGAAAGCACACGGCCTTCTTTTAAATACGTTCTTCCACGTTCAATAACCTTTTCTGGAATACTCCATCTCATTAGTGTCTCTCCTATCCTTCTATTTGATAACAAATCGTACTTTGGCCAGTCCCACTTGTCTGGACAATTACTTGTAGGGGAATTCGTTCTTTCAATTCCCTGACGTGACTTATAATGCCTATCATACGACCTTGACTTTCTATTCCTTCTAAAGCACTCACAGCCATCTCCAATGCTTCTTCGTCCAATGATCCAAACCCCTCATCAATAAACAAAGTTTCCATTGCAATCCCCCCAGATTTATTTTGGATAACTTCAGCTAACCCTAATGCTAGCGCCAAGGCAGCAATAAAACTTTCACCACCTGATAAAGTATGCGCACTTCGACTAGCTCCAGTATTGTCATCATAAATGTTGATTTCCAATCCAGTGTTCCCTTTAGAACGACCTATTTGCTGATTTAATTCAAATTGGTATCGGCTATTAGTCAACAAGGCTAATTGTTGATTAGCTGCTTGCAGTACTTCATTCAAGTACCACTGTAGAACAAATCGCTCTAAGCTAATTTTAGATTGGTTGTCCCCATTCATTACCTGGAAAAGTTCCGTTAATTCAGTTAGTTCATCCAGCTGATGACTCCCCCTAAAATGCAATTCTTCAATTTGCTGAAGTAGTTTTTCAAATTGTTTTAGTTCTAGATCTTTTTGGTAAAATCTTTCCTGTGCTTCACGAACAGATGCTTCCAATTGATCGGTCTGCTTTCTTATTGGTTCTAGATCAGGGAAAGCTTTATCAGCTAGTTGATTTTCTAATTGTTTCAGACGATCTAAAGTTAGTAGCTGCTTTTCATCAAAAGTCTTAATTGCTCGTTCTAGCTCTTCGAGGTCTTTGGATGTATTTTCTTTCTTTGTAATGTCTTTTATTGTGAGCTTCATTTCTAAAAGCATCTCAGAAAAATCAGCAGATTTTTGTTCTTGTTCTATTGTCAGTGAGTTTTCTTGATTCGTCAACTGCTTCAAGCTCTCTGCTAACCGAACCTTTTCTGAATGAATGAGCTGTTGTTCTTTTTGATGTACTTCTAATTGAGTTTGTCTTTCACTGATAGCAAATTCTAAATCATCGATATTTTTTTTTAGTGAATCGGCTTCTAAACTTTTTGCTTGTTCAGACACAGTTTGAAGCCGCCCGCAAAGCAATTGAAACAGCGCATGACTTTCACGTATCTGTGCTGCTATTTTCTCATAATTTCCTCCTAACTTGCTTTTTTTAGTTTCTAAACGTATAAGTTCTTGCTTAGCAGCAATAATCGTTGCAAGTTCTTGAGTAGTCTGTTCTTCTTTCATCGTCAAATAAGCTTTCAGTTCTTCTAACGGCATGTCGACTTGTTCATTATAATAGTCTTCCACTCGTCTAATAAGTACTTCTATTTTCTTTTGAAACTCGACTACTTGCTGATCATATTCTTTTCGGGCTGTTTCGTATTTGTTTGAATTTATCCGCAACTCATTCTCGGCAGTTGCTTTTTGAACTTGCAGCCGTTTTACCAAATTCTCAGTCTCTTCCATTTTAATTTGTAGTCGCATAAGCTCTTCGCTTGAAACACCTTCTCCACTAGCAGGATTCGGGTGATCCAGTGAGCCACAAACTGGGCACGGTTCACCGGGAAGCAATTCTTGACTCAACCGGGCAATTTCAAGTCTTGTCCATTGACTTTTTCGTTTTTTGAATGCTGCATTTTGTTCCGTTAGTTTATTACTGATTTGACTGATTTGATCAGTAAGTACTGCTAATTGAATCTGTTGCTCCTCGACTCGCTCCTCTTGCTGATCTAGTTGCCTTAATTCTTGTAACAGTTGTTCAATTTGTTGATTGAACTGAATTTCCTGATAACGGCGATCTTGCCAAAAATTTTCAACATCTTGGTGTTTTTTCAGCTTAGCCATTTGCATTTCAATATTTTTTACCGCCACAGTGATCCGGTCAGCTTCCTGCTGGACTATCTTTTGCTCGTGTAATTGTTGCTGTCTTTGAGCTTCCAATTCTTCTTTTTGAGTTACAAAAGGTAAGGCAGTTTTCCACTCTTGAAGCTGCTGTTCTTTTGTCTCCCATAAAGCTTCTTCAGATTTAAAAATTTCTTCATGCTGATGAAATTTTTTTTGCTTTTCTTCGAGTATTTTCAAAGCCTCTTCTGTATCTGCAATTTGTTGTCTTAACTCCTGAACTCTTTTACCTAGTTCCTGCAAATTTGTGTATATTGGCAGAACTTGTTGGACTTTCTTTTTCATATTTACAACTGTACGCTTTTTCTGTATATCAGGTTCTTGCTGTTGGAACAATTGAACTTCTTTTTGCACTTCGTCAAATTGCTGAAATTTAATAAGTATTTGTTCAGCTTCAGCTAATTTCCCCTGTTGCTTTTTATAGTTTATCGTTTTAGTAGATAGTTCTTTTTGCATTTCTTGCACTAGTTTTTTTTCGGTAGTTAGATAGTCTTTCGCTGTATTAAGTGATTCCTGATAAGTATCCCCTTTTTCTGTTGTTACTTGCTGAAATAGTTGATCAATTCTCACCATAATTTCACTAACATCTTTTTCTAGCGTTTGTTTTTTAGCTTTTAGTTCTTCGGTAAATGTTCGATATACAGCAGTAGCAAATAAGCTGCGTAAAACAATTTCCTTTTCTGAGCTATTGGCAACGAGAAAAGTACGAAACTCACCTTGAGGCAACATTGCAATTTGTCTAAACTGATCTTTGTTTAAATGAAGCATGCTATAAATCATGTCATTTACAGGTTCAATTTTTTGATAAGCTTCCAGTTCTTTCCCTTCATCATTCAAAACAATTAATTGAACTTTTTGATTTTTAGTTGTATTACCTTTCCCATTCTTCTTTTCGATTATCTGCTTGGGCGACCGCTCAATAATAAACTGGCGGCCTTGATGCTCAAAGTAAAATGTAACTTTAGTTTCTTCAGTAGGATTGGCAAAAGTTGAGCGAATTTCACTAGCATTTCGTACTCCGCCTGAAGCATCACCAAATAAAGCAAATGTAATTGCATCAAAAATAGTTGTTTTACCTGCACCTGTTTTTCCACTGATTAAAAAAAGAGGCGTATCAAAAAAGTAGGAAAAATCTACTTCTTCATGAACAAATGGTCCAAAATTTTCCATGATTATTTTTTTAGGAAGCATCTTCTGTGCCTCCTTTTTTTATTAACTGGTAAAAAGTCTGCTCAATCCATTTATGCTGCCTTGTAGTAGGCGTTTTTTGGACAATTGTAGTAAAAAAATCTTCCGTCAGCTCAATTGGCGTTTGTTCTTTCAGCTTTTTAACAGATAACTGCTGATAATTTTCCCGTCCATACAGCCGCTCCACTTGAAGCACATAGGGATATACTTTTCGAAGTTGATTCATCATGTTTGGAATGATCGTACGGTCCTCTAACTTTATTGAATAGTAATTATCCCGATTAAGCTTCTGATAGAAAGATGGATCCAAAAAATGTGAAAATTCACCCTGCAACTCTTTCAGTTCCCTTAGAGGAGTCAATTCTTTAAATTGCAGGATCAATTGGTCATTGGTTTCTACAATCCATACTCCTTTTTTCTGGTCCTTTTCCGAAAGAGAATATTTTAAAGGAGAACCGCTATAGCGAGCATTGGACAGATTTAATGCATTTTTATTGTGTAGATGTCCTAGTGCAACATAGTCAAATACTTCCAACAAAGAGCCATTTATCCCATCCAATCCGCCGACTTCTACTTTTGTCTCAGAATCTGTTCGACTGCTGCCAGAAACAAAAAAATGACTCACAAGTACCTGTTTGTACTGATCCTCGAATTGTTCTTTCATCTTTTCAACAACCAATGGCATTGCCTCGTGAATCGTTCGAATTGTAGGGTCCTCAAAGTAAATCCTTGCATCAACTGGTTCAAAATAAGGTAATAAAAAAAATGCTGTATCTTGTATAATCACGGGCTCGAACGCCTGATCTAATCGAGTATGAAGATAAAAGTTAGACTGCGCAAACCACTGAGCGCCTGTAGAAAGACGGGTTGGACTATCGTGATTGCCAGAAATTGCTAATAAGGGAATTTTCTCTGTTAGATTCATCGCTGCAATCGTCTGATTCAGTAAGCGAACGCCATCTTCAGAAGGAACTGACCGATCATAAAGATCTCCAGCAATCACAATTGCATCAACCTTCTCAGCTCTAGCGATTGTTAGAATCTGTTCGAGTATAAATGCTTGATCTTCTAGTAAATCATAGCCATGTAATTTTTTACCAATATGCCAGTCAGCTGTATGTAAAAATTTCAAAAAATCACCTTTTTCTAAAGAAGTCCTTCCTATAAGTATAACATGAGTCTTTATTTTTTTCTGCTGTTGAAGAGAAAGTACTTAGCTACACTTTTTTTAATTTCTATGGTTCCCAAAAAAATTAAGTTGATACTACCAATTTCTTTTTAAATAAGATAGGATAAATTTAATCATAATTTTATAGAAAGAAGGTCAGTTATGCCCATCGGAATAATTATTAATTCAGCATCGATTATAATAGGAGGGTTAGCAGGAGGATTTTTAGGTCATTTGTTATCTGAGCGATTTAAAGAAGAAATTCAATCAATCTTTGGTCTGTGTGCCTTGGCTATGGGAATTCCTGCTATTACGCAAACCGCAAACCTACCAGCAGTTATTTTGTCAGTCATTTTAGGCACTTCATTAGGAATTTTTTTGCGTTTAGAGAAAAAAATTGAACATGCTGCAGATTTGATGCAGCGGCCAGTCAATAAATTCTTTCCACAAGAGCATTTGTCCATCCCACATGATGAATTTGTCAGAGGATTAGTGACAATTATTGTTCTATTCTGCGCTAGCGGTACAGGAATTTATGGCAGTTTAGACGCAGGTATGACCGGTGAACACACTATCTTAATTGCAAAATCCATTCTCGATTTTTTTACTGCAGCGATTTTTGCTTGCAATTTAGGCTATGTTGTTTCACTAGTTGCCTTACCACAGTTTGTCATTTTTTTGTCTTTGTTTTTATTTGCTGGTGTCATTTTACCCTTGACTACGCCAGAAATGATTTTGGACTTCCGTTCTTGCGGCGGATTATTGATTGTAGCGACCTCTTTTCGTATGATACGAGTCAAAATGTTTCCAACTGCTGATATGATTCCTTCAATGATCTTGGTCATGCCTTTGAGCTGGATATGGAGTAATATCTTTTTACCTTTGCTATGACAAAATAAGCATGCCACAGAATAATTTCCTAGGCATGCTTATTTCACGTTATCTTTTTTCTTTTGGTACGTACTTATAATTTGGGTTAATTTCATTATCCAAGGTATTGAATGCCTCTTGCACTCGAACTTCAATTGCAGCTAGACCATCCTTGTCTAACTTTTTAATGTCACTGATATCAATTGCTTCACCAAATCGAACGTAGACTGGTTTGCGCTTGAATAGGTCTGAAAATTTTAAAGGTCCTTGATATACACAAGGAACAATTTTTACTTTGGCCAAGCGTGAAATCAAAGCCATACCGCCTTTTAGTTCGGTAGAATGACGAGTGCCACTTGGAAACATGATCAAGCTTTTATCAGAATTCTTTAACAATTTTACTGGTTTTTTTACTACACTTGGTCCTGGTTTATCACGATTTACCGGAAAAGCGTTCATATGAACTAAAATGAATCGCAAAATAGGATTTTTGAACAGCTCCTCTTTAGCCATAAAGCAGAACTGCTTTGGTGATGCGCCCAAAGCCATATAAACGGGATCCAACCAAGTTCGGTGTGGTGCCACTAAAATATAATTTTCATCTTTAGGCAATGCTTCTTGATTTTGATAATGCGCATTTCCGTTAATGATTGCTAGTAATATGCGTACAATGCCGCGAACAAATTTAAAGAACATTTTTTCTTCCTTTCAGTTTTCTAACCTAACTAAACGTAGTATAATACATGCGCACAACTTTTTTAAGGGGGCATAAGTAAATGTTAAACAATGGGGAGCGGATTGATCAATTATATGCTGAGGATATTCGAATTATTCAAAGCTCCGAAGTCTTCTCTTTTTCTTTGGACGCTGTTTTATTAGCAAATTTCCCAAGAGTACCAAAACATGGAAGAATTATTGATCTCTGTGCTGGAAATGGTGCGGTAGGGCTTTTTCTCAGTAGAAAAACTTCGGCTTCAATTGATCAGATAGAACTACAGCCTCGTTTAGCAGATATGGGGCAGCGTAGTATTCAGCTAAATAATTTAGAGCAACAAATGACTATGTATACAATGGATTTGAAAGATACCTTCACACAATTTACTCCAGATTCAATTGATTTAGTTGTTTGCAATCCCCCTTATTTTAAGGAGCTTCCTACTAGTAAAAAGAATCCTAATCCCTATCTAGCTGCGGCCCGTCACGAAATCCACACTACTTTGGAGGACGTTATTGCAGTTTCATCTCGTTTACTGAAAATGAACGGTCATTTTGCAATGGTCCATCGTCCAGATCGCTTTCTAGATATAATTGATTGCTTAAGGGCTCATAAAATTGCCCCTAAGCGGATTCAATTTGTTTATCCTAAAGAAGGCAAGGATGCGAATATTTTGTTAGTTGAAGGTATTAAGCACGGTAAAAATGAAGGCCTTCGTTTTTTGCCACCACTATTTACGTATGATGAGCAAGGAAACTATACAAAACTAGTTAAGGAGATGCTTTATGGCAATGAGTAATCATTATTTTTATGTCCTTTCCTGTCGTGACAATTCCTATTACGGAGGATATACAGTGGATTTAACACGACGTTTATCTGAACATAATTCGGGAAAAGGTGCAAAATATACTCATCCTGCTAAACGGCGTCCTGTTGCTATGATTCATGCTGAAATGTTCAATACACGAAGTGACGCTATGAAAGCTGAAGCTGCTTTCAAACGTCTTCCTCGATTTCAAAAGGATAAGTACTTAAAAGAACACCATAAAAAAAGCGTTTTGTGAGGACTCACAAAACGCTTTTTATTGACCTTTTAGCAATTCTTTTGCAATTAGTGAACAATAAGGGATGATTCCTTCAGGATTAGGATGCACCTGATCATCATAAAACCAACTTGATTGAGAACTACTATTGCCATACCAGTCAATCAAAGTTATATTGTCATACTTTTCAGCCATTGCATTAAGCTTAGTGTTTACTTCATTTTGCCAGCGTTGCGTTGGCACATGCACATTTAATACGAAAACACGTCGCTTAGTGCCGATAACTTTCATCATCTGGTCGAATTCGTCATCAGTAAAAGGACCATTTGTCCCTAGACTCAGTAAGACGGTATCTTCTAATTTCTTTTCGTCCTTCAGTTCTTGTAATAATGGAGGACTGTCTCCAACTTGACGACCTACTTCCCCATCGATTACCATTTTAGGAAAAATTTCTTGCAAGCCGCTAGCTCCAGCTAACAACACAGAGTCGCCAAATGCCGTTACCTGCATATTTTTTGCCTTAGTGACTTGTCGATTAGTTAAGTCATACTTCTCAGCTACATTTAACTCTACCTCACTAGTCTCCGTTGTTTGTGTCTGGGTAGAAGTTTGCGTTTTTTGCGCTTCTTTTTGATTTGCTTCAATTTGTTTTTGCAATTCTTTTTGATTAGCATCTACTTGGTTAGTAGGTGCTATTACCAAACCTACTAATGCAATCACTGTTATTAAAGAAACAGATAAAAAAGAAATTTTTTGTTTACTCTTTAAAGGCGCCTGCAACCAAGATCGAATGTTTGAAAAAAGTTCACGATAATTGAAAAAGCGCATCGGTTTTTCTATATATCGATAAGAAAGCTCCGTGATTAGTAAAATCAATACAATCTCAATAATCGTATGCAGGATCAAATGATCTGCTACATTGAATTTTGCTTCATAAAAAATCATAACCGGAAACTGATACAGATAGATTCCGTAGCTCCGTTTTCCTATCCATGTAAATAAGGGATTTGTCAGCCATTTGTTTAAGCTTGCACCTGGATGAGCCGTGATAGCCACTAGTATGACGCAAAGCAAACTGATCAAGAACATTCCGCCATAATAAAGGAATGTCGTGCCGTCATTCAAAAAGAGAAAAGCAGCTATCAACAACACAAGCGAAACCAGTCCAATAGTGTTCAGCACCTTTTTAGCCTGCTTCGGTATTTTTGCCTTCAATCGAGTGCTTGGCCAGATAAACGCTAGACCAGAACCCATCAAAATTGAAAACAAGCGAGTATCTGTTCCGTAATACACTCTAGTAGGATCTTGTCCTGGAGTAAATAAAATAGCCATCCAAATAGCGGAAATCAAAACCACCACTGATATCGTAATAAATATTTTTCCACGATTTTTAACAAATCGCATTAGCAAAATAAAGACAATTGGCCAAATCAAGTAATTTTGCGTTTCTACCGCCAACGACCAGATATGTGTAAATGGCGATTCGCCTGCAAATCGATCAAAATAGGAAAGCCCGTGATTAATTTGCCACCAGTTGTTCACATATAATAAGCTACTGATTACATTTCCTCGTAAGTTATTCAATAAATTACGCTGAAATAGTGTGATATAGGCTGAGGACGCAATCAGCATTGTAACTAATGCAGGATATAAGCGTTTCATTCTTCGTATATAAAATTGACCCAATTTAATTCTACCGTTTTGCTTCCATTCTTGAACCAACAAATCGGTAATCAGATATCCCGAAACAACGAAAAACACCGGAACCCCTAAAAATCCCCCTCGCATTTGGGAAGGTAGCAAGTGATACAAAATGACCCCGATCACTGCTAAAGCTCGAAGTCCATCAAACCCCGTTATATATCGACTATTCTTAAGTCTTTTCTCCATTTTTTCTTTCCAACTTTACTATAGAATCAATTTAAACTATACGTTCTATTCAATTAAAGTGCAAGTGCTATCTTAGAAAATAATCATTTCCTAAATTTTATTTTTTCACTGCTTCTTTATAATCGTCATTCGCCTTCTCTTGAATAAATATTGATGAAATAATTCTACTATTGGCCTTTAATCTATTCCACGTGGGTAAATGAAACATAGAAGGTCTATAGCCATGAATAAAATGATCACTAACAATAGAAAAAAAGCGAGGCCTCCGCTTCGCTTAGTCTAAAGATTCTTCATAAAACCGGCCCATAATGCGGACATTTTCAGAGATACTAACAAACGCACCCGGATCAGTTTCTTTCATAATAGTTTCTAATTGTGGCAATTCGAACCGTGTAACAACTGTAAAAAGAACGGTTTGTTTATCATGCTTATAAGCCCCTTCAGCCTCATTAATGATCGTAATTCCTCTTCGCATGCTATCTTGAATACCATTAATCACCTTATCAGGGCATTTGGTAACAATCATTACCTGCATTTTACGCTGCTTCGTATACAATGCATCAGTTAATTTCCCACTCATAAAGATTGATAATGCAGAGTAAAACATATATTGCCAGCCAAACAAAATACCAGCGACTAGCATAATCACTACATTAAAAATAATTGAGATAGACCCAACTGAACGTCCGGTCTTTTTACGAATCGTTATACTCAGTATATCCAGCCCACCCGAAGACAATCCGTTTTTTAACGCAAAACCAATCCCGACACCCATTATAGCTCCACCAAAAATGGCGCAAATGATCGGATCATCTGTTAGTTGTGTCTCCGGTATGATATGCATGAAAAAGGACGTTAAAAATACAGTCACGAAAGTAAAGATTGTAAACTTATGCCCGATTTTAAACCAAGCTAGAACAAACAATGGCATATTCAGGACAAATAACGTAATCGACACTGGTACCGTACGACCAATCAACTGATGAGATAATGTTGTCAGTATTTGTGCAAATCCTGTTAGTCCACTGGAATAAATATTTCCAGGTTGGTAAAAGAAATTCACGGCTATAGAAGCTAAAAACGCATAGACAACAGCAACAGACAAGCGGGTGGCAAAATCATGGTATGGCCAACCCTCTATCTTTTTTTTCATTATAATTAAAGGCCTCTTTTCTGAAAATTCATTCATATTATACGAGGTTTCATAACAAAAAGAAAGCACCCTCAAAAAGAGCGTGCTTATCTTAGAATTTTCTTAGTCTTCCACGTTTGTGGTATTAATGCTCAACTCATAAAGCTGCAATGGTGAAACAGTACTTGGCGCATCTGACATCGGATCAGCTGCTTTCCCATTCTTCGGAAAGGCAATGACTTCACGAATATTGTCTTCACCAGCCAGTAACATAGCAAAGCGATCTAGTCCTAAAGCAATTCCTCCAATTGGCGGGAAGCCATAGTCTAATGATTCTAGTAAGAAACCAAATTGTTCATTGGCAGATTCCCGAGTAAATCCTAGTGTTTCAAAGACTTGTTCCTGTAACTCACGCGTATGAATACGCAGTGATCCTCCGCCTAGCTCATAACCGTTCAACACAATATCATAGGCCTGCGCATAAACTTTTTCCGGGTGATCCTTCAAGTTAATGATATCTTCATCATTTGGCATTGTAAATGGATGATGTGCCGAAACATAGCGTCCTAATTCTTGGTCGTATTCAAACTGTGGCCAATTCACTACCCATAGATAATTAAACTTGCTTTCATCAATCAAGCCTAACTCTTTACCCACTTTAGAGCGCACGGCTCCTAAAGCTGTTACTGCTGTTAAGAATTGGTCAGCGGCAAACATTAACACGTCGCCTGCTTCGGCTTTCATAGCTGCTTTTAGTTCATCAGCAACCTCGCCCATAAATTTAGCGATTGGTCCAGTTAGGTCACCATTTTCGTCAACTTTAATCCAAGCTAAGCCTTTTGCTCCAAATTGACCGACAAACTGTCCTAAACGATCCAATTCTTTACGTGAATACTTATCAGCTGCGCCTTTAGCATTTAACGCCTTCACTACTCCGCCATTGTCAGTTGCCATACGGAATACTTTGAAATCTGTGGCTGCAGCAATTTCAGTTACATCAATTAATTCCATGTCAAAGCGAGTATCGGGTTTATCAGAACCGTAACGTTCCATCGCATCATCCCAAGAAATACGAGGAAATGGTAATGTTACTTCAACCTTCAAAACATCTTTCATAACTTGGGCAATCATCTGTTCTGTATAATCTTGAATCTCTTCAGCAGTCAAGAAACTCGTTTCAATATCAATTTGTGTAAATTCTGGTTGACGATCCCCACGTAAGTCTTCGTCACGGAAACAGCGAACAATTTGATAGTAACGATCAAAACCAGCAGTCATTAACAATTGTTTTAAAATCTGTGGTGACTGCGGTAATGCATAAAAATGTCCCGGATGCACCCGAGATGGCACTAAATAATCCCGTGCGCCTTCTGGTGTTGATTTAGCCAAGTACGGTGTTTCGATATCTAGGAAATCGTTATTATCCAAGAAATTACGCACTGATTGTGTCAAACGATGACGCAACAAAATATTTTGAGTCATTTTAGGACGACGTAAATCCATGTAACGATATTTCAGGCGAACTTCATCACTGATATTTTGATCATCTTCAATAGAAAATGGAGGTGTTTTGGCTTCGTTTAAGATGATGATTTCTTCACCTTTGACTTCGAAGTCACCGGTTGTCATTTTTGGGTTAACAGAATTTTCATCTCGACGAATAACTGTACCTGTAATTTCTACTACATATTCACTACGGCACTGATCGGCCACTTCCCAAGCTGTTTTAGATTCTTCAGGGTTAAAGACAACTTGAACGACACCTTCACGATCGCGTAAATCGATAAAGATCAATCCACCTAAGTCGCGGCGCTTTTGTACCCAACCTTTTAATGTTACTTTTTTATCCAACCACTGGTCAGAAATTAAACCACAATATACTGATCTTTTAGCCATTATTCTACTCCTCATTCATATTAATGTATTAATTTCCCTTTCGGAAAAATTAGTCCGTTTTTCATTCCGTATACCATCCAACTAGCCTTTCACTTTCGTGTTGTCATCACAATTAATTACTTTTGTGCAGCTTTGGTTAACTGTGAAGAGTTGGACTGGCATCCTCATTCATATTAATGTATTAATTTCCCTTTCGGAAAAATTAGTCCGTTTTTCATTCCGTATACCATCCAACTAGCCTTTCACTTTCGTGTTGTCATCACAATTAATTACTTTTGTGCAGCTTTGGTTAACTGTGAAGAGTTGGACTGGCATCCTCATTCATATTAATGTATTAATTTCCCTTTCGGAAAAATTAGTCCGTTTTTCATTCCGTATACCATCCAACTAGCCTTTCACTTTCGTGTTGTTATCACAATTAATTACTTTTGTGCAGCTTTGGTTAACTGTGAAGAGTTGGACTGGCATCTTACACTATATTTTTGTTTACTCGATAATGAAAGCCATCATTTCATCATAGACTTCATTAAATTGTTGGTAAACTTCTTCTAGTGAGAAAGTTTTTTCTCTGTGAGAAGCCAATGCTTTTACATTGATTTGACCTTTTTCTAATTCGTCCTCGCCTAAAGTCAGAACTAGTTTAGCGCCTTGCTTGTCGGCAGATTTGAATTGAGCTTTTGCTTTACGGTGCATGAAGTCTCGATCGGCTGAGTAACCAAAACCACGAATAGCTTGCACGATTTTTAGAACTTCCATATTCGTACCTTCGCCAATTCCTACAACATAAGCATCTAAATTATTAATAGCAGGCACCAACACATCTTCTTGTTCAAGGGTTAATAGGATGCGTTCAATCCCCATCGCAAAGCCGAAGCCTGGTGTAGCTGGTCCACCTAACTCTTCCACTAAACCGTCATAACGACCGCCACCGCAAATCGTAGACTGAGCGCCCATTCCGGGTGCGTCACTGATGATTTCAAAAATGGTGTGGGTGTAATAATCTAACCCCCGGACCATGCGATGGTCAATTTCGTAATCAATGCCTAGATGCTTCAAGGTGGCAGTTACTGCATCGAAATGCTTTTTAGCTGGTTCGCTTAGGTAATCTAAAATGCTTGGTGCGTCGACAACAATCGGCTTGTCTTTCTTGTCTTTACTATCCAAGACGCGTAACGGATTTTCGTGCAAACGACGTCTTGAGTCTTCACTTAATTGTTCTTCAAAAGGTTCTAAATAGTCTATCAAGGCTTGGCGATACGCCGCTCGAGTTTCTTTATCCCCAATTGAATTAATCACTAAACGGATTTGGCGAATCCCTAATTGGTTGAAGTAGTCCATCGCCATCGCCATAATTTCGACATCTAGGCTAGGATTTTCACTACCGAAAGCCTCAATACCAATTTGATGGAATTGACGCAGCCGTCCTTTTTGCGGCCGTTCATAGCGAAACATCGGTCCAGTGTAGTAAACCTTGTAGGGCTTTTTGTGTTCCGGTCCGAAAAGCTTGTTTTCTACATATGCTCGAACAATTGGGGCGGTTCCTTCAGGGCGCAAAGTAACATGACGATTTCCTTTATCCTTAAAGTCGTACATTTCCTTTGATACAATATCCGTCGTGTCCCCTACACTGCGAGAAATGACTTCGTAGTGCTCGAACATAGGCGTACGGATTTCTTGATACTGATAATCACCAAATAATAGCCGCGCAGTTTCTTCTATAAACTGCCATTTTTCACTTTCACCAGGTAAAATATCATTGGTGCCTTTTGGTCGCTGATAACTCATCTTTTTGCCTCTTTTCTTGATTGACGTAAAAAAGCCCTTGCTCAGCTTGAACAAGGGCGAAATAATCGCGGTACCACCTATCTTTGAAAAAGTTGCCTTTTTCCTCTAGCAATTAACGCTTGCGAAACGGAGCGGCTTTGCACGCGCTCATCTCCAGAATGTCTTTCAGAAACTCGATTTGGAATTGCTCTCAGCCTAGGCAATTCTCTCTGCACCCTCTTCGTTGCTTACTCTTTCTTTCATTGATGTTAATTATCATCTTTAAACCTACTAAAAATGAGTGGGAAAGTCAAGATGTAGTGAAGAGAAAAAGCAAGATATTTCACTTTTTTTACTTTCCACTTTACACTGAGGACATAAGATAAGGAGTGAGAAATTAATGACAGATGTAAGAATTGGTAAATCACGCGTTTATGCAACAGATTTGGGTTTAGGAACCAATGCCGTTGGCGGACACAATTTATTCCCAAATCTAGATGAAGAGCAAGGAAAAGCAGTTGTTCGAGCAGGTTTAGATAACGGTATTACTTTGCTGGATACTGCCTTTGCTTACGGGATGGGTCGCTCGGAAGAATTGATTGGTGAAGTTCTGCAAGAACCTGCTTACGATCGTTCACGAGTAATTATCGCTACGAAGGCCGCTCAAGATATTTCTAAAGATGGTGCCCTTAATAATTCACCTGCCTTTTTAAAACAAGCAGTGGAAGATGCTTTACACCGTCTGCAAACAAATTATATTGATATCTTCTACATTCATTTTCCAGATGAAGATACCCCTAAAAATGAAGCAGTGGCTGCTCTACATGAAATGAAGGAAGCGGGTAAAATCCGTGCAATCGGGATTTCGAATTTTTCACTGGAACAACTGAAGGAAGCCAATCAAGATGGCTATGTGGATGTTGTGGAAGATGAATACAGTTTACTGCATCGCGAAGCAGAAAATGAGCTATTTCCATATTTGAAGGAAAATCGAATCAGCTTCGTACCTTTCTTCCCACTTGCTTCTGGATTACTTACCGGTAAATACAGCAAAGAAAACAGCTTTGATAGCTCTGATATTCGTAATGACAATCCAGACTTTAAAGGTGAACGTTTCGAACAGATTATAGAAAAAGTTGATTCACTGCATCCTATTGCAAAAAAATATGATGCCACGATTGCACAACTAGTTTTGGCTTGGTACATGAAAAATCCAGCTGTCAGTGTCGTTATTCCAGGAGCTAAACGTCCTGAACAAGTCGAAGCAAATGCACAGGCAGTAGATATTCGATTATCTGAAGAAGACTATAAAACAATAGATCAAATTTTCCAATAAAACTGAGGTTTTCATCTCAGTTTTTTCTTTTGTCTAAATGTAAGAGACTCTCGCTTTTTTCTCGATTTTAATTTACACTAATATCAATTATAACTTATCAAAAAGTAGTTTATTGAGTAGTACAATTCAGTTAATTCAAATGACAAAGGAGACTTGCATAATGACAGAAGTGCAAATTGGAAAATCAGAAGTGTATGCTAGCAAATTGGGGCTGGGAACAAACGCGGTGGGAGGCCACAATTTATATCCTGGCTTGGATGAAGAAGTCGGTAAAGAAGTGGTGCGAACTGCTTTAAGAAATGGCGTTACTTTGCTGGACACCGCCTTTTCTTATGGTCGCGGTCGGTCTGAGGAATTAATCGGTGAGGTACTTCAAGAAGAAGAGTTTGATCGTTCAAAGGTGGTCATTGCTTCTAAAGCGGCTCATGATATGTCTAAGGGCGGTGCCTTCAACAATTCTCCAGAATTTTTGAAAAATGCCGTGGAGGAATCATTGAAACGCCTGCAAACAACCTATTTAGATATTTTCTATATCCATTTTCCTGATGAAGAAACGTCTAAAAACGAAGCAGTAGCTGCTTTACATGAATTGAAACAAGCAGGCAAAATCAAAGCGATTGGTGTCTCTAACTTTTCTTTGGAGCAATTAAAAGAAGCCAATCAAGATGGCTATGTGGATGTAATTGAAGAGCGTTATAGCTTAATTCATCGCGAGCATGAAGATACCCTGTTCCCTTATTTGAAAGAACAAAAAATTAGTTTCGTTCCTTACTATCCATTGGATTCTGGTTTATTAACGGGTAAATACGAAAAAGAAGCGACTTTTGACGACAGCGATTTGCGCAGTAAAAATCCTGATTTTAAAGGTGAACGCTTTAAAGAGATTATCAGCAAGGTAGATTCGTTAAAACCGATTGCTGCACAGTACGAAGTGACCGTCACTCAATTAGTCCTAGCTTGGTATATGAAGCACCCTGTAATGGGCGTGGTCATCCCTGGAGCTAAGCGCCCCGAACAAGTAGAGGCTAATGTGAAGGCTTGTGACTTGCAGCTTTCACAAGAAGATTTCGACAAGATCGATCAATTATTCCGTTAAACGATTAAAGGCAGCTGGACATTTATTAGTCCGGCTGCCTTTATTAATAGTTAGGAACGAATTAATTTACTGTATTTTTGGGCTCACCATTTAAAAAGCTGGTAAGATTGTCCACCGCAATTCCCATTAAACGCTGGCGCGTTTCCACTGGTGCCCAAGCGATATGAGGCGTGATATAGCAATTCTTGGCCTGCAGCAAGGGATTCTCTGATTCAATCGGTTCCGTTGAAACGACATCCACACCGGCAGCGGCGATTTTTCCACTGTTTAATGCGTCAGCAACCGCTTGCTCATCTAACAAACCACCTCTAGCAGTATTGATCAGAATTACGCCGTCCTTCATTTGCGAAATGGCTTCTTGATTAATCATGCCAGTTGTTTCAGCTGTTTGCGGAATGTGCAGGCTGATGATATCTGCTTGCTGATAGAGCACTTCTAAAGGAACTTGCTTTATCCATTCTTCTTCAGCAGACTTCGGACGGTGATTGGCATATATTACTTCCATGTTCATGGCATGAGCGATCTTCGCCGTCGCATAAGCAATTGCGCCATAACCAATCAATCCTAAGGTTTTTCCTCTCAGCTCCATCAAAGGAACTTTGGTATACATGAAATCAACACTGTTCTCCCACTCACCTGCATGGACTGATTGATTATGCGTCCCAACCTGACTAGTAATTTCCAACAATAAAGCAAAGGTAAACTGAGCAACAGCATCTGTTCCATACGATGGAATATTGGTAACTACTACATTATGTTTCGCAGCAGCTTCAATGTCGACTACGTTGTATCCAGTAGCGATAACTCCAACATAGCGTAAGTTGGGCACCTGAGCCAAGATCGCTTCGTTAATCGGCGTCTTGTTGGTAAGGACCACTTCGGCATCACCGATTCGCTGGATAATTTCATCTGTGTCCGTATAAGAAGTCCGATCATACACTGTTACTTCCCCTAATTTTTCAAAATTCATCCAAGACAAATCTCCTGGATTTAGCGCATAGCCATCTAATACAACAATCTCCATAAAAATTCCTCCTCAAAAAAAGAGCTCAAGATAATAATCTTGTACGATCATTATCTCAAACTCTCAATTAAAAGTCTGGTTAGAAACTTGCTCTTTGCGGGAGTAAAAAAGCATCTCACTGTCTACTTAGTTGTTTGCGGCTGATTTTTCGAACAGATATTGAAGGATTTTTTATATTTAAAGCAGCTTCTTCCCAGAATCTTTCCTAATAAGCGCGTGCGATCCACACTGTGTGCTTCGCAGGTTTTCCACTAACGATATCCACTGTTTTTTCGACTGGTGGGTTAAATGGAATGTTACGAGTTGTAAAGCCAGTTTCTTCTTTGATTTTTGCTTCAGTTTCTTCTGTTCCGTCCCAACCAATTAATACAAAGCCTGGGACTTCACCAGCTTCTTTTGATTTGGCAATATGTTCTTTCAACTCATCTAGCGTATCAATGTCATAATGTTCATTTTCTTTGTAGCGAGCTGCTGCACTTTCGTATAACCGTTTTTGCATAACATCCATCGCTTCTGTAATGTACGCTTCAATATCATCTAGTGAAACTGTTTCTTTGCCCTCTAGATCGCGCATTTTTACTACTACTTGATTATTTTCAAGATCACGTGGACCAAATTCGATACGTAATGGCGCACCTTTTAGTTCCCATTCATTAAATTTGTAACCTGGTGTGTTCTCAGTTTCGTCGATCCGAACTCGTAAACCTTTTGCTTTCAAGGTTTTTTGCAATTCTTTCAGCTTATCAAGGATAGCTGGGTTCTTTTGCCAAGGACCAACTGGAATTAAAATTATTTGTGTAGGTGCAACTTTTGGCGGCATTACTAAGCCTTTTTCGTCTCCATGAACCATGATTAATGATCCGATTAAACGAGTCGAAATTCCCCAAGAAGTAGTATACACGTGTTCATGTTCATTGTTGCGGTTCAAGAATTTAATATCAAAAGCTTGTGCGAAATTGTTGCCAAGGTAATGAGACGTTCCTGCTTGGACGGCTTTACCGTCACGCATCATTGCTTCGACTGAATAAGTATCAACTGCTCCGGCAAAACGTTCTGAAGGAGTTTTTTGCCCCCGGTAAACTGGAATAGCTAAGGTATTTTCAATCAAATCCGCATAAGCTTCCAAGGCACTCATTGTCCGTTCACGAGCATTTTCTTCTGTTTCGTGAGCAGTATGTCCTTCTTGCCATAGGAATTCTGAAGTACGCAAGAATGGCATAGTTTTCTTTTCCCAACGGAAGACGTTGGCCCATTGGTTAATTTCTAACGGAAGATCACGATAAGAATTAATCCAGTTAGAGAAAGCATCTCCGATTAATGTCTCAGAGGTTGGACGTAATGCGTATGGTTCTTCTAATTCTTCGTCACCAACTCTAGTTAACCAAGGTAATTCTGGTGCGAATCCTTCTACATGTTCTTCTTCTTTTTCCAAGAAATGTTTAGGAATTAACATAGGGAAGTACACGTTACGGATATCTTCAGATCGCAAGAATTTGTTGAAATCTTCTTGGATATGCTCCCATAATTCGTAGCCATCTGGTTTGAAAATAATACACCCACGAACGGGAGAATAATCCATTAAATCAGCTTTTTGAATTGTCTGTAAATACCACTTTGAAAAATCTTCTTTTTGTAAATTTGACATCTATGCATCCTCCTAAAATGTAATAAAAAAACCGCTCCATCCCTACAAATGTAAGGACGAAACGGATAATTTCGCGGTACCACCTTGCTTGGTCAAACTTTGTTGACCCAACTTTCAGCTCTATTAACGCTAGAGATACGTGCCGCTTATCACGGCAATCTTCTTCGATAGGTTCATAAACTTCAGGGGACGTGTTGATCTTTCAGCCGGTGAATCAACTCTCTGCTGTCATGAAAATTTATTACTAGTTCGAATGCTTACTAACATGTTAAAGGGTTATTTAAAAAATTGCAAGAACAATTTTCCTTTTTTCTAAATTTCTTCTTCGGGTTTGTAACGTTCTTCAAGCCGGCTCATCCACCAACCAAGCGCTGCACCCAAGAAACATAACACGATACATCCAAGATAACCTAAAAAACCAATGCCGCTGTAGTCAGTGGGAATGATCATAATTGTTGAAGCAAAAACAATGCCCAAAATAAAGTGGAACATTGGAGCAAAATAACGACTGAAAATCCAATCCATTACTTTTGATAAACTCAATACGGTGACTAAGCCACCAATACCGATCGGGAAAATCACGCTCATATCTAGACTTTTAAACCCATCAGCCATGGCCTTGTACATCCCCATATAAACCAAAAAGTTAGAAGGACTTAAACCGGGAACAATCAAGCCTAATCCAATCAGACCGCCGGCGATCATCCAAGTAAAGAAGTTTTGATCCACTTCACTAAACAAACCTGATCCTTGCCATAAAAATAGAAATCCAACAATAAAGCTGATGACTAAAATGACCATGTCTTTCGTTGAACGTCCGTGCTTACCGGCTTCATTCCATAACGCAGGAACAGTTCCAATAATACAGCCGACAAAGAACCACAGGATAATCGTTTCAAATTCTCCCAGCAAAAAGCTTACCGCAAAGGATAATAGAAATACCCCGGTTACTCCACCTAATCCAACTGGAATAAAGAACAAAACATTCTCTTTGAAATTTCTGGTAATGTGGGCTAAAAATGAAATAATTTGTTCGTAAATACCAAAAACAGCCGCTAACGCTCCCCCGCTGACTCCGGGTAAAATAAAGCCTGAACCAATAAACATCCCTTTGACAAAACGTAAAATCCAGTCACTTTTCGACTGTTTCGTTATTTTTTTGTTTTCCATCATCTTTTTCTCCTCAACTTTCGCAATTCTACCTCAACTAGTGTACCGATAAAGAAATGCCGTGGCAAGAAGATTAACCAGTTTTATAGGATTTTTTGTATTTGATCTGCTAAGAAAGGGCTTACTCACTTATTTCATAGGCTTTTTTTGTCTACGTTTTCCTAAAATCATTTGTTTTTGAGATTTCCCAAAATTATTTGATCAAAGGACTTGCTTTGAAACTCGTTTCATACATTACACTTGAGGTAGGTAGAAAAGCAATTCAATCAATTGAGACCAAACCAAGGAGGAATTACCATGCGAACTTATGTTAAAATTCAAAAAGACGGACAAGAAACATTGTATTATGCATTTCTCCAAGTCAAAAATAATTGCTTAATCATTACTTGCTCTCTTGGCTTATGGAAGTCCTTTAAACGCGTGATTGATTTGTCGCAGGTTTCCTACTTAGGTGAAGATCAATACTACGGGGGCAAACGAATTATCTTTTCTTATGGAGATGAGCAATTCGCTATTTTTGAAAATGGACCGGCAATTATTGTTGACTTGCATAAGCAATTATCCTTAACAAATGAGGTAATCAATTATGGCAAATATCCGCGATATAGCTAAAAAAACCGGCTATTCTGTTTCTACTATATCAAGAGTGATCAACGACTATCCTTATATTAAGGAAGAAAAGCGTCAGAGAGTATTAACGGTTATGAAAGAACTAAACTACGTTCCCAATAAAACAGCTCAAAACTTAAGTCATGGAAAAACGAAAAATGTTGGCGTGATCCTGCCTTTTACTAACCACGCTTATTACGACCAACTGTTAAGCGGTCTCATCAAAGAAGCCTTTCTTTACTCTTATAAGATCACTTTACTACCAACGAACTATGATCCGATGTTGGAGCGTCAGTACCTGGATCAATTCGCTGCCAAAGAATTTGATGGACTAATTATTACTACCATGGCTAATAAGCCCCAATTTTATGAGAAGTACTTAGCCTATGGTCCAATTGTCTTTTGCCAAGATATTTACCTAGAAAATGCCAGTTGCGTCTTTATCGATTTGGAATCATCTCTTTACGAAGCACTCCTTTATTTGAAAAAACAAGGAGTAAAAAAATTAGGCGTTACTTTAGGACGCAGTAAAAAAATCAGTCAGGATTCGGTCTTGATTGAAGGACTCAGTCGTAAAGTATTCCCTGATTTTGACTCAGCTAATATTTTTTGGGATTGTTTTTCAGCTGAGGATGGCCTGCAGGCAGCTGACTTTTTTGCCGAAAGAGCAGTTGATGGCATTCTCGCTAATGGTGATGAGGTGGCTGCCGTCATTTTAAGAAATTATCCAACACCCAAGGTAGTGGGCCGAGAAAATCTCTTAATCAGTGAAGTAATGAATTTTTCTTCAATTGACCATCAGCTGGAGGATTGCGGCCGAAAAGCCTTTCAGCTATTTTATCAAGGAATACCTGAAAAAATTTGTTTACCCTATAAGCTAATCAGACGCTAAACAGGTCCGCTATTTTCTATTGGAAAATGGCGGGCTTTTCTTTATACTGAAATAAAGGAGCTGGCTATGAGTAAGATTCCTAACATCCTAACAGTTTGTCGCATCATCCTCTCACTAGTGTTGTTGATGATCAAACCACTCAGCCTTCCCTTTTTAATTATTTACAGTCTATGTGGAATTAGTGATATGGTGGATGGTCTGATTGCGCGAAAAATGAATTGGCCCCGTTCATTGGGAACGAAGTTAGATACCATCGCCGATGCTGTCTTTTTTGCTGCGGCTGGCGGCGTGCTGCTTTGGACCCTTTGGTTTCCCAACTGGCTGCTCTATTCAGCAGGTATTGCTCTGTTGATACGGTTAGTTACCTACAGCATTGGTTTTGTGCGCTACCGTCAATGGACCAATTTTCACACTAAGTTAAACAAACTGACTGGTCTTCTATTATTTTTAGTGCCGCTGCTTTATGTCATTAGTCCTTTAAGTATTTGGGGACCATTGATCATAGTAATTGCTGTGCTTTCTGCTTTAGAGGAACTAATCATTCTGCTGCTTTCAAAAGACTTGGATCTAAATTGCCCCTCGCTTTTTTCAGTGAATAGGAGGTCTATCAATGGCAAATGAAGCGAAAAAGGATTTTAATGCTATGCTGCTGGACAATAAGGATATGCCAAAAACACAACGAGTAACTGACCCGAAAACAATTGCACGTTACGGCGGAGATAAAATGTTTTTCGCTCCCCCGCTGGCTTACGATGAGATCATGAAGAGAGTTCCTGAAGGAAAAGTTTTGACGGTCAATGAAATCAGAAATTATCTTGCTATGAAAAATGGCGCTGATTTTACTGAGCCAATGACTGCTGGTATCTTTATTTCCATCGTTGCTTGGGCCGCTGAACAGCGATCAACCAATCCTACTCCTTATTGGCGGACCCTTAAAACTAATGGCGAGCTGAACCCGAAATACCCTGGTGGAATCGAAGCTCAAAAAGCTAAGCTGGAAAAAGAAGGCCATACCATTGTCCAGCGGGGAAGAAAAAATTTGCGTTATTATGTTGAAGATGTTCAAAAAGTATTATATGCCCTAGATAAAAATTAGTCTTTAAGGACTGCTGACTTTAGCAGTCCTTAAAGACTTTTTTAGCGTGTTTCAATCTCTTCAAAAATAGTAATCGGCGGAACAGTCATACATTTAGCCAGAATTTCTGCAATCTCTTCAGGCGTTTGTTTTGCTCCTGTTCGCAACCAGCGCTTAACCACAGCTATCACCCCATAATAAATGAATTCCTGCTGGATCTTTTCACTTTCGGTAATTTCGTGGGGTGTCACTTCCAATTTCGCTTGAACAGTTTCAATGTATAGCTGTTCTAAGCCTTCAATAAAATGAGGGCGACCATTTTTGCCCATTAAAATTTGGGCCAGTTCCTTGCGTTGGTATAAAAACAACATAAGTTTCTCCGAGGCTTCCTTGAAAAACAATGCGACATTCTTTCGACCATATTGATCAATTTTACTTGTCACAGCTACACCAACATGCTCTTTCATCACCTTTTCGAAGTTGGTGAACATCTCCTCTTCTACTTCTTCAATGACCGCATACTTGTCTGGATAGTAATGGTAAAATGTACCTCGGTTGATTTTAGCCCGCTTGGATAAGCTGGCAACTGTAATCTTTTCAAATCCAATTTCATCCATCATTTCAAAAAAAGTGGTTACAATGTGGCTTTTCGTTCGATCGGCTTTGTTAGACATGTCATTTTCCTTCCACAATTTCCAACTATCTGTTCGTTTATTCAACAGCTGGTCAGCATTTGTTTGATTTTTAAACACTCTGTTTAATTTTGTTGATTGTTAGTTTACTGATTTCATCCTAAACTAAGGCACAGCATAAAACAACACAGTGTTCAAAAAAAGGAGGATTTTATGCATTATATTCAAGCAAAAAACTTACAGAAGAACTACGTCACTGCTACCACTGAAATTCCCGCTTTAAAAAAGGTTTCTTTTACCATTGAAAAAGGGGAACTGACGGTTATTTTAGGCCCCAGCGGATCTGGCAAAACTACCTTGCTAAATTTATTAGGCGGGATGGATCAGGCTACTAGCGGTGAGTTGCTGGTGGATCAACTAGCAATTCATCAGCTTAAAAGCCGTGAGCTGACCACTTATCGTCGTCACAATGTTGGCTTTATTTTCCAGTTTTATAACCTGATCCCTACGTTAACTGCCTTAGAAAATGTTGCAATTGCTCAAAAAATTGCCCAACATCCCTTTGAAGCGGCTGATATTTTAGAGCGAGTGCAGCTTTCCCACCGCCTCGGGAACTTTCCCCAAGAACTATCTGGCGGCGAACAGCAGCGGGTCTCCATCGCCCGCGCTGTCTGCAAAAATCCTCAATTGATTTTGTGTGATGAACCTACCGGTGCCTTAGACAGCAGCACTGGGCAGCAGGTATTATATTTGCTGAAAGAAATGGCTGAAATTCATGGCCATACTATTATCATTGTTACCCATAATGGGGCTATTGCTCAGATTGCTGATCGGGTGATCCATTTGAAAGACGGTGAAATTATCAAAAATGACTACCAACCTCAGCCGTTACAGATTGATGAGGTGAACTGGTGATGCTGCTACGTAAAACGCTACGAGACTTCAAACAAAACGGACTGAGCTTCTTTGCCGTTTTTCTAATGAGTTTTATCTGCTTATTTGTTTTTACCGGTATTTATTCTCTTAGCCAGCAAATGGAGCAGTCGGGAGAAAGCTTCATTGAAGAAAGCAACTTAGCAGACGACTTATTAACTCTTCAACAATATGACGAAACCAAAGAGAAAGAAACAGCACAGCTATCAGCTGTAAACGAAACGGCTCACCGCAGACTTGGACGGATTAAAACTGAGGACTTCTCCCTCACCCTGCTTTCGTTTGATCAATCCAAGATCAGTCAGCCGTTAGTTGTTCGCGGCGAATCATTGAACCAGCAGGAGGGGATCTGGTTAGATGAGGATTTCTTCCAGGCAAATAACTATCAGCTGGGCGACCTGATAACAATCAATCAAGTTGCTTGTAAAATCCTAGGAACGGTTCGACAGCCAGAATTTATCTATTTCACCGAAAACAGCGATCAGCCTATGCCAAATCACGAAGCGATTGGTTATGGCTACGTTTCAGAGGAAACTTTTCACTCACTGTCGCTGTTTACTACTCATCAGCTGCTGCTGGATACAAAAGCAGCAACAAATCAAGCTTGGCTGGAAAATCAATTAACAACAATCTGGGGTGCTGACTTTCAAAGGGTAACACCTCAAGACGACAATGGGGGTATTTCCATCTTCACGGATCGTACGCTTCAGATTCGGCGTTTAGCACTTCTATTTTCTGCTCTGTTTTTGATTTTAACTTTGATTACGATGGAAGCCACCATGCGTCGATTTGTTAAACAGCAGCAGCTGCAGATTGGTTCATTGCTGGCTCAAGGGTTAAGCAAGCCTGCTTTGCTGCTTCATTATTCGCTGTTTGGCCTGCTGGTTTCCTTTGTTGGCTCAGTGTCCGGTTGTTTGTTAGGTCCAACGGTGTTGTCACCAATTTTGTTGTCCGTTATTGGTAAGCAATTTTCAGTTCCTGCTTGGGAGAGCACAACGAATTCACTAGGATTCTTCATGGCCGCCTTAGTTACACTTGCCAGTGTACTTGTCACCTTGATTCCAGTGGTTCCCTTAATTAATCAACTGCCAGCCATTGTGCTACAAAAACAAGGTAACAAACGCTTTCGGCGGGTTTGGTTAGAGCATTCCTTTATTTGGAAATTACTGCCCTTTTCATTGCAATGGACACTGCGAGATATTCAGCGAAACTTACGGAGGGGAATTCTAGGCATCTTCGGGGCAATGGGTTGCATGATTCTGCTGATCGCTGCTTTTGGTATTAACGACTCCATTGATTATTCCTTGAATCACGTTTTTCACCAAACGTACCATTACCAGGAAAAGGCGACCTTTACACAACCGCTATCTAAAGAAATGCAGCAGGATGCAGAAGATTTGCTAACCCAGGATAATCAGTGGCTGGAGCAAACAATCGTGACTTTATTAAACGGTACCCAAGAACAACGGATAACTGCTTCAATTCTTTCTGCTGGCGAACTGTTGCATTTAGAACACGAAAAAGAAATCCTTGAGCTTGCTGAGCTAAGGGAAAATGAAGTAATTGTCGCCACCGCATTTGCTGACAACTATCAGATTGAAGCAGATGACACGATTTATGTGCGAATTGGCCAAACTATTCGGCCCCTGTATGTGAAAGCGTTGGCTGATTTGTCGGCACCGCAAGGCCTCTTTATTTCCCGACAGGTCTGGCAAAACCTTGACCAACCCTTTTTACCCCAATCTGTATTGCTGGAAACAGCTGGTGAGCTAAAGGACCTACCTGCTTTTTCCAGCTCAACTTCTAAGACGCAGCAACATGACGATTCTCAGCAGCTGATTGAAGGGATTCGGTTCATCGTCTTTTTACTGATTGCGGCGGCTTTAGCCTTAGGGATCACAATTATGATGAACTGCCACCTGTTAATTTTCTCAGAGCGGTTTATCGAATTTGCTACCTTGAAGGTTTTAGGCTTCACCCAGTCTGAGGTGCTTCGTTTATCGTTGTTGGAAACGATCTTACTCACCAGTATCGGTTGGCTCTTTAGTTTGCCGCTGGGTTTTATGTTTCTTAAAGCCTATGTATCAATGGTTTCCACTGAGAACCAACAGTACTTGCCAAATCTCACCTGGCAAAGCCTGCTGATTGCCAGCAGTATTCTCTTTGGCTGTATGCTGCTGGTGCAAGCTTTTCTAAACCGTAAAATTAAGCAGATTGATTTTGCAACTGCCTTGAAACCTGCCGAATAAGTGAAAAAAGCCCGCCTTGCAATTACCTCTGCAAGGCGGGCACTTTTTACTATTTGCTTAAACGTTCTACGTCACGAGCAATCATTAATTCTTCGTCAGTTGGAATAACATAAACCTTAACTTTTGAATCTGGAGTTGATATTTCTGCTTGTTTGCCGTGAATCTTCTCGTTTACAGCAGCATCTAAATCAATACCAAACCAAGTCATTGGTTCCAGAACCATTTTTCTGATCATGTCGCCATTTTCACCAACACCAGCAGTAAAGACAATTGCATCTACGCCGTTCATAACAGCGATGTATTGTGCAATGTATTTACGGATACGGTCAGCGTAAATTTCTAAAGCTAAAATTGCATCCTCGTTGCCATCCGCAGCGCCGTTTTCAATATCCCGCATATCGCTGGAAATACCAGTCAGACCTAGAACACCCGATTGTTTGTTCAGAATATCAATCATATCATTAATAGAAGAAATACCTTCTTTTTCCATTAAATATGCTAACAATGAAGGATCAATATCTCCAGAACGAGTCCCCATAGTAACACCAGCCAATGGCGTGAAGCCCATAGATGTATCCACTGATTTTCCACCTTCAACAGCTGTTACTGATCCGCCGTTTCCGATATGGGCAGTGATGATTTTTGTTTCTTCGATTGGTTTACCTAATAATTCAGCCGCAAGTTCTGAAACATAACGGTGGCTTGTTCCGTGGAAACCATATTTACGAGCACCATGTTTTTCATAGTATTCTTTTGGAATACTATATAGGTAATTAACTTTTGGCATAGTTGCATGGAAAGAAGTATCAAAAACAGCAACACTCAACACGTTAGGCAAGATACGACGAAATGCCTTGATTCCCATAGCATTAGCTGGGTTGTGTAATGGTGCAAATTCGCTTAGTTCTTCAATTTTTGCCAATACATCGTCAGTAATGATCGTTGAATCGCTGAAGTATTCGCCACCAGCAACAACACGGTGTCCAACACCTGTTAGCTCATCAAATGAGGCAATGATGTCTAATTCAATCAATTGATCTAAAAGCATTTGAACAGCCACTTCATGATCTTTGATGTCTAATACTTTTTCAAACTTTTCTCCGTCACCATATTTAATTGTGAAGATAGAATCTTTTATCCCAATACGTTCTACGATTCCTTTAGCCACTACTGTTTCATCAGGCATTTGGTATAATTGCCATTTCAGACTTGAGCTACCAGCGTTGATTGCGATTGTTTTTGACATTTTTATTCTCCTTTAGTTTTAACTTATAAATTAGAAGACTTCCAGTCTTCGAATTTTTTGAAAAAATCTTTTACTTTGCTTGGATCTTTTAAAGTTGGCAGTTTAACTAATAACACTTTTTCTGCTTGCTGCGCAACATCTCCATTTTTTTGTACGATTAAAATACTTTTACGGGAATGTTCCGATTTAAATAATTCATCGGGCAGTTGAATAATTCCTTGTAAAAAGACTTCTTTTCCTAGCCATTGCTGTAATAAGGGTGCTTGTTCAGTTTCCAAAAAGTTGCTTGGCAGCAAGAACAGTCCAAATCCATCGTTCTTAACATAAGTCATTGCTTGTTCCATTAATAAATGATGGGCATAAGTATGTTCTTTTTCTGAACTGGTTAAGAATTGGCGTGCCTTTTCATCATTAGGATAAAAACCGACAGGCAAATCACCGATAGCGAAATCTACTGGATCAACTAACAAATCTTGTAAGCTATCTTGATGAAACAGTTGAATAGTTTCTTCCATTAACGCACTATCTGAAGCTGCTATTGCAAGCAATGTGTCATCAACGTCAACACCAGAAGCATCAATCGTGTAACCTGCCAGCTGCAGATTATTGACGATCGTTAGCAATAAATTACCCATACCAGCTGCAATATCTAATATACGAACAGGAGCCTTTTTATCCAATATTAATTGCTCTATCAGAAAAACAAATAAAAAGCCCAAGCTGTCTGGAGTTAGCTGATGATTAGGTTGTAAAGTTTCTTGCTTAGAGCCTTTCAACAGCAACAACTGGGTTACTTTACGCCACTCTTCCTTTTCTAACCCTAAAGTGAGAAGTTCTTGGTAGCTCTGTTCAATCTTTGCTACTGTTTCTTGATCAGGCGTTTGGTCAATCACACGTACTTTTGCACCATCCACTAAATTCTCCGCATTTTCAATATAGGCGTCAAAAAAGGAAGTGTCTAGTTTCTGCTGCAACAATTCAATGGTTTGATTCATCAAAGAAAAAGCTGTTTCAATTTTTTCTGGATTCATCTTATACCTCCTACTATAACACCTATGATACCTGTTCTATTTTAGCGGACAAATTAGAAATAATCAATCGCTTTCTTTTCATTATTGTGGATTTTTAGTGTTTTCTGTAGAATATACCTGTTAAACTATTCACAATCATGTGTATTACTTTGGATATAATGGCCTAAAAAAGGAGTTCGTAAAGAATACCTCACTTTACTAACCCCTTTGCGCATTTATAGTCCTTGCTTTGTAATAACTATTTTCTTTGCTTTTGCTGAACAAACTAAGCTGTAGTTATGGGACTGAAGCCTTAATTGTTTCAGTAAAATGGTATTTTTTCCCCTCCATTATTATCAGTATCTTTATTGACTTACCATCCTTCTCAAATTGGAGTTCTCCTTGATCAAAGTACCAGATCCCTTGAGTCGCTTCTGTTGGCGAGTAATCGAGCAAAAACTCTTCCTTGGCAATTTTGGCTTGATATAGTTGAATCGTTCGTTTCGAAAAATCTGCTGTTTGGTGATAAGTAAACAGCAACTGTAAAATAAGCGAACTAAATAGAAAAATAATCAATAAGACCGACAGTAAAATACCTCCCCGTTTATTCAATTACCCATATCCCCTTCTTCTTAGTCCCATCATTAAATTTCAAGTTAAGCTCTACCGTATGACCAACTTTACGGCAGGTGAAACTGTAGACTTGCGTAAATAAAGGTTGATGTCCTCCTTTGTAGCTTTTTCGGACTGTAGAGTTAACTTTTTCAATCTTGACATCTTCACCTGAACTAGTTTGCAAATTAATTCGAAGAACTTCAGTACTGATATAGTTCAACCCTTTTAACTCATTTTCCAATTGGAGCATGCCAACTTCCCATTCACGACTATGGTAGGCACTCAATTGCTGTTCTGTTTTAGCAACGTGTTTAATTAGTCCTTGCAGCAAAAGAATGCTACCGCTTAAGATGAGCAATGCGACTAAACATTCCAATAATGTGAAACCTTGATTCTCTCGCTTCATTTTTCCATTCATTAGCGTTCTCCTTTTGCAATTAATTCTCATCAGGATACAAGCGCTGATGGTGAATGATGATATAATGATCTCGATACGCTTCAATTTTTTCCAACTGGTGCTTTGTCTGCTTTTGCAGTTGGATACTAGTCATTAAATATCCATAAGTCATTCCAACTAGTAACGACAAACTAACTAAGCTTTCGAAAAAAATATAGCCTTTACCTTTTCTCAAAACGACCACTCCCTAACTGAAATTGATAAATAATCTCACCCGATGTATCAGTAAATCTGATTGCCGGAATTCCTGTCCCAGGCTGATCTGTCGCTATGTTCCCTGTGTTTCCTTTAAATATTATGGAGTTACCACTATATAGAGTTACTGATTCTGGCACTTCGAGTGTTTGCCAAGGCAATTTCTCATGAACAGTCGTGAAGAGAATAATTTGTTTATCCGGATGTAAATCAATACGTGTGGTTGTCTGATCACAGATGGCTACTTGTTGAAGATGAATAATTGATTTATCTAATTGATAATAAAAAAATTCCCTTTCCAGCTTTTGCTGCCAACTAGAAAACATAACAGTTGGCAGCAGGATAAAGCTACAGACAACGGCAAGAACAATTAAGGATTCGATCAATGTATAGCCTAAATGATCATTTTGACGCATTTTCATAAGTTACTTTTTGCTTTTCGGTAATGTAGCCCTTTTCAACTAATTGTTCCAAAGATGGACGTTGCCCCTCATCCAACTCATACACCTCCATCTGGGTCTCAACAACCTTTACAACAGATTCATCACTTTTTTTGGTAGCAGAGTCTTTTTGTTGCATAATATTGGGCACAAATAGTAACAATAAAACACTGATGACAAACAAAACGACCATCATTTCAATTGGGGATAGTAAATATCTTTGACTATAAAAAAAGAAAAGACCACCACAAATGGTCTTTTCTTAATATCAAATCACTGTTTTATTTTTATGTACTAATGATACAATATAGAAAAGAAAAGGAGTGATTTAAGTGAAGGGAGAAACTATTTGTTGGTACTGCGAAACCCCGCTAAAAATGATCAATACTATAAAGCTTGTAGATGGAAAAAAAGTATGTGCTGATTGCCACTCAATCATCAAAAATGATTTAGGATTAAATATACTCAACTCAAAGAAAATTACTATCGAAGAAATTAATAGCAGATATGCTGAATTAGGGAGAGACTTTGAATCAGAATTCGAAGATTTTCGTGCGAAAAAAGCCGACATTAAAAGCGCTGGTATTTATATGAAAGCAAATATAGATATCGTTTCTGGTGGAGGACCTGCTCAGGTGTCTGGAAGAACTACCATCATGCAGTTAAATGATAATCGGATAGCACTTAATCCAAAAAATCCTGAATTTTACTATCTATTGTCCACGGAATTTAACGGGCCTACGTATAAAACTGTGTTTGATAGTCATACGTCTGGTGATTCCAATACTGATACAGAAATGGATACCGTAAAAAAAGGTAAAACGGGACGGGTTGCTGCTGGTGCTGTAATAGGAACTGCTCTTTTTCCAGGAGTTGGAACGCTTGTAGGAGCTTATGCAGGTTCAAAAGGTAAAGACAAAAAGAAAAAGAAGGGATCACAGAAAACTCAACACGATAGTAGAACAAACGAGACTACACAAGAAGTAGAAGTTAAGTCTTTAGCGAAGTTGAATCTACTGAGAATTTCTGACAATCGCAAAATTACACTAACGATAAATGCAGATACGAAAGACTACAATAATTTGCTATCGTTGCAAACTCATGCTCCTGAAGCAGCTCCACCGGTGCCAGTAGTAGCTGAGCCGGAGGAAATAACTGAGCTAACCAAGCCTATCCAAAGTGCCGTTGCCGAGTTGAAAGAATTAAAAGAATTAGTTGATATGGGGATTTTGACTCAAGAGGAATTTGATAAGAAGAAAAAGGAATTACTTAATTTATAGAATGAAGCCCCCACAGTTGTGAGGGCTATTTTTATATTTAAATCTTGTTCTCGTTCAAGCGGCGTTGCATTTCTTTGACACAATCAGAAACCGGACTGATTTCTCCATCTTGGATCGTGCCCATCCGCTGCTGAAGCGCTCTGCAAGTAGTGGGTCCGAAGTTGCCATCAGCTGCAACACCCAGTTTGTTTTGTAATGCTCGGATCACGTTAGAACCACCTGTGCCGAATTGGACGCTTGGAATATTGCGATTAGCTCGATTTCTGATCTGACCACTAATGATTCCATCTTTACCAGCAGTATCCAACACTTCTTGAAGGCGTCTAGTTGTCGCTGGCCCCCAGCTTCCATCGATCGCTAACAATAGTTGTTGTGGCTGAGAAATACCCCCGGACGGCTGACTACCAGATGCTACAATTCTATAAAAGTGATGCTGCAATCTAGTTCCCATATAAGCATCGTTAGAATTTACAGAAATCCCGTTTGCGGTGTAATTGCAGTGAATAAAACGTTTATTGTCTAAAAAGATTCCCGTGTGGCCGCCACTACCCAGCGAGTAGCCTGGTGTTCCTGCAATAAATATGTCGCCACGCCGACATTCGGAACGACTGATTTTTTTCAAAATAGTACCGTTCAGTCCGAAAAGTGTTTCGGTTGAACCTGGATAACTAAAACTGTAAAAACCTCCAGCTGCCATTGCATAAGAAACTGCACTAGAACAGTCATAGGAATTAGGTCCAGTTCGCCTTGCCATGCTGTAAGTGACTTTTCCCTGCCTGTCAGTCATCCACTTAATCATATTTTCAATACTAGCCATTACAATTCCTCCTTAGTCGCTTCCTTAGCTGCTTCCTTCATCGTTTTGACTGCTGCTTCAATCAACATTTCCAATTCTGCTTCAGTGTATTTAATGTTTTTCTTGTTCAGATAATCAATTAGCTGAGTTTTAGCTTTTTGAAACTTTACAGGTCCACCTGCCAATTGGTACATTTGTTGAGCAGCTTTAACTACAACGTCTGCGTATTGTTGCTTATTTCGTAAATCCGTCCAGATTAGTTCTTTATTTACGAATCTAATCCCGTTGACTACTAACCAAAAAACACCAGCTAAAAAGCCAGCAGTTAGGTATTGCACAATAATATCTTGCATAAGAATTACTCCTTTCTTATCTCACGTTGTTTTCTTGGTCATCTGCATCCACTACGGGTGTTGGGAAATATTTATCTTTCTTAGCCTCAATTTCATCCTGCAACCAGTTTAGTAGCCACATCGGAAATTTATCACCCCAACCTAGTACAACCACATTGGCCAACAAGCTATAGAAATTGTGATAAATGAATGCAAAAGTGAACAGACAAAATATCACGGATCCCGACCCAAATAAATAATCAAATCCATAGGCAATCATACAAATCATCACGATTACAAAATCACGAATTGCTGAATCAATCATTATCCCGCTTTCTTTGCGTTTTGCTGTTGATGCCCTCGCCAATCGGTGACCGACTATCCACTCTAAAACAAAAATAGCGAGTAAGATTGCCATCAATACACCATGTTGAATTCCTAGTTCTTTAGCAGTCACCCATTGCGGTATAGCTAATGACAAGCCTCCTCCTGCTGCACCCATAATCCAACTTCCATCTGAACACATCTTTGACAATTGACTTTTTAACAACTCTAAAATATCTAACATATATGCACCCTCTTCTACATAAAATAAAAGACCACTCAATTATGAGTGATCTTCGGCTGCCGCTTTTTCATCTTGTAATTTGTTCCATTCTTGTTGCACTTTCTTTCGCCAGATAATCGAGACTTTCGTTTTGATGTACTTCTCAGCTTCAGCGGCGGTCATGTTTTCTCGTGTCATGATTGTTAAGTAATAATTGACCATACTATTTCACCTCAATTGGATCACTTGGTATTTCAGGATCGACCGGATCAGCATCAACGGGTTCCCCTGGTGTTTCAGGATCGACTACTTCAGGGTCGGTCACTTCAGGATCGGCAGGGATTGGTTCTTCAGGAATAGGTTCTTCAGGACCCCCTTCTTCTGGCGGCATATCCTCGCTGTAGACCTTCTCAGCCAATTGACCAACGAACATAGCAAGTTCTTCAAAGCCAGCTTGTTGTGCTTCATACAGCTCCACTGGGACAACTTGCTCGGTAATGTATTCATCTTTATTCCAGTCAAAACCTTTGATAATAATGTTATCCGCTAACGGTGGTTCCTTCTCAGTGAATGGGCGGACTACAATTTTTTCTTTGGGGAATAAAATAGGAACCCTATAATGAGACGAATCGGGTTCCCAAGCTTTTTTATATTCTTCTAGGTTTATAGTTTCCATCTATTTTCCTCCTTCAATGATATTTACTCTGTCGATTGTTTCATTCAGCAATGTGTTAATACTTGCCAGTCGGGTTTCGATAATGTCTGAAAGCTTTAAATTGATTGTATATTCTAAACTAACATAGTCAATATACATTTTAGAAACCGTAATCCCATCCGCACCATCGGTATAGGTAGCAATATATATACACCCATCTTTTGATATAGCTCGCTCTACGTCAATATTTTGGGAGATTTCTTGGTTAACATCTGATTCGTGATACGGTCGCTCTTCTGAGTAATCACTATCATCAATTTGGTAAGCGATGTTTAGTTTACTTCCTAAATAGGAATTACCACGACCAAGTACAGTATGATTACAATTGGAAATTATTTTTCTTGCAACATCAATTTGTTTTTCGAGAGTATCTGCGCCTGATGCAGTGAACAATCCTTCGTAGCGTCGTTTAATATCTTCAACGATATTCCATTTCACAAAAAGCATAGGAAAATAATTCGCACGCCCTGAAACAGAACTTGTCGTTCGTTCTTTACCATCAACTGACATGAGTGAGTCATAGTCGTCTTGAAAATTATCGTGAACGGGGAATTGAGGCAATATTAGCCTACTACCATGTTCAATGAGCATCACATTAGGATTTTCTACTATGCTGCCCCTTACTTTTCCTATAAAGTCCATTTTCGCATTCTGAGTAATGCCACTTCCAACAAAATCAGAAATAGGAGTTTTAGCTGCTTCCGCTGCAATTTCTTCGACCACTATTCTCCCATCAATTTCCAATTCAATTTTCAGTGATATATCTCTAACTTCCACCCATGCGGGGGTTATACCATCAGATGCTGCACCATCATGCGCTGTAACACTAGATTCATTGGATACACACTTAAGTTTAACAATCCCATTATCTCTAATTAGCTGAGTTCTATTAGCACTATCATTTCTATCATAACTAACTTGTACTGTTGTAATGTCAGCAGAAGATTGAGAAGGAGCAAAACCGATTGCTCTATCACTTACATTATAAATATAATATAACGCAATATTTTGCAATTCTTTGCTTGCTATTCCAATACCTTGACCTCTAAATGCTGATTTAATAGAGATTTTTTGAACAATATCTTTATATTTCTGAACTTTTTCAACTAGTGTCATGCCCACAAACAAGTATGGATACCGCTTTTCTAACTCAGATATCACATTGAAATCAAATTGAATCTCAGCACCACGACCGACAATGGTAGTTTCCGCTCGGACAACACCTAGCGGATCAGCAAGCGCTGCGTATTGGTCAGTATTGCAAGGAATCATGCCCTTGTTGATTACTGTTAGACCAGAGTCGACTTGTGAGGGTGTCCAGTCGTCCATTACTGCTACCGAACCTTTAATTAATTTAACCTTATGGACAATATACTCAACGTCTTGTGTATAAAAAATTAAACTAGGCGTATTCACAGAATTACCGGTGTACTCAAATATTGCAGTGTATTTCCCGTCCGCTGGTGCGGTAAATGCTTTATCCATACTAGCACTGAAATAGTCCCCAAAATATATTTTACTTCCTGCTTTCATTGTCACTGTAACTAATGAACCGTACTTTTGACCTACCTCATGTATCGTTTGTCTAGAGTACAATCTTGAATTGACCGGATTACTCGTGTCTGTACTACTAACTTTTATTCCGTCTGAAATTGAAGAGTCTATATTCAGATTTGACTCACTTTGAATAACCCAACGAGTCTTCAAAGTGACTAAATTGTTGAACAGTGAAAAGTCGGAACCATCTAGTAAATTAGGCTGACCGTGAACAACGCCGTAATCTTCTGTAGCGTTAATATGCTTCTCCGTTGGTGTACTCCCTTTTACAAGCGTAGCCCATTCAAATCGACATCCTCCAACTCGATCCATATCGTAAGCACCGAATATAAATCCCTGACCCTGATCCACATCAGATGGAATACTGAAAGTGATACTGAGTGTTTGTAGTTCACTTCCCCTAAAATCTAAAGACTGTGTATACGTATAAATGGTTGGGTTCTGAATGTATACTCTCATTCTCGAAGTGCTTGTACCAGATCCACGAACGGTCAAAGTGTACTCAGTGTCTCTTTCCAAACTATTAAAATTAGTTTTTAAATCAACAACTGATCTAAAATTACAAAAACCATATTGACCCTCCGATGATGTGACTGCTACATTTGATTGATACAAAAGATTGACATCAGAAAAAAGCGGTGAGTCTTTAACATAAATACTGCCCATCCCTTGCTCACCATCAACATTCATTTGCTCACTATAAAGAACCGGTCTAGTACCTGATACAGTATCTAACACGTTGACACTAGTTTCCTGCTTAGTGAAAACTTCCGACTTGTTGTAAACATTGCTCTCTTCAAATACTTTAGTGACTCCAGCTACATCTATTGCTAATTTTATTTGAGTTTGCTGAATAGCTTTTGCTTTCTGATCTAATGAATCTGTACCGACCTCAAGCTTGGAGACACGTTTTTCCAAGTCAGTTGCAGTATTTTTTAAATCGGTAGATTGCTTATTCAAGTTAGTAACAGTTGTATCAAGTGACGTTACATTTTTCTTTGTCTCGTCAAAAGCCGTACTAACATCCTTGCTCTTAGTATCCAATGCAGATAGGTCTGTGCTCAACTTAGTTGTTTTTGTTTCCAACAAAGGAACATCTATCTTTAGTTGAGTAACTGACGTTTGAAGAATATCGAGATCCTCAGCTAATTGAGTTGCTGTATCTGTCAACTGCTTATATTGAGTTTCTTTAGATTTAACAAATTCGTCAAAGGACTTTGTCTTAACTGATTTGAATTCTTCCCATTCCGTATTGAATTTTTTAATCAGCGCATTTAAGTCGGAAATACGTTTGTCAATTGTATCTGTTAGAGTTTTGAATTGAACGCCTTTTTCTTCAACAAATTTATCAAAAGAACCTGTCTTTTCCTTTTTAAATGCCACCCATTCCGTATTAAACAGTACAATAAGTTCTTTTAGGCTTGAAATCTGTTGATTTATAGCATCCGTTAAAACCTTATACTGTGACTCTTTTTTTACAACGAACTCATCAAAGGATTGTGTCTTTTCTTTACGAAACTCTTCCCAAATAGCAGAGAATTTTCTGAGAAGAGCGTTGAGGTCAGAAATATATGTTTCTCCTCCCCACGTAATATCAACGTTGTCTACAACTTTCAACGTGAAGTTCTCTGTTGTAGCACGATACCCATCTTTTTCGAAAGAAAAATAAGCTTGTGCATACCTACCAACTTCAGATAGAACTTTATTTGAAAAAGTGTATTTAAACTTACCTGTTTCAGAGTGAATTACCTCAACATTTTCAGGCTCAACAATGATTAACCCATCACTTGTAGTTCCCTCGAATCTTATCGTATAGTCGGTGATATCAAAATCCTTACCGTTTTCTTTTGCATTCACGATAACGCCAGTCATAAGATGATCGCCTAAACGACCAGTTACAGATTGGTTTAAATTTTTTTTAGAAGCTGCTTTATCAATATCAAGCGTGAAATTTTGATAATTTACCTCAACCATTAAAGCACCTCCTATATGGTGTCCTCGATTTCCCGAACTTTTTTAGTGAATTCATCAATATCCTTACGACATTCTTCTTTGTTCGCTTTGTAAAGTTCTTGATTTTGAACACTCAGATTGATGGTGGTGTTTCCTGCATTTTCTGTTGTTACGTTAGCGCTAAGATATATTACTTGTTGACCATCAATTTCTGAACTGCCTGATAGCATTACTGATTTTGTTGATTTTAACGTCATGATTTATTCCTCCCTATATTGGTCAATCAAAAAAGGACACTGATTACTCAGCATCCTTCTTAACTTCTTTAATTTCTGTCTGTTCCGATTCCTTAGATTCAAGTTCTTGAATTTGAACAACTAAGTGTGCTTTCTCGATTTCTAAATTTGCTATTTTGATAGCCAATTGTTCAACAATTTTATTTGGTTCCATTAATATCAGTCTCCTCTGTTTGATTTAATTCTTTCACTAATTTGCTATAAGCAAACCACAAAAGATCATATTCGTCTTTAATAGAAGAATCAGCATGATGTTCTTCTGCTTCTACGAATTCACCTTCTTGCACTTCCGGTATTTCGCCTGCAACTGGTTCAATTTCGCCTTCTTCTAAAATCTCTATTCTTTCCGTCATATATAATCTCCTTCTAAAAGGTTATTGTTACCCACTCATCGACTACACCATTAGTAAGGATCTTTGTCGGAATACTTACTGTCTGACCTCTGAACCATTGTAATCTTCTATAAGAATCCCAGTTATAGAAATACCCGGCATGATTTAAGTACAAATAACTACTTCCGAAAAATATTCCTGCTTGACCTCCACCATGACTTAAATATGCATACTGATAACCATTTGCTGAAATTGTCCCAAGTTTGAGCGACCCCCCAAGTCCTGTTATGCTGATACCATTTGCAGATAAATTTAAAGTATTTCTTAATTCAAGAGTATTTACTCGCTGGATACTGTAATTAGACATATATAGATTTGTTCCAGCGACAATTCCTGAATTGCCAGTGAAAGAACCGCGAGGGTCAAGAGTTAGCAATGTTGTATAGTAGGTATCAGTTGTATTCTGCCTATAAGCCCAAGAAATGTAATCACCAGTTCGCTCTAAATCTACTGTGATTCCCCGGATATTTGGATAATTACTTTTTTGATTCTCACCCATCTGACCAATTTTTCTTGATCCGTACCAAAACTCCATTCCCGACTCAGTCAGCCTCGCTTGAAGATTAGAACCTGAGTAGAAGGACAAGCTAGTTGAATTGATTCTCATTGTATTACCCATTGCGTTAAAACCAACTTGAACAGCGTCAATTGTAAGATGATCCCCAGTAATCGATCTTGCAGCAATACGATTTGCGCTTATATAACCACCAGACAGATTAGCTGCATTCACGTTTATTACATTGACAAGCGCTGCATTCAAAGTACCCGTTGTAATCTTGTCAGCAGAAACTGTTCCTATTTTTGCATTAGTAATTGCAGCATCTTTTATCTGCGCAGTACCTACTGCCAAATCAGCAATTTTTGCACTAGTGATTGCAGCATTAGCAATAGACGCCTCTTTAATTACCCCATTTTCGATAAAAGTATCGCCCGTAATTTGAACTTTCTTGCCAGAAATAAGAATTGTTTCAGGACTGATATTAATCTGGCTAATTACTTTTCCAGATTGGACACGTAAGTTAATTGCATTTTGTAGTTGTGTAATCTGTGTTTTATTGATCATAGTGATTTTTATAGGCTGAGTCCCGGCTATGACATTCCGTTGAATCGTTTCTGGATCAGTCTGATCGTTGAAACAAACTCTTAGAAAACTAGCTGTTGCAGGCGCTTGAGCAGTATTAGGATTAGAAGATATGGTACGACTGATAAACTTGTAATCCTTATCATACCAGTACCAGTAACAAGTGTTCGTTACTGTCGTACCCGCAGTTCCGTTGAAAAACAGATAAGTAGTTCCAGGTTTAATCCGCACAAATGGTGATCGTACCCATAAACTATTTACTTCAACACCCGTAGCTCCATCAATTGCGCCACGTTCAAAATAAGGAATAATGTCTTGCGCATTATTTAGAATAGAATCAATATCTCCAACAACACTAGTTATCTGCCCAGCCAACTGGGTTACTTGAGATTGCTCCGCTTTGTTGGCAACAGTCGATTGAATAGTCGTAACTGTTTGGGTCAAATTAGAAATACTATTCGTTGTGTCAACTTCTAAATTGTTAGCTTTTCTTATTGCTTCATTAGCTTGTTCTACAGCAGCATTCGCATCTGTTTGTGCTTTATCCGCCTTGCTGGAAGCTGTTTGACCAACTTTTATTGCATCTTCCCCAGCTTTTTTTGCAGCTGCGATAGCTTCCAACAACTCAACGTCTGTCGCAGTAGTGGTTTTTACTAACCAATCTAATTCGCCACTCTCGTTTCTACCATAAATACAAAGTTCAGTGTCTGGACCGTTCGGTCTAAACCAGATATCTCCCTCTTTTGGATTTTGTGGTTCTTCTACACTGTCGTACACATTGTTCTTACCAGCAGCATCTAACCTGTAATCAATTTCATCAAGTTTTTGTTGAAGTGGTCCTTTGAAAACAGCAACATTAGGAGATTGAGCTTTTGTACTTGCGCTTATTGTTGAAACAATACCTCCATCATAAGTTATCGAATAATTCAAGATGGGAGATTTGAATTGTTTTCCTAAGCGATCTGTCATGGTTACCCAATCCCCAATCTCTAGCGCAGGATTTCCTCGCCATTTTAAACTGATTGGATAGAAATTGACGTTCTTGATTTTTTCCCAAATTTGTTCTAAGAGATACTGATTCATGGAATTATTATCAACTTCAACTTGAGCACCATTAGCGGAACCTGCAGTAAGCACAGTTGTTTCGGAACTATTACCTACCCTTTTTGTGACTTTACAAATGATCCCTTTTGGTTGATAAAGCAATTCGCTTTTAGTCAGTCCTTTTAAATAATACTCGTTGGGGTCTATCCGATATGCGGGATCAAAAAGTGTTCGAATAGCTAATCTCCCATCTCGATCAAAACAGGCGAATCCAGCTTCATATTGAGCAATTAGCCCAATAGCCTGACGATATGAGTACCCTTCAGGCTTATTGATCGTGTAGTTGCTCAAATGGTTAAAAGAAACTTGATCAATAACCGTACCACTCATATTAGCAATCTCTAACGCAACTGCCGATAATTTTGCAGGGTAATTCAGCTTAGACTCATAGGAACCTTCCATAAACACAAAGCCATCCGTAGCTTCAACAACCGTTTTGTTCTCGTTGCGGTCTGGATCAACTCGACCATTGATGTAAAATTTTCCTAACGATACATATTCGATTTGCTTACCTGGAATAGATATACCAACAGAAACAGTCAATTCATCTAACTCTTTTAAGTTCTCGATAACCTCAGTAAAAGTAATCTTAACCACTGCAGATTCAACAGAACCGATTTGGAACTTATCTCCTCCAAACGCTCCTGTTGAATATTTGAAATCCTTAATCTTATTTGGAAGGTATTCTGTATTTTTAATTTTCACTTTTGCGACAACCTCACGTTTTGAGTTTTTAAACGCACTGTTGAAGTCGCTTGAAACGTTTAGCAAATATTTACACCCCCTTGTGCTATTGCTGAATTAGAGATACTGAAGCACTTCTGTAATAAGTGATGCCATCACTTAGTTCCCCTAAAAAATCGCTTTGAATATTCCCACGATAAACAGTTAAGGTTTCTCCTAATATTTGAGCTGTAAAAAAGCCACTGGGTAATCGGTTTTTAATGATGTTCAATTCAGATTGTGTTAGCAATCCCCATTTAATAGAAACAGTTTTTTTTTCAGTAATCAGGTCACCTACCATTAGTCCGCTTGCATTACGTCCCGTGTTAGATGACCAAATTACCTCATCAGAAGTACCAATTTCTGTAGGAGATGGCAGCACAACTCCTGACACAACTATTTCACTCATTAGCTTTCATCTCCTTAAATTAAAATTTGAGATTCCCCAGTTCGTATAGTTCTTTTGTTAATTCTATCAACAATAATTTGAGTGATCTCTTCGCCATCAATGGTAAGGTTCAACGAAAGTATTGCATCAAGCAACGCACGTAACAACGCTACTGTTTCAGCATTACTACCGCCATTATTGGCTAATTCGGCGGCTTCTCTAGCCATAGCCAGCATCTTGTTCTCAGGAGCTACAATTTCACCGTAGTGTTTGTTATCACCGATCATAGCCAGCTGCGGTGTATTTGCTTTAACATATCCACCCTGTGCTAAACGAGGAAGATTCACGTAATTCATATACCCCATCGAAATTCCCGGCAAAGAATTCACGAAACTTACTGCACTGTTAATCATCTCAATACCATTATTTAAAGTGTTCTCAACAAAGCTCAATACACTGTTGACGATATTTTTAAATGCTCCGCCTACAGCCTCACCGACCATCGTTCCTATTTCTGAAAATGTGCTCTTTATTTGATCCCAAATTCCACTGAAAAAACTAGGTATATTGCTGAACGCAGACTCGATAGCCTCATACGCTTCTTGGAATCTGTCTCCAAACCAATCCCCTACTGAAGAAAACACATCGCAAATCTCTTCCCAAATGTTCCTAAACCATTCGACAACACCTGACCAAACGATTTGGATTCCTTCCCAAGCTACACGGAATAACTCAGTAAAGAAGTCTGATACTCCTGACCATATTGCTTTTATCTGATCAAGAATAAATTGTGCGTAATCAGAAATCATAGTCCAAATTGTTATAAAAACGTCTTTAATACCTTGCCAAGCAAGTTCCCAATCTCCCGTGAATACTCCAACAATAAAATCAATGATTCCAGATAAAATATCTAATAAACCTTTGAGCAAATCTATAATTATACCGATTGCTTCAATCAGAACAGTTCCCAATAATTCAATAATCGGTGCTAAAATTGGCGCTATGTTTTCAGCCATCCACTCAAAGACTGGCGTCATGGCTTCCAGCCACAGTTTGAATGCATCAGCGAGCTTTCCTATGAAGTTGCCTAGACTTTCAATCATCGGTCTAGCGTGCTCTTCATAAAGAGTTGTGAACTTTTCACCCAACGTTTCCAGAACGGGTAATATATGTTCGTTATAGCCTTTAAAGAAGGCGTTAGCTACTCGAGACCACGCTTCAAACAAGGCTTCAATGACAGGTCGAATGTGATTGTCATATACTTCATTCAACGTATCCGAAAGTTTGTTTATAGTCTTTTCAATAGTCTCAAATACAGGTGCAATTGCGTCTAATGTACCTGTAACAGCAATTGTGTAATTTAACTTTACTTTTTCAACGTACTTTTCGTAGCCTTTCGCTACGTCACGCGCGAGCTTGAAGCCAAGTTCTAAAGCTCCACCGCCAGCACTTAATACAGATGAAACAATAGAACTACCGATTCGTATTGCTCCTTCAGAAGTCATAACATCGTAAAATACATCCGCAATGTTTTGCGCAATATTGCCACCAGATTCTGCAATATCTCCAACACTATCAAAAATAGTTACTAACGCTCGTTTAATTCGCCCTTTTTGGCGTTCTAAACCGTTAGCAATGCTTTCCGTTAGAAAGACACCCAGTCCGAGCCCGATCGTTCCTATAGACCCCGCAAATTGACCGAGAGCATAAGCTATTTTGTCTAACATCCGATTGAACGAACTTACTACATCTTCATCGGTGAAAATTTCTCGCAACGTCTTACCAATTCTGTCCAAGGCATTCTTAATACGTTCGAGACCTTCCTCTCTAAAAGAAGCTTTGAAACCTTTAGAAAAGAGGTCTGCCAATTCTTTAAATCGATCGAGAATGTCTTTAGCCATTTTGCTTAGTAAGCTTTCACCGTCAGCAAGTTCCCCCATATCAACAGCAGCGCCTTGAATTGCATCACCGATACCGGAGCCTGAATCCTTAGATGAGTCATCGTCTGAGTCTTCACTTGATGGATCAGACAGTTTATTAATTTGGTCAAAGCCAAAGACTGCTTGCATATCCTTTGCAGCTTTTTTCGCTTTTTTACCAGCGTCTTCTGTAGCGTCTCCAAGATCCCCAGCGTTACCTGCTGCATCTTCGAAACCGTTTGACACATCAGCAATACCTGCCGCTTCAGACGCTATACCAGATCCAGAGCTTGATTTTTTGCCTGTGATCAGCTCTGTAAAAGATTTAAAAGCATTTCCAAGTGTCAACAGTCGTTCCATAAGCCTATTGATGATCTTTAGTACAGGATTAAATAAGTTAATCAACCCTTGTCCTACTGTGGCCATAAAAGACTGGAATTGGAGCTTCAATAACCGAACCTGATTGGCCCAATTATCGGAGGTCCTGGCAAAGTCACCTTGAGCCAAAGAAAGTTTTTCAGAAACGAATTGGAATCGTAAAGCTACTTTCTCTGCCTCACTCATTTCATTCGTTGTTTTACTAATCCCGTTGGCCATAGCGTAAGCATCCAGTGCGTTCTGAGTCATCACGATACCTAAATCTTTCAATGTCTCAGTCTCGCCAGTAAAAACGGATTTCAACTTGGTATAAGCTTCGTCTTGACTGATATTGTAAAATGATGCGACATCCCCGGCTAATCCTGTCAAAGCACTAGACATTTCATAAGCTGATTGTTCACCAAAACCAAAAGCTTTAGCCATCGCTCCGAACGTACCTGTGTACTTTTTTGCCATCGTTTCAGAGAGACCGAATGAAGCAGCAGCACTTTTTGCAAAATCATCTACCTGTTTAGTCATTGTAGGGAACGTTACATCCACTACGTTCTGTACTTCAGTTAAATCAGATCCTAAATCGAGTGCTTGTTTTCCAAAATCAGCAAGTTTCTTCACAGCGAACGCTGCCGCTAAAGCTTTTCCTGCTTTTGCCGCAAATGATTGAATACCAGACATTTCCCGTTGAAAACCATTTTTGTTTACAACGAGATCAAGCCCAATCTGTCCAACTGATTCTGCTGCCATATACTTCACCTACTTTCATTCAGCCATCTCTATGAACGCCTGTTTCATTTGTTCTAATACTTGATTAAGTTCGTCTTGATTCTTTTCTTTTGAAAGACGCAAACGCCACTCATTCCTTATTCTGTGTTGACCGCTAGAAAAATGTTCCAGCATTTGGGGATCGTCTTCACTGCGTATTTGAACTATGCGGCCCAGTGGAGTTTCGCTGTCTAACCCTGATATCAACGCCTTAAACTCTTTCCACTTCATGTTCTTAAACTCAGCGCTATACAAAGAAAGACCGTACTGTGTCCTCATAGACGATACGATTAAATCGAAATCATCAAACAAGTCATAGTACGGTTCATCACTCTCCCGAGCTTTCTTCTCCTATAATTAACGTCATTGCGGATCTTACTAAAATGGTAAAATCTTTAAATTGAAGGTTCATATTTTCAATTTTCTTGAAGTTCTCTTCAGAGAATAGTAATTGACAAATTTCTGCAATACTCTCCATGCTCATACTCGTTCCATCGCCAACAATCCCCATTAATTTCAATGCGGTAGCTGCGTCTGTGTGTACTTCCAGCTCTTCGTCTTTGATTTTGATTTTCGGGTTATCCTCAAAATTCAATTGTTCTGTGATATCGACAATTTTAGCCATTCTTTTTTTCTCCTTTTTCTCCTTTTTCAACAACTTTTCGAATCAATGGTACTTTCGCAAGATTTTCACGTGTGCTTAATTCCTTAATTCGATTTTCGTCTTTACTTTCATAGAAATCTTTTTCGGTGTATTCACGCCCTGTTTCTTTATCAACAAAAGCTTGCAAAACACGATATTTCATTACTCGACCTCCGATCTACAAAAAAGAGGAGCTAATGCCCCTCTATACTGCTGGTGTCACAGTTGGTTTGCCATTACTCATCACTTCGAAAGCCAATGGACCAACTACTGTACTATCACCTGATCCTAATTCGGTAATATTTATCACTGCATCCGTAAACATCACTTTAGTACCATCAGGAAACGTCCATTGAAAATCAGATTCGCTATCACGCCCATTTTTAAAAGCTAATGCTGCGATATAGTCATTCCCAGCATCACTGACATTTCTTTTTCCAGAAACAGAAATCGTAACAGACTTTGCAGTCATTAATCGGCGCGTCCATCCTTGTTGATCAAATGGTTTCCATTCTTCTACTCCGTTGTCAAACGCAACAGAAAAGCTTTCCATATCAGCAATGTTTTTCAGGGTTGCTGCACCTGTAGTAGACGTATCCACTTGAAATTGGTTCTCATAAACGGGATAAACTCCTGTTTTTGCCGCCATATTTATTTCACTCACTTTCTTTTAATGTATAGAACAAATCAAATTGAATGACCCATTCATAAACGCCTGTATCATCTGTTCCAACGTCAATAGGCTCGTTGGATAATAATTGAATATATTGAATAGATTTCTTGTTGATCACAACAGACTTACTATTTAGTATTGCTGAATACAGTTGTTGCGCTATATCTTCAGTGTCTCTAGCGTTCTTATTCCAATGGATTAAGACACTCACTGACTTTTTATCGTAACTAGCAAGCTCTCGTCCACCAATAGCAAAGCGAGGTTGCTGTTCGGTTTTCCGTTGATATACTCCGATTGACTCATCCTGTTTGTTATCTAGCTTTCCAATGTAAAAGTTCTTTCCAATATTGAATGTTTTAAGCCAATCTCTTACCTCTGCTAAACCAAGCATGTTCACACCCCCGTGATCCTCTTGTAGAATTTTTTAAAAGCATCCGGCGCAAAATCGGCGTGCTTTCCATCCGGCATCCAGTCTTCAAACCATTCACCTTTGGCATTCGGATTTGTACTCGTCTGAAATTTGTACTCTGGATGGAAATAGACTCTTCTTGCGTAAGGTGTGCTGTGAACTAAACTAGTCCTTCCTCTTGAAGCATCAGCGTAATCAGCTGCAAAGGCTTCGCCTTGAAGTGTACCTTGGTCAAACGGGACTACTTGAGCTTGTACGACCTCTGTATGCACCGCTTCAGTAGTCATCTCGAGCGCCTGTACTTGTGCTTTAGTCAATCGATTGATTGCAGCCATATTCAATTTTACAGTTGAGTTTACTCTCACTAGTCATCACTCCAAATCTAATCGAGTGTAGTTGACGGTACCATCAGGATTGCGAGCTTTCATTCCTTGTACAATAGAACGCTTAACCCCGAATACTGTCGCTTCTCCGCTACTAATAACAGGAATATCTGGCGCAATATCTCCAACAAAAAAAGCCCGTCCAATAAGCTGTACGAGCTTTTTCTCATCCGTTAGTATAGTTTTTGCTGTGTCCTGATAGTTGCAGGTCAGCTCCTCTTCATAAGCTACCAAAGGTTCTCCATCTTCCGAGATACCTTCTTGAGCAATCGACAAAAAGATTGGAGTAGTGCACAACTTTTTTGGTACTAAACATGGATATTTCATCGAATCACCCGATTCGTTAGACCAGTTTGTTTCAAGATTTCATACGTGGATCGCTGCATGGCTATCCCATTTTGGATAACCACGTTCCAGTTGCTGCCAAAGTTCACCGACACTCCGTTGATAGAATACGAGGTCATAATCGAATCAAGCATTTCCTGATTCTCATCCTCAAAATCTACCTGCAGGCACACAACTTCTTTAATGACTGTTTGCTGGAAAGTTGTAAGCTTAGCGAACCCGAGACCGACAATTCGATTGAATGTTAACGAATCAATGTGCTGCTGTGCCCGTTTTAATTTATTGCCAATGTTCACTGTAACTTTGCCTTGGTATACACTTTTGTAATAAGACTTGTCAGCATATAGGTCAGTCATACCTACTCACCTTCTTTAGACTCTTCATCCTTTGTGGTTGCGGTTTTCTTCTTTGTGCTTGGGGTTTTTAATAGAGCAAGTTCTTTTTCCAACGTTTCCTTTTCTTTCAACAACTTGTCGTATTCAGAATACTTGATCAATTTTAAAGGGGAATGCTCAAGAAGCACCCCTTTGTCGTCAAAAATGTCATACCCACTATCAAGATATCGCTGTTTCTGCGTTTCATCAATCGTATAGACTTTGTTTTCCTTTTTCGCTTTCATTTGCTACGCCTCCACATTAATAATACAAGCTTTTTTCAATTCTTGATCTAACGCAAACGTACCGTTGAAGCGGCGGTTTTGGTACAAGTATTTGTCAGCCGTTCTTGAGTCATGGCCTGGTGTGTAAGTATTGATATATGAATACTTAACCCGAGATACTTGCGCTTCAGGATCAACCAAAATGTAATTGATTTGTTTACCTGACGCATCCGCTTTATAACCTTCAGTAAAATCATAAGCAGTCTTGAATCGTTCGATAGGAACAACTTTGATTTCGCCTAAATCATCCATAGAATGGACACGGCGATCAATACCGTTGGTGCCGCCATCTACTGACAATGTGCGTTGAATACCTTCAGCATTTTTCAATTCTTTCTTATAAGCAGCGGTACAATACAAAATACAGCGTGACAATGGAACACCTGCATCTTCGAACTTTTCACAGTTATCGTCAAAGTCCGCTAAAATATTAGCACGTGTGACTGCTGCCGTTTTAATTTGAGCACCCACTCGCTGCGCCTCAGTATAAAGTTTTGAATATGTGTAGCAATCCAGCTCTGGAATTGCCTGGCGTTTCTCAAAACGTGCTTGAATGTTCGCAATTGATAAGATTTGATTTGTTTCATCAACATCCATAGGATCAATAAAGAATTCAATGTCACGGTCATGGTCTAATTCTTTTGTTTCAAAGCTATTGGAATAGTTCCCACCATTGAAACCAAGCATATTACGATCGTGATCTTTATACCCTGATACAGAAATACGAGGAAGTTTAATATTCTTCGCACCAATAATGTTAATATCTGGATTTGAATGGAAAAGTGCATCGGACGTTAATTCATGTCCATACATATCCAAAATTCTACTGTGAAACTGTGTTACATACTCTAATACTGCCATAAGTCATTCTCCTTATTTTTTATTCACGCCGAAAATTCGGTCGAGTTGATCTTCTGCTGCTGTTTGGCCTTGTGATTGACCGGACGAACCTACAGCTTGAAAACCAGTTGAAGCGGTTTGTTCCTTTTTTAGCGCTGGAACATCTTCTAATACTTTATTCAATGCATTAGTAAAATCTTCATCTTTTGATTCAAGTGTTAAACTAGATAGGTCTGCCAATTTCAATACATAAGGTAATACTTTAGGATCTACACCTAATTGAATTGCAGCCATTTGAGCTTTTGCGTCCAATTGTGCTTTAGTAGCTAATTCCTGCGCTTGTTGTGCTTGCGTTTGCAAAGCATTGACGTCTGGTGTGTTAGCTGCTTTCTGTTCCTTAAACGTGCTGATAGCTTGCTCCATTTCTTCCCTGCTTAATCCTTGCTGCTTGAAATAGCTTTTTAAGATAGTATCTTCTGTCACGTTTTGCTTTCCGGAAATGATACCAGCAAGTTTGTCATAATCGAAAGTAATAGGGTTTGCTTGCTGAGGATTTGCTGGCGGCTCTCCTGCTCCCGGGTTAGGCTCCCCCGCTGGCGGCTCAGCAAACATTTGAAGATTCATTGGTAATACGTGTTTCATATCTTTGTCTCCTTTCAGTTTTAAGGGTGTCTCCCTATTCAGTTTTTCCGTGGTGTCTCCACGTAGTTTTACGTCTTCGGACAAAAGAAAAAAGCCATGATTTCTCATGACTTTTAACACATAAAAATAGCACCCAACCATCCGCAAATAGTTAAGTGCTATTAAATACTGCGTTTTACCATTTCTTTGTATACTTTGTCTTCATCTTCTTCAGACATATCGACAAATCGCATCATTCGGAGCTCTTCATCGGTCATTTTCTTTACTTCAAGGGATGGATCTTTAAGACCTAATTTGTCCATGTCTTCAAATAACTTTTCCGTATTTGTCTTAGACATTGTTACCCCTCCTTTGTTTTACTTTCGCTTGTATTATTAGCTTTTGGTCCGTTAATTCGGCTGACTGAAACTCCATAATCGTATTTCTAGGTAAAATCATTTCACTCTCTTCAAAGTTTTCGGTAACAAAAACAGGTGAATCCTTAGGAATATCAATTTCGAGTTTAATCGGACTGAACTTAAAGAAATTTTGTTTTGGCAGGAGACTGACCGAGGTATACCCCTGATTCTCAAACAGGACAGGATGCTGATTAATGCGCTCTACTATCTCCTTAACAGATACCACACCTGCAAGGATCTCATTTTGATCAATGACGGATTGTAAAATTTGCTGGTTTGAATATCGTACAGCTTTCAAATTTCTATCAATTTTATTTTTTGTAAACAATGCATCCAATTTTTCAATAGTTACTTTGTCGATCGAATCTAATTTGTCAGCAATGTTCTTCCGTAAGGCCTTGTTTATTCTAAAGCTGTTTGGCGTGCCAATATATCCGGTTGTTCGTGATTCATTGGCATAAACAAATTTAGTTTCGTTCTCAGTAATTTTTCCAGCTGCTTCTACAAGCTCATCGAGCTCATTGGGCTTAATATAATTATACGGCATTTCTGGCGTAATATCTATGTCTACCCCTTCTAAAAACCTATTATATTCACTTTCATGTAGGTTCAGGTTAGCTTTTTCCTCGAATTGTTCAAGACGTTTGCTGTTCTTCTCGCTGATCTGTTCCCAAGCTTGTTTTTTCTGTCGGGCTATTTCTTTATTTTCTGCATCCAGACTATGATCACTAAGCCGTTCAAAACGGCGTTTCTGGATATCTGCATGGTTCAGCTGATTTTCAATTCGTTGCCGCTGCTGGATCTTTTTCAGCGCTTTTTTATTCCTTCGATCGTTCGGCGGTGTGCTAACGCCAGGAAAGTACGTTGTATGGATGTCCTTACAATTCGGATGGTACAAACCCGCACTGATAGCCGTAGACATCAACGGATAGGGTCCATCTTTTGCGCTACCTCCGCTCCAAACGTCATCGATTAAGACTTTACCCTCAAATGGCAAACACAATGGACATGCGTTGAATCGCTTGTTCATAATAACTGTGTGAACGCCCCATTCCTGACGCTTGATGCCTTCGCCTTGCAAGTAGGCACGCTTCGCTGCAGTCCGTATTGCCATGTCAGCATAAGCCGCAATATTTACACGAGCGCCGTTTTTATACTCAATACAGTTGATACCACGATTCATGAAGTCTTTAGTTGCCATATCAACAGCTTTTTCATAAGTAGCTGCTCCACTGTTCGCATAAACTTGAGCATCGAAAATAATCTTCCGATATTGATCATTAGCAAATCGTAAAACAGCATGTTCTGCTTTTTTCATGTCCCGTTCAACAGAATTTAGTAGTGTGTTCATCTTTCGTTCATTAATTCTAAAGAACGAGCCAGACATTCCGTTTGGGCGTTTAGGTGTAACAAATCCTTTTTGTAAAGCTTCGAGGATTGCTAACTCTTCAGTCATTTCGCCAGTTGCTCTTGCCTTTATAATGGCGTTCCGAATATTCCGATTGATTTCCTTAAATTGCTTGTTATACTTCCTAGAATTAAGTTGCTTGAACTTTTGCAGTTCCTGTAATTGGGCAACCTGCCACTGTGCCCATTCTTGATCGGAATCAATCTCCTCAAGTCGGTGCCGCTTCATGTTCCGCATCATCGAATCAATAAGTTCTTGCTCAATTCTTGAAAAAGCACGGCCAACGTCATAATCCATTAGCGTATACCTTGAAGCCGGCTTTCCTGAATTCACGCTTTTTCTGCTTCAGCTGAGTAAGGCTTTTACAATGAATATTCTCTAACGAAAGCTTACCAACTTGTTCAACCGCATAAACGCCAAAGGGCACTTGCTCGGAGGCGATCTTAAGTAGCTGGTTCGCTTCCTTGCGGCTCATTTGGTACGCTTTGTTGCCGATTGTTACGATCATCGCTATTCGCCCCCTCTGCTGCCGGAATGGTGAACCCGCCCAACTCAGTGTTCAGGGTTGGCTCTTCAAAATCAGCAATTCCTTGTTCATTCTTAAGCCGGGCAATTTCTTCCTGCTTCCACTCATCCTCTTTAGAATCGCCATACAATTCCTCAACAACAGCCTCGATACTCATGATTCCTTGAATCTTACCTTTTCCGACCGTTTCTACCTGAGACTCAAACGATGGATTCGCATACTCACCAAACGGAATACTCACGTCCACATCTTCGATCGGTTTCTTTTGCATGACTAGATAAGAATTGATCGTCATATAAATAAGGTGTGGGATAAAGTTCTCCATTGCGGTAATGATTGCTGCACGCGTATAGAGAGTCGCTTTCTCTTTTTCTCGCTGAGCTTCTGCGTTGTCTAGTTTTTTCACATCGATCCCTAGAGTTGAAGGAGAGATCACGCCTTGTAGCGCCAGATCCAGCGCAGTCACATAGGTTGCAGCATAACTGTCGTGTGGAATAGCCGCTTGCTGGATATCAATCTGGTTGGTAGCTGTTTCCCTTGTATCGGTGTCAGTTTTGATAAAGCGGTTATCAAAAGAATTAGGCGTCATAGCCATGCCCGTATTAGGGTCACGCGGTAAAAAGCATTCCGGAATGTATTGCTTGGTCCGGCCGGCTCTCAACGCATCCATCCACTGACTCCAAGCTTCGTCCAGTGCATCAAACGAATCAATTTTTCGATCAAAGATGGATTGACCTCGACCTTCCCATTTGGCACTCTCGTAAATGGTTAGCGGAACCCCTAAAATAAGTTCTTTTTCAAAAGTGAAATTCTGTAGGCTTTCGGTGAATTGTGTAGCTTTAATATCTTTCGGTGTTTCGTCATGATAGAGTTCATTGGTGATATATCCATATCCATAGTGTTCCAACAACGTATAGTTTTTGTTTTTCTCTGAGAAGAATGTCTTAAATACGATCTCTCGGACTTTTCCTCGCTGATAAACAAACTCGACTCGATCGCCTGGGACCCATTCAACGATCGGATAATCGCTAACAATCGGGTCAAAACAAATCTTAAACGCACCATCACCTACATATAAAACTTCCTTCAGCGCTCGTTCCAGTTGGTTCTCAAAGTTCGTTTCCTTCACGATGTTCTCCCAAAGGTCCTTATGCTGTTTGTTCTCGTTAAAATCAGGATCATTGTAATCAGCTAGTGTAATCTCAACTAACCGATCTATAATAAGTCCAGGGATACCGGTATGAATCTTTCGGATCTCCATGCCAGGTGTGGATCTAGCGCCCCAGAAGGTTAACCCAACTGAACTGTTGCCGATCTGTTTGTAAAGCTGCGCAAGCTCATAAGAATCGCCACGGTACCAAATCCGATTCTTTGCGATATTTTGTTCTCGATTCAATAATTCAGTGATTTCGATTAGATTTGGTTGACCTTCACGGATATTCAACCACTTTCGAATGCTGTATTTTACTTTGTCCATTAATCCCATCAGCTACTCCTTTCGGCCAATTAAATGTTTATACGGTAGCCAAGCGTACTGGTTAGCGTTGATTGTGTGATCGTTGCCATCTTCTGGCTCGTCTTTATCTTCCTGCCAACTGTAGGTGTCTAACTCAAGCAGATGGTGTTTGCAGTGGTCACACACGTAGTAGCAACCCTCAGCAATCCATCCGATCTGCAGGTTCAGTCGATCGATGATCGTTGTCTTTTTATATGCGTTGATGAAGTTATAAATCGAACCGTGCTGCCGCTTGTGCTTGTTCAGCTCAGTCATTGTTGCTTGATCGGCGCTATCCACAAACACATCTTTAGCAAATCCCCAAGTAGCTCGATTCTTTTCTAGAAAATCGATGAAACGGTGAACCGTATCCGATGGTGCAATGGGAACCTGCAATTCTGCATTGTTGTAAACTTGCTCGTCCAGTGTATAAAGCACGCCTTTATCCGTGATCCCTTGAAAAATCATTGCGATCGTGTCCGGGCTGTTTGCTGAGTAAGCTGTATCCAAGCCCCCAGTGAATTTCACGAAACTCAGGTGCCGATCCATAACCTGCTGCTTGACATATCCGCTTTTCACAGCATGTTTGCTGGCTTCGAAGTTAACAAAAATAAGACCGGTCGCTTTACCACGTAGGCCTTGAATCTTATTCTTATGCAATTTGGTTCCTGGTGGTGCGGATCGTTTTTTCTTCTCAATGTCTTCCGGAGTCAAGCTTGCATTGTCTGTAAAGCGAAAAAACCAGTAGCGCCACTTAGGCACTGCTGGTTCAACTAAATCTTTCATTATTTCAACTGGGACATCCTCGGCGTATTTCTTATACGGTCGTGATCGATTTATAAACTCTTTATAAACAGGAAGCGCAGGATTATCCGGATTCAAAGTTGCCATCAAATAATCGTTCCGAGTTGACATCTCTCGGACAAACTCAATGTCTGCGGTATTGATCTCATCAATGTACACACAGCCGTATTGGCCACCTAACACCAGCAGCCACTTTGATTTGTTGTCATAACCTAGCACATAGATGATCTTACCTTCAAATTTGATATGCGGGATTTTATTGTCCCGATCACCATTGCCGTAATATTTTGCTTTGGGATGTATGTCCAAAATCCCGTTATCCGGCTGGATGATATTTTTCTCAGCAACCCCTGTCGTCTTCGCTGCGATAACGTGGAAGCTTTTCTTGCTTCGGCTAACCATACGCATAAACTTCACGCCGACTCCAACAGTCGTTTTACCAGCTGCTGTGGTTCCTTCTAAGAAATCAGCGTCTACATTATCGACAGTATTGACAAAATCAACGTACTTAGGCGATAGTGGGAAACTATTCGTCAAGGCCCTCACCACCTAACTGCCTAACGATATCATCAAACTTTTCAGTTGATACATTTGCATTAACATCTATTTTATCAATGAACAATGCATGGCGTTTGCCGAGTAATTCTGCAGCTTTAAGTCGATCCTTAGCACCTACATCAACATCGAGATAGACTCCTCTAGCAGTTGCGATTGTCTCAGTCTCTTCGCCACGCATGACTGCAGTCAAGTATTGCAATATTTCAGTACCGCTAGCAATTGAAAGCTCTGCAGTTCGTTCATCAAAAGCTTTTTTCAATTCTTCTATGATCGGAGGAATATGTTCATACTTCTTCATTCCCGTCATCATGTTTGAAGCAACCGTATTAGCTGTCTTTTCGCTATATCCAGCTTTTTTTGCAGCTTCACTCGCATTCACAAATCCATTAGCAACATAAGCTAGGATAAATTTTTTCTGTTTATTTCTTGCCAATGGCCATTGCCCCATTAAGTCATTAGCTATAGAAGTTAGTTCAGCAATTAATCTCTCTTGATGTGCAGTCATACCTGTTCACCTCTCTTTCTGGACAAAACAAAAAGACCGCATAAGCGATCTTGATTCTTATATGTAACAGCAACCTACACCGACTGACACCAGCATTGGCCAGCAGTCGCCTCGCTCGTGTACTTTGAGCACCACACCCTACACCTCGGTTGCTAATGGACCTTGCAGGAATCGAACCTGCGACCTTGCTGTCATAGCCCATTGAGCTAAAGGTCCACGACAAGGCAGCATGTCGAAATTAACAGGAAGGAGTGTTTCATCTCCTTAAATGTATTATGTGCTACCTAATAGCTTTCCACCTCTTACTAAATCGCTATATGTTAAAGGAGTAGTCATGCCAGACAGTTTTTAGTTGGTGTTCAATTCGTTTGAGGTGGTCGGCTAAATTTCTACGCTATCATATTAACATTTCAATTGTTGCATTGTGGTGCACGAAACGTGCATTACATCCAGTCAACAACTACATCAATGCCAAAAAGAATCACAGCAAGTTCTTTTGACGCTCTTTTAATTCTTCTTCCTACAGTAGTACGGTCAACATCTATATGACTCGCAATGAATTCATCAGAAAAACACCTTGGGAGAAGATACTTCATTTGAATAATTTCATAGTCTTCGAAATTTTCTTTTTTGAATTCTTCTAACGCATGATCAACGTGTTTCATTAGTTTTGCTGTTTTAGCTTTGTGTTCTAAAAGACTATCAATATCAAACCGCCAGTCATTCCACATAGTGGTGAATTCTTCTTCGACTTGATTCTCTACAATTTCACAATGCTTCTTTAATTTCTTATAGTTTTTCAGCAGCAGTATAGTATTGTGATAAGCGTTACTTCGAATAGCTTTTCTTTTTTTATCCTGTGCGTTCATAATCTTAGAAACTATTTTATCGGATAACTCCTCTAATTGAGGTTCTGATAATTCATGTATTTGGATTTCCAAACTTACTTCCTCCCTGCTGCTAATTTATAATTTTCTTCTTGAAACTCCATCAACGCACACAATATTTTAATCACTAACGGATGATTGTTGTAACGATTTCCGATCAATCCGATTGTGCCGACTAGCCAGTGCCAATACTCATCTGTGGTAATAGGATGTTTCTTGCTGATTTCATTTGAAGCCTGCATCCACTTGTGAATATCTTGAAAAAATATTTCCCAATTCATTCGACTTCCTCGATTCGTATGTAGATTCCCGGAGTGTCTGCCCAAAACTTCTCAGTGATTAAGCTAACCACATATGAATCATCTTTCCAAAATCCTAGCTTAGTCATACAGTCTTGAAGAAGTTTATTGCTATTATCCAAGTCTGGTTTAGTCCATTTATATTCACCGTTCTTATGCCCTGCTGTTGTTGGAAAACACCACTTCACTATTAAGCGGACACCACCGACAAATCTTTCATCCGGAGTATGCTTACCTAGATGAGCCATTAGTTTCGATCGAGCTTTTTTTAAATCTGATGGTTCATAGAAATTAGGCTTACCATTTACGACAGAAACTTTCTTTTGTTGTTGGGTGGTTTCTGGCGGGATCATGTGCATAAAAAACTCTATCATCAAAACACCTCATTTACCGTTATTTTATAATTGGTATACACCATTCTTTTTCTTGATTCCTAGCTCCCCATTTGTCTCGCTGTATTCTTTTGTCTACTCTATCCCTTGTAAAGGGAGAGTAGACAAGAATAGCGGACAGCGGTACGACAACAATTAAAACATTGTCGAAGCCAGTCGAAGCTATTTAGACCATTACCGGATACTATTGTTTGTCGGCTCTTGTCTGACCTAAATAGATTCGACAACTGTTTCTTTTTTTACTTTACTTAGGTAACCACCCTCAACTGAGAATAGTTCATGTTTTTTTACCCGAGAGTAAACCGTGTTCCGTGCTACCTCTAAATAATCTGCTATCTGATTGACCTCTACTGGGCTACCATCTTCACTAAGCATATTGAATGCTTCCTCCAACTCCTTTTTGGCCTTGTCGCTGCGGCTTTCGTTTGCCTTTTGCGTTCCCTTCTTCCACTTCTCTTTCGAATCTTCTTCCAGTTTGATGTCTTGAAGCGAACCATCCAACACGTGGAGTGGATACTTGAACCAGGCATTGACCGTTTTAAATCGTGGGAATTCTCGTAATGTTCCTTCAATTCGCCAAGCAGTAGCCTGTTTCGCAGCTTCCACAGCCTTAACACGCTCTGATTCAATATGTTTCAGAATATCTTGTGACTTAATAGCCGTCATCAAGTGGTGGCTCATCTGCTTTTTACTGAAAGTGTCATCCAAACTGATATCATCATAAGTCGGTGCATAAGCCTTGATTGCCTTCAAGTAAGTTTGACAGATAGCTTCATTTTCAAGTTGCATGTACCGATCTTCGGTAACAGATAACTCAATCAGATCAAGAATGGCATCTGGATCTCGTGCGAAAACTCCTGAACCACTTGATCGGTCAATTGAATTCTTGCCATTTTGCGATCCTTTACTGTGATGGTGACAGTAGATCACAGCACAATTCAGTTCAGTTGCGATCTTATCAAATTGGTTGGTGAAGTTTGCCATTTCATGTGCGCTATTTTCATCGCCAGTAAGCACCTTATAAATCGGATCAATGATTACTGCGATATAATTTTCCTTCTGAGCACGGCGAATCAGTTTGGGCGCTAGCTTATCCATTGGACTCGTTTTTCCCCGTAGGTTCCAGATATCAATGTTCCCAACGTTATCATGTCCTTGGTTCACTTTTTTGTAGATGTCCACAAACCGCATTTTTGCCGAATCCTTATCCAGTTCCAGATTGACGTACAACACTTTACCTTGGGCACAATTGAACCCAAACCACTTTCTTCCTTCAGCAATCGCAATCGCCAGCTGTATAAGTGAAAAAGACTTACCGGCCTTACTAGGACCAGCAATCAGCATCTTATGACCTTGCCGCAGCACCCCTTTGATCAGTTCTGGCGCTAGTTGAATGTCTTGTTCGAACAAATCGGCTAGGCTTTCTGGATCAGGCAAATTATCATTCATGTCCTCAATGTATTCTTGCCATTCTTCCCAGGATCCTTTACCAATATTTGTAGCGACTAAGAATTGCTTCTTATCGCCGCGGATAAAACCAGGTAATCTAGTTAAGCGTGACGGGTTCTTATTTTGCTTATCCACTTTCAAACCATTTTTTTCTACTATCTTATATAAGTAGTCAACTCGTTCTTGATATTGTGGGTAATTGATCGCATCAATTTTGACGATCGCATGAAGGCTCTTGCTACCACTATGAGTCAGTGCAACGACTGGGAGCTCTAACTCCCGAATGATTTCGTGCTGTTGCTCAATGCTCATGCTGTCAGATTCTACTAAAGCATAACGAAAATCGACCACATTCGTATTTTTTACACCTTGGCCATCCAATGGGTTGAATCGAATCCATGCACCGCAAGCAGGGTTAGGATCGCCCATGACGGCACCAATATCATCTTTATACTGTCTAAGACCTTCAATAAGATCACCAGCCGTTCTGGTATAAACGCCAGCTTTAGGTAGCCACTTCTCAATCTCGCCATTCTTTTTCAAGTAACCATCATTCACATAGCCGATCGTTTCCCCCGGACTGAAAAGCGCTTCAAGATACTTGATAAGTTCCTGCGATGGACTCCAGTTGGTCGGCTCCTTGATTTCTTTTCCCATAACCCAATCAGTTTTAACAAATTGATAGCCTTTGTCTACGTCTACCGGAACAAAGCTGTCGTTCCACCCAATAACGCTGTCGCCGTCTTCTCCATCATAGTAGTGACTTTGGCTTTGCCAACCATTGTCTTTTGCTAGTTGTGTAATTGTTGCACCAGTGACAGGAGAATTTGTTCCTAGAAAGGACTCCCACTTTTTGTAACATTCTCCTTCATGGTAACGGGCACTATCACGAAGGCTCCATTGGTCCCAATCGTATGCCGTATATCCTTCATGTTTCAGAGCCATACCGACGTTGACCCACTCTTGATAGTCAAGCATTGCTGGGTCAACGTATTCTAATAGCTCTGATAAGTTCAATTTACTTTCCACATGCTCTTTCCTTCCTTATTACTAGATATCTCATTCCCTATTATTTATTCGATCATCGATCTTGCCACTTGAAAGCAATGCAAGGACAATTAACCCGATTATGCCGATTACGGCACCTAGTAGCACAAGTAATATCTCTTTCATTCACTCACTCCGTTCTTCTCGTGGTTAATGGAATCACTCCCAATAATCATCTTGGGCCATTATCCACTGGTCATACTCTTCTTGTTCTCGGCGCTCTCGTTCCAATTGGAGGTCAGAAACTTCAATCACACACTTAGCGGCTGCCCATTCAGCACCGCAATTGCTGCATACTAAATCTCCATCGCAATTTCTTGGTGACATCGGGTTATCGCAATATCTGCATTCTATTCTTAGTTCCGGCATAAATGCTCCTCCTCGTATTGATTAATGGATTTTCATTTCCTTCGAAGAATCATCGATCTCCTGATCACTCCATAAAAATTCAATCGTGCTGGTTAGCCATTTACGTCCTAATTGCTGGTTTTTTTCTGTATTTCATTTCTTAACCTCCCAAGTTCCGCAAACTGGACAACACCAAACTTCACAATTAGTATCTGATTCAACTTCATCCGGTTCAGGATCTTGAAACTGCATAGTGTATAAATCGCATCGTTCACAATATTCCTTTTCGTTCACTTAGCATTCCTCACTTTCTTTGGTTAATGTAGTGAAACTTTTTTCCAGTAAGCTTTCTTTTCAGCGTCGCTTACAGCACTAATAGTTAATTTACTTTTTCATTGACAAGCTCTTTCCGCATATCCTTCATCATTCAAAACCCAATACTGATTTTTTATCACTTCTGCACTGTCATCAATCAAATCGTCAATATCTATGTCAGAATCTTTTTTGTAAGATTCTCCAAAATCATATAAATCAATCTCAAGCAGATTTACAAAGCGATCATCTATATCAATCTCGTCAGATTCTATATAATCAACTTCTCTGTCAAAATCTTTTAAGGCTTGCTTTTTGTTCTCTGTCATTAAAGTTCTATCCCTATCAGTTTTAACCATATATAGTTTCATTTTCTTCTCCTCGACTCCTTACTTTCCGTCGATCATGGAGCAATCCCTGCATCCCACTCGTATTCTTTTTCGCCATTATCGCCGCTTTCGTAGGTAGAAACCCATTCTTCGTAATTTTCCCCAGTTAACTCTCGAACCATCTGGTCAATTGCCCACATTTTGTGATGATCGCCATCAATTCGCGACCACTCGAAGGCTATATCTAAGGCTTTATCAATCCTTTTTTCTGATTTATTAGTTGAATCCAGTAATGAGTTAAGCCGCACAATATCTTTTGGTGTGTGTCCGTCCCATGGATGACCTTTTTCTAACTCTGTAACATGGAACATATCCCAGCAGTTTAATTCATAATGATAAGTGAACATCCCCAAAGGAGTCTCGACACCTACAATAAACATGCCATCAAACATTGTTCCATCATCATGAAGCTTTGATTTCCATGCTTTATCTGGGAACAAATTGCATATTACTGAAAACAATAAACATCTGTGCTCATACAATTCATCAAAGGTGTGGTGAGTATCAGAGATATCTCCTGTTGCAATCAGATCCGTATCCCTATAAGCTTTGATTATTTCATTCATTTCTGGAGCCAAATTTACTTCATTCATTTAAAATTCCTCTTTTCTTTTTTCCATACTTTGTTTCGTTAATCCACTTCCTCGCAAACGCAAGTAGATTTCTCGTTTACCTTTTTTATTGATTCAGAAGTGTCGTAAAGTGGGCTGTATATAGCTGATTTAATTGCTTCGTCCCTTGATGCGGCTTCTACTTCATATTCAACAACGTCTGTGAGAACCACTTTGAATTTCATTTATACACACCTTTCGTTAACCGACTATTCAACAATATAGTCATGTCTGTCTAAATCCTTTTCAAGGCTATCTGTAAATCCAATTTCTTTGGCTTTCTTTTGAATTTTAGACATCGCTTCGGCTGGATACCCCCAGTGGTCGCAATAAATACCGCCATAACCATTCTTTGCATTTGTTGCCTCACCAGTTCTAATAAATTCAGCAATATCTAAAATCAAGGCTTGCATAGTACCGCCCTGTGTAAATTTGTAGTGAAAAAATTTATTTGTGTATGCGTATATTGCTTTCTTCGTATAGCCATCAATGAAATACGTTCTTCCTTTTTTTATCTCAAAATACCCGATAAAGCCGCCATTTCCCTCGTAATTAAAGAATTTCCAACCTGTAGACGCAATTAGCTGGATCAATTCATTTGCTTGTTTGCATCGCTGTTCTCGATCATTATCCATCGTTTTCGTCCTTTCTGAGTCCGTACTATCTTCCGTTAACCGATTAAATCCATAAAGTATTCAAGACAATCCAGCCAACCTTGATTGTAGCTACCTGCTTCGTTCAATTTGCTTTCGTTTAGCGCTGACTTATAGGTCTGGCAGAATTTACGATGACACCTTGTCCACCCGACCCAGTAGAAAAGTACAGCGATGAGAATTTGAGTAATTACTTCCAAAACTCCACTCATTATTCAGTTCCCTCCTTATACTCACCTGGGATAACACCTGAAGGTAACCGCCATCCATTTGCAGCAATACGGTTAATCATCTTGCTGGCGCTGTCGAACTTCCACATACCGACATTCTTGAATCCGCGTTGCTCTAATAAGCGAATCTGCTTAGGAGTTGCTAATCCTTCATCACGGCGCTTAGCTAATCGATCAAGCATCATAGCAGCTTTACCGGCGTTATCGATTGCATCAGGTAAAATACCTAGCTTTTCAAGTGACTTAACTTGTTTATCAGACGGCGGTGCCATTTCCCAACCAAATGACGGAACATAGCTGGATAGGTCCTCGGCTTGAATAGACATCTCGAATTGCAGCGGATCAACCAACTTGCGTTTACGTTTGCGCATTTCTGCCAGTTGCTTAGCTAAAGCCTCCTCACGTTGAGCAACAACATCCGCTTCGGCAGTTACCTCAGCCTCCTCGATATCGATTGGACAACCAGCTTCTTCGATGTTCTCGGTCATCTTCTTAGCCACTTCTTCATTCTCGGCAATCAAGTGTGCTGGATGGCAAAGCTCATGCCGTTCCGTGTGCCATAAGAAGTCTAATAAAAGCAATTCTTCTTTTCCTTCATATAAACGGGTCCCACGACCGACCATTTGGGAATATAGGGAGCGGACCTTTGTTGGCCGCAGAACTACAATACAATCAACGCTTGGACAATCCCAGCCCTCAGTTAATAGCATTGAATTGCATAAGACGTTGTATTTCCCTTTGTCAAAGTCTTCGAGCACTTCGGCGCGATCTTTGGACTCTCCATTTACTTCTGCTGCAGCAAATCCACGTTCGTTTAGAATGTCACGAAACTTTTTACTGGTTTTGACTAAGGGAAGGAAAACAACTGTCTTTCGATTCATACAATGCTTAACCATTTCGTCAGCTATTTGGTATAAATAAGGATCCAGCGCCGTTCCCAAGTCTCGTGTGGAGAAGTCCCCAGCTTGTTGTTTTACGGCTGTCAGGTCTAGTTTTAGTGGAATAGTTAATGCTTTAATTGGTGATAAGAATCCTTCACGGATTGCTTGCGGCAACGTGTATTCATAGGCTAATGATTCAAAATAGCTACCTAGATTTCTCATATCGCCACGATCAGGTGTAGCGGTGACGCCTAATACATTTGATTCTTCAAAATGTTTCAATACTCGTTGATAGCCATCGCTTATACAGTGATGTGCCTCATCAACGACAATAGTGTCAAAAAAATCAGGAGGAAACTTTTTAAGTCGCTTCTCCCGCATCATTGTTTGAACAGAGCCAACAACGACTCGGAAAAAACTTCCAAGACTTGTTTCTTCTGCCTTCTCTGTTGCTGTTTTTAGTCCAGTAGACTTTTCTAATTTATCGGAAGCTTGGTCTAGCAGTTCACCTCGGTGGGCTAGGACGAGCACACGCTCGCCCAACTTCACCCGATCCTCGATGACCTTACTGAATACGATTGTCTTACCGCAGCCGGTAGGAAGAACTAGCAGCGTTCGCCGCTTACCGCCTTCCCACTCTTGCTGGATAGCTTCTCGTGCTTCCTGTTGATAAGGTCTAAGTTTCATTTGTAAAACACTTCCAATCGTGTAGAATAAAAGAAAAACGTTTAGGAGCTATTATGAGTAGAGTTAATGACAGAAAAAACGGTTTATCACAAATACAGAAAATTGATGGCAATAAAAAAGATTATTTGATAATTCATTATTCGAGTGAAAGTTTTTTCGATCTTCGAGGAAAAAGTCCACGTATAACGTCCATTGCGGTCGAAAATCTTGAGTATGGTCAATCTGAGCTATTTGCTATTTATAAATCGGCAGAAGCAATGAAAATAGACTTTGAATCAATTCCAGAAAGATATCCTGAAATCGAAAAATCCATGCTAGCTGATTTCTTTGATTATGCTAAACTGAATCAGCACAAAAAATGGTTACATTGGAATATGCGAGATTCTTTATTTGGTTTTAAAGCCCTGGAACATAGGTTTCAAGTATTGGGCGGAGAGCCTTATAAAATTATTGATTCTAACCAAATCAATATTGCTTCCCTATTTAAATCACTATATGGTTCTGAATATGTTGAAGATCCCAAAATGGTATCACTCATGAAAAAAAATAACCTTGAGCCAAAAAATTATTTAAGTGGAGCTGATGAAGCTAAAGCCTTTAATGAAGGAAAATACTTTGAATTGAGTATGTCTTCAGCAGGCAAAGTAAGAATGTTCAGCCAAATGGTAAACCTAGCCATTGACGATACTTTAGTCACTGATATTAAAAAAAGAGATATTTACGGTCTAGGTGTAAAAGCAAAATGGTACTGGTTAAAGGACAGTTTGTTTTTTGGGCCAATAATGTTCATTTTGGGTGCTGTTATGTCCGCAGTCATTGGATATTTAGTTGAAAAGGGGCTCGGTATGTGAGCCCTTTTCATTTAGGCTAAAATAGTGATTCGATTTTTTGATACTTCTTCTCTCAAATTATCTGCTAGGTATTCGCGGATATTTACGATTGCTTGATTTCTCCAAGCCCCCCCATCTGCTTCAAAAATCGCACCACGAGGGCCGTCCTTCATTCTATAAATGAACTGTGACACTGGTTGATCAACTTCTAGGAAAGTACGGTATGGAGCTAACGAAACAGGATTGGGTACCTTCACATCAGCTTTAGAAGAAAGTCCCGAGTTAATTGTCACGGCTTGGCTGACACCGTCATCACCAGTCTGCATTACTTTTTCTTCAGCCACATTGCCAACAACCTGCAATAATAGTTTTCGATCCTCAGTAGAAACAAATTTCGCTTGAAGGGCAATATTGAACTCCTCCATATTCATGAAATAATCGAAACGGAATTCTGGTACGATCGCTTGAGCGACAGCGATAGTTTCACGGCTGCCATCAACTTCTAACAATCCTTTTAAATGCACGTGGCATTCGTCTTTTACATGTACGATCAACGCGTAATCCTTCCGATCTAAATTCGCTTTGACATATTTCACGAATCCTGATAGTGTGTTGATCTTTAATGGCTCTTTAGCAGTGAAGACACGTGGCATAATTTCAGTTGGTTGACCGTTATTGTCAATTACCACCCACCGTTCTTCTCCATCAATATCAATCACGCGATCTTCCGGTTTAATTCCCTGTTCCATTAAATATTGAATTGCATTTTTTTCTAAGCTCATTTATTTATCCTCTTTTCTTTTGTAAGTCAATAATATGCTGACGTTTGGCTTCTTCTTTTTCCACGACATCAATAGGTTGGCCAACATCTGTTTTAGCTTTTCCATCATCAGGATCAATATAAGTTTGCCCAGGAGCTACAGATTTCAGTTCTCGCGCTTCTACTTTGCCCGTCACGACATCTCGGCCGGTTAAAACTGTGGTAGATACCCCTTCTACTGGCGCTAACTTAGTTGTAAAGTCACTAGCCAAAGAAATGACTTTTCGCGTATCATCTGGCTTAAATTCCAATTTAATAGTCACCGTACGTTTAGCCGTAGCGGCAGTGTTTGGATCATGGATATTGGAGAAGACTTTTTCAAGCTCTCCATCCAGTTTTTCTTGAATAGCTCCATTGGCTAGTTCTGATAAATTTAGTTCGATTTCCGTATTCATTTAGCTGTCCTCCTAGAATGCGCCTGGTTGAAATCCACCGGCGGTATTAGTCTGTTGGTTATTTTGGGGTTGCGGTTGTCCTTGGTTTAACTGACTATTAGCAGCTGGTTTCAAGAATTCAGTGACACGATTGTTTTGACGCTGTTGTCCATCTTTCGTGTAGCTGTTTACTTCTACTTTTGCACGTCCTTTACTACCAATTACAACATTCCAGTTTGGCGAAAAAGGTTGACCCACAACTGGTGCTTGCCCAATTGAAGTGAAGAATTGCGTCAGCTTCCATGAGAATTTTTTGACCATGTAAAGTCGCTCTTTGACAGTCGTTTCCCCTTCGGTACCACTAAGTTTTACTTCTAATTCAACAAATGGTGTTCCATTTTGAATTTTCGTACTATTTCCGTCATAGATTTTTCGTTCTGACCCTACAATAGTGAATGGGTATTCTCCTGCAGGTAATAAAGTAAATTGACTTTCTTCGGCAACAAAACTGTCGCCCCATCCTATAAATTCGTTCTCGTTGTTCATGTAGCATCCTCCTAAAATTGTCTAATTTTCGTTGTTAATAAATTCATCGCCGCAACCCAGTTAGTCACCAGGTAATTCCACAAGTCTTGGGGAATGTTTTCCAATGGTGTATCTACTGGCATGAAGCCGCCTTGATAAATGATTTGCATGATTTCATCAACCGTTACCTTATCCGTTGTCATTAGATCCGCCATTGCTCGTGGAACAACTGCCGGGATGGGTTCCATTGTTGGTTCTGGTCCAAAGTTTTCGTTTGTTTCTGGCATACTTACTGAATCTGAATCAACTACAGTAGTCTTTCCAGGTTCTGTTGCAACTGTAGGTTGCGCAGCAGGAGTAACCTCCATTAGAGATTGTGCAATTTGGGCATACTCAAATGGCAATTCATCAGCCAATCCGATACGGTTTTTGGCATCCCAGGCAGGTCGATGCGTAGTGTACATCATTCGTTGACCACCTGTAGCTTTTTTGCTATTGGTTTTGCTATCAGTGATAACCGTAGTTTTATAATTGGCAAACAGAACCATGTCTGCCCACTCTTTTACGATCCCCGCCGCTTTCTTTTCTAATTTCAATTCATAGCGGTCAAAAGCCCCCATTTCATCGGGTTCTTCCTTCTTGCGAAGCATCGCATGAGCTGTAATAACAATATTTATTCCAGCGTCCACCACGTCACTAAGTGTGTTCAATAGATTTCCCATTTCATTTTCAAGCGCCAGGTATTTATTGCCATAGTCATTGCCTGTATCAGCCCACTTACCTAAACCTCTCAAATGCTCTTTACACAAGCCTTCTGCCCAGTCAATCGTATCGATCACCAAGGTTTGACACGGCTTGTTTTGTTTCACGTATTGGACTTGTTGCATAAGCATTGTCCAACTTGTTGGCTTATCGAACCGCCGTACGTCCATATGATTTGTCGAATCCTCTGTGTCGATAAATAAAGGATCCGGAAACTGACTAGCGAAAGTTGATTTTCCAATCCCTTCCACTCCATACAGCACAACCTTTTGCGCTTTAGGGATTTTTCCCGAAGTAATATTCATTAAAATGCCGCTCCTTTCCATGTTGGTTCAAATTTAGTAGCGGGCTGCAAGGTATCAGCTGCCGCTGTCGTGTTGCCTAGTTGATCTCCAGGAGGCAATGTATTGTTTTTAACCGCATAGCCATCCTCGATGATGATGCTACATTCATCCCCGGTACTCACACGAGTAGCAATAGCTTGTAGGCCTTCCTGTTCTAGCCATTGTCCAAATTGCTCCAAAGTCTGCATATCCATTTGTTCCAACTTGTCCAGCAGAATGAAGCCACAATCTGGTTTCAGTTTTCGAACGATCGCGGTAGATACCTTCAATTGATCAGAACCGGACATGTTATCCCACTTCATGCCGTTGTAAGTTAATTCTCCATCGGTAACAGATAAGCCCGGCAATGGTAAAGCAGCGTTCACTAATAAGTCCGTCTTTTGCTTTCTGATATCCTCAATTTGATTAGTCAAGGCATCATACTGATTGCGGTACTCTGCTGCATCTTGTTCTGCCTTGTCTTTATCAAGATTGACACGTACCTTACGGTTGATTTCGTCGATCTCAGCTAAATTCTTTTCAAGCTCCGCTGTAGATTCATCCTGCAGATCCTTTGTGGATTTTTGGGCAGTCTCTAAGTCCTTAGAGGTCTGAGCGTGCTTAGTTTCCAATTCCAAGAGCTGCTGGCGCATATTTTCAATTTGCTGACGCTCCAGTTCGAAACGTGCACTAATTTCGGTTACTTGCTGACGTTTACGTTGATTCTCGCCGTTACGAGCTAAGATTTCTTGCTGTTGTGTTACCAACTCAGAAATGGAGACTAACTCTTTTGGAGCATCTGTGAAGTAGTCCATTTCCTTAGCGAACTTCTCTTTTTGATCCTTGATCTGACCGATCGCATGACGTCTGTTGTAAACTTCTGTTTCTGACCGTTCTAGTTCAAACAACTGATCACCGACACCAATAATTTGCAGGAGAATCTCTGCCTTTTCTTTCGAACTTGATTCAATGAACTTAGGTAGATCGATCGCCAATTCTTCGACAAAACTATTTAAAAGTAGCTGTCCACCTTTTTGTCCGTTTGGATCAATGACTTTTAAATCAGAATTCTTGCCCCTCCGTTCTACGATTAGACCGTTGCTCATAACAATTGACAGGTGCGGCGGTGTCACAGAACCCTCTCTCGTTGCTTGAGACGGCTTGTATTTGTTTCCGCCTAATGTCCAAGCAATCGCATCTAAGACGCTAGTCTTGCCTTGATTATTGTTTCCACCAACAATAGTGAGGCCGGTTGGTGACGGTTCAATTTTTACCGCTTTTACTCGCTTGACGTTCTCGATCTCAAGCTTATTGATTTTCATTGCCATATGATTTACACTCTCCTTAGATAGTAGTTTTTATTTGCTTATCTCGGTTGCCCCCGAGGTAGGCTCTTTTTTTGTAGCAATTAGCTGGCCATCTTGTGTAAAATACTGGTTAGTACACTTTCCATTGATTGTTACTGTGGTTAAAATGAGCATGACCTGCTTAGATTCAACAGAAATTGGAGACGTGTTATCGATGTTTTTATCCATGCTTCTATCCTCCTTGCTATACGAAGCAAAACGAGCATCGTTAAACCTTTGCATTGCTTGTTTAGCATTGACGCTAGCGGTGCCTTTTTTTGGTAAAACAGTTAAGAGCTTGTCTTTTCTCAATCTAGCTACTTTCGCTTGAACTTGTTCATATCTTTTATTCACCAACCGAGCTAGTTCAGCATAGTTTGAAACAAATCCATTACCATCGAACTCGATATTCTCTATTAGGAGATTGACCTCTTGTTTGGACCATTTGACACACGAAGAAGTTGTTTTCCCATCCTTTACAAGACGGTTTGCTCTATTGCTGACGGACGAGGGTGATCGTTCCAAGACCTGAGCGATTTCTGCATGGCTCACTCCTCTTTTTTTCATAGCCACAAGTTTTTTGTCCTCCTCTACAGACCAAGGACGACCTCTACTATCGAATGAATTAACACGGTTAATCGCTGGTAACTCGCCATTTTTTCGAAGATCACATACCTTCTTATTTACTGCACTTGTTGACCTTCCAATCTTCTTGGCCATCTCTTTCATGTTTAGAACCTCATTCGTTTCGGCCAACAAAGCGTTATCCTTTAAATACTGCAGTTCTTTAGTTGTCCACATCTTCACAAAACCATCACCTCCCAAAAATCATCATGGCCAGCATCGAAAAAATAAGGACGCCGTTTAGCAGTAGGCTCATGTAACATACAGCTTGGACTCGCCTGATACGGTTTGTCCCATTCACAGCTAAAGCGGCAAGCCATTTCTTGTTCGTCATTTGATCACTCCTTTTATCACTAAAAAGACACCTATCGAAGTAATAACCGCTAGGAAAAAAGCAATTAGAGCTAGTATTCTCCCCAATTGATCTTTGCACGCCACGTTGATGCCAATACCTACTAAGACGACAATCCATAGAACAAAAGCGAAAACCATCTCAGGCATCAGGGCTTCACCGTGATTTGCTTGGCACCTTGCTTCTTACAGCGCTCAAGCGTTCTCTTGTGAGTTTCAGTTTCATTTGTTGTGTAAGTCACTGTGCCTCCGGTTGTTAATTTGACGGTTATTTCCATTAGGTGATCACTCCTTTTTTGAAGACTCCAGATACAGTTGATAAATAAAAGCACTATCTTCTAGTGATAAAGTAACTTTAGAAAGGTCATCAATCGGATTACCATTAGCATCAAAATTAAAAACCTTCATTATTGCGCCTCCTCTAATTCGTTATTTTTCAACTTATCGCTAAAAGCGATAGTATCGCCAAAAAAAATTCCATCCATCGGATATTTGTAGATTTCTGCAAACTTAAACATATACTTTACAGGCATTTGCGAAGAGTTTTTTTCCCATCGCATTATAGTTTCCCGCGTTACTCCTACCAAAATTGCCGCCTCCACTTGGGTCATTCTCATGCGTTGTCGCAATGCAGCTAGCGTCATTAATTGTCGTTCAGGCATCTTGCCGCCCCCCTTTCGATACATTAATAATATATCGCTTTTAGCGGTAAGTCAACACTTAAAGCGATAAAGAACACTCGTAGTGATGTTTTTTTATCGCTAAAAGCTATACAAAATAGCTATCTAATGCTATAATTTTTTTAATATATTAAGTAGAAGGAGAAAAAGCTGATGGGTGATGATTTGAAGGAGATTTTTGGGGCTAACTTAAGAAGATTGCGAACATTAAAAAACATTAGCACAACAGAATTATCTGAAGCGATAGGAGTATCTCAATCTACAGTTTCTGATTGGGAGAACGCAAAGAAAATGCCGCGAAGCGGATCTATTCAAAAAATATCTGAATACTTTGGTGTGCAAAAGACTGAACTGTTAACTGAGAAAAATAGTCAACCAGCAGGCGTCAATGAGGATCTTGGAATTTATAACTACAATCCTGTATCTCACTTGGTGAAAATCCCGATTCTTGGTTCAATCACGTGTGGAGAGCCTATCTTAGCTGTACAAAACTATGATGGATATAGAGAAGAGGTTGAGGATACACTTCCCGATGGAAATCTATTTTACTTGAAAACTCGTGGTGATTCCATGTCGCCCACTATACCTGAAGGTAGTTATGTCTTGATCAAGGAGCAGGCAGACATCGAAGACGGGGAAATTGCGGCTATAATTGTTAATGGTGATGAAGAAGCAACATTAAAACGAGTCAAACGACAAAATGGTATTGTTATGTTGATTGCAGACAATCCGAGATTTTCACCTATCCTAATTACACCTGATACACCTGCACGTATCATTGGGAAAGCAGTGAAAGTCAGTTTTGATTTATAGTAGTGCTGATTATCTAGAAACGGGTCCAAGGACTCTTCTAAGACGTGATTTTTGTTTATAAATAAAAAAACCACATCCCCCGGTCGCCAAACTAGATGGATGTGATATGAAAAAAACAAACCTAGGGTATAGGCTTCTTTTCTGTACCCTATTTTAGCAAAAAGTAGGAGGAATTACTATGAAAACAGCAATATATGTTAGGGTATCAACTCTAGAGCAAGCAGAAGAAGGATATTCAATTGAAGAACAGATCGACAAATTATCTAAATACTGCGAAATTAAGAACTGGAGTATCTCTAACATTTACAGAGATGGTGGTTACAGTGGTTCGAATATTGAACGACCAGCCATGAAACGATTAATATCTGATGCAAAAAAAGAGAAATTTGAGTGTGTTTTAGTATACAAACTCGACCGACTATCAAGATCCCAAAAAGATACATTGTATTTAATTGAAGATGTATTCGCCAATAAAGGGATCTCGTTTGTAAGCTTAAATGAAAATTTCGATACATCCACTGCATTTGGTAAAGCAATGATTGGAATACTTGCTGTATTTGCCCAGCTGGAACGAGAGCAAATTAAAGAACGTATGAATATGGGTAAGTTGGGGCGCGCTAAATCCGGCAAAGCTATGGGATGGTCAAGAGTCCCATTTGGTTATTTTTATGAAGATGATATCTACAAGATAGACCCTCTGCAAGCTCCCATTGTTCAGCAAATTTTCAAGGAATATTTAGCAGGTAGTTCCATTACTAAATTGATAGACAAGCTGAATCAAGAAGGTCATATTGGTAAAGATGTCAAATGGAGTTACCGAGCACTTAGGATGATTTTAGGAAACCCTATCTATGCAGGTTACGTTAGTTATCAAAACCAACTTTTCGAAGGACAGCACGAGCCTCTGATTTCTAAAGCTGATTTTGAAACTACCAAAAGAGAATTAGAAGTACGGCAAAAAGCCGCATACGAAAAGAATAATAACCCTCGCCCATTCCAAACAAAATACATGCTTTCAGGATTATTGAAGTGTGGTCTTTGCGGAGCAGCTTTCGAAGTTGTTCTTGGAAATATACGTAAAGATGGAACTCGACTAAAAACTTATTCATGCCTGTCCCGTAAATCCAAAAACCATAACCGTCTAAGACAAGGTAATCCAAACGGATGCACCTCAAGCAGATACCGTATGGAAATGCTAGAAAACTTAGTTTTGGTGGAACTTGAAAAGCTTAGACAAAATCCTAAAGCTATTGTTAGTTTTTCTACTGAGCGCTCTATTTCAGAAGAACCGGGGTTGATAACAAGGTTAAAAGAAATCGATATTGCTCTAGAAAAAATTGTAGATTTATACTTGGAAAATACAATATCAAAAGACGTTCTGGATCAACGTCAAAAGAAACTACTTGATGAAAAGAACGTCATTACTAATAAATTAGAAAGGATTAAATCGAACCAGCCAGATTTAGACCCACGTTCGGCTATAGAGACATTATCAAGAATCGATATAGGCATCTCAAATTTAGACTACGAGAAACAGAAAAGATTATGTAAAAAGTTAATTGATCAAGTAACAGTATATCCGGAAAAGATTGAAATCAAGTGGAAGTTCAAAGTGTAAAGAAGATATTTACTATTCATCATTTCCAACAAAGTAAAACCTTTTAACTGCCTTTTCTTCACCAAATTCCCTCCAATCCGCTAGATAATGGCAACAGCATTGCAACATAAATACTGACTATTAACAAAGCAACGAACAAAAATACTAGGGGTTGCAACCATGAACACAAAAATTCTAAACGCGTAAAAAAGCGATGCCAAACTAACTGACTATACGTCAGTAATTCTTTTCCAAGATTCCCTCGGACTTCACCTTGTTGAACGATTTGACCAAACTCGCTCGTCAGAAATGGATACTCTTTTAATAGCTGAGCTAATGATTGTCCTTGAACTAGATTCTGCTGAAGTGATAGTGCTAACTCTTTCATTAAGGAATCTTTTTCAGTAGCAAGTAAGCAGGCAATAATTTGCTGCAGTTCTAATCCTTGATCAAATAATTTTCCCCATTCTAAAGCAAAATAAGCCGAATAATAATCTCGATACAGTCGACCCATCAAAGGCAATTTAGCTAAAAATGTATACTTAATTAAATAGCTCTGCTTTTGCCCCCATACATTCCATAAAAACAGCCATAATAAGCCAACAAATAACACAGTTAAAATGAGCCATGGAGTCACTTGAATAAATAGAATAGACGGGTTGTCAGCCGAAAGCATCCCACTATCTAATAATTGAGGTAAAAGAAAGGTGCGCATACCTAACAAAATAAGTATTAAAAACAACATTAACATTCCTGGATAGGAGACAGCTTTAAGAAAGTTTTGTCGTTGTTTTTGAACCAACACCATTTGCTTGGCAATACCTTGCAATGTAAGAGCAATTCCGCCGTGCATTTCCCCTAAAGATATTTGAAGCACTTGATCTGCTGAAAAATTCAACTGATCAAAACTCTTTGACAACAGCAAACCACTATGAAGATTTTGCTGCACCATAGCTAATATTTCTGATGGTAAGCTGTGAGCTGTCTGCAAAAAGTTTAAGGCTTGCTGCAAACTAAATCCATTATTTAACAAGTCGCCCAGCAATTGGCAGAACAGCAATTTTTGTTGAATAGTTAATTTCTTCATTGTTCTTTTTCTTCGATACATTTTAACCCCTCTTGCCATGTAAAACGTTGTGGCTGTTCATTGTAAAAACTATAGCTCATCAGTAAACCGACTTCTTCCTCTTGAAAAGGGAGTAGCTCTTGATAAATGACTCCACGCAAGCAGTCCTGCAACAGCTTCTTATCACCTCCTAGCTCGATGGCTCGATTTTCTGCAGCCTCTAAACTAGAAGCATGTAACGTAGCAAAAACACAGTGACCTGTCAGTGCTGCCCGAATTGCTCCAAGAATCGTTTTTTGATCACGAATTTCACCTATAATTAGTACATCCGGGTGATGACGCAAAGATAGCTTAATCAATTCTTCATATGTCTGATGGATTTTCTCATTCACTTGCAGCTGCAAAAAATCAGTCTCCTCAATTTCAACTGGGTCTTCAATCGTTAGAACCTGGCCTGGACTTTCTTTGGCCAGCTTGTACATTAGTGTTGTTTTTCCCGAGCCGACTGGACCGCAGAACAGATATAAACCTTTTGAACGGCACGCATTTCTCAATGTAGTTAGCTGATTAGGTAATAAAAAATGTTCTTTGCTTATTCCAAAAGAATGAAGAAATCGAATAACTAAGCTTTCCCGTTGCAGGTAATCTCCTACTGTGGACAAACGTAAGCGCTGCTGAATTTGAGGCAACGAATAAGTTATTGCACCTAATTGTGCTTTGCGGCGTTCACTTACATCCATTTGACCTAGATATTTAAAGCGACTAATTAGTTGTACCCCAACTTCATCAGACATACATCCTTGCCTATGATAGAACGGTCCTTTGCGAAAATAGTATTCATAGTGATTCGATCTAGGCATCAAATAAAAATCTTGCATGTGATACAATGCACCATAATGAATGAGCTCGGTTGAAAATTCTTCTATCGTCATCTTCTTCACCTCACTATTAAATACGCAAAAAAAGCGAGTCTATTTTAGACTCGCTAAACTTTTTTCTATTTTTTTGTCTTGTCTGGAAAACGGGCTTCCACTCGATAAATTGGTTGCCCTTTTTGTGAAAATTTTTCTTCATACTCAGTCATGATATTACCTTCATAGCTACTATGGTGCAAATCTAACCAAACCTGTTCTAAGACCATTCCATATTTTGAAAAACTGCTTAATGAATATTCAAACAGTCCCTGATTATCGGTTTTAAAATGAATTTCTCCTTTAGGACGTAAAATTGCTTCATCGACTGCTAAGAAGCTTCGGTAGGTTAAACGGCGTTTTTCATGACGTTTTTTTGGCCAAGGATCAGAAAAATTAAGATAGATTTGATCAATTTCATTTTCAGCAAAATAGTTGGTTAACTCTGATCCATCCACATGTAAAAGTTGTAAATTTGCTACAGGTTCTGCAATTAGTTTATCCAAAGCAAATGAAACGACACTAATCTGCATATCTATCCCGATATAATTAATATCTGGATGGGCTTTTGCCATATTGTTAATGAATTGTCCTTTGCCCATCCCAATTTCTATATGGATTGGTTGCTCATTTTTAAACCGCTCATGCCAGCGACCTTTCCATGCTTGAGGCTCTTCTACCACAAACTCTGGATGAGAAGCTAGTAGTTCTTCAGCTCCTGATCGTTTTCTTACACGCATTCCTGTTTTCCTCCTTAATGTTGAACTGGAACAATAGCTGAAACTTCATAGCAAAAAATCCGAATTACATTAGTTTCACTCCCATGGTCCAGTCGGTCCTTATCGCAAATTTGCGATTGACAGGAGTTACTGCTAAGTATAATTCGGATTTGTATAAAGCTGTTACCTATGTCACAGTCCTCCAGCAAAAATTCTTTTCAATTGTAATATTGCTTGATTCATATGACGAAATTCCTGACGACGATACAAGCGTGAAATTTCTAATAGTAAACTCATTAGTGCATACCAATATATTCGCTCCATATTAGCATCTGTTGGTTGAATACCATAGCGTACCAGCCATTTGCTCCAACTTGAAAGTGGTACATAACTGCCTAAAATTGTTCCAATATCTAAAGCAGGATCAGCAAACATTACTGAATCCCAGTCAACTAAATACAAATAGTTTCGACATACTAACCAGTTCCGATGATTCACATCACCATGAACAACGGTATATTTTTTTTTCGGATAGTAAGGGATGTTTTTTTTCAAATAGTTATGAACCAATTCAATGAAACTATTTTGCTGCAGCTCTGGAGGTAACTTTTCTTCAAAATCCGTCAACAGCTGCTGTGGCGAAACTTGACGGCCTCCGATTTTTTTGAGCATAGTCATTAAAGAATCAGAATGATGCAGATGATAAAGTACGTCAATCACATCATTGCGTTGTTTGATTTCATCTGGACGTAGCACTTGCCCATCTAACCATTCTTGAGCTGTTAGAGTATCGCCGTTACCAGTCCGTTTAATCCACACCAGTTTAGGCGCGATTCCTTCTCTAGATAAAGCAGCCAGCATCGGAGTTGTATTTCTTTTAATAAAGACACGGTCTTCATCACGGTACCCAATATAAGTTTTACCCGTGTCACCCTTGATTGGACGTACACGCCATTCACTATCTAACTGAAAATCCATCTCATGGGCCCTCCTCACGCTTTTTCCGCAGTACCCCTTATTCTAGCTACAGAAATAGGCTGCGTCAAGAGCATGTATGTTCTTCTTTAGGCTTTTTGGATTACATTTTCTTTACAGATTTTTCTATTGCCTCAATGTAAGCCGCTTGCAATTGCTTGGTTATTGTTCCAGGTGTTCCATCACCAATATTTTTACCATCAATGCTAATAATCGGCATTACTTCTGCCACAGAGCTTGTTTTAAAACATTCATCAGCATCCGCCAAACGTTCTTTAGTGAATGGTTCCTCCACTAACTCGATGCCTAGATCTTTTGCTAATTCCCGGACTTTGATTTTAGTGATACCTGGTAAAATTAATTCACCATCTGGATGTGTATAGATAACACCATCCTTGACCATCCACAGATTAGAAGAAGATGCCTCAGTAACAAATCCGTCTCTAACCAATATCGCATCATCGTACCCATTTTCTTGTGCTTCATTTAAAGCCAAAATATTTCCTAACAGGCTGATCGATTTGATATCACAATGTAGCCAGCGCTTGTCAGGAACAAATCCACCTTTTATACCTTTGGACAATTTTTCCAGTGGACGACTTGTTTCTTGGATGTCTGCTGTCAACACAGGCATTACCTTCTGTGGCTCAGGAAACGCATGGAATCGAGGCTTGGAAGTCCCATGGGTCACTTGAAAATATAAGCGTCCATTTTTGATCCCTACTTCTTCAGCAAACTGATGCAAACGTTGACTAAACTCTTCCTTAGTAAATGGTAAGGTTAAACGAATTTTTTCTGCACATCGCCAAAATCGCTCTAAATGTTCTTCTTCCATGTATAATAAACCATCATAGATACGAATTACTTCGTAGATACCATCGCCAAATTGATAGCCACGATCTTCCGTGTCAATTTTTACTTCTGACTCATCAACAATTTTATTATTCCACAAGATTTTCATTGCTATTCCTCCATCCTTTTGATACGTATTGGTATATAAAGCGATACAAACAAAACAGTTTCTACTATTAAAATAGCCAGCATAACAAAACATTCAAAAATAGTTAATTGGCTTAAAGCAATTAAAGCAAATACAAGAGCTGCTATGACCAATAGACACACAATCATTTTCTGCAACGAGACTACTTTTGTTTTTGGGCTGACAGGATACAATTGAATAAAGCTAATGTAATCGAATTGATTGTATAAAGGAATCAACTGAAATCCAATTAAGTAAATCAACAAAGCTGCTACTCCTGTTGCAAAGAGAAAATCTTGCAGAGTAAATATCATAATTCCACCGATCGCTACCAGTCGCAAATATAACCCACTATACTCAGAACCTCTCAAAGCACGCCGCATGAACAGATAAAGATAGGTATTGGATTGTTTGAAGGTAATTCTGTTCAGCAGACCATCCAGATACTTGCGCCGCTTTACCTTCGCTTCAATTTCTGGCACATCTGTAAACAAATTAATGAATTGGTAAATGCGATACAGACGGTTTCGTTCCTTGTCGGCCATTTTTTCCCAATCCAATAAACGAGTCCCCGTCCTGGTAGCCTGATGAAAGAACAGTGTAACCAATATAGCTGCTGTCATTCCTACTATTGGTGTGGCATACAAGCAAATAACAATTGCTGCAATACTGGCTATATACCAGAACAACGTAAGTTGCTGAACTTTCTGCTTAGTTTCTTGATAACAAGCTAAACGTGCGATGGCTAAATGACTGTACTTTAATAGTCCCAACATGATGACAATCCAAATCATATTGTTGAAACCATATCCTGTACTAACAACATACAATGGCATGGATATCCCACTGATTAAGCCAATCAAAACAAAAGGAAAGATTAGCGAATAATTTAAGGACTTTTGTAGATAACCGCCCATTTGTCGTTCCTTAGGTAAAATAAAGGTAGTATCAGCAGGCTCAATTAAGGTTGCTAAGCTTCCAGCGGGCAAAATCATCAGCCACAGCATGCCCACAATCGGCAGCCCCAAAACAAAATCAGCGGGCAATGTTTTTAACAGGTTCGAATAATAAAAGCCTAAGCCGCCCACTAAAAATAAACAGACTAAGACGAAGTGATCATTTAACACATAACGCATGTACTTCGTCATCTTCTTCTGGTGGAGTCTTAGCCGTTGACTAAAAAAATTAGACATTCGCCTCAGACTCCTTTGTCAATGCAACATAAATTTCATCTAGAGAAGAACCTGGCAAATTAAATTCTTGTTGCAGCTCATTTAAGGTTCCCTGCGCCCGAACTTCACCATTGTGCAACACAACAAAGCGGTCACAATACTTTTCAGCAGTTGCTAAAATATGGGTGGACATTAAAATAGCCGCTCCCTGTTTTTTCATCGCCATCATTAGCTCCAACAAAGCGTTAATTGCCAGCGGATCTAAACCTAAAAACGGCTCATCAATAATATAAAGACTTGGTTGAATCAAGAAAGCACAAAGGACCATTACCTTTTGTTTCATTCCTTTTGAAAAATTAACTGGAAACCAATCTAAGCGATTTTCTAAACGGAAGGTTTTCAGTAGTTGGGTTGCTCGTTCCATAGCCACTTCTTTAGGAATATCGTAAGCCATCGCAGTGACTTCAATATGCTCTCTTAAAGTCAATTCTTCATACAATGAAGGTGTCTCTGGAATAAAACCGATTTTCTTGCGGTATTCTTCAGGTGCTTCAGCCAATGTTAACTGGTCAATCGTAATTTTCCCCTTTTGAGGAGTCAATAGACCTATAACATTTTTTATTGTTGTTGATTTACCGGCACCGTTAAGGCCAATCAATCCAACCATTTCACCATTTTTCACATCAAAACTAATATCTTTTAAGACAGGCAGATGTCCATAGCCGCCTGTTACTTGCTGAATGGATAAACTCATTTCATTCCCTCCAATACTTGTCCTATATTATAGCAGATGTTTAGCAAAGATTTTCGACAAAGTGTTTTCATTTTTACACGCTGCTTAAGAACAGATTAAAAAACCACTCAGCTTAGTATCAATAAAGCTAGTTCAGGAAGATGAACACCTCTAACTTTGCGGTAATAAGGTTGCCAAGTGTGGAAATTTTTACTTTCTTTATGTTCAAGAAAACTTATGGTAAAGTGAATATAAGTAAAAAACGAAAGGGTGTCTTTTATGGAAAACTGTATTTTTTGTAAAATTATTAATCAGGAAATCCCCAGCTATAAAGTGTATGAAGATGACAAAGTTTATGCCTTCTTAGATTTATCACAAGTAACAAAAGGTCATACGCTGGTTGTCCCCAAAAAACACGCTGCCGATATTTTTGAATATGATGAGGAACTGGCAGCAGATGTTTTCGCCAGAATACCAAAAATCGCTAAAGCACTAGAAAAAGCTTTTCCAGAAATGGATGGGTTAAACATCTTAAATAATAATAAAGAATTGGCTTATCAGTCTGTCTTCCATTCTCACGTTCATTTGATCCCCCGCTATGGAAAAGACGATGATTTCTCGATTCACTTTGGCGATCATTCTGAAAACTTCACAAAAGACGAAATGCAATCTATTGCTGATGCAATTAAAGAGCAGGTGAGCTAACCATGGGCTTTTTCAAAGGAATCTTAGTTGGTGCAGGACTTGGAACGGTTGGCGGACTACTCTTTGCTCCGAGAAAAGGCGAAGAAACTAGAGAAAAGCTAGTGAATGATGTCCGGGATATTGTCCAATTAACCGACGAATTGAATGATAGCCTAACTGAATTTCGCGAGTCATTAGTAGAATTAAAAGAAAACGTCAACACAATAGTTCCAGAGTTCAAGGCAGGTTTGGAAAGTGATATTGAAGATTTCAAGTTCCAAGCCGAACCACGAATTCAGCAAATCCAAGAACAAGTTGAGCTCATTCAAAGCCATTTACCTGAGGATTTTCAAACAGCCAGCGAGCAGACAGGCCGCTTCATCTTAAAGCGACCTGCAACTTTCAAATAACCAATCGGCCGTGAATTTAATATGTCGCGGCCTTTATTTTATGCCTTTATTGTGAATTTTTAGAGAAACTATCTTTAAAAGCCTTTATTTTACAATTTTAAGTGTGGTATAGTGTTTGAGGAGCAATAATACGCAAATAACTTAATACAGGAGTGTAACTTAGCATGAAGAAAAAAATCGTTTTAGCTACTGCTGGACTATTAAGCGTCCTAGTCTTAGGAGCATGTTCAGGTGGTAACAGTCAAGAAATCGCAACAATGAAAGGCGGTAAATTGACGGTTGAAGATTTTTACGAAGAAGCGAAGAAAGAACAAACTAACCAGCAACTGGTACGTAATTTAATTATCTACGATGTCTTTGAAAATGCCTATGGAGACAAAGTTACAGATAAACAAATTGATGCTGAATATAACAAACAAGCGAAGCAACTAGGTGACAGCTTCGAAAGTCAATTACAAGCAGCAGGCTATACTAAGTCTTCTTACAAAGAATATTTAAAGACTTCATTAGCTTTCCAAGAAGGAATCAAAAGCCACGTCAAGTTAACAGATGCTGATAAAAAAGCAGCTTGGGATTCTTTCCATCCTGAAGTTGAAGCCCGAATTATCTTAGCAAGCAGCGAAGATGAAGCAAATGAAATCAAAAAACAACTAGATGACGGTGGAGACTTTGCCGAAATCGCAAAAGAAAAATCACAAGATGCAACAACTAAAGAAGACGGTGGAGAAATCAAGTTCGATTCTCAATCTGACAGTGTACCAACAGAAGTGAAAGAAGCAGCTTTTGCATTGAAGGACGGCGAAGTTTCTGATGTTGTTTCAGCAATGGATGCTTCTACTTATCAAACAACCTACTACATTGTTCAAATGGAAAAAAATACACCTAAAGGCAATGACATGAGCAAATACGAAAAAGAGATCAACCAAATTGCTGAAGATAACCAAATTGCTGATCAAGCATTCACTTCAAAAGTAATTGGTGAAGAATTGAAAAAAGCTAATGTGAAAATCAAAGATGAAGCTTTTGACAATATTTTGTCTGACTTCTTAGCTACAACTGATTCTACTGGAACTTCTGCTACAGATGAATCTGAAAGTGATTCAGAAACGGCAACTGAAGAATCTAGCCAAGCTTCCAGTCAATCTTCAACTGAAGAATCTCAAAGCAGTACAGATGCATCTAACTAAATAGCTTTCTTTAGGGAATTCCAATTGGAGTTCCCTTTTTTTCGTTATTCATGCTACAATAAAGTATCAATTACTTTTAACAGATAGGTGGATAGTCATGAAAGAATTTCCTTCTAAAGAAGCAGAAAAAGATTACTATGAACACGAAGCTTCTGAAGCCGAGTTTTTAGCCTGGTATAAAGAACAAGATCATCCCCAGTATGAAAAGCCTTCAGTAACAGTGGACATTGTTGTCATGGGATACAACAAGGAAGAAGACCAGCTGAAAATCCTTTTGATTCAACGTCGCGGCAATCCCTATCGTAATTCCTGGGCTTTGCCTGGTGGTTTTGTTCAAAGCAACGAATCGACTAATGATAGTGTTCGCCGGGAGACGATGGAAGAAACAGGCTTAACAATTGGACGAAAAAATGTTGAACAACTACATACCTTCAGCACACCAAATCGGGATCCCCGGGGATGGGTTATTACCGTAAGCTATATTGCTTTTATTGGTCAAATTCCGCCAAGAGCTGGTGATGATACCCAAGATGCTCGCTGGTTCAATATGGAACGTCATGAAGATACTATTTTATTAACTAGTGATGATATTTCAATTGAAATTGATTTGGAAACAGGTAAATCAATTGGTAAAGATACCTTAGCCTTTGACCACAATGAAATTATTCGCAAAGCATTTAACCGAGTAGTAAATAAGATGGACCATGAGCCATTGATTCTTCAAGTATTAGGTGATGAATTTACCATTACTGAAGCCCGAAAAGTCTTTGCTAAATTCCTAGGAATTGACTTTAAAACAGTCGATCATTCGAATTTTAAGAAAGCAATGCTGCAATATTTTGATGAAATCGGCGAACGTCCGGTTGGTATTGGACGACCTTCGAAGATTTATCGCTTGAAAGATGAATTAGGCGAAAAAAAATAGAGCATACATTTTTAACGTGTGCTCCTAAGGTTGTGACAGAAGTGTTCAGCTCCGAGAAATGAGCCAAAAGAGCTGCTTCAGTTACACCGATTATACGGTTTTCAATGGCTGTGACAGAAAACGTCACAGCCGCTTTTTTTATTTGATTAAAAGGATCAATTGATGTAATGCACGGGTACAACAAGTATAAAGCAGATTACTTTTTTGTTGGAGTTGATTGGCATCTATATCTGGTAGAATAACTGTGTCAAACTCTAATCCTTTAGCGTATTGAATGGTTGTTAAAACGATATCGTTCTGAATTATTTTCGTGTCCTTCCTTATGATAGATACTGGAATCTGAAGTTCAGTTTTAATTCGTTCCACCTCCTGACGATTCTGACAAATAATTCCACAGGTTTTATACGGACCTTCCTTAAAATTTTCTAGCTGCTTGCTCAATTGTGTGATTTGATCTAGTTCATCTTTAAATGGTTGAATTAGAACTGGCTCTCCATGGCGTTTGACTGCAGTAAGGGCTTGATTGTGGGAAAATTGCTTGGCAAATGCCACTATTTCATAGCTAGAGCGGTAGCTTTGATTAAATTCCACTAATCGATTGTTAGGCAAAATATTTTGGAGTCCTTCTAAAAAGTCAGGTTGATTGTCAATAATGGCTTGTTGGATATCCCCGCAAATGGTTTTTTCTCTAGGAAATAATTCTTGCAAAACAAAAAAGTGTAACAAGGAATAATCCTGCATTTCATCGATCACTAAGTGCTGAATGTTTCGATTTGGCTTGATTCCTTCAAGTTTCAATTTGAAGTACAGATAAGGAAACAGATCGCTATTTTCTAGAAAGTTCCGCCGATTTTCTCCGTGGTAAATTTCAGGTAAGATTTTTAAAAAAGTTAGATAAGCCCCAAAACTGTCTTTTTCTCCTACTCGCAATTTCAGTTTTTCCACAATCGTTTTTTTATGGACCAACTTCAGTTCGGCAGCTAGTTCACCGCTCACACGAGTGATCAGCTGGAACAGTGGCAATTGAACGTTAGAAAAGTGTTTCTTCAGCTTAACTTTCGAAATAACAATTTCTTGGGATATTTTTAAGTCTTCAGCGAATAGTTGTTGTCGCAGTTTTTCTACATAAGCCTCCAGATTTTCCAGAAATTTTGATGATCGTTTGTACAAAAAGCGTTGGCTGATAGTTGACTGAGGATTTTCCAGCAGTTCAGCGAGCTCATCTTGGCGATCATTCACTGCTATTGTTTCTTCAATAAAGCTTCGTCCCACCGTAGTGATGTCTCTTTGCTGTAATTCGTTCTCCCCTAATTCTGGCAAAACGGTAGCGATATAGCTGGAAAACAAGTGATTGGGAGAAATAATTAAAATATTCTCAGCAGCTAAACTTTCTCTTCTTTGGTAGAGCAGGTAAGCCATGCGGTGTAGTGCAATAGATGTTTTACCAGAACCGGCCACCCCTTGGATAATTAAATTCTTTGTTTTATTATCTCTTATTACCTCGTTTTGCTCTTTTTGAATGGTTTGAATGATGGTCTTCATTTCGTAGGAAGAAGTACTTTTTCCTAGCTCTTGCAGAAGAAAGTCATCATTTACCGTATCTTCGGTATCCACCATCAGTTTTATTTGCCCTTTTTCAATATCAAATTGACGTTTTTCCAATAGTTCACCATGATATTTTCGACCAAAAGATTCATAGTAGGCTTTGCCTAGATGGAAATCATAATACAAAGAAGAAATTGGTGCTCGCCAATCGTAAATCAGTTGCTCCCCAAATTCATCTGCCAGACCATAACGACCGATGTAAAATGGCTCCTGCTCTTTTTCACCTTCGTAGCAAAAACCTACTTTCGCAAAATAAGGAACTTCTCGTTGATAGTTTAGTTTCCCGACAATCCCTGATTCTAGAACATTCCGTCGGTCGATGTAATTCATGGTCTGCTGAAAATTGTAGACTTCATATTTATCTAGCTCTGCCTTGTAGTCCACCGTATACTTTTTTAGTTCCTTATAATCAACTTCACTGGAATCAATCGTTTCCTCGAGTTTATCGATTTTTCCCACAATTTTTTCGATGACCCTGTTTAGATAAGCTATTTCATCCATATGATCGTCCTCCATACATAATTAGACAATTAGTATAACGGACAGTGAAACCTTGGTGGTTAAGTGGAGGGTTGGAGCAATGTAAAAAAGGCGGAGAAATTTTCTCCAGCCTTCATCATTTCATTATTAGTTGAAACTGTTTAGTTAAGATTAGAACTTGGTTTTCTAAAACCTCGATGCGCTGTTTCAACGCATCTAGTTGGGGGGTATCCTCAAGAATAGTTGATTGCTTGGAAGGTGAATAGAGTTTTGGCAGTCCCGTTTTTTTGTATTGCTCGATCAAAAAAGGAATCTTTTGATTGTCGATTTTTACTTGGGTCAGCTCCGAGAATTCGCCATCTTCATTCACCCGTCGAGTTACCAAAGTCTCCATCCCTTCGAAACAATTTTCAGCGGTGACATAGCCTCTATCAGTTTTCTTAATAGCACCAATTTCTCGCAGCCAACCATAGAAAGTATTTTGGTTTAGGCCATATTCTTTTCTTACTTCATGCAACTTCATGTTAATCACGCTCCTTTTCTATTTAAAGATACGCAATTAGCCCTTTATATTTTTCAGTATTTCCTGATATTTTTTGGTGGCTAATTCACTAGGCTGTCCTTTTTTGCAAAATTCTAGTTTAGCAAGCTTTCGGTTCACTCGTTCTACTACGATCTGATCATTAATGGTTCGGCCTTTTAACGCTTGAAATGCCTCTAAAAAGCGCACATCTTTTCGTGCATAGTCATAAAAGGATAAAACATAGACATAATGGAACAAATTATAATCCATCAGCGGATATTCTAGCTGCATAAACAACGTCCCTATTCCATAATGGCAAGGGCCAATTGGTGCTTTAGTTTCCCAGTGATGCAATAAAAAATCAATCGCTTGATTTAAGCTTGGATCACCAAAATATTTAGTAAATCGAAATAAGTTCAACCCATTTAAAGTTGGCAGTGGATTGGCGTGCTCCGTCTCTGGACCTTTGCCAAAATAGAATTTTTTGCACCACCAACCGCCGTCTGAATAACGTGAGTCTAAAAGATGCCGCAAAGTTATTTGCAGCCGTTCATCCTCCAAGTAACCTAAACGGATCAGCAAGGTTGCCGCCGGAATCGTTTGACAAGGAAATGACGGACCTTTCGGATAAAGCTTGAACTCCCCCGTTTCTTTCCAAGAATCCCACAAAAGTTCGGCAACCTTTTGCAAAATTGGATCTTGTGGTGAAACACCTAGCTCCAGCAAATAATTCGCTGAAGCAATACATGAAAAGGCTCCGCCGTTTGTTAGTCTGCGATCTTCTGTTGTCCAGTAATCCCATTTTTGATCATATCGATGGCTCATGATTGTCTCAATGTCCTTTTGGTAATTCATCATTTTCCTCCGATCCTTTCTTTTTATTGTATCAATTTTTTTGATCTGAATCATTGAAATTTAGGCGAAGTAGTAGTCTATAAAAAATACCCCTCCGCTTAATTACGAAGAGGTATTACGTTTAACTAATTTCAGTTTTTTTCATTTGTTTGCTGCGCAGCTGTCCGCACGCCGCATCGATATCGGTGCCGTGTTCTCTACGGATCACACAGTTCACGCCGTTTTTCTTTAATACATCATAAAAACGTAGAACGGCTGCTTTAGAGCTGCGGGAATATTGGTCATGCTCGCTGACTGGATTATACGGAATCAGGTTCACGTAAGTTAGTTTCTTTTTATCTTTCAATAAAGTCGCTAACTCTTTGGCATGCTCAGGCTGGTCGTTGACGCCGGCAAGCATAATGTATTCAAAGGTAATCCGACGATTTGTAGTTTCTAAGTAATAGTCCACGGCTTCCATTAATTTTTCAATCGGGAAGCTGCGGTTAATACGCATAATGGATGAACGAACGTCATTATTTGACGCATGCAAGGAAATCGCTAAATTCACCTGCAAGCCATTTTCGGCATATTTCTTGATCTTAGGTACTAAACCACTAGTGGAAACAGTGATGTGGCGGGCGCCGATTGCTAATCCCTTTGCGTCGTTGATCACATGGATGAAGTCCATCACATTGTCATAATTGTCAAAAGGTTCGCCAATTCCCATTACCACTACGTGAGACACTCGTTCGTCTTCGCCACGTTCGTCAAAATAGTGCTGAACCAACATGATTTGAGCAACGATTTCGCCAGCAGTTAGATCCCGCTGCTTCTTCAACAGGCCTGAGGCACAGAAAGTACAGCCGATATTACAACCAACTTGAGTAGTAACACATACAGATAAGCCATATTCCTGACGCATTAATACCGTTTCGATCATGTTTTTATCTGGCAGTTCGAACAAGTATTTAACCGTGCCGTCACTTGATTCTTGAACGACTTTTTGTTCCAGTGGGTTGATGCAGAAGTTTTCTTCCAATAGTTCTAGGGTCTTTTTAGAAAGATTGCTCATTTGTTCAAATTCGCTAACTCGTTTTTGATACAGCCATTCCCAAATTTGAGTCGCCCGGAATTTCTTTTCACCATGCTCTACTAGCCATTGTGTTAAATTATCTTTGGTTAAGTCATAAATCGATGGTTTCAATTGATTATCTCCTATTTTAAACGTATTCATTTAAGGTTAGTGCCTTAAATGCTCGCTTCATACTATAACTGATTCAAAAAATGAAAGCAATCGACTTTGTAAAAAATCAACAAAAAGACTATCAAAGATAGCTTGTTTACAAGTGTATGGGAGATTTTTGTTTGTTGGCTAAAGCATGTACCAAAGCAAGTAGACTATTTTGTTAATCTTTTAAATCATCTGGCATTAGCAATAAAGCCGCTGCAGCCGCTCCCTCATCATCGTCTCCTTCATAAGAGCCAATCACATCTTTACCAAACAGTCCAGTTCCTTTGTAGATTTTACCATCTTTACAGGTGCCCACGGCCTCTTTACCGAATAGCCCAGTTCCCTTGTAAATCTTTTGATCTTTAAATTGACCGATATGATCCTTGCCGATTAATCCACTGCCAGTATAAATTTTGCCATCCTTATAAGAACCTACCAAATTTTTCCCGAGAATTCCTGTACCCTCATATACTTTTCCATCATCAAATACGCCAATTGCATCTTTACCGAATAGTCCCGTTCCTTGATAAATTTTTGCCATCTATCTTTCCTCCCAAGTAGTTCTTTAAAGCTAGTATAGCATTCTTCATTATTTAAAAAAAAGAAGACCCTCTGTGCTCGACTCCAAAAAAACGAGAAGTCATACAAACCTCTCGTTCAAGTGATTTCGATTCAATTATTTGGTAATTCCCAAGACAACCGGCGTGGAACGATAGCCGATGCCCATCCGATCAATTCCCATATCAATCAATTGAAGAAAATGTTCCCGGGTTCGAATGCAGCCACTGCCTTTGATTTTCACTAGACCATCCGCAACCTCTAACATGATTTTGATAATTTCTGGTGTCGCACCATGAGCTTCATGCCCCGTTAAAAATCCAGTGCTGGTTTTCAAGAAATCGGCACCTGCTTCAATTGCACATTCACTAGCTTTTTTCACTTGTTCTATCGTTAAAGCATCAGTTTCGAAAATTACTTTTACAAGTACATCATACTTGTGACAAATGTCGACGACGGCTTTGATATCTTTAGTTACATCCTCCCATTTTCCACTGCAGATCCAACCGAAGTTAGCTACGATATCCAGTTCAGCTACATCCCCACGTTTGCAATAGAGTTCCGCTTGCGCAACTTTGGATTCGGTAGTGCTGGCTCCAAAAGGAAAATCACAAACAACACAAATGTCTGTTTCAGTGCCGTTGGTTAATTCTGCTGCAATATCCAAAGAAGACGGGTTGATACATACGGTTTTGCAATGATACTCAATACCTTCTTGGATGTACTGACGAATTTCTGCTTCAGTAAATTCTGGCTTTAAAACGGACTGATCGATGTAGCTGCCTAATTCCTCAACACTCATTTCACTAGCTTTTTTTAAAGATTTCATCAGGTACAACTCCTCTCAACGTTAACGCTTTCAATATCAATTATAAAGAATAACTTTCTAAAACGCAAAAAAGCATAAGTCATAATCTCATGCTTTTCTACGTATTATACGTTGTCCATTGGATTTTCAATCTCTTCGTTGTCTTTTTCCATATAAACCTCACGGGGCTTACTACCGACAGACGGACCAATAACGCCTTTTTCTTCCAACTCATCGACAATTCTAGCCGCTCGATTATAGCCAATACGGAAACGACGCTGCAGCAAGGAGATGCTGGCGGTTTGCATTTCGACTACTAAAGCTTTTGCCTCTTCGTACAATTCGTCTTGTGGAACATCTGATGGGGAAGAAGTGGTATCTTCCTCCGTTGGCATCATTTTTTCTTCATAATGGGCTTCTTGCTGATCAGAAACATATTTCACAATTTCTTCCACCTCGTGGTCAGATATAAACGCCCCTTGAACCCGAATAGGCTTGTTTTCACCCATCGGCAGAAACAGCATATCCCCACGGCCTAATAATTTTTCAGCTCCATTGCTGTCAATAATTGTTCGAGAATCGGTCCCACTAGAAACAGCAAAAGCGATACGTGAAGGTACATTAGCCTTGATAATTCCAGTAATAACATCAACACTTGGACGTTGCGTCGCTAAAATCATATGAATCCCAGCTGCCCGTGCCATTTGCGCTAAGCGAGTGATTGCATCTTCCACTTCGTTACTAGCAACCATCATCAAGTCAGCTAATTCATCCACGATTACAACAATGAATGGTAAAATCGGGCGGTTTTGTCCATCTTCCAAATTTTTCTGAATCACTAATTCGTTAAATCCAGTAATGTTGCGAACACCGGTAGCTGCGAATTTTTCATAGCGTTCTTCCATTTCCTGCACTACTTTATGTAATGCTTGTGAAGCTTTACGTGGATTCGTCACAACTGGTGTTAGTAAGTGAGGAATACCATTGTAAACATTCAATTCTACCATCTTCGGGTCAATCATCATTAGTTTTACTTCATTAGGTTTCGCCCGCATGAGAATACTAGTGATGATCCCATTAATTGCGACTGATTTCCCACTACCTGTTGATCCAGCAATCAGTAAATGCGGCATCTTTGATAAATCAGCCGTTCGTACCAAACCAGAGATATCGCGACCTAAAGGTACTTCCAGCAGTTTTTCAGGGTGATGAGGCTGTGATTCAATAATATCTCGGAAAGAAACGGTGCTGATTGTACTGTTAGGTACTTCAATTCCTATCAAGGATTTCCCAGGAATCGGTGCTTCCATCCGCACATCTTTCGCAGCTAATGCTAAGGCAATATCATCGGTCAAATTAACAATTTTGCTGACTTTAACACCCACTGCTGGCTGGATTTCGAACTTCGTTACTGATGGCCCCAAACTAGCTTTCACTACTTTAGCCTCTACCCCAAAGCTATCAAACGTTTTTTCTAATATTTTAATGTTGTTTTCGATCTTTTTGTACTCATCGCTTTGGTCTGTAGCTGGAATGGAGTCCAACAAGGTCGACGGCGGCAATTGATAATCATGGTCTTCTGGCTCTGCGCTGATTTCAAATTCGAGATCACCAGTATCAGACTCTTCGTCTTCAACAGGTGGCTGTTGTTTAGCCACGGTCTTTGGTTCAGCGTTAGCTTGATAGGCTTCGATAGGAACCAGAGTCATTTGCTCGGGTTCTTGGTCAAGGTCTTCTTGATTCTCCTTAGCTAATTTTTCGCCAGGCGTTAGTGGACGAACTTGATTTCTTTCTCTCTCCGCCTGTCTCTCTTTGGCTGCCGCTGCTTTTTCAGCTTTCTGCTGAGCTTTAGCTTCTTGACGTTCTTTGCGCTTGGCGTCTCGTTCCGCTTTTTTTTCATCTGATTCCGTAAAGCGTTGCTGAAGATTATCTAATGATTGGTTTAGAAAATCAGAAACTTGCGCAAATTCCATCATGCTAAACAAGTAAATACCAAAAACTAGCAATAATGCCGCAATAATATAGCTGCCCACTTGTGAAACAAGAAAATGGGTTAAGCTATAGATGACACCCCCTAGCATGCCTCCAGCGACATTTTGAGAAATCTGATTTCCTAAAAAATCTGTCATTAGTAATTCCCAAGTGATTTTCAATACATTTGGGTTCTGGCTTTGAACATTGGCAAACAATCGTGCATGTAAAATGACTAGACACCCAATATAAAAAACACCAATACCAGCCCAACGTCTGCCTTTAGTAATTTTTAGTTTCGTATTTTTAATGACCAAAAGCAGTCCGTAAATTCCTAACAATAAAGCTAAAAATGGATAAGTGTTCCCGCCAACCATACGAAGGACATTGGCGATCAAATTACCCAAAAACCCTAGGCCGAACAAAGCAAAAACGGCAAACAGGATAAAAATAAGGCCAATAATAATGACTAATCGTTGTTCCTGTAGTTGTTTTTGTTTTTTTGTCGTCTTCTTCTTTTTCTTTGTACGCTTTTTCTGCGCCATTTTATCCCTCTTTTCACTTGTTCCATTATACAAAAAAAAAGAGGCGAACAAAAGTTTTGTTTGCCTCTTTTTGCTACTTCTTCAACTTTTCACTTCAAACGGACAAAATGAGTCCCCTTACTTTAAAAAGTGATTAGAAAAACTGTGAACTATTCTTCAGGAATCTCCCAGGCTGTACCAAACCATTTTTCAGAGATTTCAGCGTAACGACCATCTTCTTCTAGTTTTTCAAAGCCCTGATTTAGTTTTTCTACCAATGCTTCATCACCCTTGCGCGCACCTACAGCAAAACTGTCACCTTGGAAGCCAGGATTAAACAGGTTAAACTCATCCAGCTTGTCATTTTGTTTTAAATAATACTCTGCGTAAATAACGGAAACTAAAATACCATCTAATCGACCATTTTCAAGATCCATAAAAGCCTCATTAAAACTAGCGTACTGCACAGCATCCTCATCTTGAACTAAGTCCTTCAGATACTCAGGATTCTTCAGGAAAGATTCATAACTAGAAGAGCTTTCTTGTGTACCCAAAATTTTATCTTTCATTTGTTCCCGCTCCGTAATACCACTGTCCTTACGAGTCAAAACGATATGTTCATTTTTAGCATAAGGTTTAGTGAACAACACTTTTTCCTCCCGGGCTTTTGTCACAGAGTAGCCGTTCCAAATTAGATCGATTGTTCCATTGTCCAGCTCATTTTCCTTCATGGACCAATCAATGGCTTGAAAAGTCGGCTCAATACCATAATCATCACAAATCGCCTTGGCTAAATCAATGTCAAAGCCCACCGTTTCACCATCATCGTCTTTAAAACCCAATGGTACAAAGGTATCATCCAAACCAATTGTAATTTTTTTTGATTCTTCAATTTTCTGCCAGCTGTCGTCACCGCTTGCTTCCTTTTCACCACATGCTGATAGTCCAAATAACATAACCATACCAACTAATCCCACTATCCATCTTTTCATCTGATATTTCCCCCATTTTTGTTTTATTGTATAAAAAATAGGCGAACACCATCTGCTCGCCTATATTCTACTATTCTTCAGGAATACTCCATTCTTCACCAAACCATTTTTGTGAAATTTCTCCGTACTTCCCATTTTCTTGCAAAGTATCGAAGGCTTCATTGATTTTGTTAACCAATTCAGTGTCGTCTTTGCGTGCGCCGACTGCGAAGTTTTCATTGTTGAAACCAGCATTGAAGACTGTAAAATCATCGGTTTTACCAGCTTGCTTCAAGTAATATTCCGCATAAACCTTATCGATTAACAGGCCATCAATCCGACCGCTTTCCAAGTCGATGAAGGCTTCATTGAAACTAGCATATAAGGTGGCATCTTGGTCGGTTACTAAGTCTTTCATTTTTTCAGGCTCGTTATTGAAGGCTTCGTAACCAGAAGATCCTTCTTGCGCACCTAAAATTTTGTCTTTCAAATCTTCATTTTTAGTAATCCCACTATCGTTTTTAGCTACAATCATTTGCTCGTTTTGTGCGTAAGGTTTTGTGAAGGCGACCTTTTCTTCCCGAGCTTTTGTCATTGTGTAACCGTTCCAGATTAGGTCGATCGTGCCGTTATCTAATTCATTTTCCTTCATAGACCAATCAATTGGTTGGAATGTGGGTTCAACATCATATTGCTCAAAGACTGCTTTTGCAAGGTCAATATCAAAGCCAACGATTTCGCCGTCTTCGTCTTTGAAGCCCATCGGTACAAAGGTATCATCCAAGCCGATAGTGATTTTCTTTGATTCTTCTACTTTTTGCCATGTGTTTTCATCTGAGGTTGCATCGTCATTATTGCCGCCGCAAGCACCCAAGGCTGCTACACTTACTAACGCAACTGCTCCTAATACAAACTTCTTCAATTTCATGTTTTTTCCCCCTACAATAAGTAAATTTATATTATGGTATTTCTTATTAACTAATTGGTTCGACTTTCAATAGTTTGTCTGCGATATTTTCAGCGAAAACTAAATCGTGGGTAACGACGATTTGAGTAACGCCATCTTCTTTTAACTCTAAGATCAAACTTTCTACTTGCTGACGTAGTGCAGGATCTAATGCACTAGTTGGTTCATCGTAAGCCAAGACTTTTGGTCCCATTGCCATTGCCCGAGCAATAGCTAAACGTTGTTTTTGTCCCCCAGACAATTGGAAAGGATAACTGTTTAACAACTCTTCAATTCCTAACAAACTAGCTAAGTTTTGCGCTTTTTTCGTGTATATGTCCTTTTCTTCTTTTAAGACAAGTCTGGGACCAATGGTGATATTGTCCATCACATTTAAGTGAGGAAATAGCTGGAAGTCTTGAAATACTACACCAACAACTTGCTCTTGGTGTTTATCCGCAGCGGGATCAAACGGTTCACCATCTAGTAAAAATGTGCCGCTATCCGCCTTTTCTAATCCGGCTAGCGTTCGCAGCAAAGTGGTTTTCCCTCCACCAGAAGGTCCAACAATTGCTAGTATTTGACCATCGGGGATTATTAAATCGAGATTATTGATAACTTTTTTAGTGCCAAAAGATTTATTGACATTTTTTAATTCAATCATGAGGCTGCTCCTTCTTTACGAAAATTTCTAACGATAGTAGTTCAGACGATTTTCCAAGTATTTCATAAGTACTGTGGCAATACCGGTCATCACAAGATAGATCAGGGCTACTCCTAGTAGTGGCAGCAAGGTTGTATCCCGCTCCATTGCGATCTTCCCTACTCGCATAACATCTGATAGACCTAAGATGTATACTAAAGATGTGTCTTTAATAAGATTAATAACTTCGTTTCCGACAGAAGGTAACACAATTTTGACTACCTGCGGAATGATAATTCGTGTAATTGTTTGAAAAGGTGTTAGACCTAACACGCGAGACGCTTCATATTGTCCTAGTGGAATTGATTGAATCCCACCGCGGAAGATTTCTGCGTAGTAAGCGGCATAGTTTAAAACAAAAGCAAAAAGTGCTGCTTCAAAACGATCAAATACAATCCCAGCTAAAGGTAAGCCGTAAAAAACAAAAATCAATTGCAGCAGCAGAGGAGTTCCCCGCATGATCCAAACATAAAGCTGTAAAACCCATTGGATCGGTTTAAAACGACTGGATAAACCAAAGGAAAGTAAAATTCCCAAAGGTAGTGAGCCAATAATCGTATATAAAAATAATTTCACCGTAGTACTGGCACCAGTTAATAATTGCGGCATAACATCAACTAAATAATTCATTCTTTCTGTTCCTCCCTAAATTAAGAAAGGCTTCGCAAACTCGCTCAGCTTTGGAGCATTAAGACTAAAATTGAGATAAACTGCTCCTCAAGTTTCTCTCAATTTTCGCTTAATACCGACAAAGCTAGTTTGTGAAGCCGGACACCACTAGAAATGGTTTCATCAGCTTTCTAATTGTGAATATCCTATACTTTCTTTAAAAATTAAAAAAGGTCCCCTGGCTGCTTGGCCAGAGGACGTCATTGGACGTGGTTCCACCTCTTATTTGCCTTTTCTTTGCAGAAAAAGCCTCAATGGGTCATTGTCCAGTGTTGATGAAAATAAAAAAAATCCTTTAGTCATATTGACTAAAGGACGTAAATTACGCGGTTCCACCTTTTTTCATTGCTGTTTCACAACAAGCAATCTCCACTGGTCTATCTGACCACAGCTGTAACGGGCCTGCCCGGACTAACCTACTCTTTTCAGTTAGTCGACTCAAAGATGTGTTTCACAACTAATCACTGTCTCTTTCCACCTGCCAGAGACTCTCTAAAAGTAATTTACCTGCTACTCTTCTTTTCATTGTCGATTGATTAAGTTGTTATTACTTTACACCGCGTCAAAGGGTTTGTCAACCAGAAAATTTCATCGTTTTCTAATTTTCAGTTAGAAGCCTGGGTAACAAATTGAAACTTCGACCAAGGGCGTAAAAACTCCAACAAAATCAGTTCTTCTTTAGGGATTTTACCTACTAAATTTTTCCGCTCATCCGCATGAGGCTCCAAGATAATCTGCAGCTCGTTTTTGTACTTGCCAAATTTGTCATTGCCAATAACAACATCGCCTATTTGGAACTCTTGCTCATTATCATGGGGTGGATTTTCTACATTGCTATAATTGACACGTACTTGAGTTGACCGTACCATCGATGCAGTGATATCCCCACGACGGAAGTGCTTATCATAAGCTAAAATTTGGCTTTCGACTTCAGTAATTTCTGAAACTAGATCAACACTCAAGCTTAGCTTGTAACGATCAACAGCGGCAACTTTTTCCAGCTCTTCATCCGAAGCATAAGCATTCCCGATAATGACAGTATCAATTAAGCCAGTTGCAAACATATGGCGAGCTTGCAAGTCAATTGGCAGATGGCGATGCATTTCTAAAGTTGGTAAGCCATCGTTCACATTCCATGGACCATATTGGGCAGAATGACTCGTCACAAAGGCAGCTGTTTTGATCCCCTGACGTTTAAACCGTTCACTGCAGGATATGAAAAAATCGTAGGGCAAAGCCGAGCCGCTTTGTGGGTAAAAATTATGACAACCATACAAGAATGGTGTGTTGGCTTCATAGGATAAAATGTTTTCTAAGTAAGCCACATTATTGCTCATATTCAATTCAATCGCCAAACCTTGGGGGTTAAACGTTAACATCGCCTCTTTATTGCCATCGAAACCTTCATCTAAACGTATGCCGTCCGCTCCCAACTCGGCAAAAAACCTCAAATCATCATAGGAAATTTCTAGCTCATCGAAAATCGATGGTGCGATATCTAAAATGGTCTCAAAGCCTAATTCCTTGGCATAGCCAATAATGCCTTGGAACTTTTCCCGAACTTTGTCTTTGCCGTCGGTTACCTCTAGCATACTCATGAAAATCCGAGTATATCCTAAATCAGCAGCTTTCTTCAAATAGCGTCGATCCTCGTGAGGATCACTATGGTCAGGATAAATCGATACTCCTAGTTCTCGTTTCATGTTTGCCTCCCTGTAATTTACCTTAATCCGTTTTGTTCGGCCACTTCTTTGAACCAGTGACCGGATTTTTTGACAGTTTTAACTTGGGTATGGATATTGTTGGAAATGAACCCGTAGCGATTTTTGTACGCATTTAACCATGACCAGCAATCAATTGGCGTCCACATGTGGTAGCCAAAGCAGTTTGAGCCTTCTTCGATCCCTTGATGCAGCCATTCTAAATGCTCCTGTACAAAATCGATCCGGTAATCATCCTCAATCATGCCGTCACCGTTTTTAAAACGGTCTTCGTTAGAAACACCCATACCGTTTTCAGATACATACCACGGAATATTTTTGTAATTCTCTTTAATATTGATAGCAATGTCATACAGTGCTTTAGGATAAATTTCCCAGCCACGGTCTAAATTCACACGACGTCCGGGCATGTCATAGGCATCATAGTAACGATCTGGCATCCATGAGCCTACCGAATTTGGCGCCACATCTGGAGCCTTCACTCGATTTGGATGGTAGAAATTCACGCCGAGGAAATCAATTGTGTTTTCCTTCAGGATGGCTTTTTCTTCATCATTCGTTTCCCAAAGCACTTTATCACGAGCCAACAGCTCTTCCAATTCTGCTGGAAAATGACCATAAATCGCTGGTTCTAGGAACATTTTATTGTTCCATAATTCGGCAATGCGAGCAGCTTCTTGGTCTTCTTCATTATCAGAAGCGGCATAAGTAGGAGTTAGATTAAGAATTGTACCGATTTGGGCACCTTCGATTTTCAGTTCACGAAAGGCTTTGATTGCTTTAGCAGAAGCTAAGTTCAAATTATAAGCTACTTGAACCGCTTTTTTCCCATCGACAATATTGGGATAATGAAATTGGAATAGATACTCGCCTTCTACTACTACCATTGGTTCGTTGTGAGTCGTCCAATACTTCACCCGGTCTCCAAACAATTCAAAGCAACGCTTAGCAAAGCCGACAAATAGATCGACAACTTTTTTCGACTCCCAACCACCATAGTTATCAAACAGTTCAACTGGTAAATCGAAATGATGCAAATTCATTACCGGGGTCATGCCCTCAGCTAGCATCGTATCGATCACATCATTGTAAAATCGCACAGCATCTTCATTGACAGTATTTGTTTCCAGATCGTTAATAAGACGGCTCCATTGAATACTAGTACGCATGCTATTCATGCCAATCGAACGCATCATTTGAATATCTTCTTTGTAGCTGTTGTAGAAATTAGAGGCCGTATCAGGTCCTACTTGGTTGTAAAATACTTCAGGCTCGATTTCATAATGGTAATCAAATACATTAGCATGTTTTTTATTAAAGCGTCCTTCACTTTGAGGACCTGATGTGGCAGCGCCCCACCAAAAATTTGCTGGAAATTGTTTCATAGGTAAATGTCTCCTGACTTGTTTGAAAGATTTGTTGTTCGACTTGTATTATACTTTTTTACTTGCTAGTGTAGAATTGCTTTACACAAAGTAAGGACTCAAGAATCCATTGATCCTTGAATCCTTGCTTGATCTTATTTTGCTGCTGCTTCGCGTTTTAGTTCTTGTTTTGTAGAAAGCATTACGAAAGGTACGTACATCGCAATGGAAATAACTAAGTTCACTGCTGATAATACGGCACCAGAGATACTTTGTGTTGCTAAGAACCCACCTAAAATTGGCGGTGTTACCCAAGGTGGCATAAATGTTGCTGGCGGTACTAACCCCCATTTAGTAGCAAAGTAGGCAGTAGTCACACAGACCATTGGTGCCAAAATAAATGGAAAGAACATGATTGGGTTCAATACCAAAGGCAGACCGAACATCAACGGTTCGTTGATGTTGAATACACCTGGAGCTGCTGCCAAGTTGTTCACTACCATGAAGGCTTTATGTTTGCGACCAACTAGATAAATTGCGATGATTAGACCAAGTGTTACCCCAGTACCACCCATGTTAACAAATGAATCGATAAATGGTTTGTTTACAATATAAGGAGCTGCTTTACCTGCATTAATTGCAGCCATATTTGCTTCAATTGCTGGTGCATTAATTGCTTGCATGAATGGATCGATCATGTTGGCTCCGTGTAACCCGAAGAACCACAAGAATGGTGTAATGAAAGCAATTAATAGTGCTGAACCGTAAGAATTCGCTAATCCCATGAATGGTTCTTGAACCATTTCGTAGAATGCCGCAAACATATCTTCAACTCCGAAAGCACCGATAACTGCTGCAACTAAACCAAATAGACAAATAGTAATCATTGCTGGGAATAACGCCGCAAATGATTTAGCAACTGCTGGCGGCACACCGTCAGGCATTTTAATAACTAATTTTGGGTTACCGATCAGACGACGGAATAATTCAGTAACAACGATGGCAACGATTAAGGCTACGAATAAACCAGTTGAGTTCATTCCGCTGGTAGCTGCACCTAATGTGAAGAAGCAGGCTACAGAAACGACACCCGTTGATACGCCATCTTTACCATAACTGTTAGCTAAGTTGTAAGCCACTAAGAAAGCGACAAACACTGATAGAATACCGAAAGTACCGTTCCAAATACCCCCACCAAAGCCTTTCCAAGATTCGCCACCGAAAATGCCGTTCATGAAATCGCCAAAGGCTGGAATCGTTAATGACAAGTTGTTGATCATTACTGCTAAAGCCCCTAAAATCATTAAAGGCATCGTAACCATAAATGAATCACGGATTGCAACTAAGTGTCGCTGTGCCCCAATTTTAGACGCAATCGGGATAAAACGCCGTTCCATAAAATTAATAAATCCATCCATTTTAAAATTTCCTCCTAGTTCGATAATAAAATACTCATTTGTCTTAGAAAAAATGATTCTGATCTTCACCACGGGTACCATCCAACTAAACTTCTCGGTTCCCTAATGGCGCATGATTTGAGTTTTGGTTGCTTTTTTATTCAACGGTCAAAAGTTGGACTGGAAGCCTAGTTTTAAAAATAATCGTAAAATGATTGCTTGCCTTTTGGAAAGGAAGCCATGATTTTTTGATTGTTTACTTCAAATTTGTCTAACAAGCATCCTTCCTCTAAGGATAAGTTGCCTAAAATTAATTCCGTCCAAGCGTGGATGTTGCCGCGAATGTCGGGTTCTAACCCTTCCACCCACTGGCACTCACCAGTTTTCAACCGCCAGATTCCCTGATTCCAAGGACATTGCTGATCCTCAGTAACCTCCACGATTAATTCGTCAGCATCAATTGGTAATTGACTAAATAATTGCGGTAAATTGATGATTCGACTCATCATGTAAGGCGTCAATTTAATTTCCAGTGAATCTTGCTCAGCAAAACATACTTCCATGCATTCATGCATTGGTGCTGCATATTCAAACCAGCTAAAAGACGAAACGTGCGCCTTCATGTAGGTCACTAATTTTCGTAAAGCAAAGCCATTAAGATAAACCAGTTCATCCACTAGGAAAGTGTCTCCCTGCAGACGATAGATCATATAGCCTTGAGCCTGCTGATTTTGGTCATAGCATATTGCGTAAAAACGGTGAGTATAATACTCCTGCAGGCGTTCCCACCACCAGTCCTCTCTTGCCATTGTCCCAACTTGATTGCTGGTTAAAGCCTCTTGATAAAGAGTTTTAATTATTTGCTGTGTTTCATCCCAGGTACCTCGGTTGATTTCGCCTTTTTTTTCACTAATCACGTGAGCAAAAGCCGCGGCAGGTATGCGGTACTTTTTTTGCTGGCTGGTATTTTCGTAGCCAAACTGCCGATAAAAGCGTTGAGAAAAAGGTGCTAACTGGGAAATTACGACGCCACTATCGTATAAGTCCGTCAAAATTTCCTGCATGATTTCTGAAACACCACCGCTTCCGCGAAACTCAGGATAACTGGCTACATAGCCAATTCCTGCCATCGGCACTATTGCCTCGTAGACCTTCGCTTGGAAATGATTGACCATCACTAAACTGCTCAGTTGTTCGTGATGGAAAGTGCCGAAGCAATCGGCATGCTGATAACGCGACAAAAACAACGAATCGTCAATAATTGGCTGCTGCTTGTTAAAAGCATATTCAATTAAACTCGTTACCGCTTGCAAAGTTGCCTGATTTTTCGGCAGCTTCATGAGACCATCTCCTACTCGTCAGCCAAGCGTTGGTAAATATCAACGACTTCTTTTGCTAAATCATTGAAGGTAATGCTGGTCATCAAATGGTCTTGGCTGTGAACTGCTAATAAAGTAACCGTCATTTGATCCCCTTGCGCTTCTTTAGTTAACAACCCGGTTTGGGCATGGTGTGCTTCTACCAATGCTTCATCTGCTTCAGTCAGTTTGGTTCTAGCCAGCTCAAAGTCATTTTTCTTTGCAGCTTGAATCGCTTCCATTGCATTGCTTTTGGCGTTTCCGGAATTCATAATTAAACCCATGATTGCTTCCAATTGTTCTTGTGTCATTTGATCGCTCATCTTGCTAACTCCTTATTGATCCATCAAAGTAATCGCTGTATCTAAGACACTTTCGCCATTCATCATGCCGTAGTCTTTCATGTCGATAACTTCTAATGGAATATTTTTTCCTGCTAATTTTTCATCGAATTGAGCTTTCATAAAACGAACTTGTGGGCCTAACAATAAAACATCCACAGGATTTTCTGGATCATTTAATTTTGCATCTGCTTCTGAGGCAGACACGGCAAAAATATCCGCTTCCATTCCTCTTGCTTCAGCTGCTTTTTCCATTTTAGTAACTAATAGGCTTGTGCTCATTCCAGCGGAACAAACTAACATAATTCTTTTCATAGTGATACACTCCTTAAAGTTTTTTATTTTCACTTTTATATAAAGCAATTACTGTGCCAACTTTTCATGTGCACGGTAGTTGATATGATAAGGTTTTCAATTTACACACAAAAAAACTAGAATTACACACTGTGCAATTCTAGTTCAATACTATTGTCCAATAAAGTTTTTACGATATACGCTTTGTCGTCTTCTGTCAATTGTACACCAAATTGGTCTTCAATCGGTTTTAGCTGCAACGTCACTTCAGCAAACATCGAAATATTGGCTTGACGATAGCTGTTCACATCTTTAAAGATTGGGCGTGGCAGATCTTTTTTGATCTTGTCTACCAAGAAAGCAATGTGAATCATCAGCCCTTGTAATACATTCGTATCAATAATCATCCCACGACTTTTCCGAATTCGCTGAATGGCTTCTTCCGTTGCGAAAAACAATTCGTTGACTGCGATTTCCGGTGAGAAATCTTGCGTTAAAGAATCCACCATCTCCGGCAGAGAAATCTTAGTGCCTAGAATATCTTGAAATTCTAAGATTTTTTGCCGATTAAATAGATTCAAGGCTGGAATAAATGGAATCTGCTGGTAATGGATTTCCATCGTCCCAATAATCGCCGCAATTTCTTTTTGGGTGATCAATTGATCAATACGATGCTTGAAACTTTCTCGTTCCAGCGATTGCATCTGGACTACTTCAAACTCGTTGGCATCTACTAGCTGTGAAACCACCTGATTCAGTCGTTTAGACACCCCCTCACCGGTAAAACAGGCCACGATAATCACTCGTTTGCCCTCTTTAGGTGAAGGTTCTTCTATTTGAATCACATTCGTAAACATCGTCATAACACTGTGGTAAATATCCTCTAGTGAACGGCCTAGCGTAGCTAAACGCAAACTTTCCAATACAAGCATCGTGCTAGCCATGGAAATCACTTTAGTTCGTATACCCATTTCATGATAAATTAAATTGCCAAAGTTGTTTGGTGAACCCATATCTGTTAACAAGATAATTCCTTCTGAGAACTTCTCTTTCTCAGCTGCAATGTAATTGCGCATCGTCCCATACATTTCCTCGGTCTTGACCGTCAGCGGCATGTTAAATGCAATGCCGTCTTTAGTGCCCAGCAAATCCTGAGCTGTTTCCAACATGCTAGAAGCTGTGGATTTTCCGTGCATGACAACAATCACCGCTACTTGCCGTTCATCTGGATGCTTGTCTTCACTGATTTCCATCGTTAGGAACATCGTAATAAAGCCAATTTCATCCAACGGAATCATAATATTGTACGCTTCTTCAATATGCCCTGACAATTCAATCGCCAATTGAAATTCTTTGGAATATTTTTTGCGGATTTCATTTAAGTTAGGATGAGGAATGATTTGATCTGCCTTGATTCTTTCAATAGTAGAATTCAGGTGCAAGGCAAAAGCAAAACGAACCTTTTCATCGTATTCCCGCTGCAGTTTTTCACCAGCAATTTCGTATAATTCATTGGTTAAATGCCACAAATCATCGGGGATAATCTCGCGATAGGCATTTGTATGGGAAAGTTCTTCAACATAGGTCTCAAAATATTGATCTACGTCGTTAGAGATTAATTCTTCTAGGTCAATCTCCGTCAGGTTTTCTTGATTCAAAGTATCCAATTTATAAGTAATGGAATGATAGACTTCCATACTTTTTGCTGGATCTTGTCCCCAGACTACTTCTTCAGTTCCCGGCTTGAAGCTCATATAAAGATTTTTTTTGTCTAAAAAAGGCCCCAAATCTGGCTGCTCTTTCATTCGTAGGAGCCCTTTTTGTACATTGAGTGGCAGGTCATCTTCGGTAATCATCAATTTATCCAGATCACGGTTCGTTTGGTAATGTAGGAATGCCTTGGCACAGACTAATTTTAGATCTCGTTTTAGCTGTCCGATATTGCCTTCAGCAGTATAGAGTAAGAAACCCAACAAGCTGCGTTTATCTATTGTAATATCTTCCATTAATCGGTTGGCTTCCTGCTGCAAAAATTCTTTAATAATTGCCAAACGTTCATCTAAGGAACGCTCAGCCAAGGAGGGTAATTCAATTTGCATCGGAATCCGTCGGTTAAAGGTGGATAAGAATGTTGAGCTAGTTTCCGTTGTAGCTCCAAGAATTTGAACAGATGCCGTTTTTTCTTGGCTGTCGCCTAACGGTCGAAAAATACCCTTATCAATAAAAGTAAAAAGCATCTCTTGGCCTTCTGGTGGTAAACGATGAATTTCATCTAAAAATAAAATGCCGCCATCCGCTTGAGCCATTAACCCCTCACGGCTTTCTTCTGCACCAGTAAACGCTCCTCGCTTTACCCCAAATATATGTCCGTATAACAATTGGGGATTTTGGGCATAATCGGCACAGTTAAAGGTTATAAAAGGTGCACTCGCATCTAAAACCCCGGCTGAAACGGCAAATCGATACATACATTCCGCAAACATTGTCTTCCCGGTCCCAGTCTCACCGAAAATAATAGTGTGCAACCCTCGTGGGGGATATAATATTGCAGCTTTCGATTTTTGAATCTGACTTTTCAAGGACTCTTCGCGACCGATTAGGTTATCAAAGTTAATGTGGTTCTCGCTTGATTGAACCACCATTTGAAATTTCACAGGTCGTCCATCAATTTTCTTCACTAATCCGTCTTTGGTTAGTTCGTTTAAATAGCGACTGATGTTGGTACGATCCATGGACATTTTATCGGCTAATTCCTGTGCGGTCATTTCCTGTTTGTGTTCCTTCAAAAGGTCTAACACTTCGTCTTTTCTTGCTTTCATTTTCAGCACCTCCTGACATGAAGTGGTATACACCGGTTCCTATTATACAGCTTTTTCTATTCAATAACTAGAGTATTTGCGAATAAAAGAAATCGATTACAGGATTATTTTTTGTAGAAAAAAGAACAGACACAATGGCCTGTTCTTCGGTCTACTATTTTTGTTCCATAGCCGCTTTTAACGCTTGAGCTAACGCGCTTTCCTGTGGCTCTGCTTCTTTGTTAACCTTCTGCAACAGGCGACGTTCTTCATGCTTGGTCATTTTTTTACTGCGTTCTTTTTTGTCCAACATTTTCTCAGTCGTGCCATCATACTTGCAACGGAAGTACGATCCCTTTTTACCATCAATGATCTCCATTTTACGGTGACATTGTGGACAGCGATGGTTGGAGACTTTTGGTTCTTTACGACGACGGTAATTACATTCTGTATTGGTACAAATATAAATCTTCCCGTCGCGAGTATTCTTTTCTCTTAATAAAGAGCCGCATTCGGGACATTTCTTTTGGGTGATCGAGAAATCTTGGTATTTTTGTTCGCTTTGTTTGACTTCTTGCACCAATTTTTTCGTATCTTCTTCGATTTCCTTCAAGAACTGTTTGCTGGAATAACTGCCTTGAGCAATAGCTTCCAGCTGCTTTTCCCATTTTTCGGTTAGTTCTGGTGTCACTAATGAAGGATTAACCAATTCCAACAGCTGCTTGCCTTTTGGCGAGACTTGCAGACCGCTGTTGGTACGTTCCATCAGTTCAGATTTGATCAGCTTTTCGATAATTTCTGCACGTGTTGCCGGTGTACCTAAGCTGTGTTTTTCCATTAAGCCTAAAAGCGATCCTTCATTTAGTGGCTTGGGCGGTGAGGTTAAGGCCTTCTCAATAGTAAAGTCAGGGACAACACGCATATCCTTCTTCCATTGAATTGCAGGCTTTTCATCTTCTGATTTCTTCCAACCAGCCACTAACACCTTGCTTTGACGAAAAGTAAAGGTTTCTTTGCCAAATGCGACTGTCACCTTTTGTTGGCTTTCTTTATGGGCATCGGCGAATAAACCTAAAAAGCGGGTAACAATCATGCTGTAGATCCGTTGTTCATCGTTGGATAACTTTTCGTATCGCGGACGTTGTTCAGTTGGGATCAGCGCATGGTGATCGGTTACTTTGCTGTCTTGGAATACTCGTTGCTGCTTGACTTGGGCACCATTTTTCAAGTACAGCTTCACTTCTGGAGCGAAATCACTGATAGCTTGCAGGCGTTCTTTCATCGTAGCTTTCATATCACTGGTTAAGTACTTGCTGTCTGTTCGCGGGTAGGTCACAATTTTGTGGATTTCATACAGACTTTGAACGATCGATAAGGTTTTCTTAGCCGAGAATTGATAGCGGGCATTGGCTTCTCGCTGAATTTCGGTTAAATCGTAAGGTAGTGGTGCTGGCTCTACTTTTTCTTTCTCACTAATTTCTGTCACTGTGCCTTTTTGTTGACTCAGTTCTTTGACTAAGCTTTCAGCATTTTCCCTCTCAGTGATGCCGTAAGGATTTTTCTGGTTCAGTTTGGCCTTTTGTCCTTCTACTTGTAAAGAGAGGACAAAATAGTTTTGCGGTCGAAATTTTTCAATTTTTCGTTCTTGCTGGCGAACCAATGACAAGGTTGGTGTCTGAACACGACCGGCTGAAAGACTGTCTTCGTATTTTACTGTTAGTGCCCGTGTTACGTTTAGGCCGACTAACCAATCGGCTTTAGCACGAGCCAAAGCAGAATAGTAAAGATTGTCGTATTCCTTAGCGGGTTTCACCTTTTTAAAGCCGTCGTTGATCGCTTTTGGTGTCTGGGAAGAAATCCACAGACGTTTCACTGGTTTATTAAATTTAACATACTCTAAAATCCAGCGAGCTACTAGCTCTCCTTCACGTCCGGCATCAGTAGCGATGACAGCTTCAGAGATGTCGCTGCGTTTAGCCAGTTGTTGGATCGTTTTTAGTTGCCCTCGTGTTTTGGGTAATGGCTTGATACCGATATGTTTTGGAATCATCGGCAAAGTTTCCATCTGCCAGCTTTGCCATTCTTGGTTTAAGTCTTCGGGCATTTTTAAGCTCAATAAATGACCAAGGGCCCAAGTTACAATCACATTGGGTCCTTCAAAGTAATTTTTATGTTTTTGGTTCGCGTTAAGCACCTTGCTTAAATCTTTTGCAACACTTGGCTTTTCCGCTAGTATTAGTTGTTTCATAAAATTCCTTTCTGCTTTCAACAGTTATTGCTTGATTGTCCATTAATAAGGCCAAACCCCAATACTGTTGAAGATAATCGTCGCATTCTTCACACCAACGTTCATCCTCTTCATTCCAGAACGCACTTAAATAATTTTTCTTGGTATTATGATATGTATAATCTTGAGAGAGAGCCTCCCAGCGCTCGTCAAAATATTTCTCAGCTTCGTCAAAGTTGTCGAATTGCTTTTCCTCGGTGATGTCTTCTTTCCAATCTTCAAAAAACCACCATGGTTCATTGTCGCCATACATGGTAATAACCTGATACATTTACACCCCTTCTTTCCATTGACATCATAAGCATCCATTTCAATTTTTTCAAGTGTTCTGTTTCAAGTGCTCGCTTCAGTGGAAGTGATTCTCTTTAGTTTAACACAATATTTTTGCGTTTTTCTTAATTCTACTTTATCACAGTCATTTGGGATTTGATATTCTATTTTTTAGGTTTATAATGAAAATGTTTTGAAAACAAATGAAAGAAGGCAGAGCAATTGTGTCTGAACGAATCAAACAACGACTCTTTTCGCCGAAACCAACTTGGCAGAAGAACTTAATTGTGCTTTGGTTTGGTACCTTCATGGCAGGGATCGGATTTAGCTTGGTGATGCCTTTTATGTCCTTTTACATTGATACTTTGGGCCATTACACTAGTCAAGAATTGAATTTGTGGAGCGGGGTAACCTTCTCTTCCACTTTTTTAATCACCGCCATTGTCTCACCTTTATGGGGGCGCTTGGCTGACCAAAAAGGTCGAAAGTTGATGTTGCTGCGTGCATCGTTAGGGATGGCAGTTGTGATCGGCCTGATGGGTCTAGTGACTAATGTTTACCAATTAATTGGCTTGCGGCTTTTACAGGGAGTTTTTTCTGGATACATAAGTAACGCCACCGCCTTAGTCGCCACCGGAACCCCAAAGGAAAAAAGCGGCCAAGTTTTAGGAACTTTATCCACTGGATCAGTGACTGGAAGCTTACTAGGGCCTTTAGTCGGCGGAGCAACCGCTTCAATCTTTGGGTATCGTTACACTTTTTTTATCACCAGCAGTATCCTTTTTCTAGTCTTTCTGCTAAGTGTCTTCTTCGTTCATGAGGAATTTACACCGATTGAGAAAAAAGACATGGTACCAGCCAAGCAAATCTTCCAAGAGCTAAAATATCCACATTTAATTTTAGGGATGTTTCTAACCACGATGATTATTCAAGCCTCTAATAATTCCATTAGCCCGATTATTAGCTTGTATATTCGTCAATTGATGCATAATCACGGAAACATAACCTTTGTTAGCGGTATAATTGCTTCGATTCCCGGTATTGCTACTTTGATCGCCGCTCCACGGCTAGGGCGTTTAGGGGATCGAATTGGCAGTGAGAAGATTTTGGGGATTGGGTTACTCTTTGCGATTGTGGTTTATCTGCCGATGGCGATCGTGCAAAATGTCTGGCAGCTGGCCTTCCTGCGCTTTTTAGTCGGCATTTCCGATGCTTGTCTGTTGCCAGCGGTGCAAACCTTGATTACCAAGTATTCCCCTCATCAAGCAGCGGGTCGGATTTTCAGCTACAATCAATCCTTCCAAGCAGCCGGTAATGTCGTGGGACCGATGATTGGCTCTAGTGTGTCATCTATTTTTGGATACCGAGGCGTTTTCTTATCTACTTCGTTACTAGTACTAGTTAATTATTTTTCGGTTCATCGCAATACCAAGGGAATTGCCAAATCTGAAGCTTTTCATCAGAAAAAAGAAGAAAGCATTGTCCACAAATAGGACAATGCTTTCTTTTGTTATAGAAGTATAAGTAGTTCGTGTTTGACAAGCTTGTTTATGCTTTTATTTTCTTAGCAAAGAAGATGGCACTGAACAGCCAGCAGCCATAATACAGGCACATCATCAAGAAGGGTTCACGTGCATCGAAGCGATACGTGTACATCACCATAGAAAGCATGCCGCTGATACAGGCAATACCTACATACAAAAGCTTGAAGTCACGTTTCATCATTAAAATACTATAGCCGGTAATAATTGCACAAATGCCGCACGTGGCGACAACGTATAAATCTGCACTATTCATTTGCACAACTCCTTTTTGAACAGTTTATCACAAAAATTCTCAAGATATAAGCCAACGTCAGAAGACTATGTGTTCAATCAAGAGTTAACTAAGTTCTTTTATCTTAGAAATTCGTGCTTTGACTAGAAAGAACACGCCACTCACTACCCAAAAGGCTAAAAATAGCCCTTTGCAAACAACGATCTCGTTTTCCGCAAAGTGATCGATGTAACAAACGAAAGAAACTAACCCAGTAAACATCCCTATTAATATGTACGAAAATTCCCGTTCGCGATAAAACAACCATCCGCTATAAGTTGTAATCACCCCAAATAACCCACACATTACAACGACAAACAAATTGAATACTGACAAGATTATCGTCCCCTTTTAATGATTATTATATCATATTCTAACCTTTCTCTCATCTCATTCATACAAAAAAACCTTGAATAAACTACCCGCTGAAAGGCAGTCATTCAAGGTGATTATTTTCGAAAAGGCATGTCCTGTTTTTATGCCTTATTTAAGTCAGAGTTACGCACTTCTATTAAACGTATTGTAATACTTTTGCTTCTTGATAAGCGTGATCGATTAGACCGCCGCCTAGGCATTCCATGCCATCGTAGAAAACGACAGCTTGACCTGGAGTGATTGCTCGTACTGGTTCGTCGAATACGACTTTCGCACGATTACCGTCTTCTAAGTACACAGTTACTGGTACGTCTTGCTGACGGTAGCGGAATTTCGCTGTTGCCCGGAATTCTTTTGGCTTGTCTTCATTTGTAGTAAAGTGAATTTCGCTAGCATCTAAGCTAGTTGCATACAATGCTTCGTGATGGAAGCCTTGTCCAACGTAAAGCGTATTAGTGCTTAGGTCTTTACCCACCACAAACCATGGTTCTTGTGTTTTCCCGCCGCCGCCAATGCCTAGACCTTGACGTTGACCTATGGTGTAATACATCAAACCATCGTGTTGTCCTTTAATTTCGCCATCTAATGTTACCATGTTGCCTTTTTTAGCAGGCAGATAGTTGCTCAAGAATTGTTTGAAGTTCTTTTCACCGATGAAGCAAACGCCGGTTGAATCCTTCTTGTTGGCAGTAGCTAAGCCAGCACGTTCTGCAATGGCACGTACTTCAGACTTTTCCATACCGCCTAGAGGGAACATTGTTTTTGATAGTTGTTCTTGAGACAATTGGCTCAAAAAGTAAGTTTGATCTTTGTTGTTGTCGACGCCGCGAAGCATGTGAACAACGCCGTTTTCATCCTTAGTAACTTGGGCATAGTGTCCAGTTGCCACATAATCGGCACCTAGATCCATTGCATAGTCTAAAAAGGCTTTGAATTTAATTTCTTTGTTGCACATTACGTCGGGATTTGGGGTCCGTCCAGCCCGGTATTCTGCTAAGAAATATTCGAAAACACGGTCCCAATATTCCTTTTCAAAATTGACCGAATAATAAGGAATACCGATATGGGCAGCGACTTTTGCTACGTCCTTATAATCCTCGGTTGCGGTACACACACCGTTCTCGTCGGTGTCATCCCAATTCTTCATAAAAATCCCAACAATGTCATAGCCCTGCTCTTTTAGTAAAAGAGCTGTGACTGACGAATCCACGCCGCCGCTCATTCCCACGACAACTCTTGTGTTGCTGTTCGACACATGTATCACCATCATTTCAATCTAGATTCCGAAAACTCTACGATTTGAAGGTCGCAACTTTTCAGTAACACGTATTATACGATAAATTATTCGATTTAGGGTGCAAAAACATCGAAACTTTAAATTTTCGTTAAACTCTCTGATTATCAAAGGATTTTTGAGCATTTGCTTTTTTGTATTAGTTGTATTAATATATATAATACAAAGGAGGCGTTGAACATGATCTTAGAAATTGATTCTCGTTCAGATGAGCCGATTTACCTGCAACTGCGCAAACAAATCATTATTGGCATCGCTAAAGGGGAACTGCAGCCCAATGAACAGCTGCCCACCGTTCGGCAAATCGCCGACGAGCTGGGGGTTAACGCCATGACCATCTCCAAGGGTTATCAGCTATTGAAGGAAGAAGGCTACTTGCTGACCGACCGCCGCAAAGGAACCTTGGTGGCTCCCCTGCCGGTAGAAAAAAAGACCGAGAAGGAAGTAGCCCTTACCTTGCTTTTAGCGGAGCTGTACCTGGCGGGCACCGATGAAAAAGAAATTGAAGGAAAAATTACCGATATTTTAACCAGCTTTGGGAAAGGAAGAGACAAATGAATTTAATCATGTGGATCATTTTAGTGTCCTGCAATTTGCTGATGGCTTTTATCTTGTCATTGGCCGCTAAGCCTCATAATCATGTCATTATTGAAAACACCCTTCCCCCTGCTAAACTGGATGATCCTCAGGTGACCAGCTTAGCCAAGGAGTACCGTCGCCGACAATTTCAATTTGCGGTGCTGATAAGTGCAGTTGAAGCGGTGATTTTACTGTCGATGCGGGATTTCTGGTTTATGCTGCTGTTTTTCGTAATGCTGTTTGTGTCGATGGGCACCGCCTATTTCCTGCAAATTCGCTACATTCGCAAAATGCGGCAGTTGATTGAGGACAACAACTGGCAGTTGGAGGAAGCGCCGGTGCAAATCAATACCCAGCTGGTGTTGAAGAAAAACGATAAGTTAGTTTCTGGGAAATGGTTTATTTTGGCGATTGGGTTATGCGGTGGCTTATTCTTCTTAGCCCATTCTGTGCCGGGGAGCTTGCTTATTTTTTTGACATTGCTTTTGGTTGAAGCACTGATGGTAGGCGGCTGGTATATGGTGGGGCGCTTACCGGTACGGGCCTTAACCAGCGATCAGGAAATCAATCGCCAGTATAATGATCTGACGAAATATTATTGGTCGGTGTTAATGATTGCCGCAGGAATTCTAATGCCCTTCATGGTTTACCTGCCGCTGCTTTCAATGGATATTTGGCAAGAACAGTTTGCTTTATTGACGACTTTGGAGGTGGTTTTGCTGCTGTTAATCATTGTCTTTTCTTTCGGTTGGCTGATCGCTTTGCGAAACAAACAGGATCAGCTGTTGGCACAGTCGGAGGATTTTCGTTACCAAGGAGACGATTATTATTGGCGCTATGGTATTTATTATAATCCCAATGATACCCGCTTCATGGTGCCGGATCGCATCGGCTTGAATCTGACAGTCAACATGGCGACGACTTCTGGGAAAGTTATGATGGGAATCAGTGGAGTGATTTTGGTGGTTGCCATGATTACTACCACCGTGCCGCTGTATATTTTGGACTATCATCCTAACCCTTTTGTGTATCACGTGGATAATCAGGAAATCACGCTGGATGGTCCCTTTTTGCGGGAACGGCAAATTGCTTTGGCTAATATTCAGCAGGTTTCATTGGTAGAAAAGCTTGGTCGCGGGGTGAAAACTAATGGCTTTGCGACGGATTATTATGCCATGGGAAATTTCCGCCTAAGCGGCAGGCCCTCTGATTTATTAGTGATCCATGCTTCTCACCCAATCTTGAAGATCGAAACTTCTGACCGGGATTATTATTTTACAAGTAAGAAGCCACAAGAAACCGAAGAAGCCTATCGGGAGATTCAGGAAGTTCTAAAATAAGTACAAAAAGAGCCGTTCATCCTTCATTTGGATAAACGACTCTTTTGTTTCTATTTCAATTTCGCAACTTCTTTGGCCTTCGCTTCGGCGATGATGTCAATCATGTTTTCGGAAAGTGGTGTACCAAATGGCAGCTTATCCGGCAGAAAATCACGCTCGGGAGCGTCCACACCGACATTTATATCCTCAGCAATCGGGACGCTGTAGTGGTGAATGTGTCCATGAAGATTGCGGATATTCAAGGTAGTGCCTAAAAGCATTGGATAGTGGGTCATATAATACTGGTGATGATTAAACTTTACGATCGCTCCTACGTCATGAAATTCAAACTTTGGTGTCCCATCAGGCATCATGGGATCGTTAGCAGCTAAGAAATTAAGGAATGCTCGGGAATCATGATTGCCTTTAATAAAGACAATTTTTCCGTTTAGCTGAAGAATTTGTTCCAATATTTCTTGGTTGCCCTTTTCGTATTTAGGATGCATGGCTACATCACCTACATGATAGACCGTATCTTTTTCTTTAACGACGGCATTCCAGCTAGTGATAATCTGCTGATTCATTTCTTCCACTGTATCAAATAAGCGAGGCGCAAAATCATTGTCTCCTAACAGGTTTTCATGAAAAAAATGGGTATCTCCAATAAAAAATTTCATTTTTTCTTCACCTACAATATGTCTAATGGTTGTTTACTGGTTGGTTCGGGAAAGACTTGGTTTAACTGCTCGTATTCTGAAGGTGTCAATTGAATCTCCCAGGCTTGGAGATTATCCAATACATGCTGAGCATTACCTGATTGTGGAATAGCGATGGTTTTTCCGTCGCGAATCACCCAAGCTAGTAAAATTTGGAAAATCGTTGCTTGATGAGTCGCTGCAATTTCTTTCAGCAGGGGATTGTCTAGTAACTTTCCGCCTAAAGTATCCCCTTGAGCAATTGGCGAATAAGCAATCAATGGTAATTTTTCTTCTCTCATCCACGGTAACAACTCATATTCTATTCCTCGACTGGCTAAATTGTAAAGCACTTGATTCGTTATGCAGTTTTTTCCTTCAGGAACACTAAATAAATGCTGCATCTCATTAGTATCGAAATTGGATACGCCCCATTGACGAATTAAACCCGCTTTTTTCATACGTTCTAGCTCAGCTATGGTCTCTTCCAGAGGTATACTGCCTGGCCAATGAAGCAAATACAAATCCAAATAATCTGTCTGTAAACGGGCTAAGCTTTGCGCCAACGAACGTTGCAGATTTTCTTTATCAGCATGCCAAGGATAAAATTTAGAAATCAAGTATAACTTGCTTCGATCATAAGGAGCGATCGCTTCACCTACTAACTGTTCTGAACGACCTTCTCCGTACATTTCAGCGGTATCAATCACTTGTGCGCCTGCATCGATCCCTGCCTGCAGTGCCGCAATTTCCTGTTGACGTTTGGCTATTTTTTCACCCATGTGCCAAGTCCCCAGACCAATAGCTGCTACTTTTTTATCACCTAGATCTATTGTCATTTTCCTCACCTCCTACTAAGTGTACCAAATTCTCCACGTATTCTCCTCAAGTTTTACTTCAATTAGGCTTTCTTAGTACTACCTAATTAATTATAACAAGTCATTTCTGCAAAAAAATAGTGGCTGCGACATAAAGCGTCACAGCCACTGAAAACCACATAATCGGTGTAACTGAAGCCGCTCTTTCGAAAAATAAGCCGAATAATCACAACCATATGAAAAGCTATTTTCGAATTATTTCTCAGAGCTGAACACTTCTGTCACAATCTCATTTTTTACATCGCTTGGTAGCGCATTTTTATAATGGCAAGAATCACTTCAAGCTGAGTCAAATCTTCGATACGTGCTGGATCAAAATCTTTTGTTCGCCGAAAAGATTTACCGGTGTCAATTAAATGAAAAATATGATCCCAATGCTGAAATTCAGCTAAATTATTCAAATTACCAATTGGAAATGCTGCACCGTCGCAAATCTCCCAAAGGCGAAAAATTAGAAAGGCAGTATCAACTACACGTTTTTTTCCTGGTCGTTTTTGACAATCAATTAACACCTTGTCCGGCTGATAAGTCAAATACCAATCCAGAAGCTTGAAAAAAGCCGCCCAGCGGTAAGATTCTTTAAACATTTTTTGCGTGTCAGGCATCTCGCGGAAAATCAATGGAATTAAATACTCTTTCTTATATTCCCAGCAAGGAAGTAAATCAACATAATACGGAATATATCTAGTAAAATAGCTGCTTCCTTCATAATAGGCTATGATGTAATCATCGACACCATAGTCACGAAAGCTTCTTGCCAAGTAAGCACAATCGTCAACCGCAATAGTTAGCCCCGATAGATGACGAAATTCAGAAATAATTTTATGATGCCCGACTGTTTGGATTTTACGCCCCAAAATTTCACCTTCTTTTTCAATTAAAGATAACTGTCTCTAGTGTACCATATTCTCTTTCAATTGAAGCTTCAGAAGAAAAATAAAAAATAATTTCTGCCAAAAATAGCAATCAAAGTTTTTTTTACATATTAGTTGGCAACTTACTAGTCACTTTCAGTTACCTTTACTTGAAACACTCTTTTAAATGATGGCAATTGACTATCTAGCGATTCAAGTTCTTACTATGTTGGTCTACTTTAAAATAAAGTAAGAACCAAATTATGCAGTGAAAAAGCAATACAAAAATATATTTATTAACCTGCATTTGCCCGTTTATTAAGTCCATCAGCCCATAGAAGGTTGCACTAGAGGGTAAGAAGTAAGATATCGTTTTAAAAATGCTATCTGCTGGTAATACCAAGTAAAAAAGTATCGGTGGCGCAATAAATAAAATCATAAATATTTTGATGTAAACAATCCCTACCATCATACCTTGAGAAAACCGACCGATAAAAAGACCGAGCAATGCTGCGATAAAAGTAGAAAGTAAAATTAGTATCAGTAATGAGGTCATTTGACTACCGCCAACCCTCATACAGATTAGTGCCGTAACAATGGTTGAAATGCCCCCGCCAATAAAGCCAAGAATAATTTTTTGACCAATATATCCCTGTTGACTCATTGGCAAAATTTCGTTGATAAAAGAAATCCCGTCCTCTTTCTCACCAATGATGTTCATAGCATTAAAGGTACATCCCATAAACATAGCCGTAACCATTGTAATCACAATCAATAAGGACTTTAAACCTTTGTTATTACTTGTCGCCGGACGAATATCAATGCTGGAGGTATTCATTGATTCTCGTTGGGTGTACAGTGTCGGTAATACAGCACCTGTCGTTTTATAAAGCTGGAACTCATCTCCTGATAAAATTGTACTAATCCCCTCCCCATGTCTAGTTACACCGATCATTTGTGTTGCTGGATCGTTAACTGCCTCGTACAGCTCTTCCACTTTACTATATCTCGTTACACGACCGTTCTCTTTTAACCATTCTGACATCTCAGTCGTAGTATCCTGCTCCACAATACCAAAGGACGTTTCGCTAATGCTCGAAAAACTCGGATCAGACAGAAGATTTATCCCAAGTCCGACAATAATTGGGAGTAAAAAGGTCAGCAGGCAGAGTTTATCTCGGCGAATATTTTTTAACTGATAAATAATTCCTTTCATACTATCCCTCCTTTGTCATTTCTCGTGATAATGCTTGGTATGCCAGCAGAAAAAGCCCAACTATTGTGACTGCACAGACCACATAATAAACTACTCCGGCAGCCGGCACATGGAAGTAGGCATTTTTTACTGCCATAAAAAGATGGTACATCGGATGAAAGTCTATCCAGTCCCAAGTAACACTTGTCTGCCCTACAAGAAAAACGGGTGTTGTAATAAAGATGGCAAGAACTAGATAAAATAAGGAAAATTGCTTAAAATCTGGTAGCCAGATCGCACAAAAGAATCCCACCAAAGCCATTATTAAGGACAAGATACACGTCTGCAGTAAAATTGCCGGTAAGACAGCTATCCCTGCTTTCAATCCAAGATTAATCAATGTTAGTAAACTGGCAAACAAAAGATCTGCTATTAGAAAGAGAGTCAGCTTCGACAAAATAAAGAAACATTTGCTGGTAGGCATGATCCCATGCACCCGAATCACTCCCATATGCTTCTCTTTAAATAAGATAGAGGCTAAGCCTAAAAATCCCACTGCTGCTAACTCAAAAAATAAAAATTCACTAGTAATCTCCCGCCTATTTTTCATTTCTTTGTTGTTTGGTCCAACCGTTTTCACAGCAGCGTTTTTTGTCGGCGACAACAGCGAACGAGCATAATTGGCACGAAGGTGGTCCGTACTCTCTTGACCAGAGGTGGTCATGATTATTTTAGGCTCTGAACTGCTTCCATCAATGCCTACTGCATATCCATCAGATGCAGCGGTCTCTAATTCCTCCAGAGTATCTACGCGGATGATATCTTCAGAGGCGTTTGTCAAAAAAAGTTCTGGGTCATATAAATAAACGGGGTAAATATCTTGATCAATCTTGGCGTAAACAAAATGGATATAGCAAGAATACAATACCAAAGAACCAAAAATCAGCAGTAGAAATCTGCTAGATAACATCAGTTGGATATCTTTCTTCAGTAAAGAAAAGAAACCGAGTCTCATTAGGACAGCCCCCTTCCTGTGTATTGAATAAATACGTCTTCCAAGGTTGGTTCCTGTGAATGAAGACTGACAATTTCATCGTGAGGAAAATCAAACTGTTGCTGCATTTCAGCTAAATTAAACTGTTTTGTTTTCAGTACATTTTTTACCAAATACTCGATGGTAATGAACTGATCGTCATTCCGCTCTTTTAATTTTTTAGGGGTATCCATTGCGACAATTTCTCCGTTAACAATCAGTGCGATTCTATCACAAAGGAGATCGGCATCCATCATATTATGCGTGGTGAGAAACACTGTGGTTCCTTTTTTACGTTCATCTTCAATAATACTGCGAAATAATCTTGCTCCTGAGGGATCCAATCCACTAGTGGGTTCATCTAAAAAGAGCACCTTAGGACTGGTCATCAATGCACGAGCCATGCTAACTCGTTGGCGCATCCCTTTAGAATAGGACGATACCGGCTTTTTGAGGTACGCTGGATTAAACTCCAGTCGTGCCAACAATTCATTGATATCTTGTCTTTGCTCCTTTGGATAGAAGGAAGCAAAATAATTCAGGTTGTCTAAGGCACTTAAGTTGGCATACAGATAAGGAAACTCAAAAAGAACGCCGATATTCTGAAAAAAGCTACGCTCATGACGAGAGCTGATACCTTCACCAAATAAAGATACCTGTCCACCATATCCTTTTAAAACACCGGTTAGAATTTTCTGCGTTGTTGATTTGCCGGACCCATTTGGCCCTAAAAAGCCAAAAATTTCGCCTGCATTCACTTTAAAATCAATTCCCTGCAATATTTGCTTGTTCTTTCCGTAAGAAAAGGTCAGATCTTTCACCTCAATCACTGGTCATCCCCCCATTTGTTGTGCTGTTCATTTTTCTTTTCTTTTTGCCGCTCTGCCCAAGCGTTCATAAATTTTATTTTAAAGGGCAAAGAAATGGCTAAAACGATTGCGAAAATTACCCACCAATACCATGCAAGTCCTAAAAACATAAAAAGTCCTCCAATCTAATTATTTAAGCTATCTATGTTTTAAAACTACAATTCTTCTGTAAAGATGAAGTAAAGTTGGCATAAAGCTGACGTAAAAAAACCATGCCCCAAAGCATGGTTTGTAGTCAGTGTATTTATGAGATAGCAGAAAACGAACAGTAAAATTCCACACCCTCTTTATGATTAATGAATCCATAGTCGGCTTGATGCATCGTTAGTATTTGGGCTGCGATGGAAAGACCCAAGCCTGAACCTACTCGATTGATTTCCTGCTTATCTCGCTGGAATTTTTCCCAAACATCTTCTGACAGGTTAGGACCATCATTGTAAATAGAAAAACGCACTTTCCCAGTTAGAGCTTCCACTTTTAAGTGAATTTTTCCGTCTGAAGGAACAAATTTCTTAGCATTGTTCATAAAATTATGCAATACCTGCCGCAAACGATTTTGATCGCCAGCGATATATATTGGCTCATCAGGGAGCAAATAAGTAAACTTGAAAGGTTTTACTGGAATATCCACAAATTCTCGACCGGCTACCGTCTCCACTAACTCTACTAAATCAAACCGTTCAACTTGCAGTGTGCCAGCTCCTGCTTCCAATGACGATAAATCCAATAACGCATTGATCAAGTCAGTCATTTTTTCGGTTTCTTCTATGATAATCTGGCGGTACGCCTCCTGCTGATCCTTTTGTACATGTTCCAATCCTTCAACGTAAGCCCGAATAACTCCCAGCGGCGTCTTAAGTTCATGGGACAAGGAGTCCGAAAGTTCTTTTCGCTGTGCCAGAGCTTGCTCCAAATTTTCCGCAGTTGTATTTAAGTTCTCTGCTAGTGTCTGCAATTCATCCTTTGTTTCTACCACGCAAGGCTGGGAAAAATCAAGCTCTGCCATCCGTTGGGCTGTTTCGCTGATTTCCTGCATCGGCTGTGAGAGGATTTTAACTAAAACCGCATCCCAGCCTAAAATCAACACAAGTAGGCTACCAATAAAAAAAAGATCCCCACCCCAATCAATAAACTTAGAAGAAATCAGATAGGATACCAAGCAGATACCCATCAAAATTTTGGATAACAAAAAGATCTTTTTATTCAGCGGATAAATGGAATACCAACTGGTGCCGTCTGCTTTCTTATGCATCCTCCATCACCTCAAACTTGTAACCAGAGCGTATTAATGTCACGATGTGTCGACCTTCGTTCCCTAATTTTTGACGTAGATTTTTTACATGAACATCTACCGTGCGGCTAGTCCCCTCAAAGTCATAGCCCCAAATAAGATTTAACAGTTGTTCTCTTGAAAATACCTGATGAGGATTCTTCATAAATAGGTGCAGCAGTTCAAACTCTGTATAAGTTAAGTCAAGCTGGTTTTCCAGTATCGTTACTTCTCTTGAAGTCGGACTAAGAATAATTTTTCCAGCATTTAACGTTGGCTTATGATCGCTTTTGTGTCCTGTTCTTCTGAGCAGCACTTTTACTTTAGCCATTAGTAGATTGGGACTAAATGGTTTAGTAACATAATCATCGGTCCCCAAGCCATATCCTTTTAACTTGTCGGTTTCTTCTTGCTTTGCTGTCAGCATAATAATTGGCAGATCACTGATTTCCCGTACCTGCTTACAAACAGAAAAGCCGTCCATATTAGGCATCATAATGTCCAAGATCAGCAAATCCACCATACCTTTTTTTACTATCGCCAACGCGTCGATCCCGTCATCTGCCAAAAGCACTTCATGACCGTCTCGCTCAGCATAATCAGCAATAATCTGTTGGATTCGTTTTTCATCTTCTGCAATTAAAATAAGTGCCATAATACAGCTAACCTCCATCAATAAATCCAGCATTTAGTTTATTCTATCATGCGCAGTACAGTAGCAGAACGAAAGAATCAATTTTGCTTACAAAAAAACATGGCTGTGACATAAAACGCCACAGCCATGAGTAAAGGTTATATTTTGGTGCTACACTTTGACAAACAATCCGCGATCAATCATACCATCCATTAGGAAGTAAAATTTTTCCTGCAGTAATTCATGCTTGGCATCTTTAAAAATATTTACTGCTTTTAGACCATTAGCGGTTGTGATAGACATTTTTAATTGCTGTAAATCTTTGGCCACTGTGATTTTTAATTTGAAGCCTTCTTTGCTCTGGGGTGTTGCATTTAAGGGGCGAATGAATTGAAAATTCCCCGAACTTGTTTCTGTAAACCCGTTATCTCTTAATGTGTATTTTTTTGCAGTTGGTGCTAAAGCGTAAGTGACGCTGGCACCTTCTACCGTGGCTGTTTTTCCAAAAGCCATACCCTCACCTCTTCTTTAATTGTTATCTATCATTATAGAGGGAACGAACGGGTATTTCAATCTACTTTCGTAGTTGTTTCACTGCCGAAACCAGCTCGTCGGTGAAACGTTGCACTTCATCAGCTGTATTGCCATAGCCAAAGCTGACCCGGATCGACTGCTTCACTTCAGGTGCATTTTTGCCATACATGGCTTCTAGGACATGGGAAGGATCGATGTTGCCAGCAGTACAAGCAGACCCAGTAGAAATGGCTATTCCTTTTAGGTCCAGCTTCATCAAAAGCAAATCATTCATGATACCATCTAAACGTAAATTCAACACATGGGGCAGCTTATTTTCCAGATCACCATTGATTTGATAAGCTATGCCAGCTTCATCTAAACCATTTAATACAATATCACTAAAAGCTTGATAGGCTAGTGCACGCTTCTGGCGTTCTTCTGGCGTCAATAGCGCAGCGGCTTTGGCAAAACCGCAAATGCCCGCTAAGTTTTCAGTTCCTGCTCGGCGTTTTTCTTCTTGTTCGCCGCCGTGAAGCAAGGATGGCAGACGGATATCATCGCTTTTGTATAAGAAGCCGACGCCTCGCGGTCCATTGATTTTGTGGGCTGAGGTGCTTAAAAGATCAATGCCCATTTCATGAGGTTGAATGGTTTGATTGCCATAAGCTTGAACTGCATCCGTATGGAAATAAGCGGGATACTCTTTTAGCATTTTGCCGATTTCTTTGATGGGCATCAGGTTGCCGATTTCGTTGTTGCCATACATGATGGAAACTAAAATCGTGTCCTCACGTAAAGCCGCCTGCAATTCATCAAGGGAAATGTGTCCTTGTTCGTTCACCGCTAAATAGGTCACTTCAAAGCCCTTGTCCTCCAAATAAGCCATGGTATTCATAACAGCCGGATGCTCAATAGCGGTAGTGATCAAGTGCTTGCCTTGTTTTTGACGCGAGAAGGCTGTGGCTAAAATCGCCGTGTTATCCCCTTCCGTTCCACCGCTGTTGAAGATGATCTCATGAGGCTTCACGTCTAGGCTTTTGGCGATGATTTCCCGAGCTTCTTCCAGCTTTTGAGAAGCAGAGCGGCCCAAGTGGTGAATACTCGATGGGTTGCCGTAATAATTTTGCATAATGTCAGCCATGGTCGCAATCACATCAGGATGCATCGGGCTGGTGGCTGCATGATCTAAATAAATGGATTCCACAAGTCTACGAACCTTTCTATAGTTAAAGTAGGGTTATTCTAGCACAGGCAAGCGGCTTTAGACAAGGAAAGGCTTCATAAACTCTTTCGTCTTTAGCGTACTAAGACTAAATTTATCTTTACCTGCTTTCTAATACTTAAAACAATTAAGACAAATCAATAAATCGGCGCGCCTGCCAGTTTGTTGATTTGCCTAAAAATTTTATAAATCGACTACTTGTCCGATATTGTTTTTCGCCGCAGCATCCAGTACTTGCTTAGTCACGGCTAAATCCTGTAAAGCAATTCCCGTGGTATCGTAAATGGTGATGTCAGTTTCTGATAAGCGACCCGCTACACGCTTTAATAAAACTTCACCAATTTCTCCTTGAATAGCACTTTCGTCAATCAAGCCTTGTTTGATTGGCAGTTCTGTCTCACCAACAGCTATTGCTTGTTTGCGATCATCCACAAACAGACGAGCTTTTTGGAAAATTTTACCATCGATTTCCTGTTTGCCACTCATGTCGGCACCCACACAACTAAAATGCGTTCCTGGTTGTACCCATTCTGCTTGGATCAGTGGTTGTTTTGACGGAGTTGCGGTAACGATAATATCCGCCTTTCCGACTACCGCCGGTAATTCCTCTACAGGTTGAATGGTTAACTGATCAATCTTAGCTCGTAATTGGGAGTGATCTTCTTGTATTTTTGGCTGATCTAGTAACTGAATTAGTCTTTCCTTGCAGGCAGCCGCAAAATCTTGCGCATTGGCTGTTTTTAACGGATCATAAATGAATAGCTGCTTCAAATGAGGAATCGCAATTAAATGACTAAGGATTTGGAATAATGCTTGGTGTCCAGTTCCTACCATTAAAAGTGTTTCAGAATCTGGGCGGGCGAGGTATTTGCTGCCGATTGCTGCGGCAGCTCCAGTACGCATTCCGGTAATATACTCAGCATCAACAATTCCTAGCGGTGCACCCGTTTGATCATCAAACAGCATGGTTGTTCCAAATAGTGCAGGTAATTGCTGCTGCGGATTGTTGCCATACCAAGAAACCAGTTTTAAGCCATAAATCCCTAGCCCCTTCATCCAACCCGATTTAATATCCATGTCAGCAAGTCCTGGTTCAAACTCGTAGAAAATCATTGGCCAGAGCGTACTTGTTTCCCGAGCCTTTCCACGATAAACTTCTTCGACTGTAGCAATGGTGTCCTTTAATGATAAGACCTCTTTAACCATTGCTTGATTCAACACACGTATTTTCGTCATCTTGCTCTCCTTTGTTAATCGATCTTTTTCAAAAAGCTGGACACTCGTTCCAAGCCCGCCAAGAATTTATCTTCCGGCTCACGGGCACAGCCCATGCGGAAACAATTTTCCAATTCAAAAACAGAGCCCGGCATCAGCAGGACACTTTCAGTTTCAATGGCCTTGCGGCAAAAGTCTTCTGAAGACAGGTTGCTTTGGTAGTAAGGTAGGCACACTGTTCCCCCTTGTGGCAGGACACAATCGAGTTTGGGTTCGCTTTGAACCCAGTCACTGAAGACTTCGACCCGATGGCGGACGATTTCTAAATTTCTTTGACATACAACCTCTTTATTTTTTAGTGCTAAGCCGGCAATGTATTCGTCAATGCCGCCACAGCTAATCATCGTGTAATCTCGCTGAATTTCAACGGCTTTTATTAGCCATTCATCTTGTGTCGCGATCCAACCTAAACGTAGACCGGCCATCGCAAAGGCTTTTGACATACTGCCTAGACTAACCCCTTTTTCATAGCTGTCTGCTACTGACAGGGCGAAGCCTTTTTCATGAGCCAATCCGCGATAGGCTTCATCACAAATCAAATAGGCATCATTTTTACGAGCAATCTCCGTCATCGCTCTTACAATGTCATCACTGACCACTTGGCCGGTGGGATTATTGGGATTATTGAAGCAGATAGCTTTGGTTTGCGGCGTAACCAACGCTGCCAGCTTATCCAGATCAATTACAAAATCATCCGCTTTTTCCATAAACAGGTAATCGACCTTAGCCCCGATGGATTCGGGGACCGAATAGATTTGCTGATAGGCTGGCAGGATCGCAACCACATGATCACCAGGTTCAATTAAGGTCATCATGGTTAAGTGAGACGCCCCCACTCCGCCATGAGTAGAGATTACTTGGTTGGGAGAAAGCGAATCATACAAGCTGGCTACCCCGGCTAAATAGGCCGGATCACCTTCAATTGCACCATAGCTTAAGCGCAAAGAGAAAATCGCTTCCTTGACTTCTTCGGGGTTTTCACCAGTTACTTCTAATAACTCATCCAGTGAAAAAGGAATAATTGACGTGCTGGTCAGATTATAGTCTACATTGAATTCATAGTTTGAAAGCCATCGTTCAACACCGAAAGGCTTAATATACATAGTTGTTCCTCCTAGTTCTTTTTAAAGTAAATAAGTTTAATGCAGTACCTTGCTTAAAAAATCGATGGTTCGGGCATTTTTAGGATGATCGAATAATTCAACTGGCGATGCTTCTTCGACAATTTTCCCTTCGTCCATGAACAACACGCGGTCGCCCACTTCTTTGGCAAAGCCCATCTCATGGGTAACGATAATCATCGTCATACCAGCTTCTGCCAAATCCTTCATTACCATCAGTACTTCTCCCACCATCTCGGGATCAAGAGCGGAAGTCGGCTCATCAAACAACATCACATCCGGTTCCATTGCTAAGGCACGGGCAATCGCAATCCGTTGCTGCTGACCGCCAGATAATGAACTAGGATAAGCATCAGCTTTATCCGAAAGGCCCACCTGCTTTAGTAAGGCCTCTGCTTTTTCTTTCGCTTCTTTCGCATCTTTGCGGCTCAATTTCACAGGAGCTAGGCATAAATTTTCCATTACTGTTTTATGAGGAAACAGATTAAAGGATTGAAATACCATCCCCATCTTCTCACGGACTTGGAAGATTTGTGTTTTAGGATCGGTTAAATCGGTCCCTTCAAAAATGATTTGTCCGCTAGTTGGTTCCTCCAGCAGATTCAAGCAGCGCAAGAACGTACTTTTTCCAGAACCGGAAGGACCGATCACTACGACAACTTCCCCTTTTTTTATAGTGGTAGTAATGCCGTTTAGCACTTGATTGTCGCCAAAGGCTTTGCATAGCTTATTCACTTGGATTAATTCAGACATTCTTTTTCCCCCTAGCCTTTTGTTGAACGAGCCAATTTCTTCTCGAAACGAGCCACTAACAGTGAAACAACACAAGTCATGCAGAAGTAGATAATCGCCGCAATAAACAGGGATTCCATCGTTCGATAAGTCGCTGCTTTCACCGTGTCAGCCACAAACATTAATTCAGAAACCGCAATAACCGAAAGCAAGGATGTTTCTTTAATCATCGAGATAAACTCATTACCTAAAGCAGGCAAAATATTACGAATCGCTTGCGGTAAAATGATTTCCTGCATCGTCATTTGTTTATTCAAGCCTAACGAATAGCCAGCTTCCATTTGACCTTTGTCCACAGCGTTGATCCCAGAACGAATAATTTCCGCCACGTAGGCACTGGAATTAATCGACAAAGCGATACAACCCGGAATCAGGCGCGCTAGGTTCACACCCCAGATATGAATAGACGGGATGTTGATGATCATCGAAAGACCAAAGTAGAAGATAAATACTTGAAGTAACGCCGGCGTTCCTCGTAAAACTTGAATATAAAAAGTTGCCAAAGCTTTCAACAGCTTATTAGAAGAAATACGCAATAAAGCAACTAGAATTCCCAGCAAGGTACCAAACAGTACACATACCAATGCTACGCCAATGGTTGTCACAGCACCTTTAAGGAACAATGGGCCGTAAGTTTTCAGCATACTGCGACTGTCTTGACTGTCTCCGGCTTTAGCTAACTCAATATTTTTGTCTAAGAGCTCTTCCATCAACCCTTCTTCTTCCATATCGGCAATGATTTCATTGACCCGTTCGATTAAGGCATTGCTTTCTTTGGGAAAGGCAATAACTTGGGCCGTTTTTTCTTCAGGAACCTCGATTTCAATATCGGCAATGGCTAAATTAGGATACACATCTAAATAGTTTCTAGCAGTCAACCAACCGACAACCCCTGCATCCACCGTGCCCGCATTAATTTCAGCGATAACTTCTGGCAATTTTCCTAAAGCAACGGGTTGGGCATTTCCCAGATAATCGTTTAGGATGGTTTCTTGGGTCGAACCTTTTTGTGCGGCTACTTCCTTACCCGTTAAGGATTCAACAGAAGTCAGTACCTCGGCTTTGTCCTTAGTCGTTAGAATGACAAAAGGCAGTGTGTGATAAGGATCAGAAAAACCAACGATTTCTCTTCGCTCCGGTGTCGGGTTAAAGCCCGCTAATGCCATGTCAAACTCGTTGTTTTGAATACTAGGAATCAAGCCATCAAATTTCATGTTGGTTACTTCTAATTCAACCCCTAATTCCTTGGCAATTTCTTTGGCTACATCAATATCAAAACCGACAATTTCTTCTTTACCGTTATTCATACGAATAAATTCCTTCGGCGGATTATCTGCCGATGTCCCGACAATTAACGTGCCGCGGTCCAAGACCTTTTGCAGCGAATCATCCTCCGCCGCATACCCGCTAGCAGTGCCCCCAAACAGTACCAGTAATCCCAGCAACAAAATGGCGGTTCTTTTCAACCAGTTCTTTTCCATTCTTTCCCCTCCAAGTAGTGAATATTCATTCACCTTTATTCCCACATTTTTTTGTTATCTCTATTATACCTGCTAATCTGTACGATTTTTTTGAAAATATTACCAATCAACTTTAGGATTTTTGTGTATTTTTCAAAAACAGAAATTTAAGTGTATAATTGTGAGGAGCGAAATGTATAATTATGAGATTACAGGAGGGAGATAGAGATGAGCATTGCCATTCGTGAAGTTTTGTCATTTGATTACTTTAATTTTTTAACCTTAGCCGCTGGTAAAAATGGGATAGAAAATGAGATAAATACTGTAGGAATACTGGAATATGAGTACGATGAGGGGCTGCACCCTAGAAGAAAATTCGAAGTAAATACCTTTGTGATCACCAGTCTGTACTTTGCTAGAAACAATCCAGCACTTTTAGTGGATACCATCCGCTTGTTGTATCGTGACGGTGTTAGTGGATTGATTGTGAAAAAGATTTTCTTTCAGGAATTGCCGCCTGAAGTATTGGCTTACGCCGATGAGATTAATTTTCCGATCTTCACCTATGATCAGACAGCTACACCCCATTTTGAAGATATCCTGTTCCAGCTAAAGCAGGTGATCTCTTTTGATGGTAAGCAAAAAATCTTGGAGGTGCTGGTGGAAGATCTATTAACAGGCAAACCTGTTCCCGAATCCCGTATCCAATCGTTGCTTTATCGTCAGGAACAACTTAAGCGCTACAGCTTGTTTTACCTGCAGCCGGATCGCTTGAATCAGCCGATTGTTCACTGGCTCTCTTTAATCAACAACTACCAGCATCCTTCGCTGTTTACAAGCGGAATCAGTTATCGGCAAGGATTTTTTGTATTACTAGGCCTCAAAAAACATACATTGAAAGAGGAAGGAGTTCCATCGATTACTTTTGTTTTCCAACAAATTGGGTTGCCTTCCGATGGATTTACCATCGGTCAGAGTTTGGATTATCATCAGCCAGCAGAATTAAAAAATGCTTTCTCGGAAGCCTTGATTAGTGCTCAATTTGGACAAAAAGCGCAAAAAAGAGTGAGTAAGTATGGAGATCTTGGCATCTATCAGTTGCTTATTCCTTTTTATCAGGATGAGTCGTTTCAGCATTACAGTCAACAGCTATTAGATAAAATTCGGCAAAACGATCCCTCAAAAAAACAAAAGCTTTGGGAGACAGCTAGGTCTTTTGTGCATTTCGAAGGCAACCTTTCCTTGATGGCAGATGACTTAGATATTCACGAAAACTCCGTTCGTTATCGACTGCATAAATTAAAAGACCTATTAAGCAATGAAGAACAAGCATTATCGGATTTCGCCTTATACGAACAGCTTTCTTTAGCAGTTAAGATTGATCGTTTAAATGCGGAGTAAGAACGATTCCGCCAACAGTTTTTTCTTTGAAGAGCTAAGTATACAGTTTGAAGTTTTTATTTACTCGGGCTAGCGCCCTTTGGAATGCTCACCACAAAAAAAACACGCGAAAGACTGAAATCAGTTTCTCGCGTGCTTCACTAGTTAATTATCGTCTTTTTTCTCTACCGTAAACAATGGGCTTACGGATAGATTGTTATGAATCCGTTTCACAGCTTCACCCATCAATTCAGAACAGCTGATAATCTTCAGTTGTTTTGGATGACGTTCATCTGGTGTGAAAACCGAATCAGTAATACAAATTTCAGTAATTTCTGATTGATCTAAGCACTCCTTGGCAGGCGGTGACAACAGTCCGTGAGAAGCACAAGCGACAACATCCTTAGCACCAGCTTTTTTCAAGGTGCTGGCAGCTGTTTGGAAAACTTCACCCGTGTTTAAAATATCATCTACCATGATGCAGACCTTACCGACAACATCCCCAATCACATAACCGCTCTCAGGATTGCCTTCTTCGGTTTCATCGACAATGGCAATGGTTGTGTCTAAGTATTCCGACAAGCTGCGGGCTCTTTGTACACCACTGTTTTTCGGTGATACCACTACATAATCGTCCCCTACCATGTTTTTCTCACGATAATAATGAGCGAAAAGTGGCATCGTAAACAAATTGTCTACCGGAATATCGAAAAATCCTTGGACCTGAACAGTATGCAAATCTAATGTCAGCACGCGAGTCGCGCCGGCATCTGATAAAAGATTGGCGATTAATTTTGCCGTAATCGGCTCATGCGGCTTCGCTGTTCGGTCTTGTCGTGCATACCCATAATAAGGTAAGACTACGTTTACCGTTTTGGCACTTGCCCGCTTCATTGCATCGATCATAATCAGCAATTCCATGTAGTAGTCGTTCACTGGTTCGTTGGTGGCTTGTACTATATAAGTATCGTACCCCCGCACGGTTTCCTCTACGTTAATGGCAATTTCTCCATCGCTAAATTGTTTCACTGTACATTTTCCTAATGTTGTTCCACAAACAGCTGCAATCTTTTCTGCTAATGGCTGATTGCCATTCAAACCAAAGATTTTGTATTTATTTTCGCTATTCTGCTCAGTCATGGTGTCCCTCCAAGTTTTTTGTACCCCTAGTTTAACACAAGTTATTGTATTTTTTCTGTTTTTTAATTTTACGGAAAAGAAATTGTTCCATTTGCCCAATGTGCTGGAATAATTTTGTTATAACTCCCCCAATTGTCATGAATTTTATAAAAGCGTTTTCCATTACTTTTTTCCAAGAAACCATAGGCTACTACCCAATGATTGCCGTAGGTACTACCCAATAAACGCAAAATGCCGATCATCACTGGTTTTCCCTGTGAAATCCGCTTAGTGCTTCGTTGCCAGGCACCGGTAGTGGTAAAACGTACGCGAGCTTCCACCTGATATTTTTTCAAAAAACGATTTAAGCCAAAGCTGATTTGAGCTGGAACCGTTGGTAGATCAATCGGTTGAAGCATTGGCTTCATCGCAGCAATCAATGCCTGATTGTCAGTTGAACCTTTTTCTCGCAGGCTGGTGGGCAAAATAGCTTCATTTAGATAATCTTGATAATAGGCCAAAAGCACACTGCTGGCATAAGTACCGCACAAATAACCACTGGGAGTGCGCCAAGAGCGGTAAGTTTTGAAGCACTCTTCTGGTAATTCCACCCAAGAATCTAAAGGATACGTCATATTTTTGGCTCCTTAAGTTTTTTTGTTTTGAGTATTTGTCCTGTCTATATCATAATAGAAAGGAAAGAAAGGGGCACGTACTTTATGGACAAACTTATGATAAAAAAAGATTTATACGAAGCAGTCAATGGAAAATGGTTAGAAACGGCTGAAATACCGGCAGACAAACCGGCAACAGGCGGTTTTCAAGATTTGGTGGATGAGATCGATGACCTGTTAATCGCCGAAACGACAAAAATGGCAGAACAGCCAGACACCATTCCTAATGAGTTAATGAAGGAATACATCGCCTACTATCGCTTAGCCAGTGATTTTGACAAGCGGGATGCCGATGGGATGCAGCCGTTAAAACCGATTATGGAACGAATTGAACAACTGAATTCCTTTGAGGACTTGAATGGTCAATTGAAGGATTGGACACTTTCTGGTCTGCCTTTGCCATTTGGTTTGGATATCGATGCCGATATGAAAGATACGACTACGAATGCCATGTTTGCTGGGGTTCCTGGGTTGATCTTGCCGGATAAAACTTACTATGAAGAAGGTCATCCGCAAGCTGAGCAATTATTGGCAATTTTCAAAGATATGACTTTGCAGCTGTTTGATATGGCTGGCTATGATAAAGACGAAGCTGAACGGATTACTGATGAAGCCTTAGCTTTTGATCGTCTGCTGGCTCCCCATGTGAAAAGCGCTGAGGAAAATGCCGACTATAGCAAAATGTACAATCCACAAACCGCTGAAGAATTCGTCGCCCACAGCAGTCACATTCAAATGGATAAGCTAATTGAGGCGTTGATCGGTCAGTTGCCAGAAAAAATTATTGTGACCGAGCCTTTGTATTTTGATGAAATGGACAGCTTTGTCAATCCTGAAAACTTCTCTTTGATCAAAAGCTGGATGTTGGTCTTGAGTTTGAACTCTTTGACTGGTTACTTAAGTGAAGAAGCTCGCCAAGTCGGCGGCATCTACAATCGCGCCTTGTCTGGCGCAGCCGAAGCCCGTCCACAGAAAAAAGCCGCCTTCTACTTGGCATCTGGCCGTTTTGATCAAGTCGTCGGTGATTATTATGGCAAGAAATATTTTGGTGAACAAGCCAAAAATGACGTGAAGCAAATGGTGGAAACCATGATCGCCGTCTACCAAGACCGCTTGGCAAACAATACGTGGTTAAGCGAAGATACTCGAGAAAAAGCTATTCTAAAATTAAGCACATTAGGCATTCATGTGGGTTATCCTGATGAAATTCCGGCTTTGTATCGTAAGTTTAAAGTAACTCCTGCGGAAGATGGCGGGACTTTGTTGGATAATGCCTTAGCCTTTAGCCGAATGGGTCGTGAGGATCAATTTAAGAAATGGAACCAACCGGTGGATCGTGAAGAATGGGAAATGAGTGCAGACACCGTGAATGCTTATTATCACCCATTCCGTAATATCATTGTGTTCCCAGCAGCGATTTTACAGGCACCTTTCTACAGTCTGGAACAATCTAAGAGTGCTAACTACGGCGGGATTGGTGCAGTCATCGCCCATGAAATTTCCCACGCCTTTGATAACAATGGTTCACTATTTGATGAACTAGGAAACTTGAACAATTGGTGGACTGTTGAAGATCGCGAACACTTCCAGGAATTAGCAGATGCCATGATTGCGGAATTCGACGGCTTGAAAATCGCTGGCGGCAAAGTCAACGGCAAGCTGACTGTTTCCGAAAATATTGCCGATGCTGGGGGATTGAGTTGTGCCTTGGAAGCTGCCAAACGTGAGAAAGATGTCGATCTGGAAGCCTTTTTCGTTAACTGGGCTACCATCTGGCGCATGAAAGCTCGTCCTGAATATGCACAATTACTTTTGGCAGTCGATGTTCACGCACCAAACAAATTGAGAGCCAATGTTCAAGTACAAAATATCGATGAGTTTTACGAAACTTTTGGTGTGACTTCGGAGGATGAGATGTATCTGGCACCGGAGAAACGGGTAAGTATTTGGTAATTTAAAAGCTAGACAAAGCTAGTTTGGGAAGCTGGTCATCGATGATACAGTTAGGCAAACTACCAAAGTGCTGTTTTCTCACGTATCGAAAAGCACCGTCACTTTTATAATGAGTGATGGTGCTTTTCATTTACCATCTATCAAATTATTGGATCTAAATCCAGTTTGGACCCAATAATTTGATTTTAACAACCAAAAAACCAGCCAAGCCGAGCGCATAACAGCGCTCATCCTTAGCTGGGTTTCATCCGTTCAAATTAGTTTTTAGGTTTTTTAGAATCGATAGCGTATTGACGACGTCCGCCTGGTTTTGGTACCAAGTCGCCGATCATGTTGCCAAATCCGCCTTCAACGCGTAGTTCGTGACCGTTAGTGTAGTCAGAACGGTTGCTTGCCAAGTACAATACTGCGTTAGCGATGTCTTGTACTTCACCGATACGACGGTTAGCAGTCATTCTTCTACGGCCTTCTTCTACTTCTTCGTCTTCGTAGAATTTCGTTGATAATGGTGTTTTAACGAAACATGGTAATACGCAGTTACTACGTACGCCATATTGTCCCCACTCGCCAGCGATCATCTTAGACAGCATGTTTACGCCAGCTTTACTTGGGCTGTAAGCACCTGAGTAAGTTTCTGGGCTAAGAGAGGCGATAGTTGAAATGTGTACCATACGACCAGATTGTTGTTCGATCATTACACGGCCGATGCGTTGTGAAACTAAGAAGTAACCAGTTAAGTTTACATCGATGGTGCGTTTCCACTCATCCAATGCTAAGTCTTCTAATGGACTGAATGTTAAGATCGCAGCCGTTTGAACTAAAACGTCAATGCGGCCAAAGTCAGCTTTAACTGCTTTTGCTAATGCGTCTACTTGTTCTTCAACTGTTGAGTTGCATGAATAGCCTTTTGCTTCGATGCCGTAAGTGCTTGCTAATTCTTTTGCATAGCTTTGTGTTGCTTCTTCGTTTAAGTCAACTAAAGCTAATTTTGACCCTTGTTCCGCAAAGTCATTTGCGATTTTGCGTCCCATTCCGCCTAAAGCACCAGTGATGACTACTACGTCGCCAGCTAAATCTAACCAAGTTTTTTCCATTGTTTGATTTCCCCTTTGTTGTTATTCTCTATAACCTACTATACGTTACTTTAAGCAATTAAACTAATTGCTTTTTTCAATTGATTCATAGCTTCAAGTGATAAATCAGCCCACCCGCTTCAACAGCTGAGCGGCAAAATCTTCGCTAAATTCGGTATCAAAATTGTAGAGCAGCACGGAATTGAATAAAAGTGGTGAAAAGGTCAGCCCATAGATTTCTTTAACAAAAGCCGTAGCGGCAATCTCACTCAAGGCGTGAATTCGAGCTGTTTTTGAAAACGGACCAATTTTGTACTGAATATGTTTTTCTGTGGTATACAATTTATCACGGTTTTCCAAGTAATGAAACAATTCATGGGCCGATAAAATATCCGCAATCGAGGCCTGCGCCGTTAAAAACTGCAGGTCAACTTCGTGATCAATCAGCTTTTGTCCAGATTCGATCAGGGTTTCATTCAAGGTAATCCGATCCGGCAAACGAATCTCCGCCAAGGTGTAGGCATTCTTAGTCTTGTTGGAAGTTTCCTTCGTATAAACTACCTGAATACCTGCCTGTTGCAAAAATCCAGTCAGTGGTTTCCCTTTCAGAGGCTGAGCGGCCTGTTTACCGCAAGCAACGGCATTACGCAGCAGCTCGGCCTTCGCTTCTTCGGGAATCCTCCGATACAAATTGTCTTGTTTCAGCAAATAGCCCTCGTAAGATTCATCCGGCAACTTGCTTAATTTTAAAATCGTTTGGACAAATGTTTCTGTACTCACAGCTTTGCTCCTTAAAACAGCGTTCAAGCAGAAGGCTGTTTGAGTTATTACAAATCAACAAGCAGCGAAGCTTGAGCAATTGGTGCTCTCAAGCTTCGGCTAACTCTTATTTGAATCGGTTGGCGGCGATGATGATAATTTCATCCGTGCCAATAATTTCGCTCATTTCAATATCAATCAGCATGGTCAGCTGAGTGAAGTCAGTGCTGGTGAAATCAAGCAAACGTGGTCCCACACAGAAATAGAAATCGGGGCGGATAATCAGATCACTTTGATAGTTGGCCATTTCTTCCCACAATCTGGTAACAACTTCCAAATAGCTTTGAATCGTCGTTTTGACCACTTTAGCATGTTGGCGCTGTACTCGAATAAAGCCTTTTTTATCAATCACTCGTACTGCATTACCGGTTTTTGGTGAAGAAGCGCCAAAAATGTGAAACTGGTCGGTTTTGTCCACTAAACGTACTTCTTCAGCTGGCAAGCGGAAATCCTGAATAGCGATTTCATAAGCTTCTTCTTCTGAGGCAGCACTTTGTACTTCGGTTGCCTGAGCGGCGGTAGACCCCGATGCTCGGGCAGTGATTTTTTGAGTTTGCGGATCGATTTCAATGTGGACTTCCACACTGTCTTCCATTGCACCACTTTCGATGGCCATATTGATAACTTCTTGTTTGATTGATTGAATATCATTTTTGGTTGGGCTTGGAACAATCCGTTCTACCACGTCTTGCACGGCTGCCAAGGCAACCCCGATAGAAGAGATAACTTCGGCATTTTCTGGAATCTTGTAGTTCAAGTTCATTCGTTCGGCTGCGTGCTTGATTAGTGATGCAACACCACCGCCGACACCTACCAAGGTCATTTGGTTTGGTTCCAACTGGTATTTCTTGGCATAAGACTCGATTACTGGAACGATCTTGTCTACCGCTTTGCTTAAAATTTGGCGGGCCACTTCTTCTACTGACTGGCCTAAATAATCGGCTAGCGGCTGCATGGCTTTACGGGCTGACTCGACATTTCCGTAAGAGAAATCTTCTTCAGTTACATAGCCTAGAACATTAGCCGCACAGGAATTCGTAATAGTGATGGCTTTGCCGCTAGCTAAGCGAATCGCTACATAATCCTCAGGATCGCCTGGTTTTGGCGCAAACAATTCTAGTTTGGGATCAACGATTTCTTCTTCCGGTGTGTAAACGGCATATTCCAAGCCGGCAATATGGGCACTCCGCGGTCCCACATCTTTGACGCCGCTCTTAGTTACCCGGATCATACTACCGCCGGCAACTCCCAGAACACGTACATCCAATGAGTTTACATAGGTTTTATGACCAGAAATTTCAGAATAGTCAATCACTGGTCGTCCGTTTTTAATGACACCAAGGTTTGTAGAGGTTCCACCTACTTCAAAGTAAATCCCGTTTGAGGTGCGCAGATACATCAAGGCACCCATTACACTAGCTGCGGGACCGGAAAGCATCGTTAATACCGGACGTTTCTTCATTTCCACGACATCCATCAGACCGCCATCGCCACGCATGATCATCAATGGCACGTCAACCCCAGAAGAACGCACACTTTCTTCAGTTGAGTTAGCAGTTTCTAACATTTTCGGCAAAATAGAAGCATTGATAGTAGCTGTCCGCGTCCGGCGAGACAAGCCATATAGTTTGGTCATTTCCGAAGCAAGGGTCACTTGGACGCCTTTTTTCTTCGCTACTTCGGCAATTTTTTCTTCATAGGACAGGTTGTCTACCCCAAAGGCTGCAGAAGCAACTAGGACTTCCATGCCTTTAGACAGCAAGTCATCAATTGCTTTAGAAATCGTCTCTTCATCTAACTGCTTTTCGCTGATGAAGGTAGGGATAATGTGAATGCTGCGTCCAGTTCCAAGGTCGATATCCTTTAGATTCGTTTGAGCTTTGGCCAGCCAACCTTCAATCCCAGCTTTTGCAGTACTGATGATGCCGATTTTTGCTACATCACCTTCTAAAAGGGCATTGGTTGCTTGCGTGGTACTATGAGCAACGAATACCACTTCTTCAGGTGCAATATTGTATTCAGTTAAACATTTAAGAAAGGAATTGACGACGCCTTCTGCTACTCCTTGTTCACTGTCGTGAGTGGTTTTGACAGAAGATTTCCCGATAATTTCTTGGGTATCATTATCAATTGCTACGGCTTTTGTATGGGTTCCGCCTACGTCAATCCCTATTCGAACTCTTCGTTTCATTTAGAGATTCTCCTTCGTTTTTTAGATTTATAACGGATTGTTCAGGAAGAAATTGGCAAGCTCTAGAATCAGCGCCACTGTTGTTCCTGGAATCAATGCCACCTTCATATAATCAATTCCGTTGATCCGGTTGAAGCCAAGACCCCAAGCGTTCCAAGAAATCGTGATATCGAAATGGGCCATCCCAATCAATACCGAAGCAAATAACGGATACAAGAAGGTTGTCGGGTAGTTAGTGGTTTGACTCACCACAGCGAGTAACGCTGCCCCCGAACCAATTAGTGACAAAGGACCCTTGAACCAAGTCAATGGAGCCAAAATCCCAAACAAAATACATAAAGCTAAAGGAGCGGTAGGAATAACTCCGCCGATAACTACTTTGAAATAAGGAGCAGCAAAGAACGCTGCATCATTAAACATTGCCAGTGTGATCCAGAAAGCCACGAGCGAAGACGTATCCTTCACGCCTTCAGTGAAGATCCGAGAAACGGTCCGGCACAGTTCGCGGAACCCGCCTTTTAGTTCTCCGCACACTGCCAAAGCATACATACTAGATAAAATGAAGCAAAGAATAACCGGCAGATTGAAGACGATTACCCCAACAACTGGTAAAAACGGGGTGATCAATGAGATGCCAGGTGCATCCACTACTTCGGCACTTTTAGTTGCTGACCAAGCATAGGTCAAGCTTTCCATTCTCAGGTAAACCATCGCTGCTAGTGACACCACAATAATCATAGTGATAAAAGCCAAGATCCCAAACGGGAAGTAGTCGCTATACGCATATTCAGCTCCACCATTAGAATTCAAGAAAAAGGCAGAGTACTGCGCAAAGTTGATCGGGTTCAAGAACAACCCGGCTGCCACCGACCCGGTAAAGGAGAAGAAGGCAATTACCTTGGGAATCCCGATTGAAAACAGGATGGGCAGAATAATTACCGCAATAGCGATAACTGATCCGGCTCCGGTCATTGAAGTAAAGATAAACCCAGTAATCAAGTTAACGATTGCCAAAATAACTGCCGGATTGTCTCCTCCTAATTCCACACTCTTCCGAATGATGGTGGAAGCAATTCCAGTATCCAATAAAATTCGACCAAAGAAGGCTCCCAAGAAAATATTCATCAGTGAGGCTCCATATTTTTCTGGTGCTGTCTGATATACCGCTTTGAGCATATCATTAATAGTCATGCCGACAAAAGCTTCATTTGGTGAAATCAAATTTCCAATGATCGGCAAAAATGTCCAAATGGTGGCCATGATAAAGAAGCCTACCATTAAATTGTGTCCCTTAATACAGAAGATAACCATTCCGATGAAGGAACAGATTAACAAAATCCCAATTATAGCGTCCATTGGTCCCCTCCTACATTCCTTCGCATCTAGTTAGATACATAATTTTGAAAAGAAATTCCAAACAATAATACAACATCCCGATATATGAAAACAAGGAGGAGGCTAATTCTTAAGAAATTAGCCGTACCTCCATAAGGTTCATTCGATTAGTAATGATTAGTCCTTCATTTTAGCAAAGGCACTGTAACCAAAGATTTTGGTGTGCTGCATAATCAGGTAAGCCATCATTAAAATTTGTAGAACTGCCACACCAAGCAAAGCACCCATCATAACAGATACTGCTTGAGTTTCCCCAACTGAACGAGTCATGGAAGAAACGATGAATGGCAAGAATACTGTTGCTAGACTCATGAAAGTATAGTAGATACCAGTATTTCGTCCTTTAGGTCCTGGGCAGAAGTGCTGACGTACACTCAAACCAGTTTGCAATGCACCACCGGCTGCGAAGAAACCGATCATGGCAATCGCAATGTAGATAACAGCTGTTTGTCGAATCACTACTACCATTGCTAGAGCCACTGCAGTGAACACTGAGTTGATCAGCAATACTTTTACTGGATTCCATCTTAATTTACCCATCAAGATCGCCCAGAAAATAACCGCGATGATTGAACCGACTGTGTAGATTGAAGTCATACCAGCGGCTTGCATTTCAGTCAAACCAACGTTGTTGATACCGAAGGCTTTGGTATATTGTTGCGCACCGTACATGATAACCATACAAGTGAAGCCGTAAAGCATAGTGATGATGTTTACTAACAAGTTTGGTTTTGATAACATTTTTGCTTTGGCAGCATCGATTTCTGCTTGAACCGCGTTGCCTTGTTTGTTGTTGCTTTGACCTTTTGATTCTTTCATCATATCATCGTAAGCAAATGGTGAAATGATTGCCATGATTAGACATGCCACTGACAAGACTAATGGAATCATGATACTCATTGCTTGGTTGCCAGAATCTGCCAAGTTTACAACTGCTAATGGGTAAACCACACCAGCAATCGATACGAACAATTTGATACCTAGTAATGCCGATGCTGAGTACTTCGGTGCACTTTCTTGTGCAGCTGGGTACAAAGCCGCATCCCATAAACCAGAAGTTGCAATCCCAGAAAGGAAAGCTGCAACACCTGCGATGGTAACGGAAGTCGTTACAAGTAAGCCGCTAAAGAACATAATATATAAAATTGCACCTAAAATTGCCATTTTCTTACGACCGACTTTATCAGAGATTTCTCCTCCGATCCATACACTGACCAATTTACCAACACCATAAGCGGTGATGGCCAACGATACTGCTGCTGCACCTTCTGATGGGTCTGTATAGCCCCACTTAGTATAGAAATAAACTGAATTTTGACTTAGAATAATCGACTGCATCCCATGTGTAAAATAGCACAAATATACAGTGATTAAGGACAAAACGTACTTTTTCGCTCTCATTTAGACACTCCTCATTTTTTGTTTGGTCATTTTGACACCCACACACCGGTAGCAGGTCGGTGTGTGGGTGAATGTTTTTCTTTTTTACGCAGGTCTTACTGGTAGATCTTTCCCAGTGAAGATCTTGAATGCTGCTTTTCCTTGACCTAGCAACATACCAGATCCGCCAACTGTTTTACAGCCTTTTTCTTCGGCATCTTTTAACAATTGTGTTTTTGGTGGGTTATAGATCGCATCTGCAACAATTAGATTGTCGTGGAAGACGCTTGTGTCGCTGATTGGTGTGCGGGTTGAGCCTTCGCCCATCCCAACTACCGTACCATTAATTAATACATCCGCTTCAGCAACTTTTTCCTTCAATAAGTCTGCATCTGCTAAATCGTTAATTGTGATATCTAAATCTGGGTAATGCTCTTTCACACGTTCAACCGTACGTTCGCCGTTTGCGAAGAACGCATCTTTTAGATTGAAGATTGCAATAGAGGCTGCTTCTTCAATTGCTAATTGCACTTGGATCGCTGTAGCAGCGCCGCCTGTGCCTAAAACAACAAACTTTTTGCCTTTAGGATCAACATCGTGTGCCATTAAGTTGTCTACAAAGCCCATACCATCTGTGATGTGACCAGTTAATTTACCGTCTTCATTAACGAAAGTATTCACTGCACCAACCATTTGTGCTGCTGGAGATAACTCATCCATGTATTTAGCTGCTTCGCCTTTACATGGCATTGTTACATTCCCACCAGGCATACCGAATGTTTTCACTGCTTCAAAAGCTTTTGCAGTGCCGTCAACGTCAACATCAAATGCTAAGTACACAGCATCCATATCAAGTTGTTCAAACGCATAATTATACATCGCAGGTGAACCAGAGTGACCGACAGGACTACCGATTAAGCCGTATAACTTAGTTTTTCCAGAAATTCCTTCTAACATCTATACACATCCCTATTCATTTTATTAAAATTATACTACATTTCATATGAATATTTCACCTTAATTTTTGTTAATAAGAATTTTAATCTAACAATTCAGGCCAAGCTTGTTTGATTACGTCGATACTTGTGTCGTAATTCATTTGTGCTGCTTTTTGGTAGCCAAGCTCTAAGTTGTTGTCAGAGATAACTTCTGTTCCTACAACGCGAGGTTTAATTCCGTGTTCTTTCAAAGCTTTCAAGAAGCCAACTGTATCGCCCCATCCTGTTCCTGGGCATAGACGGTCATGCAATGATTCTTCACGTAAAATTGGTTTTGGATAAGGACGTTCTAATACGTCACAGATTTGAATTGATACCACTTTGTCAGCTGGAACACCTTTCAAATCTTCAGCAGTCATTTCTGCCCGTGCCCAATGCCAAGTATCTAAGATTAACATTCCGTTGTCACAGCCAGCGCCGTCAACGATTTCCCAAGCTCTCTTCAAATCTGGCACACCACTGTAAGGCATGAATTCTAAACCAATAACTAATTCTTTTGCCCGTTCACATAATTCTTTGAAGGCTTGGATTTGAACTTCTAATGAATCAGATTCCATTAATCCACAGTTGATATGACCTACGCCGAATAAGCGAGCCATGTGGTAAGTTGTTTGCTCTTTGAACTGTTGTAATAACGTGCTAGGTGCTTCAGCCGTTTTGTTTTGGTCAGTCCACATGGTAATATATTCAACTTCAGTGACTTTCATGTCATTTTCTTCTAAGATTTCTAGCATTCTTTCATCTGAGTAACCTTGTTTTACCGCTAGCATATAAGTTTCTGCCCGAATACCAATTCCGTCAAAGCCTGCCGCTTTCGCTGCTTTTACTCGTTCTTCAAAATCGATTTCCACGCCTAATGTAAATGAACTGATTGTCAAAGGTACTTTTCTCATTACTATTTCCTCCTAAAGTTTGTCTAAAGTTATTTTTTTCACATGAGCTGACAAATTCAGACTCATGGTTTGGACTATTTCGCCAAAAAAGCGGTTACTTAAATAAGAAACATTCCTGTTTTCAGTTAATTTCACGAAAATCAACATAATAATTAATGTTCCTTACTTCACAATCACTTTATGGATTTATTCTAACCTGTAATTTGTGAAATATCTAATTGGTTTTTGTCGAATAATCTATAGGTTTAGGAAATAGGTTTTGCTATAATGAAGAAAACTGCGCTTAGGGAGCTTGCAAATTATGAATTTACAACACTTAAAATATTTTGATGTCCTTGCCCGTGAACAGCATTACACCCGTTCAAGCAAACTGCTTAATGTCACTCAGCCCAGCTTAAGCAACGCCATCTCTTCTCTTGAAGCCGAACTTGGTGTTCCTCTGTTTGAAAAAAAAGGGCGGAATGTCGTCTTAACAAAGCCTGGGTTGATCTTTCATGATTATGTCAGCAAAACATTAAACATGTTAGATACGGGGATCGAAACCGTATCAAAAATCAGCAAAGGCAGCGGGTATATCAGCTTTGCCTTTTTACCTATATTAGGGACCCGTTACGCGCCCCGCTTTGCCAAGGGATTTATTGATGCCAATCCCGAAAAACAGATCGAATTTGACTTTCATTCTTCTGCCGGGATTACGAAGGAGATTATCGAGGGGATTAAAAGCATGAAGTACGACATTGGGATCTGTTCTTATTTGCCTAATGAACCTTTGATTGAATTTATTCCCGTAGCAAACCAAGAACTAGTAGTGATTACCCCTTTGGATCACCCATTGGCAAAATTTGATGAAATTAATTTGGAACAAACACAGCCTTTTCCGCAAATCGGCTTTAGCAAAAGCAGCGGTCTGCGAAGTATCGTCGACAGTGCGTTTAAGCGCAATAACTGTACCTACAATATTGTCTACGAAGTAACGGTGGATCAAGTCATTGCTGGTCTAGTCAGTCAAGGGTTTGGTATGGCAGTCGTACCAGATATGGGTGTGTTGGAATCTTTGCCGTTGAAGAAAATTCGTTTGAAGAATCTGAATTGGGAACGTTACTTTTACTTGGTAACCAACAAAGAAGCCTACCTGACACCTGTCGTTACTAACTTTAAAGAATATGTCCTTGCCCACTCTGATCCCCAGGAGACGATTTATTAAAAGAAAGGCTTGGCAAACTCGCTTAGCTTTGGAGCAATAAGACTAAAATTTTGATAAATGGCTTTTCACATTTCTCAAAATTTTCGCTTATTGTCGACAAAGCTAGTTTGTTAAGCCGGACATTGCTCAAACTGCTACATACAGATAAGCTCTTATCGTGACCCTTATCTATCTCTATCGCTACTTGTTTATCAGTAAAGATGAAATCTTGTTGTTATTAGTCGGGGTGAATCTATTGGTTTGTGCTGTTCGTTTTGGTTTTTATAAGTTTTCGAAATAGCTCATTAGAACCGCTTCCCAAACACGTCACTCACTGCTGGCAATACTAGATTGAGAAGTCGAATACCGTTAACGTCTGTGAAAACTTTATCCTTTTACAATAAAAAAAACGTGGGGGTTAATTTACCCTACGTTTTTTACGTGACTCCTTTTTCAACTACTTATTTTTTACTTGGAGTGTCCTTCATCCATTCAATTGGTATGTTTTGTTTTTCTAAACATTTAATAAATTTGGTCACATTTTCGCACATTTTATCAACAAAAAAGGCTTTTCTTTTTCTCCCTGCAACGTAGCATTTGAGGCCGCCTCTTGTCTGTTTCGCTCTAACCACTTTTGATAGTTTCCAATGTTTTTTGAAGATAAAGCATTTGATCACTGTAATATCATCGTCGTCAACAATTACATCCCAAATACCCGGTATCGGGGCGATCATTAATAAGCCCCCCAATGCAAACACTAAAACCACCATAAATATCAGATAGCCATCGATGACTTCTTCGGGAGATTGTATTCGAGCCAATAAAAAACAGCCTGCAAAAAATAATGTATAAAAGATCCCTATGATCATAAACTCCTTTGGTGCTCTGATAACATATTTTTTTGCAGAACTAGTTTCTCTTTGACGTACTCTATAGATCAGATAATCAATCGTCGCAGCTACTGCGGCTGAGATAATGCACACTGTTATCGTATCCATCCTGTCTCCCTCCTATTTTTTTAACTACTCCTAGTTCTGATCCTCATGGACGAAGCCCCCTTGAAGAGTATGCACCTTCACACTTCTATTTTACTAAGTTAATGGCAAAATAGAAAGTGCTGAAACGACTGCTTCATCAACTTTGGAACAAACTGCTAAAGACTTGTTTTCGGTAATCGTTATCCTTCACAAGAATAAGTTCAAATTAAAAAGTGGCAGTGACATAAAACGTCACAGCCACTGAAAACCGAATAATCGGTGTGACTGAAGTAGCTCTTTTACGAAATAAGCCGCATAATCGCAAAAATATGAGAAGCTATTTTCGGATTATGCGGCTTATTTCTCGGAGCTGAACACTTCTGTCACAACCTCTTTCTAGAATATTCGTCGGACTGTGAAGATTACCGAGCGTCGGTCTCCATTAGCTTCACAACCGTTTCGTATTGGTAATATTGCCGAGCCAGTTCTTTTTTGAAATTATTCGTCACCCGAATGAAGATCCCGTATGGCACATCACTTTCCCGATCCTTCTGGATGAACGGCTGCAATTCATTTAAGAACTCCTCCTGATCCTTCAAATGCTGGATCACATATATCTCCATTAAACTTGATGCATATTCCACTAAATAGTTTTCGTAGTAAATCTTCTCTAAAGGGACACCTTGTTGTAGATTCGTCTGAATGGACTCCATTAACAGCTGAATCAGTCGCTTTTCTTCATCCGACTGGCCTTCCACCTTCGCCAGCTGATCTACCAGCTCACTTTCTGATAAATGACTGTACTCTTTCGTCAGAATCGCGTTTGCCAGCAAGTCCACTAAATACAATGATCCATCCATCGCCTTCAGCAGCTCCTCGGCCACCGACTGAATTCGCTGCTGCTCGTCATATTCCTTCGCTAATTTCTGCCCATCACGCGCAATTTTCTCTGCCAACGGCAATAATCGTTGGGGTGTCGTTAAACTATTATACAAAAAACGGTTGGCTAAATTGCTAACCTTCATCTCAAATTGTGCTTGTTTATCCATTCTAAGCACCTCCTGCTCTTATTATAGTGAAGTTGGGCAGATTGGTGAAAGAATACGGCTTTTGGGTGGAAGTTGATAGGTTCTTTCTATTATATAGAGGAAGCAGGTGACGATTTTTGGGCTATGCCTTTCATACTTCTATCACCTATTAAGCAATTCTTTTCGATGTTGCGCTTTTTCTGTACGGGTAATTTTAGGTAAAGGACATGATTGTTCAAAGAATTTCCCTATAAGATCAGATTTATTTATCGCTTTCGGAAAAATTTGGCTTATTTTGCATATGTTTATTTGAACCGAATTTTGATAGAGGATGCAGTGCCATGGTATACTAATGGTGAAAAATTCTCTATCTATGGAAAGTAGAGGAGAATTAGATGAAAAACGTACCGAAAATATATCCAACTAACGATTTACTGTTCCGCAAGCTAATGACCAGTCAGGATTCCCCACACATTCTAAAGGCTTTTGTTCGAGATATTTTAGGCAAAGAGTTTAAGGCACTAATACCCAGAGAAACGTACCACATCGACAGTTACAAGAAATCTTTGAAAAAAACAAAGCTGCTACGTACAGAGGTTGATGTACTGGCAGTAACCGAAGATGGTAGTCAGGTAACGATTGAAATGCAGGTACATCCTCATTATTTCTTTGAAGAACGGGCGGTTTTCTATCTATCGAAGGTTTTTGCTTCCCCCTACGGAGACAAAAAGGTCAAGACTTATATTAAGAAGAATAATTATTCCGCCTTGTGCCCAGCTTATGGGATCAATATCCTTGGCTTTGATTTATTTGAAGAAGACGCAGATGCCATTCAGACCTTTAGTTTACGCAACGACAAGACCTACAAACCATTCTTGAATAAGCGGAAGCAGAGAATTTTGACGCTTTGTTTTTTCAGTTTGACAAACGTGAACCTTGAAAAATCCAGCGCTGCTTATCATTGGCAACGATTTTTCAATACTGGTGAAGTCAGTGATGACGCCCCCGATTATTTGAAAGAAGCACAACGGATTACAGATTATCATTCAATGGAAAGGGAGGAACAAACGATGATTATGAGAGTAGATAAGGCACAGGCGATTAAAGATGCAGAAATTGCTTATGCTTGGGAAGATGGGCTTGAAGAAGGCGCTGATATGAAAGCTGTAGAGATTGCTTTAAATATGTTAGAAGAAAAGGAACCGATTGAAAAAATCGTAAAATACACTAACTTAACTATTGAGCAAATAGAAGAGATTCGAACTACATTGGATTAACGTTGATTCTGAGTCTCGTTGATCAAGCGTGGAGGAAAACGATCAATGACTATCACAAGACGTCCCTAAAAAACAAACATCTATATATACCAAAACCGCCTGACCGATCTTAGTCTAGAATCGGCTAGGCGGTTACTTGTGCTGAGTTGAGATTTGCCTCGAGCTTCCTTCAGATTCCATGTCAACATGGAGGACACCCTTGTTTTTAGCTAGGTGGCTTCTACTGCTAGGAGGCACTCGGGACTTGAACTCACTAGAATTTGTCGATGCCGAGGGAACTAAAAAAGACCTCCCCAAGACGGAGAAGCCTTCACCATTTATTTGATTATGCGTCAATGCTAGGTGCTTTGCCAAGCTTAGCTTGCAGCATCCAGATTTTTTTCTCAACGTCTGTCTTAAACCCTGTGAAGATATCTTGGGTGCTGTCGTCGCCTTCTTCACCAGCTACATCGATACCTTTTTGGTAAAGATCTGCTAAGTAGCGGTAGTTCTTCACTAAGATTTCCATCCGTTCAGGAATCGTGCGGTCCCAGCTACCTACTTCATCTTGGATACCAGTGTGTTCTGCCCACTCTTTTAACGTCGAATAAGGAGAACCATCTAAGGTAATCAGGCGTTCAGAGATTACGTCTAGTTGATCATTGATTTCGTCCATATAATCGTCCATTAAAGGATGCAGCGATAAGAATTCTGGTCCTCGCATGTACCAATGGGTTTGGTGGATTACAGCACTCATTTGACTAAGATCGGCTACTAGTTGGTTTAGTACTTCTTTTGTTTTTCCATAGTTCATTATTAATCCCTCACTTCTTTTTGTCTACTCTATTAGTGTACGCTAAAGAAGCAGACTATGCAAGAATTATGATCAGTTAATAATAATTATAATCAGAAAAGTGAGCACGCCTCCCCAGAGAAGTGCCCTAATTTTCTGATTTAAATAGTAGAAAGGTTGCTATCAGCACCATATACGGCTTCCCAATCAGCAGTGAAATCATCGACTGCTTGGCCGATCGATGGCATGGCTAGCGCTTGTTGGATGATATCAACACCCATTGTAGCTGCTTGGCTGCCGCTTTCTAAGGCGGCGTTGACTTGACCAGCATTTTTGAAGCTAGCGGCAACGATTTTCGTTTCGCTGTTAGAGCGTTCGATCTCTTCAGCCATTTCAAAAATAGCTTCCCGCGGATCGATGCCCATATTTTCCATCCGATTAAAGTAAGGTGCAATATAATCAGCTCCGGCTGCAATCGCTAAGTATGCTTGAAACTTAGTATAAATTGCGGTAGCTGTTACGTTGATCCCACGACGTTTTAATTCTTTGATTACCTTTAGACCAACTTCGCTGACAGGCACTTTGATAAATACTTTTTGATCGATTTTAGCTAAAATAGTTTCAGCATCTTTGATCATGCCCTCATAATCTTTAGCAACAACTTGCACATGCAATGAACGACTTTCACCAATAATGCTGCGAATTTCTTTCATGTGGTCGAAGAATGCGACCTTGCCTTCTTTTTTCACAATCGATGGATTCGAAGTAACACCTGCTACCGGTAAAATCTCTACATATTTTTTGATATCGGCAATATTGGCAGTATCTAACATAAATTCCATGAATAAAACGCTCCTTTTTGTTTTTTCTATGGACTTAGCATAGCATCTGTTGGCAATCCGGACAGCAATTTTTCACCAAAAAATCTAAAAACCTTGCCGTATCACGTTTCTTTTTTTACAAAAAGATGGAAATATGCACATATGTGCGAATGTGATTTTCCTCAGTTTCTCACTAAGCTCTTACTAGATCCGCTCCCTTTGTTTCCCTATTTCCATAAAAACCCATTTACCACCTAACCAAAATTCGGTATCATTGAAGGAACTGGAGGGATGTTTCATGGCAGTAGAAGATGTTAAAGCTTATTTTTCCACTTATGGGATGGAAGATCGGGTGATTGAATTTGAGGTTTCCAGCGCTACCGTGGAATTGGCCGCTCAAGCGCTTAACTGTGCACCTGAGCGGATCGCTAAAACCTTATCCTTTCACTTAAAAAAAGCCGATCAAGCCATTTTGGTAGTAACCGCTGGCGATGCGAAAATAGACAATGCCAAATTCAAACAGGCGTTTAGTGAACGAGCATTGATGATAAAGCCTGATGAAGTAGAGGAAAAAATCGGGCATCCCATTGGCGGGGTCTGTCCGTTTGCGATTAAAGAAGGCGTTGCTGTCTATTTAGATGAATCCTTAAAACGCTTCGACACCGTTTTTCCAGCTTGCGGCGGTCCAAAAAGTGCGATTGAATTAACCATTTCCGAGTTAGAAGAGTATGCTAAAAGCAACAGCTGGGTTGATGTCTGTAAAGGTTGGGAATAAGTCAAGAAAGGCTGCACAAACTAGCATGGTACTTACGATGCTAGTTTGTGCAGCCGAAATTTTTGGTGCTGGTTTGCTAATCGTAGGAAATAGCTGCTTTAGTTACACCGATTATGCGGTTTTCAGCGGCTGTGACGGTTTGTGTCACAGCCACGCTTTTTTGCCCAACAAATTAAACAACCGCTTGTTCAATAACCTTGCAATCTTTTAAATACTCTTCAGCTAATGCCTTGATTTCCTGCTGCATCGCTTCAACATCCATCTTACTAAATACATAACCGATCACCACTGCCTGCGTAGTATCCTCACCAATCATCCCTCGAGTCGAATCGGACGTCGGGCTGCCAAAAGGACCTTCCCCGTCCGCCAGCACGAGCAGATTTTCAATGTTCACTGCTTTTTTACCGATTCCAGCATAGCTTTCACCCACTCCACCGACCGTTAAGGTAATCTCGTCACCAATTTTACCTAAATCATAGCTGCCAAAGGGCAATTTGTATAACAAAGAGAAGTAATTGTTCACATCAACTAGGTCATTGATTTGATACAAGCCTTTTTTCTGAATGACCCGACGCCACAAACTGTCCGAAGACGGACGGAAACGGGCTGGATCTTTGCCTAGTGCACGATAGGCTTTCTTGGTAGCAACCATTTTCTCATCGTCTTTGATCATTTCAATCGTATCCTCGGCTTCAATCTTCGCAATCAATGGATTCAGTAATTTTCCCCAAATATCCTCACTGTATTCGCTATTGGTAAACTCTACGACTGTATAGGCTAAAGAAATCCCTAGCTTCTTCAAGTTTTCTTCTACTACTAACTTCATCTATCTTCCTCCCTTTTCATTATATTCTAATTGTTTTAACAGAAAATAAAAACCCTTCTGCGTCATTTCCTGCATTTTTCGGTATAATGAAGAAAAAGGAGATGATTCGGATGAAACTGACTTACCATGGCCACTCTGTCGTTGCAATCGATTTAAATGATGGGCAAACGCTTTTGTTTGACCCTTTTATCACCGGAAATCCGGTCACTGATTTGAAAGCAGATGAGGTAAAAGCCGACTGGATACTCATCACCCACGGTCACGATGATCATGTAGGTGATATGGTACCAATAGCTCAGCGCAATGATGCAACGATCATTAGCATTGTCGAAGTAGCTGCGTTTGCTAGAAAAGAAGGCGCCACAAAAACCCACGGCATGAACATCGGCGGAAAATATGATTTCCCTTTCGGACGGGTAAAAATGGTCCACGCCCAGCACAGCTCAGGCTATGAAAAAGATGGCCAGATGATTTATATGGGTGAACCTGCCGGCTTTATTCTTCAAGCCGAAGGAAAGACCATTTATCACGCTGGTGATACCTCGAACTTCGGCGATATGGCTTTATTCGGGGAAGCCTACGCTATCGATGTTGCCTTCTTGCCAATTGGCGACAACTTCACTATGGGGCCATTAGAAGCAGCGAGTGCCGCCAAACGACTCAAAGCCAAACAGGTTGTGCCAATTCATTACAATACCTTCCCATTAATTAAACAAGACCCGCAAGAACTAGTTGACGCTCTACCAGCAGGTGTTGTTAAAGTAATGGCTGTCGGCGAATCATTGGAACTATAAATCAATCTTTCAGCTCAAAGGAATCGATCGTCTTTCCTTTGGGCTTATTTTTGGTTTAAGTAACTGGTCCGCAGTCGAAGACGTCCTCTAGTTTGTGACCTTGTTAATCAGCTATTTCTTTTTATTCCTTTTCAAACGGTTCAGCGCTTTTTTATTTTTCCGCTTGTCCATGGAAAAGCCGGCTAGTGGATTGTTGTTGGTATTTCGCTTCGGGAACCATTTGGATTTATTCTCCGGTGCAGGTTCCTCTAGGCTACTTTCGACGGGTTCCTCCGGTGGTGTATTGATAGTTGTAGTTGTGTTTTCCAAGCTTGATTGCGGGGACGAGTTAGCGGTAGGTTGCGTGCCTGACTCCTCGACCCCTACCACAATATCTTCCAAGCTAAAACTCTCCAGCACCGCTCCTTCCGGTAAGCTCGCCTGCAACATTGCCATCAAATCTTCCTCGGATAAACTGGCAACATCCAAGTCTTCGGGAATCATGATTTCTAATTGTTGGCGTTCGCCTAGTTGTTCGGATGGGTCGGTGGATGGGACTTCAGTAGCGGAATTAGCATACGCTTGACTACCTGCTAGTTGGGCTTCGATTGCGGCTGTCGCTTGGCGACCCACTGCTGGATAAGCATCTGACTGAACAGCTTGAGGGATCTCCTGAATTTGGTCAGACTCCGGCTGTGATACTTCAGCGACTTGAATAGCTTCCGGCTGATGCTCAACGGTTCCCTGACTGTCTTCTTCCCGCAAATCAAACAGCGGTGTCTCAATCGTTTCGACAAATTTGGCGCTGATTAATTTCTTAAATAGCCCCACCTCGTCTTTTTCAAATAAATTAAGGCGGACTAATTTTTCTAAGCTGGCACGGATTTCTTCGGCTGGTTTCTTTCGATCTGGATCTTTCACACGCAGGCTATGACAACGCCCCGCACTATTTTCAAATGTAGCACTTAAACTTAACATGTCTTCACTCGTTCCTTTCCTTTTCAAAATATCTATGTCAATTTGGTTGCGGTTTCATTTTAAGGTCTTCAAGGTACTGAAAAAGCTTCGGGACGTACCTGTTCAACTAGATCCCTTAATTGGGCAATTTTCTCAGCAATAAATTGTTTCACCGTAAATAAGCGGGACGTTAACTGCTTCCACTCTTTCGTGGCAAAATAATCTTGGAATAAATAATAATAGCGGCGTAATGCGCGCGTTGATTTAGTTTGCAGGAAGATGTAGTGGACTAGCTCCCTTAGTACGAAGCTAAAGTCGTCGGCGCTTAATTCATCGCGAATTTGAAGAGCGGCCAAATATTTAATCGTGTTGGTCGCATCGTGGGTTTCATCGTAGTAGGTACTGATACGGCTCTCCAACGTTACTCGCTGCAGCTTAAAAAGTTTCTGAAAATCTAACATATGCTCATTCAATTGACGTGCCTCCTTTTTTGAAATCGTTTTACTCGATTTGTCGCCTATAGGCTAAAGGATATTTCACTAAATGTCAATAGTATTTTAAGAATTTTTTCACGTTATTTAAAAGAACCGCATTAAATCAAGGCGGCTCATCATTATTTTTTTATTAATCTAAATTAATTTGTGCTAGAAAACCATCTCTCAGATCAGAGTAATAAAAAAAATACGTTAAATCCCACGCCGAATCCTGTATAATCTTATTTTTATAAAAACTATTTACAAACGAAATCGACAGGTGCTAAGTATAATAATATAGATATACCTGCTTTTTATAATTCACAGAATAACTATAATAGTTATATTATATAACGAAACACGTTATATAAAACCAATTTAAATAGTACACCTGTCGATAATTGTATCCACTTTTCCACGCCTACACTGTTTATTACCAACCTTGAAAAATTGTATTAACGTGCTTAATTAAGGCACTAATACTGTCTAATAGTCGTTACCTTCTTCTTGCTTAGCGCCTTAGTATACAACACCATCAGTGCCAAAGCGCCCAGTGCCACGATTAATTCAGTGATCGACATGGCAAACCACATAGCATCGCCGCCAAACAGCATCGGTAAAGCGAAAATCAGCGTACCGCTGATAGCAAAGCCACGGGCTAAAGAGACTGCGAAAGAGGCCACCGGTTTTAGCAAGCTTTGGAAATAATAGGTGGAAAAGACATTAAAGGGCATCAGCATAAATGACAGACAATAACGCCGGATAATGGTTGGTGCAACGGCCAGCACACTTTCGGTCGGTGCCATAAATACCCGAACAAAACCATTGGGAAACGCTAGTGTAGCCGCCGTCCAAACAATGCTGAAAAAGGCCACTGTCCACAGCGCATATTTCAAGGTTTCCTTAATCCGGCCCCACTCTTTAGCGCCGTAATTAATCGAAAGGATCGGTTGAGCCGCTTGCCCGACACTATAGGCACAGCATTGAACCACTGTACTAATGTTAACGATCACTCCATATACCGCTAGAGAGTCTGTTCCGGCATAACGAATAATTTGGCGATTGAAGAACATGGTCAAGATCCCCATCGCAATGTCAATAAAAAAGGTCGAGAAGCCGGTAGTCACAATTTGACGTGATTTTGGCATCAGGCCAGTGGGTTTCACCAATTTAAGGGTGTTCTTTTTGCTTTTAAAATGGAGCAGCATAATCAGCACGGATATAACTCCGCTAAGCCCAGTTGCTAGTCCGGCACCAAAAATCCCCATATCCAAGGTAAAGGTAAAGAAAATATCACCAACAATATTCACAACCCCCGAGATCAGCACGGCCATCGTAGCAAGTCCCGGGTTGTTGTCGTTTCGCAAAAAAGCCGCCAGCAGCTGACTAAAGGTGAAAAACGGGATCACGAATTTCAGCGGTTTTAAATAATTTAAGGCTAGCGGAAGCAGTGTTTCCTCTGCACCAAAGAGCATCAACAGCTGACGATCAAAAAATACGACTCCCAGCCAGCTGATTAACGCCAACACCGTTGTGCCAATCACAGCAGTGGTGAAGATGGCGTTGGCACTGTCATCTTTCTTGGCTTTGCCCTTGGCGGCGCTGTATAGCACCGAACCACCAATCCCCGTCAGCAGCCCCAAACTGAAAATGATATTCCAAATCGGCGCAAAAATCGCCAACGCCGCAGTCCCGCTTGGTCCTTCGTATTGCCCAACAACCACCATATCCACGATACTGTAGATCGAGGTAATCAAGGTACTGCCAAACGCAGCCGCCAAATACCTGAAATAAAGTGGACGTATTCTCTTTTGCAGCAATTCCATTTGTAAATCCTCCTTGATTGTAAGCTCCCAGCTTTGGCAAGCCGGATACCAGTCAGTAATAGCGAAAACCTTCTCTTTCTTTACGAAAAAAAGCCGGACAAGAAAACAGGAGTTTCACCTGTCAGCTTGTCCGGCTATCATTTCTAAGAATGAGCGCCTCCGCGTGTTCACTTAAACCTTAGAGCATATTTGGTTGAATGTCAATCGCTTGTTTGTTAATTTGCTAATCCTAGCCTGAAGGGTTAGCAGCAAATGCTGAAGAAGGCTGAATTAACGCTGCTTGTTCCCTTGAACTCTTTTTGAATGTTACTCGGTACTCATACATATTTTTACTAAATAATCACAGTACTTTTCAGAAAAAGGACAGAAATGATTGACAGTATATAGATGATCGTCTATATTATGTACATAGATGAACTTCTATATAAGGAGGAAAACAAATGAATTACGATGAAATGTCGGTCATGCTGAAAGCGCTGGCTGATCCTAAACGTTTGAAAATTATCGATATGCTGTCTTGCGGCAGCTTATGTGCGTGTGATATCTTGGCTCACTTTGACTTTACCCAGCCTACCCTTTCCCATCATATGAAGGTTTTGGAAAAAGCAGGTGTTGTCTTGGTAACGAAAGAAGGGCAATGGCACCACTATCAATTAACCGAAAGCTTTGTAGATAAATTTATGGGTTCTATGATGCAATTATTCTCGGATGAGGAAGATTGCGTTTGCCACAATAAAAACTGTAGTTGTAAAGGAGAAAAAAACGATGAAAAAATTGGAACTATTTGAGCCAGCAATGTGCTGCTCCACCGGTGTTTGCGGACCATCTGTTGATGAGGAATTATTGATGGTTACCTCAGTCTTCGAGACATTTGAGGGATTAGACTCGATTGAAGCATCACGTCACAACTTAACCAGTGACCCCGATGCCTTTGTTAACCACCCCACCATCTTGAAATTACTTCAAGAAAAGGGCAACGATATTTTACCGGTTACTCTCTTAGATGGTGAAGTTGTGAAAGAAGCTGCTTATCCTACTTTGGAAGAGTTCGGTAAATATGCAGAAGTGCAATTTGTTACACAAGCTGCCAACAATTCTGGCGGATGCTGCGGAGGCGAAGGCTGTTGCTAAACAGCCTTTTCCTAAGCCAAGATTTAAACAAGGAGGAAACAAAATGATTCAATACCTTCCCGAGCGCATGGGATTAACCAAATATTTGTTCTTTACCGGAAAAGGTGGCGTGGGTAAGACAACGACTGCGTGTGCCACTGCTACTTCTTTGGCTCAAGACAATAAAAAAGTTATGCTGGTAAGTACTGATCCGGCTTCTAATTTGCAGGACGTTTTTCAAACCACCTTAACGAACAAACCCACTCCGATTGAAGGAATCGACAATCTTCAAGTAGCTAACTTTGATCCGATTACGGCTGCGGCAGAATACAAAGAAAGTATCGTTGGTCCTTACCGGGGAATACTTCCAGACAGCGCGTTAGCGAACATGGAAGAGCAGCTATCTGGTTCCTGTACGGTAGAAATTGCGGCCTTTAACGAGTTTGCCAATTTTTTGACGGACCCTGAAGTTGCCGATCAGTTTGATTATGTCATTTTTGATACTGCACCAACTGGCCACACCTTGCGTATGTTACAGCTGCCTTCTGCTTGGAATAATTACCTAGATGAAAATACAACAGGTGTTTCTTGCTTAGGGCAATTATCAGGACTCGGCGATAAAAAAGATATGTACGAAAAAGCAGTAGAAACCTTAACGAACGCTGAACAAACAACCTTAATTCTCGTTACTCGCCCACAAAAAGCACCATTGATTGAAGCTGAGCGTGCTTCAGAAGAGCTGAGAAAATTAGGGATTCAAAATCAAAAATTGGTTGTGAATGGGTTGCTGGAAGTTCATGATGACGAAATTTCTCAACTTATCTATCAAGAACAGACCCATGATCTAGAAAATATGCCGGAACCACTAAAAGACTTTGATACCTTCTATATCCCACTACGGCCTTACAATGTGACGGGGATTGATAAGCTGCAAATTTTATTGAAGGATCAGCAGCCAGCCCTTGAGGAACAGACAAAGGAAGTGACTGATTTTCCTCATTTGGATAAGGTAGTTGAAGAATTTATCCGCACAAATAAAAAGATCATTTTTACCATGGGCAAAGGCGGCGTTGGCAAAACGACAGTTGCCATCAAAATTGCTAAAAAATTGGCTCAAGCTGGTAAAAAAGTACACCTGGCAACCACTGATCCAGCTGATCACTTGAATCTGTTTATCGCAGGAGACCTGCCTATCTCAGTTAGTCATATTGACGAAGAAAAGGAATTGGCTGATTACAAAGAAGAGGTTCTGTCAAAAGCACGAGCAACGATGAATGACGATGATGTGGCTTACGTGGAAGAAGATTTGCGCTCCCCTTGTACCCAAGAAATCGCAGTATTCCGGGCTTTTGCGGAAATTGTTGACAAGTCTGATGATGAGATTGTCGTGATTGATACAGCACCAACAGGTCATACCTTACTGTTGTTGGATTCGACTCAAAGCTATGCTCGGGAAGTGGAAAGAAGCTCTGGTGAAGTACCGGTTTCGATTCAAAAACTCTTGCCACGCCTGCAAAATTCTGATGATACGGAAGTGTTAATGGTGACCCTACCTGAAACAACGCCGGTTTATGAGTCGATGCGCTTGGATGAAGATTTAGATCGGGCAAAGATTTCCCATACTTGGTGGCTGGTTAACCAAAGCATGTATGCTGCCGATACGCAAAATGACGTCTTAAAGGCTCGTTCCTTCAATGAATTGGAGTGGATTGAAAAGGTAGCTGAGCTGTCTAACGGCAATTTCGCCGTGGAAGAATGGCAAGCCGATTTTAGCCCTGTTGGAGTATAAATTTTTTTGGCCGATACATAGATAATCATCTATGTATCGGTTGATAGTGATGGCTTTCATTTACTGAAGGTACAGGAAAAACAAGCCGTTTCGGAGGTGATACCGCGTGAAAAAGATTTATTTTCTATGTACCGGCAACTCCTGCCGCAGCAAAATGGCTGAGGGCTATGCTCATAAGCTCTTGCCAAAGAATCAATTTGAAATTAAAAGTGCCGGGATTGAAACCCACGGTCTGAACCCTAAAGCCGTGAAAGTAATGGCTGAAGATAGGGTGGATATTTCTGAACAAACCTCTGATCTACTTGATATGAGCTATTTCAACAAAGCTGATTTGATTGTTACTCTTTGCGGTGATGCCAAGGATAAGTGCCCGGTAATTCCTAAAGGCAAGGAGCATTTCCACTGGAATCTAAAATATCCTGCCAAAGCAACCGGAACAGAGGAAGAAATTTTGGCTGAATTTAGAACCGTTCGGGAGAATATCAAACAAAGGGTTCTTGCTTTGAAGAACCATAGCTGAACGAAATAGGCTGTATCAGCTGCTGAAGTTGATTCCTCTGAAACGATAATTATGGGGACAGTTCGACTTTTTTTAATGACGTCCAGCTGTTTATAAAATAGCCGTTAACCTGCTGACTTCCAATGTGATTTTGGGAGGGATTAGCAAGTTAACGGCTATTTTTGTGGTGTAATAATCAGTATATCCAGGACAATAAACTCCACTACTCCTCCTCATCCTCCAGTTTCTTTTCTAGACGTTTTTGACCATGTTCTTCTACAAGATAGACAGCTCCAAGGATGATCGAAGTGAAGATACGCGATGAAACAAAGGTGAAGATTGCAGCAGCAATAAAATTGAAGTCGTATCCTTTTCTAAAGGCTTTGAATAACCTGTACACAAGAACAGAACATAGATAAACCCATACTTTCGTGCTATAATAAATAGCAGATATTTAATGATTTAGCAAAACATCTCTCACACTCACTGTTGCAAAAAGCACCTTGAATAGTCGGTAAATACTGAGTGATCTATATAGAAAAGGGGTTGATAACTTTGACAACTGTTGAAATGAATCTAACAGACGACGAAAAGAAAACCTTAGATGAACTAGGCTTAACAGACGGCAACGAAATAAAAGCATTTCTCTTCTACAAAATAAACGAAGAAAATGTTTTACCAATTATTTCAAGTCCTAAAAAAACTAAAAGAGTAAGTCTAAAATCCAATGGTGATGGTTCGCTTATTCTTCCAGATGACGCCCCAGAACATGTTAAGGAGTGGGTTCGACACGGCTAATTATGACATTTACCTAGCTGCTGTCCGTTTTACAGATGATTCTGGAAAGAAAGATAGACCAGTGGTAATTTTTAAAATTTCTGATGAGTCTTTTGCATTGCTAGAGGTTCTTGGCGTGTATAGTTACAAAGAGAAATTTGATAAAGATTGGTACAAACAGAAACTTTATGAGATTCAAGACTGGAAAAAAGCAGGACTAAAAACTCGTTCTTTCGTTGACGTGAGCATCTTATTTGATGCTCCTCTTGCAGAGATTATGCAAAGTCAAAAGCTTGGTAAATTATCTCAGAATGACATAGCAGGCTTGATTAACAAATTCAATGAATACAACAAATAAGAATATTATTGCCATTTACGCCTTTGTGTTTTGTACAAAGGCGTTTTTCTTTCTATTTTTTCGCTTTACAGTTGCCTACCCCTGCTCCACCACGCCATCGCGAACAAAAATCATTCGATTTCCATACTGGGCGGCATCCTCTGAGTGAGTCACCATTAGGATGGTTTTTCCCTGTTCTTGATTGATTTTCTGCAGCAGGGTTAAGATTTCGGTGCCAGATTTGCTGTCGAGATTACCGGTTGGCTCGTCGGCAAAAATGATATCCGGATCGTTAATCAGCGCTCGGGCAATCGCTACCCGCTGCTGCTGGCCGCCGGAAAGTTCTCGCGGGGTATGCTTGCGCCGCTGGGTCAGCCCGACAATTTCCAGAATGTGATCCAGTTTTTCTTTGTAAGCCTTCATATCCTTGCCGTCTAATAACACCGGCAGCAGAATATTTTCCTCCACATTCAAATTAGGAATCAAGTTGTAAAACTGGAAGACAAAGCCGATACTGCGGCGGCGCAGTACGCTCATTTTTCCATCCTCCAGCCTCGAAATATCCCGACCATTTAGCAGCACAATTCCTTTAGTCGGCGCATCTAATCCGCTCAAAATATAGAGTAAGGTGCTTTTACCTGAGCCTGATGGCCCCATGATGGAGACAAATTCTCCCCGATCGATTTTCACTGACAGGTTCTTCAGCACAGTTGTATCCACCGTGCCTACCTGGTATTGTTTAGTAATATTTTGACCTTCTACGGCCACACGTCCATTATTTCTCGTCATATTCCTATCCTTTCTGTCCAATGCCTGTTGGATGTATTTCGGCTGGGTGCTTACTCAAATTTGATTTCCTCCACTAGTTTCATGGTGGCGCCTTTGACAATCGGTACTACTGAACCAATCAGCGTAATAACAATGCCCATCAAGGCGGCAAACAGGAAGGTGGATAATTCCAGCTGCGGCTCCATTGAAATTTTCGGTCCAGCTACGAGGAACACCGTTTTGATTTCCACATAGGATACCGCCACCGCCAGCAAAGCCCCCAACAACCCTACCGAAAAGCCTTCGATCATGGTCATTTTCAGGTTCTGGGCGTTGCTCAATCCCACCGATTTGTACATGGCAATGGCCCGTTTTTTCTGCAAATAATTAATCAGCAAATTATTGATGATCCCTACTGTTGCCAGCAGCAGGATAAACCAGGTCAGCTTTTGCATCGGTGAAAGGAAGGTGTTAATGGTCTCAGCGGCATCGTTGGTATATTCTTCCACCGTGCGGCTCCAATGTTGTTGATCCCCCAGCATGTCCCGAAGCTGAGTCATAACTGCCTCGGGATCGCCGGCTTTAAAGGCGAAGAATCCGTATTCTGTCGGGGAAAAATCAGCCTTGGCGTAGCTAGATGGGATCACCGCCGCCACATCATCGGCGCGGGACTGGAAGCTGCCGGCTACGGTATAGCTAAAAATTCCGTCCGGTCCGCTTAAATTCACGCTGTCGCCAATTTGCAGATTCAGCGCACTGATGACATCACGATTCAGCATGACGTTGCGCCCTTGATCAAATTGACTTTCCATGGTTGCCGACTCATCGCCGCTATAATTGATCCCCAGCATATCGTTGAACAAGGCAATATCATCGGTGGCCTCCATCCGTAGCGCTTGCCCGTTGACTTGAACGGTATCGTCCAGAACATATAAAGGAAGCACTTCGCTGACGGTATCCAGATTTCTGACTTCATCAATAAAGTCTTCATTCACCCTAGCATCGGAAAGACCATCCAGGCTGGCATCGCGGAAAACATCGCCGATATAAACATTCACAAAGTTCCCCACGGTACTGATCACGATAATGGCCGAGATACTGATGAACAGCAGGGTGATATTTTGATTGGTATTTTTATTGCCCCGCAGGTTGCGAGCAGCCAGCTTGCCGATATTGCCAAACAGCAGGCCGTACACCTTTTCCAAAATCTGCGACATAGCACTAATCAATAGCGGCACGATCAAAATCGCTCCCACCAGCAGCGTCAGTAAGGATAACCCGCCGGCCACCGTTACCATCTCCCCACTGGTAACCCTTGGCAAGATAATCGACACGATGAATAATAACAGACCGAACAACAGAATCTTTTGATTGGAAGGCGGCTTTTCCTCCACCGTTCCTAAGACCACGTCCTTCACCGGCAATTTGCTAGCCCGTTTCACCGGAATATAAGCACCCAAGACCGAAACGATGATGGCTACTCCGCAAGAAAAAATCACATTCAAAGGTGAAACCACCAACGGAATTTCAATCCCGTAAGAAGCCGTGTCACTCATACCATATAGAAGAAACTTCAGCGTCAGATAGCCCGCCGGAATCCCCAACAAGCTGCCGGACACACCGTAAACCAGACTTTCCGCCATCAAAATATTTCGGACAGTGCGTTGATCAGCGCCGATACTGCGAAAGGTGCCGATCGCTTTTAAGCGTTCCGAGGTGATAATTTTGTAGCTGGAATAAATAATAAAGCTGCTAATCGTTAAGGTAAAAAAGCTAATCAGATAAAAGGGCATCGATTTCTGCTGGGCGTTGACTGCCACCGCGGTTTCGTTATAGACCGCTGAAACTTGGTAAGCGTGAGCGCTCATTTTTTCGGTCAAGTCCGTCTGCAATTGATCGGCATCCGCACCGCTTTTTGGCACAATCAGGATTTCACTGTAGGCTTTGTCTGAACCAACAATTTCCGATAGCGTCTCAATAGGAATCACTGCGTTAAAACCTCGGGTGCTCCGCAGGAAAATCGTATCATAAGCACAAATGGCGGCAACTTCAAACTCGTGGTAGTCCTCGGCGATCTTCAGGCGAACCGTGTCCCCCACTTTGGTGCCGTACTTGCTGGCAAAACGATCCGGCACGGCGATTTTATTCCCACTGAAGCTGGATAAATCCCCACTTTGAACCCTAGGCGCGTTAATGGCTTCCACATCTGCCAGCTCGCCGGCGATCAGGTCGAAGTTTTCATAATAGCCGTCCTTGTCGTAAAGTCCATCGGCTTGAAGTAATCCGACAGCTTGTTGGATGCCCTCCACCTCCGGAATTTCAGCTTTGGTGATCCAGTTGCTTTCTGCGATATTGGTTACGGCAATCCGGGCTTTGCCAGCATAACCGATGGCCATTTTTCGCTGAGCACTTTCATAAGACGCGCCGATGCCAAAGGAAACAAACAGCAGTGTGGTGGATAAGGTCACCGACAGCAGCATGACCATGGTGCGTAATTTTCTTTCTTTAATACTGTTTAAGATGTATTTCAAAATAATTTTCACTTTTTCACCCCTCTATGGTTGAGTAATGCCCTGCTGGAGCGCATCCTCGATGGCTTTTTTTACGGTATCGCAGGTGAAGGTGGCGCCGCTGATGGTATCCACTTCCAGTGACTGGTCAGCTAGCACCGCCTCAGAAATCCGACGAGCTTGCGGCAGATAGGCCTCCTTGTGTTCCAAAATCTCAATGCTGATAATCTCGTAGTCTTCCACCTCCAGCTGAACTACTGCCAGCAGGATTTTATTTTGATAAATGCCGGTATAGGTTCCGTCTGCGACTGTGTTCAGGTCGATGTTTTCAATCTCTAAAGGTTGAGGACGGAGTAACAGCGCAAAAGCGAGACAGGTCAGGCTCAAAGTAAGACCCGCCGTTAGAACTAGTGGCCAAATTTTTCGTATCCTTTTCACCTTTTCACCTCCTCCAACACAAATAAGACTGTGAACTAAGCATACGTTCACAGCCTTAACCTGTCTTTCAGGCAACCTTAGTTTAACCTTAATTCGTTAATGGAAAATGGATGATGATGCGGGTACCTTTTCCTGGCACGCTTTCGACAACTAACGTGCCGTCATGAATCTCAATAATTTGTTTAGCAATCGCCATGCCCAGCCCGGTGCCGCCAGTATTTGCCGTGGTATTGGTTCCGCGATAGTAACGCTCAAACAGTCGGTCAATTTCCTCTGAAGTCATGCCTTTTCCATTGTCCTCGATAATCATGCGAATGTCGTCACCCAGCTGTAAGGAAACCTGAATCGCTGTCTCTGTGGGATTGTGGATCAAGGCATTGTAAAGCAGGTTATTGATGCCGCGTTTTAACAGCGTTGGGTCGAAACTAAATTCGATCGCTTCGCTATCTGTCTCAAAGCGGATCAGCCGGTCGGCATATTCATGATGATTCAGAACTTCAATCACCAGCTCCCTCAAAAACTGAGTCAGATTGACGGACTTCTTCTCCAGCGGCAGCATCTTGTTTTTCAGCTGATAGGTCAGCTTCAAATCGTTCACCAATTTCTCAGCGTAGGCAGTGTTTCGCAAAATGGTCTCACCATACTGGACCCGTTTTTCTGGTGTTAATACGTTTTCCGGGTCGGCCAAAAGCTCGCCGTAGCCGCGAATTGGTGACAGTGGGGTTTTTAGATCGTGGGTGATATTGGTGATCCATTCCTCCCGCATTTTTTCGTTTTGGACCAGCTCCCGATCGCCCTTTTGTAATTCACTATTCATCTCATTTAAGCTATCGTATACATCCTGAAACGGCCCATTTCCTTGGATCGGTTCATATAGGCGATAGGAAATTTGACCGATGGACTGGGTCATTTTTCCCATGTGGCGAATAATCCACACACCGAACACGCCGCCGATCACCAGCATCAAGAAACCTGCCGCCGTCATCAGCGGGATCACCAAACTCTTACCGCCGGAAAAACTATCTCCATCCACAAACATCGTGACTTTGGCGATATTCATGGGAAAGCCGATGAGATAGGTCCATTCGCCGTTGTTAGTAGTTACTTGGTTAGCACAAACAGTTTCCGCCGAGTTTTCTTCTCCTTGATAAAGAGATAAAACGTCCATCGGAGCATAGTGGCCCGCCTGCTCACCCGATGTGTTATTAGACATAATAACTGTCCCATTTTCGTCTAGCACCTGTAACCACAAGTGGTTCTCATTTAATTGCTGCAGACCGCTTTGATTAATCTGTGGAACATCGCCGTTAAGGTCAAAATAAGTCGAAAAATCGTCGGTAAACTCCTGGGGCCAGCTGCTTTTGACCGTGTTTCCGTTAGGATCAGTGGCGGTGATGACTTTAGCCAACAGTCCCAGTCCGATCAGGATCACTAGGATCGCTAAAATAAACAGCGTGCTGTAGAGCATCAGAATTGATTTGTAGCTGGATTTTTTCATATTCTACACCTGTTCCAGTTTGTAGCCTAGACCTTTGACCGTTGCGATCAGCTTTGGCTGGGAAGGATCATTTTCCAGCTTTTCCCGCAGGTGGCGAATATGCACCATCATGGTATTGTCCACTCCGCTGGCGTATTCTCCCCACACTTGTTCGTAGAGCCGTTCTTTGCTGATGATCTTCCCAACATTTTGCGCCATATATTCTAGTAGCTGATACTCACGGGCGGTCAAACTGATTTCTTGGTCGGCTTTGTAAACTCGCTGGCTGTCAGTATCGATCCGGATTGCGCCGATTTCGATGGTGGATTTTTGTTTATCCGCTTGTTCATAGGATTTTCGCCGCAGCTGCGCTTTAATTCGATAGGCAACTTCCTTGGGACTGAAAGGCTTGGTGACATAATCATCGCCACCAATACTCAAGCCTAGAAGCTTATCTACGTCGTCATTTTTTGAAGACAAAAACACAATAGGACAGTAGGAAATTTCCCGAATCTGTTTGCAGACCTCGATGCCATCGATTCCCGGCAACATAATATCCAACACCATTGCGTCCGGCTTCTCCTTACGACACAGCGCCACGGCCTGTTCACCGCTGGTCGCTTTTAGAATATTTTGATAACCCTCTTGGTGTAGAACATCCTCCAGTAGAGTCAAGATATCCTGTTCATCATCGACAATTAGGATTTTTTCTGGGTTTGTGGGCATGGTGCACCTCCTTTGATTCTGTTTTTATACGTAGGCAATTAAGGTAATGTTGTGCTCCCTTTGCCAGCTCAGTCGAACATCTCGAAACCCAGCTGCAAGTAATAGTTCCACTTGATGTTTTAGCGTACATGGTGTGTCAAAATGATAGTCTTCCTCTGACGACAAAGCTTGTTCACTTTTGAGGCGCTCGTATTCGGCAAAAAGCTGCTGCTCATAGTCGGACGCTTCCGGCAGGTCTATTTCTGAAAGGATGTAGTCATTTTCCACATAAACCCCCTGATCTGTCAATGCACTGAGGATTCGTTTGTATAAATCGATTTTTGCCGAGGGCTGATAATGATGCATTGTCATTGAAGAAATGACCGCATCAAATTTAGCTGCGCTAAAATCATAATCGAAGTAACTGATATTCAGCAGGGTTAGCTTTGAAATGGGATATTTTTCTTTTAGGATCGCCAGCATGTTCGCTGATACATCTAATCCGGTAATGTCAATCTCTGGGTGGCGCTGGTAAATTTCCTCTAACTCTAAACCCGTTCCAATTCCCAAGTCTAACAGCGTCTTCGTCTTTTCAGGAAGTGCCATAGCCAAACTCCGCTTGCTTTCTGTGCCGCCTTTTAGGTGAGATAGATGGACTTCTTCATAGATACTGCTCCTTGCATCGAAAAAATCAGCCATCGATTCCAGTTTTGTTTCTCGCATGAACCTTCCTCCTTAATCCGACAGTAAACATCTATTTCCATTCAAAAAAAACTTCATACATTCCACGAATATCTTTTTCAACCAAGCGCTTGGCCTGATCCGCAAAGCCCAGCTTAATCGCATTCAGAATACTGCGATGATTACGTGCTGACTTCACCAAAATCGGCTGCAGCTGCTCTTTACCAATCTGATCCAGCAGGCAATGGCGGTAATGCCTTAGGCGCAGCTCGATTGTCTCATACATCCTGGCAATATGGGGATTTTTGGTCGCCTCAATCAACAAATGATGAAATTCATGGTCACAATCGGCATAACGCCAGCTACCGTCATCCAGATCTACCTGCTCGTATTCCGCCGTCAGCTCTGCTAAACGTTTTAGTTGCTGCTCATTAATATTACTAGTGGCTAAAAAGACCGCATGCCCTTCAATCGCAATTCGCGCTTCACACAGTAACAGGCTTTCTTCCTTTTGCATACTGGAAACAGCATACAGCTTACCGGATTTCTCCACCAAAAGCTCTGCCAGCAGCTTGTCCAACGCCTTTCTAACTGGCGTTCGGCTGATGCCCAGTTCACTGGCAATTCGACTTTCGTTTAGTTTTTTCTTCGGCGTTAGATGTAAATGGATAATTTCTTCCCGTAAAAATAGGTACACCAGCTCGGTGATGGAGAAAAAAGGATGGGCTTTTTTGATTGCTTCAAATCGTTCGATGTTTACCATTGCTTTCACCTCAATTTCGTTGATTTAATTCTACCACGTAAAAAAGGCTTCGCAAACTTACTTCCGCTTAGTACCGACAAAGTTAGTTTGTGTAGCCGAATATCGTTAGCATTGCTGTAACACGATTGATGATTATGAAAAACTGATACTTTCTCCGGAGAAAGAGAACGCTTTCTTTATTGTTGTTAACTAGGCGAAATTCGCAGTTTTTGCATTTTTTTCGGACCAATTTCCTCTTAAATCTGGTGATACGGCCTTTTTTAGACACCTGATAAGCTTTTTCTTTACACTAAAGGTAACTAAATTATTGGAGGGTGATCATTATGGATACATCATTTCCGATCAAAGAAGTCAGAAAGCAATTTCCCGCTTTAGCCCGCACGCACAACAGCAAAACCGTCGCTTATTTCGATGGTCCCGGTGGCTCACAGTTTTTGGAAAGTGCCATTACCAAAATCAGCGATTATATGCGCCAAGGTGCGGCCAATCTCCACGGCAACTTTCCCACCAGTCACGAAACCGAAGCCCTGATCCAGCAAGCCAAAGAAGATATTGCCGCTTTGTTCAATGCCGATCCTACTGAAATTGCCTTTGGACCCAATGCCACGAACATGATGTTTCACGTCAGCCGCGCTTTGGCCCAACAATGGCAGGCTGGGGATGAGATTGTCCTGACCGAATTAGAACATCACTCGAATATCGATTCTTGGCGGCGCGCTGCCGAAGATCGCGGTGTCATCGTCAAGTATGTACCGTTAAACACTGAAACCCTTGAACTTGAGTTGGATACCTTAGATGAGCTGATTACGGAAAAAACTAAGCTGGTTGCTGTCGGTCATGCCTCCAACTGTGTCGGTACGATTACAGATATCCAGACTGTTTCCCAAAAAGCTAAAAAAGTCGGCGCACTAGTAGCCGTTGACGCCGTTCATAGTATTCCACATATGTATGTGGATATGCAGGAGCTGGGAATCGATATGTTGTTTTCTTCCGCTTACAAATTTTTCGCCGCTCACGTGGGGATGGCAGTGATTCGCAAAGACTTGTTTGAAAGCTTGGATATTTACAAGGTAGTACCAGCACCAAATAATGTGCCGGATCGTTTGGAAATGGGTACCCAAAATCACGAAGGCATCCCGGCAGTTTCTGCGGCGATTGCCTTTATCGCCAGCTTAGGCAGTGGCGAGACCTTGCAGGAACAACTAAAAAGCGGCTATCATACCATCGAAACGTACGAAAACCAGCTAGCCGAACGAATTCGTGAAGGATTGGCAGAGATTGATGGTCTTACGATCTATCAAAGCGACCAGCCGAAAACTCCGACAATTGCTTTTCGTGCCGAAGGAATCACCCCGAAAGATTTTTGTATTCGTATGTGTGAAGAGTATAGTGTTTTTATTGCGGAAGGTGATTTTTACGCTAGGACTTTAGTGGAACGCTTAGGGATCGATCAAACAGGCGGCTTCATTCGTGCCGGCATTGCCCCTTACAACACGATGGAGGAAGCCGAGCGCTTTATCACCGGTGTGAAGGAAATTATGGCTTCATTATAAAAAAGGAGAGTGTATCATGAGTAAACTTTGGCAACTGCTGGAGGATCTAAAATCTCCCAGCTATGAATGGGTGGATCTTAGCCATCCTGTGAACGAGCAGACCCCCCATTATTCCGGCTACAATACGTTGGAAATGTACGAAATATTTACTTATCAGGAGCATACTGTTTGTGCTAGCGAGTACAAGATCGTCAGCCAGTACGGCACCCATATTGATCCCCCTTCACATTTTGTCGAGGGCGGTCGAACCTTGGATCAGATTACCTTGCAAGAAATGGCCCTGCCTTTATGTGTCGTTGACCTAACAGAAAAAGTCGCAGCCGATCATGACTACGCTTTTACGGTAGCGGATTTGAAGTCGTGGGAAGCAAAACATGGACAATTCCCCGATGATTGCTTTGTAGCCATTCGGACTAATTGGTCCCATCGTGAGGGTGAAGCGTTCTTTAATCCAGATGAAACTGGCCAGCCTCACTATCCTGGCTGGTCCCAAGAAGCCTTAAAATTCTTGTGTGAAGAACGCAACATCACCGCCGTTGGACACGAAACTCCGGATACCGATGCGGCGATCGCTAACTTGATTGTTCCGTGGGCTGGTGAACGCTATTTGCTAGAACAGGATAAATACCAGATTGAGATGCTGCGGAATTTGGATAATTTGCCAGCAACGGGTGCGATTATTCTATGTAGTTTCCCGAATGTTACTGGGGCGCCTGGGTATACGGCACGGTGCGTGGCGGTTTATGAGAAGTAGGAAATAGCTAAATCGCGCCAACCTTAGAGTGAAAATCTAATGGTTCGCGCGATTTTTATATAGTCAACTATCGTTGAGATGTAAATCTGCTGATTTGTGAATTGTAGCGTTAGCCACAGCGCTTACTATTGCATCTGACGATAAAAAAGCCTTGCTTGGTACACATCATAGAGAGATGCGGCAAGACTCACTCGATTTTACTTAACAAGGACAGTCTAAATTATTCCATAATTCTATAAGTATTATTTCCATTTTCTTTTGCGAAGATCGTGTTTGAATACTATTGCAAAAATCAAGAGTAGTAGTCCCAAATTCAAAACTAGTCTTTTCTCCGCTGTTAAGAATCCGGCTAAAATTCCTATCACTAGAAGAATAAATATCTGTAAGTTTTTATCTTTTTTTAGTCTATCCATTTGTGATTCCTCCAATTTTCCGACTGTTTCTGTATTTGATAGCCAACTCTTCGTAAGGAGCATCAAATTTGCTAGCAACAGTAACCGATTGTGGGAAGCTTACTTTATTCTAGTATAATTCATTATCACGAAAAGGGTACTCTAAATTCTTATAAATTCATTATCTATTTCTTTTGCCATCAGATTTCTGGCGTGATCTAGTGTGGCTGCAATTCTGATGGAAAAGATAGCCAGTTTCTTTTTTGAGGTCCCCTATTGTTTTTACGCTATCAATGGAAAATTTACGAATATCAAACCTCGTCAATCCTTCTCGCCGACTGTCTGAACCTGCCTCGCCGGATTTCCCACCACAATTGCATGTGCTGGTACATCCTTAGTAACCACTGATCCGGCACCGACAACTGCGCCATCTCCGATAGTAATACCCGGCAGAATGATCGCACCTATCCCTATCCAGACATTTGCGCCAATCTTAACTGGCTGGCAGGTAGTGACATCTCTTTTTTGAGGGTCCAATTCATGATTGATGGTGGTAATACTGACGTTGGGGGCAATCAGGGTGTTTTCCCCGATCGTTATGCCACCTCGGTCCATGAAGGTACAATTGGTGTTGACAAAAATATTCTCGCCAAAAACAATATTTCGGCCGTAATCTGTGTGAAATGGTGCTAGGATGCGAACATTGGGAGCAAGCTTGCGCCCGGTCAATTTTTCTAAAAACTCTCTCGTTTGGTCTTCATCATGGTAAAGGCTGTTAAATGTGGCTAGCAGCTTCCAGTTTGCTTCTTGAATGTGTCTAATTTGCATGAATTCTGCTTCCTTTGAAGAAACCGGCATTCCACTAAGTTCTCGTTCAAAAATGGTTTTATCTGTTTCTATTTTTTTCATCACATCACCTGAGTCGTTGGACGAATCAGCATGTTGCTGACGGACATTCTTTCTGGTGTATCAATGGCGAAAACCACCGCTTCGGCAATATCAATCGTCCGCAAGCCGTTGGCAAGCTGATCTTGGTATAAGGCTTCGCCAGCTTCCTTGTCGGCAATTGTTTGGTACAATTCTGTTGCCACTGCTCCTGGTGAGATGATGGTGGATTTAATCATGTCTTCTCTATGCTCTTGACGCAAGCCTTCCATAATCGCCCGCACCGCAAACTTCGTGCCGCAATAAACCGCAGAATCAGGATAAACTACGTGTCCAGCAACTGAATCAGTGGCAATAACATGGCCGGATTTTTGTTTGATCATCACTGGCAGCACCGCCGCAATCCCGTTCAATACGCCCATAATATTGACATCTAACATTTGCTTCCACTCATCTAGGCGAGTTTCCTTCAATGCTGCTAACGGCATGATACCGGCATTGTTGTATAGCACATCCACACGGCCAAAGGTTTCCACTGCTGTGTCGATGACTTTTTGAACTTCTTCAAAGTTGGTCACATCTGCCTGCTGAACCATGATTTCATTATCAGGATATGCAGCTTTAATTTCTTCCAAACGATTCACCCGTCTTGCGGCAATCACTAATTTTGCGCCTTTTTCTGCCAACAGTTTGGCTGTAGCTTCACCAATTCCGCTGGATGCCCCCATAATTACGACAACTTTTTCTTCTAATGATCCCATGATCGATGCCTCCAGTTATAGTTAAAATTCTACTTTGACTCTCTCAAAGCTATGACCAAAGTGTAGTCTCGCCCCATAGAATTGTCTAATACTTATAATTCATAGTTAGTTATAGATAAAAGATATAACTAAAAAGACTCCCCATACTAGCTCTGGGAAGTCGAAGAGGATTGAAGTTTTTTCTGAATCGATTCTAAAAACAGATTCGCAGCTGGCGAGAACACTTGATATTTCTTCCAAATAACATACAGCTTGCACTCTACCTGCGGTTCAAGAGGTCTGAAAACTAGATCATTTTCCGTGGCCACATTGATCATTTTTTCAAATGCCAGCACATTGCCGAAACCTTCTCGTGCCATGATAAAAGCATTAAAGGGCAGCGAATAGGTCCCGACTATTTTCAATCGATCAAGAGTCTCGCCAAACCATTCGGCAAACTGGTTCTTGGAGATATCCGTTTGTATCGCTTGCTTAGAGACAATTAGCGGCAGATTGACAAGATCGCTAACAGCAATACTTTCTTTTTTGGCCAGCTCGCTATCCTTGTGCATCACGATACCCCAGACATCCGTTGCCGGAAAAGTTATATAGTTATACTTCGACAGATCGATCGGGTCCACCACAATGGCAAAATCATCCATCCCTCGATCCAAGCGCTCGGTAACATCAAAAGAATTGCCGCTAGTTAAGTGATACTTCATATCTGGGTATCGCTCCTTCAAATCCATCATGGAACAGGCAAAGTAGCGAAACGCATCGGTTTCCGCCGAGCCGATATAGACATCTCCACCGGATTCTTCATCTAAGTTTTCAAACTCCTGCTGGGTTTTCTCGAACAGCTCGATCAGATCCTCTGCTCGTTTACGCAGCAGCATGCCATCGTTAGTCAATTTGATACTATAATTGGTTCGGTTAAACAGCTTGCGTCCCAACTCCTCCTCCAAATTTTTCAATTGCTTGGATAAGGTTGGCTGAGAGACATGCAAAATCCTTGCAGCGCCGGTCATGCTACCTTCTCGAGCAACGGTCAAAAAATAATTTAAGACGCGAATATCCATCTCATCACGTTCCTTCTCTTTATATTACCGTCAGTATAGCAATCACAGATATAACTATCAAGCATAACTGGATATGATAAACAGGTATTGGTAATTACTAAACCTGTCCCTTACACTTATGGAAAGACTAGGCGAACTAGCAGATTTACTGCACACTAAAAATGGAGGAATCCCATGAAAAAATTATTCGTATTAACAATTGTAATACTTCTACTAACTTTGGCTGGCTGCAATCAATCAGAAAATCCATCTTCATCTAGCACGGGGCAAAATGAAACTGCCAATTCTGCATCCAACGGTACAGCGCAACCTAATCAAAGCGATAACGCCATGGCTTTTGATTTCGACAATCAACAAGTCACCTTAAACAGCGGCTACACTATGCCGATCAATGGCCTGGGAACCTACAGCTTAGAGGGCGAAGAAGCGGTTCAATCTGTCACGGCAGCTTTAGACAGCGGTGTGCGATTAATCGATACCGCTTATATTTACAGCAACGAAGAAAGTATCGGGGAAGCCATTAACCAATCCGATGTCCCCCGAGAAGAAATCTTTCTGATCACCAAGCTTTATCCTAGTCAGTTTGACGATGCCGAAGCCGCGATCGATCAGGCGTTGGAGCGGCTGAATCTGGACTATGTGGATATGATGCTCCTGCACCACCCCGGCAGCAACGATGTCGAGGCTTATCAAGCCATGGAACAAGCCGTCGCTGACGGAAAAATTCGCTCCATCGGCTTATCCAACTGGTACGTGGAAGAATTAGAGGAATTTTTGCCGCAGGTATCCATTACTCCGGCTTTGGTGCAAAACGAGGTTCATCCCTACTACCAGGAAAATGATGTGATTCCCTACATTCAAGATTTGAGCATTGTGGTACAAGGCTGGTATCCATTAGGTGGCCGCGGTCACACCAGAGAGTTGTTAGGCGACGAAGTGATTACTGAGATTGCCGATGTTCACGGAAAATCCGCAGCCCAAGTCATCTTGCGCTGGAATTTACAAAAAGGTGTCGTGGTTATCCCCGGCTCCAGTAACCCCGAGCATATCCTTGAAAACACCCAGCTATATGATTTTGAGCTAACGGATGAAGAAATGGCGGCGATCAATGCCTTGGATCGGAACGAAAAACATGATTGGTATTAGAGCTGGTAAGGAGAGCTGTTTATGACTGAAATAAACGATTGTATTGAGGAAATGAAAAACAATTTACTGGATGCCGGCTGCAGCGAAGCGTTCATTGACCAGTTTGTCCACTGCTTCCAACAAAGTAATCAACGAGATCAAGCCAAGCTGCTGAATCAGCACAAAAGGCAGCTGAACCAAGAGATTTTCCAGAAGCAAAAGCAAATTGACTGTTTGGACTACCTTTGTTTTAAGCTAAAATTATAGCAAAGGAGCTTTCCAAGACCCGAAAAAATACAACGAAATGATGTGAAAAAGATGAACTTAGTAAAAATCGCCGAAAAATCCGTCTTCCCCATCGGCTTTGGCACTTGGACCACCGGAGACGATGCCAGAAAGCGAAGCGAAGAAATCCGAGCCTTGCAAACGGGTATTGAACATGGCCTTCAAGTGATTGATACGGCCGAAATGTATGGACAAGGCAAAGCAGAAAAACTAGTAGCCGAAGCAATTGAGCCTTTCAAAAGAGAGAACCTTTTCCTGATCTCAAAGGTCTTGCCAGAAAATGCCTCCAAAGCGAAATTGGGCAAAAGTCTGGATAACAGCCTAAAACGCTTGAAAACTGATTATTTGGATCACTATTTATTGCACTGGCAAGGAAATATTCCCCTGCAGGAAACCGTCGAAGCACTGGATGCGGAGAAAAGAAAAGGCAAAATCCTTTCGTGGGGCGTTTCTAATTTGGATGCAGCGGATCTACAAAAAGTGCTAAACTTCAAAGAAGGCGCTGCTTGTGACTCCAATCAAGTCCGCTACAACTTAGGAGATCGGGGAATTGAGTATGATTTACTCCCTTTAATGAAAGAAAACAATATACCCCTGATTGCCTATGCCCCAGTTGCTAAAGGCGATAAATCAGGAAAGAACTTTTCCAATCAGCAGGAGCTTTTAGCGATTGCCGCAAATCATCAATGCACGATTTTCCAACTATTATTGGCTTGGTGCATTCGCGATGGTCATACCATCGCCATCCCACAATCTAGCAATCCGCAGCATGTGCTAGACAACGTAAAAGCGGCCGATATCCAGCTAAGCCGCTATGAACTAGCAGTTATTGATCAGCTTTACCCAGAACCTACTTCCAAACAACCGCTAGCCCTTTGGTAAACTACTTGCACAGATACAAAAAACCGAGGCCCGTCCATTTTAGACAGCCTCGGTTCATACTCTTACTTATTCAATTCATCCATTGTCTTGGTTTCGCCAAAGGTTTTAATCGACGTCATCCCCATCGCTTTCGCAATATCAATCGAGAAGCACACACCATTGCCAGGCTTAGATATTTTTATCCCCTTGCCGATAGTTTCCATGACATCAAGCTCTAACTCATCTGGTACTAAGGTCAATACAATATCCTTTTCCGGCTGAATGTCTAGGCCGAAAAATTTGCCAGTATCGTGTACCCCAGAACCACGACCATGCAAAATGGTACCGCCTACTGCTCCGGCTTCCTTTGAGAAATCAACGACATCCTGTCCCGTTCCTCCATCAACAATCGTTACAATCATTTTCAAGTCCAATGCCACTAATTTACTCATCTTCTTCTCCCTCACTATCCTGTATCGCCTGTCTAAACTTCCGATCACGATCATCTTTCATCTTATAAATATACCCTAAAACCAGCGTAGTTAAAATAGGGGTTAAGGCAATCATTGCCACCACACCAAATCCGTCGATCATCGGGTCGCGTCCTTCGATCTGGGCGGCAATTGAGACACACATAGCTAAAATAAAGGTGGAACACATTGGTCCAGTTGCAACCCCGCCATTATCAAAAGCCATCGCTAAGAACATTTTATCGACTTTCCGTCCAATAATAAAGACCAATAGGTATCCAGGAATCAAAAAGTAATACAACGAAAATCCTGCTAACAACCGCCACATGGATAAGCTAACGGCGATTCCGATCCCAATAGAAATGGACGCCAACAGCACATTCCCGCGAATTCGACCATCACTTTGCTCTTCTACTTGTTTGACCATGACATGGATCGCCGGTTCGGCAAAACCAACTAGAAAGCCCATCGCAAAGCCCAAAGGAATCAAAATCCAGTTATTGTCCATCGCCGCAATCGCAGTACCAAGGTGTTGACCAATCGGCAGATAAGCGATATTCACCCCGTGCAGGAATAAAATTAGCCCAATAGTAGTGATCAAAAAGCTCTTCATAATTGTTGCAAAACGTCGCTTCCGCAGCTTAAAACTGGTGGCATTCAACACCACAAAAATCAAAACAATCGGCGCAACGGACAAAATAACATCCCAAGTAACGCCATCGATTCCAGTAAGAATACCCTCAACTAGCTCGTTCATATCTAAGCTCATCGGAAGATCACTCCCAACAACATCACAGCCAAGACCGGACCAAGTGAGGACACGCCCACCATCCCGAAGCTGTCGTTTTCATGCTTGCCTTGTCGTACCATACTAGTTAACCCAGTGGCAAAAGATAAGATAAAAGGTACCGTAACTGGTCCAGTGGTTACGCCACCGGCATCAAAAGCAATTGGCATAAACTGTGGATCAGTGAAAAATGATGCCACTAAAATTGCCGCATAGCCCACCGCCATCATTTTTAAATATGAGAACTTAAAGACCATCCGCAACACGGCAAAGACTAGAAAGATTCCCGTTCCGACACTTACTACACCAATTAAAATCGAGCGAGGAATCGCTCCATCAGAAATTTCTCGAACCTGTTGTGCCAAGACCTGAACCGATGGCTCGGCAATCGTAATAACAATTCCAATAATAAAGGCAAGACTCACTAGCAAAGGTAAACTCCGCTTTTTAATTAAAAATTTCCCTAACAAATCGCCGACTTCCATCATGGAATAATCCGAGCCAAACAAAAACAAGGTCATTCCAATCATCATAATTCCAGCACCAACTAAAAACGTCAGCATTTCTTCCAATCCCAACGGTGCAAAAACCAGCGTCAGGATGATAATCAAAACAGTCATTGGCACAATCGCCATTACTACTTCTTTGAAGGTTTTCTTCATCTATCCACATTCCTCCTTACTAATACTAAACATATAATGGGGCATATCCATACCCCGATAGTGCTTCACATAACGTTTTTCCACGGTCATTCCATTGCGAATAGCCACATTCATCGAGGCCAAATTGGTATCCCTTACGGTAGAAATCAGTTCTGAAAAATCCTTCTCAGCAAAGCCCCATTCCTTCACTGCTTGAGCAGCTTCTATCGCATAGCCTTGATGCCAATGACTTTTTACTAAGTGATAACCAATTTCTGGATAAACAACCCAGTCTACAGTTTGCGGTGTGATGCCACATTCGCCAATAATTTCGTCAGTTTCTTTATGAACCATTGCCCACAGACCATAACCGTTTTTCCGATAAGAGTCCACGTTCCACTGCAGCCAGTTTGCGACTTCCTCATCAGAAAAGACATGCTCATACGCCCACATGACTTCAGCATCCTGTAAAAACCGCTTCAAATTAGGAAGATCTTCTTGCTTCCATTCTCTCAACAAGAGTCGTTTTGTCTCGATCATGTTGCACCTCCTACTTTATATTTTACCAGTAAACGTCCCGAAAACAAAAAGAAGATGGGTTTTCTGCCATTTTTCTTCAAAAAAATTATAGTTTTCAGTTAAAAATCATGAAAATTTAAGTAAAAAACGGATCATCCATTAGTCAGATGATCCGTTTTACCTTGCTATTCCATTTTCCCGACGACCTTCACCCGTAAGCGTGTTGCATTCTCCGGATGATAAGCCAGCGGGGTTTCTTCCACTTCTACCAGTTCAATTGTTTCTTTAATCGCACCGGCTAAAATGGCTTGTTGGGTTGCTTTTGCTTGAGCATCCACTAAGCTGTCCTTGCGAGCCATCTTGGTATAAATGTAAATTTGCTCGTATTGACCGCTGATTTGAGCAATCGAAGCCCCGATAGCATTAGCCACTCCGCCGTGTTCGTTGTAGTAAGCTTTGGCTACACCTTTTAAGTCTTCAGGAATAATGATCGCTCCGCCACCCACTAGGACTAGATCCACATCGCCTGAACTAGTTTTCATCTTGTCGATGGCTTCTTCGGTCATTTCCTTGATCCGCTGATACGCTTTTTCAGCAAATTCTTGTGAGATATCGGCGACTAAAGAAGCATCCCCCACCTCAGCTTTGCCTAATCGTACAGCGATATCAGTTGCGGTGATTTGATCGCCTCCAAAGACTTTGGCTTCTGTCGTGATCTTATACCCCACACTATCCGGTCCAACGGTTACTTGGCCGTCTTTTTCTCGCACGATACTGCCGCCACCTAAACCGATAGAAATAATATCCGGCATCCGGAAATTGGTACGAATGCCGCCTACATCCACTGCCAAAGAAGACTCTCGTGGAAAACCATCTGTTAAGACACCCAGATCCGAAGTTGTACCGCCCACATCTAAAACAATTGCATTTTTCAACTGTGCCAAGTAAGACGCACCCCGAATACTATTCGTCGGTCCACAAGCGATTGTTAAAATTGGGAACTGGCGAGCAAATTCAATGGACATCAAGGTACCATCATTTTGGCAAAGATAGACTTCGGCCGATTGAATACCTTCGCTTTTCAGCGCTCGCTCAAAGCCGTTACTGGTCATACTCATTACTTTATTCAAAGCCGCATTTAAAATGGTGGCATTTTCCCGTTCGATTAACCCCACTGATCCAATCGTTGCTGAACAAGAAACAGGAATGTTTTCTCCTAAGATTTCCTTCGACCACTCAGCCACTTGGAACTCCTGATCGTTCTTCAAGGAAGAAAAGACCCCAACGATTGCTAAGGACTCGATTTTCCCTTGCCATTTTTTCAAAGCTGACTTGACTTCGTCTTCATCTAATTCACTTAAAGTCTGTCCATCGTATTCGTAGCCGCCATGAAGTAGTTCATAATTTTCTCCAAGAGTTGCTACCATATCTTGTGGCCAAGCTGTGTATGGCTTCACCGAGCCAGTGGCAGGATAACCTAAGCGGATGACACCTACTTTGGATAATTTTTTCCGTTCAACAATCGCATTCGTACACTGAGTTGTCCCTAACATCGCATGACTAATGGTTGTCGGATCAATTTTTGATTCTGCCATCACTTTGTGCAACGCCTGCTCGATTCCAGTTTGAATATCTTCACTAGTAGGTACCTTCACACCATGAACGAGTGCTAAATTTTCGTCAATAATGACGGCATCTGTATTGGTGCCCCCCACATCGATTCCGATTCTATACATCTGCATTCCCTCCTTGTGCCAGCATTTCCTCCAATGGAACATAGTCTAAGTCATAGCCGAAATAGCGGGGACCGACTGTTTGAATACCTGATTCTGTACGCCATTTATTATCGCAAGGCAATGCAATTACGCGCACTCGCTTGCCGTATTTTAATGCTTCAGTAGTAACTGGCATTAAAGTTTCCAAATCCACCATACAAATTAAGTCAGGTGTCATCGCCATCGGCACGCCGTCTTTTTCAGCAATCAGGTTTTCATTCTGGAAGAAAATCTTCGTTTCTGAACCTAGGTCTTGGTTCAAGCCTTCAATCGTAGCCTCACCAAAGTTAAAACCGCCTTCTAATCGGCGAATCACATCGATAATTTTTCCTTCAAACAGTTGCGTACCGTTAATTAACTCTAGCAGACTCGATAATTTCGTGGCTTCATCCAAATCATTACTACGAATAATTTTTCCGATTTTTTCTGAGAAAGTTACGATATTGTGAATACCGTGATCTTTTAGCTGACGACCAGTAGATGGATACAAGCTGACTAAAGAGCTGGCACCCATTTCCACAGTTTGGACCCGTGCTAAGCGTTCGGTCCATTTATTACTGATGGTTTCCATGATGCCGATGTTGCCTTTTTCGTCGGTGATCGCCATTGGGGCTGCTGAAATACCACCTAAGTTAAAAGTCGTCATTTGCAGCTCAGGAAAGGCCCGACCCATACCATCGCAATCTACTAAAGGAATTTGCAGAGATGCCGCCACTACGATCGGAATCATCGAATTGACACCGCCGGCTTCCATAGGGAAAGTCCCAGCCACTTTTTCAACACCCATGTAACGTCCCAATTTTTCAAACACGCGGACAAATTCGTCTCCCTTGGGAAATTTTTCAATTAAAACCGATGGCGCCCCCATCATGGCTGATGGCAAGAAGAAATCTTCATCTGCCACGTCTTGCGGATTAACCATTTTCACTGGTCCAAATTCTTTGATCGCTGATAAGGCCATCATTTTCCCAATATAAGGATCCCCACCGCCACCAGTGCCTAAAAAGGCTGCTCCCACGGCGATATCTTCAATTGCTGCTTCATCTAAATAACGCATGCTTATTCCTCCATTTCACGAACTTGTACTGGTCGTTTCACAAATAACTTGTTCCCAATTAAATAGCAGATAAAGGATAAAACAATCCCAATCAACGGTTGATTTGGCAACTGCGGAAGACTCGGGAAGAAACTCAATATAACCGGTGTACTAGCTACCAACGCTCCAATTAACCAAGAACTGATACCTAACCAATTTACCCCCGCTACTGGTTGCCATTTTTCAGGATCACCCTTTTGCACGACCCAGTAAGAGGCAATCATCACTCCTGCTACAGCAGGCACCATTGCTGAGAGCACCGACATAATTGGTACAAAGTAATTCAAAATCCCTACAACTGCTAGTACCGTACCAATTCCACCGGCAACTGCTACCGCCATTTTTTCTTTCTCTTTAGAAATATTAAACACATTAATCATGGCTAAACCACCAGAAAAAGCATTCACCGCATTAGTGGTCCAAGTTGCCAGAGTCAAAGCGATTACTCCTAAGATCGGTGAGCCAATACCCATAAATACTTCCGCAATATCCGCTGTGCCCGCTGTTAATGTCAAAATTGCCCCGACACCAATCATTAATACCCCCGCAGGCAGAATTCCTAAAGTAGCAGCTTTAACAACATCTTTCCGTGAAGTACAATATTGTGAATAGTCGCCGGCAATAACCGCACCTAGCGCAAATGAGCCAATTGTAATTGCCAAGCCAGAAGCCATTGATACTTCGCCGCTTCCTTGGTAGCTAAGAATTTCGCCAGCTGCACTGTTGCTGATAGAGACAAACACGCCATAAATACAGGTAACTACCAATACCGGTACTGCCACATAATTTAAAATATTCAAAAACTTGATCCCATACAGAGCGGATACTAGCATGATGATCCCCCATAATAAGGAAGAAGCTTGAATCGGCAGATTAATCCCGTAAATTGCTAAAAAAGTCGTAAAAGCCTGGCCACAAACATTCGCCTGAATCCCAAACCAGCCAAGACAAGCAATCATCAAAATAATCGAGATAATTTTTTGCGAACCCGTTTTTCCAAAAACCTGAGCTGCCATGCTCACTGTTGGTCTATGTAAATCTGTCCCTTGCATACCTTGTAAGATCATAATAGTCACAACAATGCCGTAACCCACAAGTCCTACCAACAGACTTTGTAAAAAGGACATGCCTGAAACCAGCGTCCCACCAATCATTAAACTTGGTACACAAATCATCGCCCCAGCCCAAACAAACGCCAAACTCTGCCACGACTGAGTATTCTTCTCTTCATTCATGCCAATTCCCCCTTTGTATTGCTATCGATTATATAAGATAAATGGGGGCTACGTCTTTTGCCAAATGAAAAAGATATCGCCAATTTTTGTCTAAAATGAAAAAAATCTCATTTTATACTCATGAAAAACAAAAAAACATGAACAATTACCTAGGCTAAGGCTAAACTCAATTGAACTTTGACTAGTTTTGTCCTGGGCTGTCTCTATATTTTCTATTTAAAAACATGATCTGGTGATCCAGCTGCAAGTAGTACCAACTCTAAAATGTCATTATTAATCTGATACATTAATAACCAGTCACCTTCTGTATGTAACTCTATAAACTCCTTAAGTGGTCCTTTCAGCGTATGGTCTTTATATTTTCTCAGCAGTATGTCACTCTCTCTATTAACTAGATGTCCGATCACTTTTTCGATCTTATCCATTCTTGAAATGCTTTTTCTTTAGTGACGTATAATCACGCTTAAAAGTTGGCGTTCTGGTTATCCATAGTTCAACTAAATTTGGGAAGTCTAGCCTAGTAGACATTAAAATTAGGTTATTACCCCCAATTTTCGAAGTTTCTGGTATCGAAATTGGGATTAATCAACTAGAAAAATAGCTTGGTTACTTTTGACATCCTAACCATTGATTTCAAAAAAAGCCTGGACAGTTGTCCAGGCTGAGTGTTGAAAATCCCTTTTTCGTTAATTCATCTTATTATATTGCTTAATCACTTTTTGTAGTTTTTCCATTTCATCTTCTAAAGAACCACCATCGGCAACGTTCAATAGTGAATGGTCGGCTTGAGCTTCTAGCAAGAGTTTGCTGATGGTCTGCATCGCTGAACGTGTTGAATTTAACTGGATGATAATTTCGTCATACGGCTTTTCGGCGATAATCATCTTCTTGATGCCGCCAATTTGCCCTTCAATTCGATTGATCCGTTTGACTAGCGCATCTACTTGGTGGTCTGGTAAATGACTCATAATACAGTCTCCCTGCTTTGATTGGTTTGTTTATCTCGGTAGTTTCTTTCAAAGATAGCACGAGTCAGGACTTCCTGTAAACCATTCTTTGGCTAAAAATACGTCCGACCTAGCAAAATGCTTTTGACTCTTGACTAATCTCCGACTATTTTATATGCTTATTATACCACATACCCCCATAGGGCATAATGATAAAAAGCAGGTGATCAAAATGGCACCATCCTTGGAGAAAAGACTGTTGAATTTAGCGATTCCGTCAACAATCGAGAACCTTTTACAGACGCTAGTGGGCTTTGTCGACATATTGCTCGTATCGAAAATCGGCTTGCTAGCAGTAACCGCTGTCGGTGTAGCAAATTCGGTGCTAAATGTTTATTTGGCAATTTTTATCGCATTAGGTGTTGGCAGTTCTTCCTTGATCGCTCAGCATATCGGTGCCAAGGATTCGGCTAAAGCAACCTTGATTGCTAGGCAGTCAACAGTTTTAGCAATTTTGATCGGTGGTCTATTTGGGTTAGCTACTCTGCTTTTTGGCCGACCAATTTTGCAGCTGATGGGCGCTAGTGCCCAAGTGATGGATTATTCTCAAACCTTTTTCTTTGTGGTGGGAGGAACCTCGGTCTTTCTATCAGTGATGACTATTTTGGGCAGTACTTTACGAGCTACTGGCGATACCAAATCCCCTATGAAAATTAGTGTTGTGGTAAACTTGTTGAATGTCGGATTGGATTTCATTTTGATCTTTGGACTTGGGCCAATTCCGGCTTTGGGCATTTTAGGAACTGCTATCGGCACTAGTGTGTCACGGTTGCTGGGCTGTTTCCTGCTATTTAACAAAATCAAACAATCCCCTGTCGCTTTTACTTTAAAAGAGGTGGTCGCTGCAAGTAATTTTCGACCGCTAATTGACCTATCAATTCCAGCAGCCTTGGAACGCTTAGTGATGCGGGTGGGTCAAGTGCTGTACTTTGGTTTAATCGTAGCTATCGGTGCGAAGACTTTTGCGGCTCATTCAATTGCTGGAAATATCGAAAGCTTCGTCTACATGCCCGCTTATGGATTAGCAACCGCAGCTTCTACTTTAGTCGGCGTCAGTATTGGAGCGCAAAACTATCCTCAAGCCAAGCGAGTAGCTAACCTGGCAGTAAAATATGGCGTCATAACCCTGACGACTTTGGGACTGATATTATTTGTGGGTTCCCCTTATTTTGCTCGATTGTTTACCCAAGATGCGACAGCAATTTCTCAGATTGTAACAGCACTAAGAATTGATGCCTTTAACCAACCTGGCTTAGCCATTAGCTTAATTATGACAGGCGCCTTGCAAGGCATGGGTGATACTAAATCACCACTTTACAGCACAGCAGTTGGCATGTGGGGCTTGCGAATTATAGGTGTGATTGTTTTGGGCCAATACTTTGGTTTAGGCATTGCTGGAGTGTGGTTGTCCATCGGAATTGATCTGTACGTTCGCTCCCTTTATTTGTCCTATAAATTCAGGAAAAATCTGCGGCAGCTAAACCACAACACATCTAAAAAGCTACGCCTGAAGCATCAAGCATAGCTTTTTTTAATCTATTCTGGAATTTTCATTCGTTTCATGAAGAAATTCATTACTGGATTTGTTTTAAAGAAGGGTTGATTCTTGTCCAACGTACCAATCTTCTGCATTTCATCGTTTGTCAGTTCGAAATCAAAAATAGCTAGATTGGCTTTGATGTGTTCAGGATTGGTTGATTTAGGGATCGCAATATTTTTACTTTGGTAGTGCCAGCGTAAAATAACCTGGACTACGCTTTTCCCGTACTTTTTACCTAGTTCTAAAAACAGTGGCTCGTTTAATAATTTTTTGTTGCCATGGCCGATCGGATACCAGGCTTCTAAGCGGATGCCCTGCTGATCTATGAAAGCCTTTAGCTCTTTTTGTGCATGATACGGATGACATTCGACTTGATTCACTGCTGGTAAAATGTTTCCACGATCTATTACTTCTTGCAACTGCGAAATTGTAAAATTACTGACACCAATTCCTTTAACTTTCCCTCCAACGACGGCTTCCTCTAGCGCTCGCCAGCTACCAAGGTAATCGCCGATCGGTTGATGCAGCAACAACAAATCAATCGTTTCCATCTTCAATTTTCTAAGTGACTTATCGATTGCTTTCTGAGTCTTTTCGTAACCATAATCACTGACCCAAATTTTGGAAGTTACATTTATTTCATTGCGATCAATCCCCGACTGACGAATTGCTTTTCCCACAGCGACTTCATTTCCATAGGCGGCTGCGGTATCAATCATGCGATATCCACTGTCTAACGCAGCTTTGACACTGCGGATACATTCTTCTTGATTGACTATTTGATAAACCCCAAACCCGATTTCTGGTAAGAATAATGTGTTCTTTTGCATTAATAGTTCCTCCTTAATTCCTCTTATGCCTATTTGATCATTTACTGAGTGAAATTACAGCTCTTGATCAAAAAAAGGAAGAATTTGTTCCATTGCTTCAGTTACATAGGGTTCCAAATCATACATATCAAAATGTCTAGCTTCGTCTACCACGTACATTTGTTTTTCACTGGTTGCATTGTTGTATAAGGTTTCTGCTGCTGAACGACTCCATGCGTTCTCACCGGTGATTACCAAATACGGAACCGCTAGTTCATCAATACTTTCTGCTGGACTGTACCCCTCCCATGTCAGTTCACTCCAAGAGATTGCTCGGTTATCCCAATTATCGACTGCTCCCCGCTCATTATTGTAATAATATGCTGCACCTTCAGCAAAAGCCCGCGGCATTAAGTCTAAATAGGTTGGCTCACCCTCGCCAGCTTCGACTGCCTGTTGGTTTTCTTCTACCTCTTCGATAGGAATTTGAGCTGAATCCATCATGTTGGTGATCGCTGGAACGACTGAAACAACAGCTTTGATCCTAGGATCTTCAATCGCTGCCATCGGCATATAACTTCCAGAGCCACACATCCCCATACCACCAATCCGCTGGGCATCCACATAATCCAAGGTTTCCAAGTAGTTGACTACTGAACTGATGTCCTTATTGTGTAAGTAAGGGTCTTCTAGCTGTCTTGGCTCTCCTTCGCTCTCACCAAAATGAGAGAAATCAAACACTACAGAAATAATCCCCCGTTCCGCTAGTCGCTGAGCATAAATCGACTGAGCTTGCTCTTTTACAGAGAGCATGGGTCCAGTGACAACTACTGCGGGATACTGTTGCGTTTCGTCAAAATCAGCTGGGGTAAAGACTGTGGCCGCCATAGCTAACCCGGTTTCATTGGGAATGCTCACATCTTCAGTCCCAATATCAATTGTGTCATTATCAGCAACCGCTGCTCCTTCCGGTGTTCGGGTTCCGTTAAAATACCAGATACCAATTCCAGCGGCTGCTACAATAATCAGACCCAGAAGAACAATTCCGAATTTTTTTAGTTTTTTCATGCTAGATGCCTCCGATTCTTTAGTTTAATTAATGTAACACATGACTCAAAACAGTTAATAATTAATTCGTGTGTAAGCCATTGAAGCTAGCTTTAGCCCCGTCGCTTCTTTCGTGTATACTTCCGTGACCACAAAAGGATTTATCACTTTAGTACCACCAACTACTGCGGTTAGTTTTATTCTATTTAATAAGATGACAATGTTCTCGAACGCTTTCAATGTCTGTTCTTGAAACTCAATTGCTTGATAAACGAGACACTTTTGTTCAACAATGTCGATTTCACTGTTACGACTTAAGGTTATGCCCATGTGAACAAATACTGCCTCTTGATGAACCAGCTCTTTCAAGGCTTTTCTATCGGCATCCTTTAATACTTGCCAAATTTTACTTGATACTTCACTAGCATCCATCTATCATCCACTCTTTTCTATTTTTCCACCTTATTGCTCTTAATTCTGTTAAGCTGTTAATTAGAAGTTTACAACCTGCCGGGAAAAATTTACAATAGAGATTACACATGACACTATAACTTAGACACATAGTGAAGGAGCATCTTATGATTGAATTGAAACAATTGGAGCAGTTGGTGGCCATTGCAGAAGCTGGAACTCTCTCTAAAGCGGCTGAAGAACTCCACTTATCTCAACCTGCTTTAACCCGATCAATCCAACGTTTAGAGTCTACTTGGGGAGTGACCTTATTTGATCGTCAGAAAAATCGCATTCAATTAAACGAGACTGGTGAGTTGGCTGTGGCCTCTGCCAAACAGATCTTGGAAGATGTTGACCAGATGACGAACACCGTTCGGCTTTTTGAAAAAAGGCAACGATACCTCACCATCGGATCATGTGCCCCTGGACCTATTATTCGTGCCTATTCCTATCTAAAAAAGCAGTATCCAGATTTATCCATTGAGCATACACTGATTGAGTCAAAGGGCCTAGTTGCAGGTTTGAAAGAAGATCGGTTTCAACTGATTATTACTGATACGCCAATTGACGAACCTGATTTTCTTTGCCAAAAGCTCTGCACTGAAGAATTGTTTGTCGCTGTTGAATTTGACCACCCTTTAACTATTTATAAAGAAGGGCTCTATGCAAAAGATCTTGCTGGGCAAGTCATGTTACTGGTGAAGAATATTGGTATCTGGCACGAAGTTGTGCTCGCACAAATGCCCCAAACCAAATTTATTCCGCAAGAGGATGTAGCAGTTTTTAATGCCTTAGTAGCGTCTTCGTCCATACCATCTTTTGCTACTAATTTAACTTTGGAATACCAAAACGATCCCGATAATTTTGTGTATTTGCCGCTATTGGACCCGGAAATGCACATTACTTTTTACGCTTGTGTTCGAAAGATTCAGCGCGACTTCTTGCCACCTAGTAGTTAATTATACTGAGCCATAGATCTTCGGCATTGTTTAAATAAGCTTCATAGTTGTGATGCGTTGGTATTTTTTCGCAAAAAAAAAAGCCTCGACTTAAAAAGTCTAGACTTAGTTGGTGATCAAACAGTAAATCATGCAGGCCATGTAGCACTCATAACTTCCCGAAAAATGAGTCACGTCATACCCTAAAAGCTCACTGATTTTTTTGATGCGGTATTTAACTGTATTCTTATGGATGAACAACAGTTCACTGCACCGCTGAAAATCCGCACTTGAATCTAACAAAAAGCAGCACAAAGTAGTCATATACTCCTGATTATCAATAATCGGCTCTAATAGTGCCAGCCAGCCTTCCACTTGCTCTTCACCTGACTGGACCAGCTTAATCCCATAGGCAACTTGGCGCATCTCACTAATGGAAAAGTTCTTTCGTGCTTTAAAAACAGTCGGCACCTGACTGGCGACTTCATTCACCAGTTGATACGTATTGCGGACATCAGTAGTGTTACGCATTCTAGGGCATAGAACGATGCTTTCGATCTGCTCTTGATACTGAGTACTATTCATAAATTCATTACTTAGCTCGATCTCCGAATCGTTGTGACGATAATTACCTAACAGCACCACCAACTGGTTATCCACCACTTGAACAACACAGGTTTGATAATATTTTGCTACATGCTCCATTAGCTCTTCTTTAATCTCCTTTTCCTGCTGAAGATCGCTTAATTGCAACAGCCACATCATATTAATTCCTTTGACATCGACTGCCAGACTTTTCGCTAAACGGTACATTTTTTCACTTTCATCATTTAAAATTGCCTGCAACAAGGCATACTCACTGACTTCCCCGTGCTTTTTCCCCCAAAGATTCAAAGATACTCGTACCAATTCCACCGCTTGTTCACATTCCAATTGGGTTAATAGATTATGCTCACGGATCAAATAAAGATTCAATACGCCATTATCCTTATGATAAATCTCTTTATAATAGAAGGAAAATTCATCTATTTGCTGCTGAAGACCGTCTTCAATCTGATTTTGCTGCACAAAACGCGCCACATCCATCGTAGAATTACGAGGCCATTTGATCTGATTGATGACCTCCCCATCTGCATTGGTCAAAATAATATTGGTCCGCAAAATATCTGATAAAATCTTCAACGTCATCTCAACACTGCGCAAATGCTCCGGCAGCAATGAAGCCTTCTCTAGTACTTCGTTAACAATATTATCAGCAGATTTTTGCTTCAAAATTTCCGACATAATTTCTACGATCGCTTCGTTGTAACGTAGTGATACATTGTTCTTAGGCATTTGAATAATCACAAAGTCCAATTCATCTGCTACCTTGATAACTTCTTGAGATAGCTTGGGAATCACAATCCCTACATAATACAAGATCATACCGATCTCACCGATACTATGAAGATAACGAATCGTATCACACTGCTTCTTCGCATCGTTACGAATACTAAAAAGCGAGGTAATTACTAGCTCCCCTGCGTAATACTCATTTTCCATCGCAATTTTATGATCAAAGAAATCCATATCTGAAACCTCTAAAAAAGAAAGAGAGGTTACTGTGCTGGTTAAACTATTATGACCGGCGATCACTTCCGCTTCTCGCAGTGATGGCAACTGCAATAAATCTTTCAATTTTATTCCCATATTTTTTCACTTCCTCATTAAAAAAAGGGGGGGTAAATTCATTTAGCTTTGGTAGATTAAGACTCTGGCTAAACCATTTTTTAAGTTTCTCCAAAATTCCCCTTTATATCGACAAGGTTACGATAGCAAATTCCGGTTTGCTTGTCTATGGTCCTAGAAAACTATTTCAGCATAATGGTTGACGGAAACTAGGCTTTTATGGCAAGATAAACCGTATTTTAGATTGGAAAGGAAGTTTCTTCAATGCTGAAAGATCAGCGAAATAAGCCGCCATGTAAATACCTGCCAACTTACAGCTAATCATTTGGGAGGTTCTTTTAATGGAAGAAAAGAAAAAATTTATTTCCTGGCCGGTGCTGGCCTTGATGTCATTCGTGACCGTGATCGGTTTTGACGACATTATTTACAATTTTGCCAACCAAGGGATGGGTGTCATTACCTCTTGGATTATTTTACTACTTTTATACGTAATTCCTTATTCTTTGATGGTAGGACAATTAGGTTCGGTCTTTAATCATGAAGGCGGCGGGCTGAGCTCGTGGGTGCGAGGCACTAGCGGTGATCGGCTAGGCTACTTTACCGCCTGGACCTATTGGGCGGCTTCAATTCCTTATGTGGTGGATACTGCCAATGCTGTCGTGGTGGGCGGCGGTTGGCTGATCAACGGCAATGATTCCATGGAGGACACCATGTCCAATTCCATGTTTGCCTTGCTAACCTTTGTCATCTTCTTAGCTTTTATTTTCCTGCAGCGGCATTTTAAAAAATCATTGGAAGTGTTAAGTACCCTTGGCGGCGGTGCAATGTTTGTGCTAGCGGTATTGTTTGTCATCATGACCTTCACTTCGCTGTTTATGCCAAATGGGCATATTGAAACCCAGCCAATGAACTGGCGAACCCTGCTGCCGAAGTTCGATTTACATTATTTAACCACGATCGGTCTGTTGATCTATGCTATCAATGGCGCTGAGCTGGTAGCACCCTTCGTGACTCGTATGAAGAAACCAAACCGGGATTTCCCGCGGGCGATGGTGATGCTGACGGTGATGACGATTTTCTTAACGGTCTTTGGTTCCTTTTCACTTGGCGTCTTCTTCGATGCTCACAACCTGCCGAACAACCTGAAAATGAATGGTTCTTATTATGCTTTTCAACGGTTGGGGGAATTCTATCATTTGGGTAACACCTTGATGTACATTTTTGCGGTAACTCAGATTATTTACATGTGCGCCCTCTTGGCGGTCCTGCTGGATGCCATGACTCGCATGCTGATCTCAGATACCGGCAAGCAGTTTTTACCGAAGAAGCTGACTAAGCTGAATGCCGATGGCTTGCCGATTAACGGTTATATCCTGACGACTGGCTTGAGTGCCTTCATTTTACTGCTGGGAGTTTTCCTGCCGGATATGAACGATATTTTCAACTGGCTGTTGAATCTAAACGGCATCATTTCGCCAGGAGTCACCTGCTGGATCTTTTATGCCTTTATTCGCATTCGCATGGACAGTCGCAAGTTCCAATCAGATTATGTCTTTATCAAAAATGACCGGATGGCGATTTTTGTCGGCTGGTGGTGTCTGATTATTACCGCACTGGCAACTATTTTTGGAATTCTGCCACAGGATGCCGCTTACGGCTCTTCTTTGTTCTGGCACGAATTGATTTTGAATATTGTGGGGATTGTCGTTTTGATCGGGCTGGGCTTTGTGATGCCGGCTTTAGCTAAACAAGAACAGCCAAGCTAAGAGTGGAAATCTTTCCACTCTTTTTTCATAATACCTTTGTTTTCGGATACCCGTGACTTCAGTCAGAGGAGGAGAAAACAATCGACTTGGCCGAAAGTCCCCCCTTTTTCCGAATCCTCCTTTTCTTAAAATTACACAGAACAAATGTTCGTGTTTTTGTGTGCTTTTTCCTCTCATTGTTTTATAATTAAAGGTAAGAGGTGGTGAAATAATTGAATGTACTCACAGCGAAAATCCAACTTTACGTACCCGATGAAAAGGATCAATCAAACTTAATGCAAACTATGACTGCCTATCAGAATGCGTGCAACTGGTTATCCAAACAGGTTTTTCAATCGAAAGTGTTAAAACATTTCCATTTGGACGAACTTTATTATCGAGAATTGCGTGAGCGCTTTTGTTTGAAGGCTCAGATGGCCCAATCCGTCACGAAGACGGTTGTTGCTAGATATAAAACATGTAAATCAAACGGACATGATTGGACTCAAATTGAATTTAAGCAGCCGCAATATGACTTAGTTTGGAACCGAGATTATTCACTGAAAGAATCGTGTTTTTCTGTGAATACCCTAACTGGTCGATTGAAGCTCCGCTTTGAAAAGAAAGGCATGCGCCACTTTTTTGACGGTACTTGGAAATTCGGTACGGCAAAGCTGGTGTACAAGTTCAATAAATGGTTCTTGCATATTTCTATGTCGAAAAAAGACGAATTGCCAGACTTGACTGCTACCACTCAAGTCGTTGGTATAGATCTTGGCATTAACTTCTTAGCCACTACTTATGACGGTGATGGCAAGACGATCTTTTTCAATGGCCGTGAAATCAAGCATCATCGGGGAAAAGCCAAAGCTCTCCGCAAACAATTACAGCAACGGAAAACGCCTAGCAGTCGCAAGAAGATTAAGACCATCGGCTCACGAGAAAACCGTTATGTTACAGATATGAATCATCAAGTAACGAAGGCACTCGTAGAGAATTATCCGAAAGGCACTCTTTTTGTTCTTGAAGACTTATCTAGCGTGAGACAAGCAACTGAAAAAGTTCGTGTGAAACATCATTACGTGACAGTAAGCTGGGCTTTTTACCGATTTCGGAAATTTCTGGAATACAAAGCTGCTTTGAATGGACAACGAGTAGTTGTTGTATCACCGAAGTACACTTCTCAGACCTGCCCAAAATGTGAACACGTTGAAAAAGCAAACCGTGATAAGAAGCATCACCATTTCTGCTGCAAAAAATGCCAGTACCAAAGCAACGATGATCGCATCGGTGCTATGAATCTGTTCCGAAAAGGACTTGATATGATCGAAACAGATGTTCAAGGGGCATGACCTCTTGAACAGGGGCGAAGTCAACCGTCCTGATATTCCATCACTTTAAGGTAGGAGTATTGAGGTAATCAGTATGTTTTCACTACCGGATAGGAATAAGTCTAAAAGGTGTTTAGAGAACTAAACACACTCACTTTTAGTGAGAGACAAGCTCGTGACTTTAGTCGTGAGTTGTTGACGTATTTGTTCCAAAATCTGCCAAGTCATGGTAGTATGATGATTAAAGATTTTAATACGATTCTCACGGAATATTTAGAATCGCTGAAAGGGTGTTGCAGGATGATTTTGTTGGGTTCAATCGTTAACGGATTAGCAATTATTGGAGGCAGCCTTTCCGGCATTGTCCTCAAAAATATGAAGGAACAGACTAAGGATACGGTCACAAAAGGGATTGCGCTGGGAGTTATTGCGCTGGCGATTCAAATGGCGATCCAGGCCAGCTCCTTTATTTTAATTATTATCAGTATTTGTCTCGGCGGTATGATCGGGGAGTTCTTGAAAATCGAAGACGGCATGAACAACATCGGCTTGTATTTGGAGCGGAAATTTGCCCGTGGCAATAGCAATTTCGCGGAAGGCTTCGTAACTGCCACTTTGATTTACTTGATCGGCTCCATGGGAATTATCGGCGCCATTGAAAGCGGCGTGGCCGGCAATCACCAAACGTTGTTCACCAAAGCGGTAATGGATGGTTTCATGTCGATTATGCTGACGGCTTCACTAGGTGTCGGCGTGCTGTTCTCAGCCTTTCCGGTTGTAATTTACCAAGGAGCTATTACCATTTTCGCCAGCTTTATTGTTAAATACCTGCCCCAAGAGCTGCTGGATATTTTGATGCACGAAATCAGTGCTATCGGCGGTTTGATGATTTTGGGAATCGGCTTGAATATTATTAAGCTCACAAAAATTCGAGTCTCAAACTTCCTGCCAAGCATTCTGGTGCTGATTGCCTTTTTGTTTGCGCAGTATTACTTTTTCTAGTATGGGAGGAATCGGTGTTCTGATTCCTCTTTTTATTTCGCGGAAAACTTGAGCATCAAGCAGTAACTGCATAGACGAACGACAATGGATGTGCTATACTTCCCCACATAACGCAAACGAACTCATCAAATTATAAGGAGATTATAATGGGAGAGATCTTATCCAGCATCACAGGCGCAATCGTCAATTTAGTCATTTTTTTACTGATACCAGTTTTATGGTGGTTTTTTAGACATAGAAAAGAGATCGGATTTTTCAAATGGATTGGGCTATACAAGCCGCAGTTGAAAAGTCAGTGGTGGGTGTTGATTATTTTCGCCGCCGTGTATTATTTCTTCTACAGCTTTGATTTTACTCAGCTGATCGACGCCAAATCATTAGAATATCTGGAAAACAGTGCCTCGGTATCCGGCAACGCCTACGCTGGAATGGGCGCAGTCGCTATCGTGCCGGCGCTGATTCAAAACTTTATCGCCAACGGAGTAGCCGAAGAAATTTTATTCAGAGGGTTCCTGTGCAAACGACTTTGCAGCAAATTCGGCACGGTTCCAGGGATCATTTTGCAAGGCGTTTTATTTGCGCTGATGCACAACATACTCTATCTGGTGGCGGGCATGGAGGTTAGTCTTTGGTATCACGTGCTGATGTTTTTCTTTACGACAATGGGTGCCTTGCTTTTAGGCTGGCTGAACGAAAAAATATACAATGGCTCCATTATCCCAAGTATCATCCTGCATGGTGCCGGAAACTTTATCTCTACCATGCTGGTGGCCTTCGGTTAAGCACAAAAAAACTGCAGACAGCCATCCTTTTCAGGAGCTTTGTCTACAGCTAAAGTGTTAGTGACAGAAACTGTCGCTAATGCTTTTTTTACTTCACATCGTATCCAGCAGCTGCCAAGGTATCCATCGCAGCCTTAAACTTGTCCGCCTTCACCAGCACATAATCCGTATTATAGGTGGACAAAGCAAACACACTAATTTCCTTTTCCGCCAAGATTCCAGTGATTTTCGCCAGAATACCAACCAACGCAAAATCCAGAACGCCAGCGATTTTAAAGCCCCGCCAATCGTCTTCTCGTTGAATCGTTTCTGCCGGCACACTGCTAGTAGGTGCAACCACCGAATTTTCCTCATCCGTTACACCTAAAAACAACGGCCGAACACTTAAATCTAACATCGCTAAATCAGCCACTTGAAAGACTGACAATTCTTCTGGCATTACAACTAATTCCATCTATTTTCTCCTTTTAACAAAATAATGTTTGGTGACACCCAGCATCGGAACATCCTCCAGTTGAGCAAACTGCTGATACCCATTTTTCAAATAGAAATCCACTGCCTGAAAATCCTTGGTAGTTAAGGTAATCGTCTGGATACCTTTATCGAAGGCCAATTCCTCCATCGCCTGCAACAAAGCGCTCCCGACTCCACCCTGACGCGCATGATAATCCACCACCAGCATGGATATATGCAAGGTCTGGTACTGATACTTGGCAATAATGCCGCCTAGCAGCTGACCATCCTTTTTGGCACACAAAGCCAACTCTTGTTCACTTTCAGCCAGTACTTCTTCGCCAAAGTGCTGGCGATGCTGTGCGTCAAACAGTTCAGTCAGAAACGGACGCAGCTCTTTTCTATTTGCGGTTTCGATTTGCATAGGTGCCTCCTTTGCGACACATTTATTCTTCTTATTATAAGCTAAGTTAACATTTCTACCAATCGAAATTCTCACGATGCTCGTAATTTATCACCTGTAACGATAATTTACACAGACGATAATCATTTTTTCCGAAACAAAAAAAAGCCATCCTTCTAAGCGAAACAATGGCCCGTAAAATTTTACTTTCTTTTGAAATTTTTCATATTTGATACTATAGTCAAGGCTCCAACCGCCAGACTGCTTAATCCAATGACATTTTTTCCTAAAACCGTCCCAATAAGTCCACCGCACAGCAGCCCTACTCCCAAAGTAGTACCTAGTAATGAAGCAGCTTGCGTTGCTTTAGAAGGGCGCGTCACTCTCGTGGCCGTTTCCAATGATTTTTGAACATTTCCCTTAGATAATTCTTGCGACAGCTCTACAATTTTCTCATTATGTTTTTTCATCTCTTCCTCCATTTTCTTTCAGCAGCGTCAGTCACCTTGACTGACAAAAGTTTTAACGGTTCTTCATTCATAAATCTTGTCAATCACGCTATCAAGCAGTGTAGAAAAAACTTCAAAATGATCATAGCCAATAGTTTCCTTATTAGTCACAATAGAAAGCAAGGCATTGAATATACCAACGGCCTTCTGCTTCTCCATTTTCAACTGAAGCTGAGAATCAAAAAGCTTGTTCATAATAAAATCATCGCTGATTATTCGACTCTTCTGCTTCCATTCCTCCGGCGCTCTGTTTAAGAAGGCGATAAAATCCGGATTGTTTCGCTGTGTAAGAATATTGGTTTTATCGTATTCGAGATAGAGCTTTTTTAGCATCTGACTAATACTTTGTTTAGAAACCTTTTCAGTCATTGTTGCAGCAATCAAACACAATATGCGTTCTTGAATCGTATCCAACACGCTGCAAAACAACCATTCCTTTGAGTCAAAAAATAAGTAAAAGGCCCCTTTTGAAATACCGACCTTCCTGCAAAGTTGATCAATATTCGTTTTCTTGTAACCATAGCTGGCCCAACTTTTTTCACACTCAATAATTAAATTTTGACCTATACGTTTTTTCTCATCCTCAGAAAAACTTCTAGCCATTTACTATCTCTCCTTAAAAAACCTATGACTTAAATTGATTTTACAGTCATAGGTTTATTGTAAAGGGTTCTCCACCAGTTGTCAACGAAATCACAAAGATTTCGTTCTACTATTCAAAAAAGACTCCAGCCCCCGCCAGAGTCTTCCGCATTATCTAAACCTGCTAATTTGCCAAAAAGAAAAGCAAAAAAGCTGCAATCGCAACCAATGCAAAACCAACTGTTTTCCAATATCGATAGTAAAGAGCCTCCAATGCGGCATACCCAGCAAACAGACCCAAACACAAGTTATAGAAACCCTCTGGCAGCCGGCGAAAAGCATAAGCGTAGATTCCTAAAACCAAGAACAATACACCAAAGCCAAGCATGACACTAACCTTCAGACGGATTTGATGATCAGAGACATTTCGCGGCAATTCCTGATGCTGCTTTCTAGCCAAGCTTTCACCATTGTTTTTGACAATATAAGTCAGGTTCGTGAATACTTCCATCGCACCCAGGGCAACGAAAAAAGCTCGGTAAATTTCATTTATCCAGCTCATGGATTCATTTCTCCTCCTTTTCGGTGTTGGAGATAATCTTGTTCAGACAAAAATAAAGCTCTACTATTTGTTTTTCTGTGAGACCGTCCAAGGCAAAACTGTTCACCTCTTGCGCATCCGTCATCACCCGATTTACGACTTTTTCCCCCTCCTCTGTCAGCGACACATTAAAAGCTCGTTTATCCGAAACACTTTTGGTTTTTTGGACCAATTCTTTTTTCTTAATTTTTTCGATGACCGCCCCAGCCGTTGCCTTGTCCGACTTCAAATGCTCAGCGATTGCCACTTGAGTTAACGGTCCCTTTTCTGATAAAAGCTTGAGCACCGCCCATTGCGCAGTTGTAATTCCTTCACTTTTCAGCTTAAAGTTCATGATCGATTTAACACTTCTAGCACTTGTATTCAACAGATATCCTAGCGATTGATTGATATTCATCTATAATCCGCCTCTCTAACCAAATAGTATGTATACATGCTATATTCCTGAATCGTTATTTTGTCAACATCGTTAAGTTTATCGTCCTTGTAATTGCGCAAAAAAAAGACTCTAGCCCCCGCCAGAGTCTCTATTTCTATTTTACTTCTATTTCGCTTCTTCTAACTCCATCGGCTCACCAATCACCCACGTGCGGGCAACCTTCTGCTCGTGAATCATTTGGGCATACCAGCCGCTCATGCTGCACAGCTCCTGATGTGTCCCCTTTTCCAAAATTTCTCCATCGGCTAAAACAATAATTTGATCGGCATTGATAATAGTATTCAAACGATGGGCAATTACTACCACCGTCTTCTGCTCCATCAACCGATCCAGCGCCAAATTGATTTCCTTTTCGTTGTCTGCATCCAAGCTAGAGGTCGATTCATCCAGCAAGACCACCGGTGCATCCTTCAGCAGCGCCCGGGCAATCGAGACCCGTTGTTTTTCGCCGCCACTTAAGGTCGAGCCACCTTCACCTACCATCGTGTCGTAGCCGTTTTCCAGCTGCATGATGAACTCATGACAATTGGCTAAGCGGCTGGCCTGTACCACTTCCTCCATCGAAGCTTGCTGTTTGGCGATACGAATGTTGTTCAAAATCGTATCATTAAATAGGTAGACATCCTGCAAGACACAGGTGATTTCTTCAGTCAGCGCATCAGGACGAACCTCCCGCACATTTTCGCCGCCAATTGAGATGTTTCCTGTTGTGACATCCCAAAAGCGCGAAATTAAGCTGATCACCGTCGATTTACCAGAACCTGAAGGCCCCACTAAAGCCGTTGTTTTGCCATTTTCCACCGTAAAGGACAAGTCCTTCAACACCGGTACATCATTTTCATAGCTAAAGGACACATCGTCGAATTCAATCGTATGATCGCTGCTCTCAAAGCTGTCCTTCGTATAAGGCAACGGCTGAGTTTCAAAAATATGCCGCAAATTATCGGCCGATTTAGCCATGAATTTCAATTCCGGATACAGCATCCCGATTACCATCAGCTGACTAGAGGTAGAAACACTCAGCATCAACACCGCCACATATTGCTGGGGCGAAGTGTTCCCCTGCAGCAGCAAATTGGTTCCCCAGATCAGCGCTACTGGAATCATGAAGGACACAATTGTCGAGAAAATCATCACATAAGGCATCATCGACAATTCCACCCGAATCGAGGATTTTTTTAATTCCACAAAGGAATCATCCAAGCGCTGGAATTTGGTACCAGTTAGTTGATACAAACGGAAGGTTTTGATCCCGTTAATGTATTCTACTACCCGCGAAATCACAGCGTTCATTTTCACCCGATGCTGCGGCGCAATTTTGTTCCCCACGGCGCCGCCTTTAATCATCAAGGGCAAAGCCACCGCAATCATCACTACCATCACTCCAGCAAAACGGAAGTCGATGATTAAGGCACCTGCCATACAAACACAGACACTAAACATGGCCTTTACAAAATCCGTCAGGTTATGAGACAAGACCTGCTCAAAATCAGAAATATCGGTAGAAAAGTAACTGGTCAGCTTGCCGACACTGTTTTGATTGAAATAGCCTGAATTCAAGCTGCGCACATGATCCGCCAAACGCAAGCGCAAATCCGTAGCAATCGCCGAGCTGTTCATTTGCAGTGAGAAGAACACGTATTTAGCTAAAATCGCCCGCAAAATGAAGACCACCACTAAAACCGCCAAGCCTTGGAAAAAGAAGGTCTGAGTAAAACGATCCGACACCAAGTTCACAATCGCCAAAATCATCACTGAGTAAAAAACCATATTGAAGAAGGCATCCAAAATCGATAACAACAAGGGTTTATACAGCAGTTTGATATTGTCGCCAGTGACGTATTTTACATTCCGAATAATACTAATCATGTTGATCCTCCTCTGCATAAATGGCCCAAAGCTTCGCGTACGTTCCCTTGCGCAGCAGCAGCTCCTCGTGAGTGCCCCGTTCAACAATCCGCCCTTGATCAAAGATACAAATTTGATCAGCATGCTTGATGGTATTCAAGCGATGGGCAATCATAATCGTCGTCTTGTTTTGCAGCAGCTCATTTAAAGCCAACTGAATTTTTCGTTCGTTTTCAATATCGGTAAAGCTGGTGGCTTCATCAAAAATAACCAGTGGTGCATTTTTCAGAATTGCCCGAGCAATACAAATCCGCTGCTTCTCACCGCCGGACATCTTGATTCCAGATTCTCCCATCACCGTGTCGTAGCCATCCGGCAGACCCATGATGAAGTCGTGAATTTGCGCCGCTTTCGCTGCCTCATGAATTTCTTCTTCCGTGGCTGTACCTTTCCCAACTGAAATATTCATGCGAATCGTGTCACTCAGCATAAAAGCATCCTGGAAAACAAAGCTCATAGATTCCATTAAGCTAGGCTCATCGAAATCTGAGATCGAATGGCCATTCAAACGAATCTGACCCTTTTGGATATCCCAAAACCTTGGAACCAGCTGTGCCGTTGTCGATTTCCCAGAACCAGACACGCCCACAAAAGCCGTCAGCGTATTTGACGGAATCGTCAAGGATACATCGTGCAAGACTTCATCCTCTTCATAAGAGAAATGAACGTTTTCAAAGACCACTTCCACTTGATCCAAGACTTGATGAGTTTGTCCGAAATGTTGCTGCGGCAGGTCCATAATATCTTTGATTTTTTCCGTTCCCGACAAAATCTGAGTAATAGCAACCATAAAGCCGCTTAAGCTTTTGAAAGAAGAAAGAAACACAATACTCATAATCAAGAAAAACAGATACGTCGGCAAATCGACACTGCCTTGCAGATACATCCAGCCGCCTAATGGGAAGCTGAACAATAGACCCGACTCAATCATGACTAGGAACATACTGTAAGGCCAAGACTGCACCTTGGAGCATTCGGTCCACATTTCATGGTATTCCTCCACCGTATCTGAATACTGTTTGAAGCCTTTAGCTGTCACATTAAAGGATTTCATCACATTCATCCCATTAATAAACTGCATAATGGAAGAATTCAGTTGTGCCACTAACTTTTGGAACCAAGTCATGTAGCGACTGCTAAAACGCATCCCAAAAGCCATAATCCCAAGACCAAGTACGATCGGCAGCAGTAAAAACAAAGCCAAGCCCACATGCAACGTACATAAATAGCCAAACATTAATAACGGTGCTACTAACGCTTTAGCCAAATCAGGTACCTGATGAGCCAACATCTGTTCAATCCGTTCGGTATCCTCAATAATCGTCTTCTTCAATTTCCCTGAAGTCGTTTTAGTGAAAAAACCTAAATTCAACGTCGCAATATGAATACTCATCTGTTTGCGAATTTCGTACAAAGTGTTAAAGGCCCCAATATGCGACAATGACCCGCTAATTAGCATTGCCACAAACTTCACAATAATAGCTATCCCCGCATACATGGCATATTGTCTTGCCAGATCGATATTGGGCTGGTCACCAAATAAAAACATCAACACTCGGTACAACATGACTAATGGTACAAAATCCATAATTCCCGACAGAATACTAAAGATGGCAGAAAACAGCAGCAAAATACTGGATTTCCCAGCCAATTTAAATAAATACCCGACGCTTGCCTTTTCCATACACATTCCTCCAAAAATTCAACTGATAATGATTCTCAATATCAATTGAATTATTACACAGGTTATTTAATAAGTAAAGGAGTTTTTAGTATTTAAATTCAATATTTTTAAAAAAAAAGAAAAAAAGACCTCGAAAATGAGATCTTTTTGCTTGAAACATACTCACTATTTGATCAGGTAAAGTAGGTAGAAAAATAAAAGAAAGGAAACCAAGAAGATTCCATTGATCTTACTGAAGTTCGTTATTAATTCTTTTTTCTCATTCACAAAATAGACTGCAAACACTTTGTAACCAATCAAATTTGCCAAAGAAGCAATCAGTGTCCCCAATCCGCCGATATTTACGCCTAAAACCAGTGCCTGTGCTTCTTGCGTAAAAGGAGCCAACAACAGCGCCGCTGGAACATTACTGATCACTTGACTGATCAAGGCCGAACTAAACAGCACGGAGGTGAAACTGCCCAACATCGCCCGAATCACCGTGACAAAACCAGCCACTTCACCTAAATTACCGACAATAAGAAAAAAGAAGACAAAGGTCCCTAATAAGCGATAGTCAACCTCCTTAAGAGCTGTCCGGTCAGAGAAAAAGGCTGCTAAAACAGCCAGAACCACCGCCACTTGAAAAGGAAACAAATGTAGCACCGACAGGATCATTATTAGCATCGCAGCTACTGGAAGTATTAACATTTTTGTTTCGATCGCCTTGCGCTCTTGTTCCAAGACCTTCAACTGTTTATTGGGAATGAACTGGCAAGCAACCAGTAGTGCCGCAATCGATAGACCGAAAAACGGCAACAGGAGCACTAAGAAATCCCCAAAGCTCATCTGATAAAAAGCAAATAAATAAAGATTTTGTGGATTTCCAAACGGTAGACAGCTGCTTCCTAAATTAGCAGCGATAATAATCAGGGTTGTCCCGATGACCTTCTCTTTAAACTGCGGTGTCTTTTGCACGATCTTCAAAAATACTGGCAGCAAAGTCAATATAGCAATATCGTTAGTCAAAATCATTGAGGAAAAAAACGCCAAGAAAGTCAGGTTACGAATCAGACTGCGATTCGTGCGAGAAACTCGAATCAATTTTTCAGCAAAATAATCCAGCACGCCTAACCTTTCCAAAACCTTGATCACAGCCATTAGACCAAGCAAGGTAAAAATCACGTGAAAATCAATAAAATCTAGCGATAACCGTCCTATTAGACAGGCAATCACCGCCAGCAAGCCAGAAATCGTAAAAAGAAAATCTCTTCTAAAAAAAAGTCTTATATTCGTCATTGGTTCACCTGATAACATTTCGTATTTTTTTCTTCAATTGATTGTACCACTTTCATGGTGCCATAGTTCATTTTTACTGATTAGAAGAGAAAACTAGTAGTTATTCTGTAAGCGCTTTTCAAGATAAGTTATAATGAAGAAAAGCCGAGGAATAAAGGAGGAAATTATGAAAAAAGCAGTTTGGATCTATTCAATCAACGCTTACGGAAATGCTAGCGCTTTTGTCGGCGGCAGCGGGTTTGGCCCTGGGGCGAAAAAATTCCAGGAAAAATTAACGGCTGATTTACTGCCAGAAATTGATCTTCAATTTATCAGCTACGATATAACCAGTAATGAGGTTCCCGAAGCTGATCTGATTATTTACACTCATTTAAGTGAAAAATATCTGAATGACGGAATCAAGGAAAAAGGACTCTCTCTTCCTTTTCAAGATGTCTTTATGGGAAATCTAGAAGATATAAAAGAGGCTATCACCCACTATTTTGCTGCCAACAAATAAAAGCTAGGAAACATTGGAGGATTTTGAAACTCCAGCGTTTTCCTAGCTTTTATTCACTTATTCAGTTATCTCGATCTGATTTCCTTCCAAGGCAACAATCGCACTTTCATAATAACCATCGCCAGTTGTCCGCGGACCTGACAAGACTTGATAGCCATCAGCCAAAAATTGCTTGGTCATAGTGTCCACTTTTTCCTTACTGCCTACACTAAATGCCAAATGAATCAAGCCAGCTTGGTACAACGAAGGCACTCCCTCTTCAACTTCTGGACGCGTCATTAATTCCAACCGAGCCCCATCATCAAAAGTTAAAAAATAAGTTTGCAGGCCAGTTTTAGTATTGTGGTACATATCATTACTCTGAGCCCCAAAATATTTTTCAAAAAACGCCCGCATCTCTTCCAAATCATGGACATACATGGCTACATGTTCTAGTTTCATCCAATTCCCCATTTCTTTTTCTCTTCTGTTACTAATGGTATACTATTGGACAGAAAGAAGGAAGCCTTATGACCAACGAAAATTTACAAGAGCTGGAAGAATTTTGGGATACGTTTGCCCCGGAATATGAAAGCATCCAACAGGAATCGAACTTTCTAATTGCCGAAGCTGTGAAGCAGTTTTTATTGAAGGAAAAAATTCTACCCTGTGCCGCATTTTTAGATTTAGCTGGTGGCAGTGGTCGTTATTTGGCAAGCTTTCAGGATGTCGTAGAGGATTATACTTTTGTGGATATTTCTCAGGAAATGCTGGCAATTGCCCAAACAAAACAGCAGAATCCTAAAGTCCAGTTTATTCATCAAGATCAAGAGAGCTTTTTCCAAACAAACAGCCAATCCTATGATGTAGTATTCACCGCGATGAATCCTGCTTTAATTACTAAAGATGACCTGCTAAAATTCACCACCCAAAGCCATGGATGGTGCTTGATCCTACGATTAGTTGAACAAACTGACAGTCTATTTTCACCCTATGAAGCAGCTAACGAAGATCCGAACTTAATGGAACGCTATCGGCAGTTCTTGGATAAAGCTGGTATCTCTTTTAATACCCAAGATTTTGATTTCTCCTCCAACGAAGAAATCAGCCGTGAATTTTTTGAAAACTACTTCGAGGATGAATATTCACCACAACAACTTAAACAAATGACCAATAAAATCTTTGGACAGAATGACTCACAGACTAATCAGCAAACCATCCGTTATCAACTCATTTATTACCCACTACCCAAAAACCTATCCCTTAAAAAGAAAGGCGGACCCAATAAGCGATCAGACAAAAAAACTATCTAGCCGCTTGCATTATTCGAATAATTTCAATCTACAAACATTAGTTAGCAGAGACTCATTTTGCCATAGCTTTTCGATAAAAAACAGCCTGTAACCAAGAAGGCTGCAGGCTGTTCAACTTATTATATAAGATTTCGTTTCGTAAACGGCTTGAATCCGTTGGTTATCCAAGCAATCAGCTTCATCAAGTAGCCGAATAGGATAAAGATCACCACTAATATCAGTACATTTAGAATCACGCGACCCCAGCCCAGTTGATCAGCATCGATGAAAAAGTAAGGATAGTAACTTCCAAATCCCATAATCGGTCCGCCAATTTGTGCTCGTATGATTGTAAACAGCCAATAAATTAATGGTAAAATCGCCCAAGTCCACGGTTTGATTTTCTTCGTATCGCTGGTATTAGCAAACAAAACCCAGTCAACAAAGACCATGATCGGGGTAAAGGTATGCACCAGAATATCCGATAAGGTGTTCACAGCGTAATCGGATGTATCAGGGATCGTCGGTACTAACACAAAGTTATAGATCAACCCGGTAATTACAATCACTAAGGTCAATGCACCCATCACATTCGGTGAAAAATCTACTGACCAAGCGCGTTTTAGCGACACACTGTCAATCAGACTTTTGATCACTAAGTAAAGATAGGCAAAGAAAATCAATAAATTGCTTAGTACCGTGTAAAATACCAACTGACCGGTTTCAAAACGGCCTTCAAACAGCCCCAACAGTAAGGCAATCCCCCAACCGCATCCGATAACCAATACCAAACGAAAGATATTCTTTATCGTAATATACATCTGCGGTCAACTCCTCCTTTCTATAAGAACGCCGTTGTTACACTTCCTATGACGATTAAAGCTAAGCCAATCAAAGTAAAGCGAAATTCCTTCGGTGTCTTTTTCTCGTTAAGAATGAACATACCGCCTAAAGTAGCAATCACTACATTTAACTGAGTGATTACATAAGCGGTCGCTACGCCATTTCTTTGAGCAGAAAAGATATACGCAAAAGCCGAAATACTAAAGATAATCCCGACAATTGATGCTTTCCAGCTTTTATCACTGGCAAAGGCTTTTGGTTGTTTCAACACCACATAGATCATGGCTGCGATAAATACTCCCAGCATTTGCGGGAAGAAAATCGCGTCTCCTGGTGCGTCAACTAATTTGGGCAAGGCACTGTAAACCCAATACCCTACACTAGTTGTCGCCAGAATAATCAAACCTTTAGTGGTACCACTTTTATTATCCGCATTTTCGGTAACAGCAGTCATCGCTGCCCCAATGATCAGCAGCACAATCGAGCCAAAGCCGATAATTTTCGACGTCGTTCCAGCCCATTCGCCAAAAGCCAGCACCCCGATTAAGGAAGTACCCACTAATTGAATCCCGGTGGAAATCGGCATCGTGCGAGAAACTCCTAACAGGTTAAAGGCCGTGTATTGTCCAGTTTGACCAATCACCCAAAAAGCGCCTGAAGCCAGTGCGATCATAAAGGTGCTAAAAGAAACACTTTGACCAGAAAAAAAGAAATAAACAATAATTCCAACAATTAGTGTACCAATCCCCGTACCTAATATTTCGTTAGTAGGACGACCGCCGATTTTTTTTAAAATCAGCGGCTGAATCCCCCAACCAATTGCCGGAAGTAGCGCAATTAAAATATTCATACTTTACACTCCATTCTACCCTATCCGCGTCCACCTTGGAAGGCTGGATATAAGGTCATACCACCGTCAACAAACAGTGTTACGCCGGTTACATAGCTAGATTCATCTGAAGCTAACCAAGCAGCAGCTGCCGCAACTTCACTAGGTTCACCAATACGTTGCATTGGCACCATGCTGGTGGTTGTTGCTAATTGTTCAGGATCAGCAAATTTCTTAGCATTGATTGGTGTGTTAATGGCACCAGGTCCAATGTTGTTGATGCGGATGTTGCGAGCCGCATATTCCATCGCTACGGTTTCAGAAAACAGTTTTACCCCACCTTTAGATGCTGCATAATGAGCAAATGTAGGCCAAGGGATTTGTTCATGAACGGAAGACATATTGATAATATTGCCTTTTTTGTCATGCTCCAAGAAATAATTCAAGGCCGCTTTCGTTCCTAAAAAGACACCAGTCAAGTTGACTTCAATAACTCTTTCCCAATCTTTTAATGGCAATTCATGGGTTTCGTGTTGGTTTTCCATGCCGGCATTGTTGATCCAGATATCTAGATCGCCAAATTCCTTCACAGCAGTATCAATTAATTTTTGGACACCTTCTTCGTTTCCCACGTCGGCTTGTACTGCTACACCTTTTCCGCCGGCTTCTTCGATAATTTTTACCGCTTCGTTGGCGCCATTTTCATCAGAATGATAGTTAACGACAACATTCATTTGTTCTTGACCGAACCGTTTAGAAATGGCTGTACCAATCCCTTTTGATCCGCCGGTAATCACAGCAACTTTGTTTTTCAAATCTGTATACATAACATTTCCTTCTTTCTTTAAGTGAGAAAAATTATAGGTCCGTTTAACCTTACTTTACTCGTTTTTATTTTTCGTGACCAATAATTGGCTCAGACAGAAGTCAGACCTTACAGAATGATCAAAAAGGATTATAATGATTAAGATAAACGAAAAAGGAGGATTTCTATGCAGGAATCTACGTATAAACGCATCAAAGAATTAACCGAATTACAAGGCACTAGCGGCTTCGAAGACGACATCCGCACCTATATGAAAAAAGAACTCACACCATTAGTCGATGACGTTCAGCAAGACGGTTTAGGTGGCATTTTTGGTCTGAAACAAGCGCCTGAAAACGCACCACGTGTGATGGTGGCTGCTCACATGGATGAAGTCGGCTTTATGTTGACGGAAATTACACCACGAGGATTGTTCAAAGTTGTCCCACTTGGCGGTTGGAATCCCTATGTCGTTTCCGCACAACGTTTTACCTTGAAAACGAAAAAAGGCAATTATCCCTGCATCTCTTCTTCGGTTCCCCCACATTTATTGAGAGGAACTGGCGGACAAGCGCAAGTTAAGATTGAAGACATATTATTTGATGCTGGCTTTGAATCAAAAGACGAGGCATTGGAATACGGCGTGTTGCCTGGGGACACGATTGTGCCTAAAGTAGAAACTATCAAAACTGCCAATGGCAAAAACATTATCAGCAAAGCTTGGGACAACCGCTACGGCTGCACCGTGGTGTTGGAAGCACTTGAAGCTTTGCAAGAGGAAACTTTGGATTACACCTTGATCGCTGGTGCTAATGTACAAGAAGAAGTTGGTTTACGAGGAGCGAAACCCGCTGTCACAAAATTCAAACCAGATTTGTTCTTTGCCGTGGATTGTTCGGCAGCTGATGACTTAACGACTACCAATGGGACATTTGGTCATTTAGGCGAAGGAACACTGTTACGGATTCAAGATCCCGGCATGATTTTACTGCCAAGATTACGGGAATACTTGCTGGATACAGCTGAGACTCACAATATTCCCTACCAATATTTTGTTTCTAAAGGCGGAACTGATGCTGGTGCTGCTCACACGGCTAACGAAGGAATCCCAAGCAGTGTAATTGGTGTATGCGGCCGTTACATTCATACTCACCAAACTATGTTCAGCATCGCTGACTTCGATGCTGCTAGAGAAATGCTGATTCAAGTCTTGAAAGGTCTGGATCAAAGTACGATTAACACAATTATCTATGGGTAAGACCGCATCGAGAGGAGCAAAACTGTGAAGAAAATTATGCTCCAGCCTGCTAGTTCGCAAAAGCGCCCCAGAATCATGGTCTTCGCAGAAGGTACAGTTCTAAAACCAAAATCCTTTTGGCAGCAGTTTTCTCACCGGGCTTATGTTCCCATCGGTCAAGCAGTCCAACTGCTGAGCCGGTGGGAGGCTCAAGGTGCGGATATTATTTATTGCACTTCCCGCAAAGGCAAGCAAGCCGAGAAAATCGCGGAATTACTGCAACAATTTTCCTTTCCAGGAAGCTGTCTGGTTGCTAGAGAAGTCGGCGAGAAATATGCTGATTTGGTTGAAATCTTGAAGCCGGATGTGCTAATTGAGGATGATTGTAAAAGCATTGGCGGTGCGTGGCAAATGTGTATCACAAAGGTGGAGCCTCATCTCAAAGCTGCGATAAAATCCATTGTCGTTCCCGAATTCCAAGGGATTTCTCACCTGCCCGATGATCTGCAAGAACTGCAAACAGTTAAAAACTCCAGCCCCCTCCGAAAAACATAGGGTGCTGGAGTTTTCATTTATTCTGCTCGCAATGCAATTGCGGCATCTTTTTTGGCAGCCATTCTTGCTGGGATGTGTCCACCGATCATGGTTAAGACGGTAGATACTAGAATCAAGATAACGCCATGAACTGGGTTCAGTTGGGCTACATTTTCCAGTTCTGTCATATTATATAAAATATGGTTGATTGGGAAAGTCGCTGCCCAAGCTAAGAGCACCCCTAATGTTCCGGAAGCTAGACCTAAAATGCAGGTTTCCGCATCGAATACCCGGGTAATATCCTTCTTCCGAGCTCCCAAGGCTTTCAAGACTCCGATCTCCTTAGTCCGTTCGATTACAGAAGTATAGGTGATAATCCCGATCATGATCATGCTGGTAACTAATGAAATCCCAGCGAATGCGATCAAGACATAGGTGATAGCATCCATCAAACCACCAGTTAATTCCGTCATGGTCCCGGCTAAATCTTGGTAAATGATCCGGTCTTCTTTAGATTTACCTTGATTGTATTCGTCCAAGTAATCCAAAATGGCTTCTTTGTCTTTGAAGTTGTTTGGATAAATCATAATACTGTAAGGGATGCTGTCACCGCCAAGGTAAGCCAAGGTGCTTTCCTTAGTGCTGTCATCCAATGGCTCGTTAGTCATCACGTTTGTATCACTATTCCGTTGTGCTTGAACAATTGCGGAATCTTGGTTTTCATCCACAATTTGTTGGGTTAATTCATTACTATAGGCGATCCCTGGAGCTAGTAAATTCATGGTCGAATTTTCTTTTACACGTAAAACACCGGAGATATTCATTTCTCGGTTGTTCTCATTATTATAAATGTCATTGTAATCAGTGTTTGGCACGAAATTTCCAGTTGGCAATTCGGTATAGTAATCATTATTATGGATCAGCTTGAAGCTAGTTCCCACGATTTGATCGAAGTCGATCTTATCGCCGTCATTTACGTCAAAGCCTAAATTCTTCAACGAATTGATATTAGTATTATTATTCCCATCAACGATCAAGACAACATCGGTTGCTGATTTAGGATACGCACCATCCAACAAATCATAGTTTTCTTCCAGAAAGCTGCTGTTGCCTTCTTTTAATTGTTTAGGAAAAGAAGACACACCAACACCGGTCATGTTTGCCATTGCATTAGTCATGCCCGCACTAGCACTGTCAGAAGCATCATTGGATAATTTCACTGGTTCCACATTGCCATTGACATCTCTTAACAGGTTCATTCCCACTAAGCGAGTAAAACCGATGTTATTGCTTAGGTTTGGATCAATGTTCTCAATGTAATCCACATATTCTTGATCAATTTTATTAGTGTGTTGCGCCCGATCTTGATCACTGATTTTCGCAGTAACTGTATCGGTATTGGGATATGTGCCATCATCTGTACCTAAAGCATCTTCTTGTCTACCGCTGCGATCTGCCGCTACCTGTGAAATGGTGATTGGAAATTTTGCCATTGTTTCTGATTGGGTCTGATCAATTTGAGCTTGAAAGCCGCTGGATAGTGACAACACAATCCCGATACTGATAATTCCAATACTGGAAGCAAAAGCAGTTAAAAATGTGCGACCTTTTTTAGTACGTAAATTGTTAAAAGATAGTTTCAAAGCCGTCATGAATTTCATTTTAGTACGTTTCAGATTGAATTGATCGGGCTTTGGTCGTTCTTGATGGGGATGAGAATCGTTCATAATGTGTCCATCAGAAAACTGGATAATCCGATCTGCATACTCATCTGCCAAGGCTGGGTTATGGGTAACCATAATCACCAGTTTCTCCTTGGATAATTCTTCAATCAATTTCATAATTTGGATACTGGTTTCGGTATCTAAGGCACCTGTCGGCTCATCGCAAAGTAAGATGTCTGGATCATTGGCTAGCGCCCGAGCAATCGCTACTCGCTGCATTTGTCCTCCAGATAATTGATTGGGCTTTTTGTGCATATGGTCAGCTAAACCTACGCGCCGCAAGGCATCTTCAGCCTTTTGCGTTTTTTCTTCTTTGGGAACGCCACTTAAGGTCATGCCTAATTCTACGTTGTCAATAATCCCCAAATGACTGATTAAGTTATAGCTTTGAAAGACAAAACCAATCGAGTTATTACGGTAAGCATCCCAGTCGGCAGCCTTAAAGGTTTTGGTGGATTTTCCGTTAATGACCATATCACCAGTATCGTAATTATCCAAACCGCCGATGACATTCAGTAAAGTCGTCTTACCTGATCCACTGGCTCCTAGAATTGCGACAAACTCTTGGCGACGAAAAGCCACTGATACTCCATCTAAAGCCTTTGTGGTCGTATCCCCCACGTGGTAATATTTCTTTATATCCTTTAGTTCTAACATGGCTTCATCCCTTTATTTTTTAATTTAACTTAAAATAGCAGAGCTTTGTTAACTCAAAATGAACAACGCTTCACATACAGTTCATAACACATTGCTACTATTATTATGCAAAAAGGAGGCTAAGGCAAATGAATCACTTACTAGTCGTAGAAGATGATGAAAACTTATTATTTCTTTATCAATCTATTTTGGAGCAACAGAATTTCACCGTTTCATTGGCGTCAAATGGCCTAGAAGCTTTAGACATTTTAGATAAGCAACACATTGATTTGTTGATCACTGACATAATGATGCCGGATATGGATGGCTACGAATTGACTCAAGACTTACGGGAGGCTGGCTATCAGCTGCCGATTTTAATGATTACAGCAAAGGATACCTTTCAGGATAAGAAGAAAGGCTTTGGCATTGGGATTGATGACTACATGGTAAAGCCGATTGATCTTAACGAAATGGTTTTGCGAGTAGAAGCTCTCTTACGTCGTGCACAAATTGTTCACAATAAACAATTAACGATTGGTCAAACAACCTTAGATCAAACCAGCTATCAAGTAATCGTTCAAGAGCACGCCGAAACATTACCTCAAAAAGAATTTCTATTGCTATACAAGCTGCTGGCTTATCCGAATAAAATATTTACTCGCCGCCAGTTAATGGACGAAATCTGGGGACTTGATTCCGACAGCGATGAACGAACCATCGATGTACATGTCAAACGGTTGCGACAAAAGTGTCAGGACAATCCTGATTTTTCGATTGAAACGATACGCGGTCTAGGCTATAAGGCGGTGATCCATTCATGAGAAAAAAGATCCATTCTTCCTTATGGGTGTATTTTACCTGTATCATTTTTTTGATTATGGTATTGTTGTTGGCTTTCTTTGTGACTTCAATGATTATTTTGGAGCGCAACGGTCTTTTAAGTGCTCGTCAGGGAGAACGTAGATTTCCTCTATCGATCATCATCTTGCTGAGTTTATTGATTGGCGTAGGCGTTTCAGCCTTTGTCAGTAAACGGATACTTAACCCGATTGCTAATTTGCGGCAAGCAATGAATCAAGTAGCTAAAGGGGATCTGACTGTTCAGTTGAAAGAAACGCAGCAAGTAGATGATGTCCAGCAGCTGTATCATGACTTCAACGTAATGGTAAAGGAATTAAGCAGTATCGAAACGTTGCGCAATGACTTTGTCTCAACTGTTTCCCATGAATTTAAAACACCTGTAGCAACCATTCGCGGCTACGTCCAACTTCTGCAAAATGAACAGCTGAAACCAGAACAGAGGCAAATCTATCTCGAGCGAATGTTAGATGGAACGCAACAACTGTCGCAGCTGACTGAAAATATTTTGCAGCTAACCCAGCTCGAAGCTCAGAGTATTCAATTTGCTAGAGCCTCTTTTCGTCTGGACGAACAAATTCGCGAAGTTATTCTCTTTTTACAGCCAAAATGGGAAAAACAACAGCTTCAATTAAATCTTGATTTAGCCGAAGCGACTTATGAAGGCAATGAAGAACTTTTGTATCATGTATGGCTGAATTTATTGGACAATGCGATTAAGTATAGTCCAGCGAATAGTCAACTAACTGTTTATTTAGTTAACACTGATAGAGGGGTGGAAATTGCCGTTTGCGATGAAGGGATTGGTATGTCTTCAGAGGAAACTCAGCGAATATTTGAAAAATTTTATCAAGCAGATACCAGCCGTAAAACCAAAGGCAATGGTTTAGGATTAGCTTTAGTTAAACAAATCGTACAACTTCATGCTGGTCAGATTAAAGTGGACACACATTCCGGACAAGGCAGCCGTTTTATCATTTATTTACCAAATCCTAGAGATTTTTCAAGATAAAAAGAGCATTTCGTTCACAATTAATTCACGAACATCAGTTATTCTATGTATATGGAAAGGATGATTTAAATGAGTGAGGAAACGAGATCCATTTATTTTATCGAAGAAACGCAAAGTATTGAAGGTGCCTATGTGGAAGTCCGTACTTTATATGTCGCTGACAACGAAGAACAAGCCAAAGAGGCTTATGAAAATATGTTAAAACAAGATCAACGGAAATCATTTGGGCTATTATTAAACGAATATGTTATTAAAGCCGATCAAAGTTACTTTATGCAGCTATTACGAGCATGGAAGAAGCTACCTTCTGAATTTTACCGCAAGATGCAAGTGCTCACTTATCGCCCATTAGCTGAATATCAAGGATAACTGAATACTGAAACGAACGATCTAAGCTCCGTCATTTCAAAGTGGCTTGGATCGTTCGTTTTTTTAGTATTTACAGCAAAGACAATAGGAAAACGGCAGCTAAACCAGTAATTACTGACCAAGCCATCGATCGTGTTTTATAGGCGACGCCCGCTACCAAGAACATCGCAACAACTCGGATATTGCCACCGATTTCAAAATGCTCGTGACTGATAAACACGTCCTTGAAAACCAAAGCCGCAAACAACGAAATGGGCACAAACTTCATCCACTCAGTAAACCATTCGGGAACTCTTCGTTGAGAGAAGTACAACATCGGAATCACGCGGGGAATATATGAGGCCGCAAACAAACTAAGAATCAGCAGCAGTAAATACCTATTACTCATGATGAACCTCCTCACCCCTTACCGGAAAAAAATCGTCGTCCTCGTTCTTAACTTTCGGTTTTCTAAGTTTAGTATCCAACCAATACCCCGTTAAAGAAGCAATCACTGTTGCCAAAATTAACCCAAAGGTATTTTGCAGCAGCAGCATAAAAAATACCGCCAATCCACCAGACAACAAACCAGTTGCTAGCAGCAGCTTATTTTTCACTTGCATCACAAACATGAAGATAAACATCGCTGTTAAGGCAAAGTGAACCAATTCCGTATCTACTTGGATAAAAGAACCAAAGACACTGCCTAACACGGTGCTCACCACCCAAGAAATCTGGGAAAGCCAGTTGACCAAAAGCGCTCGCGTGCGATTCCAAGTAGTATCGGTAGAATATTTCAAATAATTCACTGCATAATTTTCATCATTCATTGATTGGGAGAATACCGCTAGAAAACCGCGATGCTCTTTCTTAAAAAAGTGAGATAAGCTAGAGCCCAACAAAGCATACCGCAATTCCAAAAACAGCACCATCAGGATGATAGAAGTAAACGACGCATGGACGGCTAACAATGAAACGACCAAAAATTGTGCACCACCTGAAAAGACTACTAACGAAAGCAGCGCAGTTAATAGGGGACTAAACCCTACTTGTTGCAGCAACATCCCACAAGCTAAACCAACAGGAATATAACTGAAACAAAGAGGTGTGACGGCACGAAGCGCTTCCTGCCAGTCGGTCCGATTACTTAAAGACATGAGAATCTTTTCCTTCCAAATTCGAGTATAAAAAGCATACCCATTCTAACATACTTATGTAAAAAAGATAGTCAAATAAGCGAGCTTCTCTTGCGTTTTCCATTCATTTTCTGAAATAGTATGTTACCATTGTTGCAGAAAAGAGATGAACTCCTGTGAATTCTAGTTTTCACGAAAATCGATCCGTGGGATTAATTTTAACTTTTATCGGTGGTGCAATGGATAGTTATACCTATATTCGCTATGAGGCCTTTGCTTCAGCCCAGACAGGAAATTTGATTTTAGCTACGATTCAAGCCTTTGATCACCAATGGACTTCGGTGGGTAAAAAGCTGCTATCCACTTTGTTTTTCTTCTTGGGGATTTTACTAGCTAAGTATTTAAATGATTATTTCCGTGCAAAAAAGCTCCACTTTTGGCGATTGTTTCTGCTGTATTTTGAAGCATTGGTCTTTTTCATCATCAGTCTGCCATGGCTCGAACTGCATCCTTCTGTTATTACGATTATTATTGCCTTTACGGCGGCAGTCCAATGGGTAGCCTTTGATAAGATTAATGGCCTGACCTACACCAATCTATTTACTACCGGAAATTTAAAAGGGGTGGCTACTAACTTTTATGACTATCTAAAGACCAAAGACCCTAAATCCAAAGAGCTGTTTTTCCACTTTTTGTGGGTGGTTTTGGCATTTTTAGCTGGAGTGATCGTATCAGTTTTCTTGTACGATTCCTTAGGTCGACAAACAATTCTTTTGGTTTCGGTATTGTTCTTGTATTTGGCATTTACCCAAACGTATCAAGTCTGGCGATTTCATAAAGAAATTTATTCCAACAAATAAGGGCTTCGAGTTTCTTGATGTGATTCTCAAATCAAAAGGCATCCATCGCCCACCTATAGAGGATGGTGATGAATGCCTGAAGCTCTGCTAAATTTATATTTCTTCTGAACCAGCAGTATTTTGCTAATTTGTTACTCCGTGATGCGCAGGAAAACTATCAAATTCCAATTTTTCAAAGGCATAGCCATGTTCTATCCCGTAGTCGATGATTCCTTGCAGCGCATCCGCACTAGTTTGTTTGGTATCATGCATGAGTACGATGTTGTCCGCGCCCTCAATTAAATTGGTCGTCACTCCTTTTAGTGGTTGCTCTGAAGAATTTTGGTTGCCTCCATCACCACTAGAAACGTTCCAATCGAAATACTGGTAGCCTTTTTCCTGCACCTTAACTACTAAACTACTCATAATCCCTGGTGAATACTTAGCACTAATACTATTAGAGCCACCACCTGGGAAACGGATAATTTTCGAATCCTCACCAGTGATTTTTTTAACCCGCTGTGCCACTTTATTCAAATCATTGAAATAATTATCTACCGAAGCGTAAACATTACTGTATTCATGGTCAAAAGTGTGTAACCCAATCGTATGCCCATCGTCATATGCTTGCTTAATTAGTTCATCTGGACCATACCCTGTCACAAAGAATGTTCCTTTGACATGCGCATCCTTCAATATTTTTAGAAATTGTGGCGTAATTGTTTCATTAGGACCATCATCAAAAGTTAAATAGATTCGCTGTTCTACTACATTCACTACTCGAGTCAATTGGTGAACCGCGCCTAACGCATCGGTTACCTTGTAAGTAATTTCATATTTACCTGGGGTATTTGTGTCTACTGTACCTTCTATTTCTAGTTTATCTTGGATATCTGCATCATCGCCACCTTCTACTTGAGCACCCAACTCTTCGTATTTTCGTCCGATGTATAAATTTAATTGTTCTGGACCATTTAAGGTCATTTTAACTGGTGATACACTTTCAGGTTGGACTACCTTTACCTTACGACTTACCTGACTCTTTAATCCAAAATAAGATACCTGATAATTTACTGTATACTCTCCTGCTTTGGTTAAATCCACTGCTCCTGAGGTTTCGTAATTTTCTGGGTCTAATTCTTTACCTGAATTTTTTAATTTGACTCCTGGATCATTAAACTTATCATGAGTGGTTAACTCAAGCGTTTCGTCGCCAATTACCTCCAAATGCGGAAAGTTTAAAAAAAACAACAATTCCAGCACTATAACCAACAGTAACACAATACAAGTTATAAAACGTTCACCCTTGCGTTTTCTTTGCCGGTGTTCTTTGTGATATTCCCTTCGATTCATACCCTAACCCACTATCTCCTTCTTTTTATCTATTGATTATAGTCGAATTCTTTATACATTTTCAATATCATTTGAGAAAGAAATACACTAAAAAGTACATTTTGAAAAAAACTGAGTTATCATTGTAAAAAAATATAGAAAACCGGCTAGCGGTTTTCTATATTTTTTTATATACAATTTTCTTAATAGAATGAGTGGATAGATAATAACTATCTGCCAGCTCTTCAATTGATTTACCAGACTGATATTCTTTGGTAATTTTTTGATTTCTGATGTCCATTTCTTTGCGGAATCCTGAACATTCTCCCCACGCTTTGCGTTTTTCTTTTTGGGCGGGGATATACAGATATTCTCCTTGCAGATATTTTTGTATCTCTACAACTAAGCTCTTTGGTAGCACGACATTCGCATTATGATATTTCATTATGGCTTCCTCCTTGATAAAAATGATCAAGTGGCAAAGCCCGTTTAAGCGACTTGTTTACTCCATGTAGGTGTCGCTTGAACAGACCTTGCATGGAGAGCTACATGTTGGATTCTCATTTTATTCACTTCCATCCTCATCACCGCCTGTATAAATTCCTGTCATTAGTAAATTAATCATACGGAAAAATAAGCGCTTTATCAAGTCACGAATAAAGAATATTACCGAACTATTTAGTATATTGAGCGCTAAGCCTTCACTTGTTACACTTGGTTTATTCAATAAGTGAGGTGCAACAATATGAATCTATTACAAGTACAAGCAGGCTATTCCGAGACCGATATTACACCAGATCGCCCGACTGACACTGAATTAATCGGTTTTAATCGACCAGAAAATCACGCGAAGAGCATCTTACATCCACTCAAAGCCCAAGCGTTAGTTTTTCGATCAGGGAAGTTAACCTGTTGTATCCTGACAGTGGACAGCATCGGGATTACTACAGCTCTCACCGATCAATTACGTGAAAAAATCGCCAATAAGTTGCACTGCTTACGGGAAAACGTGATGGTCTGCTACTCTCATACCCATTCAGCGCCAGACGCAGCAGCGAATCATGGAAACTATTTTCAATCGATTCTTCCCAAAATAATCGCAGCGGTTGAAACGGCCTATGAGACCACATTTCCCATAAAAGCAGCTTGGGGAATTGCGAAAAACACTATTGGAATTAATCGACGTAAAGGCAGTTCCGTTGTAGAACATCGACTTGGCGTCCTAAAAATTTCAAATGCTCTGACAAATAAAACAGAGCTGTTATTACTGCGAGTGACTGCTCATCCCAATGTACTAACTGCCGACAATTATTTGATTTCTTCTGATTATTTTGGTGTAACGAGAAATTTACTTGAAAAAGAATACAGCTGCAAAGTCTTAATGACTCAGGGAGCAGCCGGCAATATACGTTCAAAGTTCCGCCAAAGAAATGCCGATGCATTGGAGGAAGATCCCTTTGAGTTCGAAAAGAAGCTCAGCAAAAAAGTAAAACAAACTTTATTCGAAGAAAGCCTAGCAGCGTTACGCAAAAATGCCGAAGAAATTGCGCGATCAGTCAACGTAATTTGGGACAAATTACAAACGGAAGAAGTTTATCGTTTACGCATGTTTTCTCATACACAAACCTTTTATACTGATGTCCCTACATTGGAAAAAGCACAACTAATCGTAACTGAAGCAGAAAAAGAAGCGGGTATTGCCGGCGGTGACTGGTTCAATGAAGTAAAACGACTGCGTGCAGCAGGCATTATTCGGCAATCGACAACCCGAGAGATCCAATTTTTCGCTTTAAATGATGGTTGCTTATGTGGTGTGCCAGACGAGCCCATGTGTGAAATTGCGATAGCTGTTCGACAGAAAGCCAAAGATAATCTGCTGTTTTTCGGCGGATACACTAATGGGTATGAAGGCTATCTGGCTAATGATCTGGAATATGATCGTGGCGGATACGAAGTCTTATGGTCCAACTTAGTTTACTACAAATTTTACGATCGATTGATGCCTTTTAATCGCGATACTGCTGATGAATTGAGTAGCTTCGTTGCGGATATTTGGCAAAAGGAAAAAGCAAGCCAGTAAAAAAGGCAAGGATTTGCGAAATTCGCTGATCCTTGCCTTTTATTTATTCAGTAAATTCAATCACAATGTCACCATTAGAAGTATCCGCCGAAATCATTTTTTCCCCGGAGCCTTCTGTATTACCAGGAACATTTCTTCCATTAGAAGTATCAGAGTATATCTCGAAATCACTTTGTTTACCAATCACGTTGCCTTTGATATGGCTGTTGCTGCTTTCAACAGATAAGGTATCGGTGACTTTTACCTTATCAAAGGTTACATGACCATTGCTCGTTTCAAGCCAAATGCTATCGCCTTCAAGATTGTCCACATCCATTTTGGCATTAGTGGTAATAAACTCGCCATCGGTGAAGGTCAAGTCTTTCAAAATAATTGCTCCATTGCTTGTTTGAGCATCCAATGTGTCAGTGACCGTTAAGTCGGACAATTTGATTTCCGCATTGGAAGACTCGATATGCGCGAAATCTAAAGACAAATTTTCTACCGAAACATGTCCATTACCAGTTTCTACCATTAATTCTTCTAATTGATCATTAGGCACTTCTACTACTACTTCACCTTGCTTGCCTCCAAAACTTAACCAAGACAATGGAAACCAGTTGTTTTTACGTTCTACTCTAAGTTCATTGCCATCTTCTTCTACGCGGTATTTGTTGTTGCGGGATTCTTTGTATTTAACCGTCGTTTTATTTCCACTGGTTCCGGTAACCGTAATCGGCGTATCACTATCGTCGATTATAATGCTTTCAACGGCCTTTTGTGTTTCAAATGTTTTATTGGTGGTACGATTATGAAAAACCATACTAGACATACTTACTATAGCTAACCCAACTAATATTACCCCTACTGTAATCTTTTTCATTTTGAATTCCTCCTATTTCCTTCTACTTAATAGTAAAGGAAATAGCTGACTTTTGCCTAGGTCATAAGACTGATTTTCCCTCAGACTTCTCGCTTATCTTTTGATGTCTCGGTAAAAACCAGCCTTAATTTCAATGAAGTCCTGGAATAATTGGAACAAATGAAACAGCATTGCTCGATTTTCGAAGGCTTCTCGGTTTTCCGGCAGCTCTTTGACCCGATAACGCTGATAGGTCTCTTCAATTTTTCGCAAAATTTCTTGACCATCATTGCCTTCTGCTAAGGTCTCAGCAGTAAAATTAAACAACTCATGCAATTCTTGTGCTTCACTTTCGGTCGCATTCAACTGAATCAACACTTGCAGCATGTCGGACATATTTTTTACCTGTAAACGACGCATAGCAAAGTACTCAAAGTAGTAGCTGTTAGGCGACCATAAGCGGTTTTCTTCAAACTGAAGCGCTCGTTTTTGTGCTTGTTTGATAAATTGTGCTAACGATTGGCATTCGTCAATCAGCATTTCTTCGCTACTAATCTGGTTAAGAGAATCCGACATTTTTGCGAGCAGCTTTTTCATCATGACTTCTACCACTAGCTGATCTTCTTTGATTTGCTTTTCAGTATTTGGCATGTATAAATTAGCCACCAATGCACAGCCCACACCAATAATCATTAGCAAATATTCATTCAAAATCAACGATGGTGCTAAGCTCGCACTAGCTAAATAATGGGTAATTAGCACTGAGCTGACAGAAATCCCTTCGCCGATATTCATTTGAACCGACAATGGAATAAATAAAAGCAAATATAAACCAAAGGCAAAAGCATTAAAGCCAAAAAGCGAAAAGAACAAGGCAGCGATGGCAGTTGCCAAAGTTAAAGAAACCACCCGATTCCAAGCCGTCTTCGCAGTTGAGCGCTTCGTATTTGTAACACTTAATACGGTAATAATTGCAGCCGCTGTGGCACTTTCCAAGCCCAGCATATTTGCCAGCATCAATGCAATCGGAGCAGCAATCGCTGTTTTAATGGTACGTAATCCGATCTTCATGCGGTCTCCTCCTCTTAAAACTCTCCATAGAAAAAAGGCTACACTATTCAGTGCAGCCTGTAAACCGTTTATGCCTTGTTTTCTTGTTGCAAGGCCTTCAATCCAGCCATTCCTAACAGATTCCAAGGCGTATCGAATTCTGGTTGGAAGAAGAAATCAGCATAAGCTAGTTGTTCAACTGTGAAATGAGTTTGAATCGCAATCGAAATCGCATTGATGTTGGCAGTTAAGTCCTCTTTCGACATGATTTGTGCCCCTAGAATTTCCAGATTCTCTGGATTGTAAACTAGTTTGAACATCATTCGCGTTTTCAAGTTTTGCGGCACAAAGTCCATCAAAGTATCTTGATCCAAGAAAACCGATTTAGTTTTGATTCCTAGCTTGCTTGCCATTTGGTCATTTAGACCAGTTGAGGCAAATTTATAATCAAAAACACGTAAAGCAGAAGATCCTTGAACGCCAGGAAACGGGTATTTCGCTTCTTCTAAGTTGCGAACCGCATATCGACCTTGACGCCGAGCATTGGTGGCCAGTGAAATGTTCACCTTCGTATTGCCAGGGTTGTATTGGATTAACGTTGCATCACCGACTGCAAAGACATCATCTTCGCTGGTGCGCATGTATTCGTCCGTTTTAATCATTCCATTTGGCAATAACTCCACTGCATCCTTCAGCCAGGCAGTATTTGGACGCACGCCGGCAGACATAACTACCATATCGGCTGGGTATTCGCCTTTGTCTGTGACAACTTTGGTTACTTTGCCATTGTCATCGCCGACAAATTCAACAACAGATTCGCCCATTGCCAATTTAATGCCATGATCCACCATTTCGGTTTCTAGAACATCGGTAAATTGTTTATCTAGATAAACCCCTAATGGTCGATCGATGATATCCACTAACGTAACGTTCTTGCCGGCTACTGCGAATGCTTCGGCGGCTTCAATTCCGATATACCCAACACCGATCACAACGACGTTTTCGATAGCTGGATCAACCGACAGCATCTTCAAATCAATCGTATCTTGGCGTCCCCGCATGGTTTTGATGTTTCCTAAGTCTTTTCCTGGAACGGGCAAGATAAAGGGATTGGCTCCGGGACTCAAAATCAATTTGTCGTAGCTCTCGACCCGTGATTCTCCAGTAACGTGGTTCAATACTTCTACTTGGTGTTTGTCAGGCTCTACTTTGGTAATTTCAGTGTTTGTAAACACGCGGACCCCGCGTTGTTCCATCTCTTCAGCCGTCGCATAGCGAATTGAATTCACATCTTTCACGACTCCTTCAAGATACATTTGCGTGCCTCACCCCATAAATGAGATAAAGTCGCCCTTTTCATACCACTGAATTTCTGCGTTAGGTTGCGTCAATAACAATTCTTCCACCGCTTCATAGCCGCCGTGTGAAGATCCTAAAACGATAACCTTCATGATAAATCCCTCCTAAAATTTTTTGTGCACAATCGTACAAAGACAATTTTACGCCATCTTGGACTAAAGTTAGTAAAATATGCCTAGTATTTTAGACCGATTCTCATCTAGCTGGTGATTTGTGGTCGCACTTTGGCACAATTTCTTGTATAGTAGATTCTGTAAAGGAGAGGATTTCTTTGGAAAGCTGGCTATTTCTCGGCATTATTCTATTAGTTGCATTTCTTGCAAAAAACCAAAGCTTACTGATTGCTACTCTGGCGGTATTGGCCTTAAAATTACTGCCACAATCAGACAAAATATTAACTATCTTGAATCAAAAGGGTATTAACTGGGGTGTCACGTTAATTTCCGCTACTATCCTAGTTCCGATTGCCACTGGAGACATCGTCTTAAAGGATTTGTTGGATACTTTGAAATCCCCATTAGGTTGGGTCGCCACGATCTGCGGCGTTTTGGTAGCCATGCTATCTGCTCGCGGAGTTGGACTGATCGCTTCATCCCCGGAAGTAACAGTGGCATTAGTTTTCGGTACCATCATGGGCGTTGTGTTTCTAAAAGGCGTTGCAGCTGGTCCTGTGATTGCAGCAGGCATTACTTATTGTATTATGCAGGCGATTCAGGTGTTTACGACAAAATAAAAACGTTGGTGAGAGTGATTTCTCGCCAACGTTTTTATTTATTTCTTGATAAACGTATAATAACAAAAATGAACGTACTCTTTAGCCGATAATTCGTTACTGTGCCTACAAGCCAACACGATAAAAAGAATTTCTGCTATCGTTAGATAAACGTCTTTTAAATCGAAAATGAAAAAATCCGCTAGTTGGATAAAATCCAAGCTGCCGTTCCAGACAAGTTTATCAATCAGACTACAAAAGCAGCCTGCCAATCCGAATGTCATAATAACCTTTACAGCCGTACTTGTTTGTTTTCTTTTCGTTCGATACAGTAGATAACCAGAAACCAGCAGCCAAATCGTTAGCAAGTTGATTACGATCAATAGGGGCATATTTGATAAAAAACCAATAAAATTACCACCATAGGACAAATTAGCATTTTGTACTGGATAAAATCGTAAAAAGGAACCGAACATATCAAAATGATCTTCTATAAAGAAACCTTTAATCATTAATTTGATTAATTGATCAATAAGAAACAGAATAGTCGCTGGCATGGCAAATCGTTTCAATACGTTCATACTCCACCTCATCTAACGCTCTTTTTGACAGACTTATTATTAGTTTAGCATAGAAAAAGCAACGTTTTAAATAATCTTCTGTTCTATTCACGATCCCTCGCTACCTTTCTTTGTGTCTTCCTCTATTTTCTTGTAAGATAGAAGTAATCAATCACCTCACAAGGAGGGGAAATATATGGTTGGCTCAGGAAGAACCGCGCGGTTAAAGCAGATTATCACCGTTGCCAATAAATATAAAATCGTAAAAAATATTACTCAGCAAACAAACCCGGATCAAGTGCGGGAGGCTTTTGAAGAACTGGGACCTACATTCATTAAAGTCGGTCAAATGATGTCAGTCCGAAACGACATCTTCACCCTTGACTTCACTAAAGAACTGCGAAAACTGCAGGATAATGTGAAAACTGACGACTTTGCTGAAGTGAAGAAGTTGGTAGAAAGCGAACTAGAATTACCCATTGAAGAACTATTTAACAGCTTTGATGAGCAGCCCTTTGCTTCGGCTTCAATTGCCCAAGCCCATCATGCAACGCTGAAAAACGACGAACGGGTTGTGGTCAAAGTGCAACATCCCGGCATTGACAAAGAAATTGAAACCGATCTTTCTTTATTTGAAAAAGCCCTGCCTCTTGCTAGCTGGGTACCGGAAAGCAATGTAGTGGATTTAAAAAACATTCTAAAAGAGATTCGTGAATCCTTATCGAATGAACTGGATTTCCGTAAAGAATTAGAAAATGCCGAGCGTTTCTACGAATTGAACAATAATTGGAAAGAAATTCGTACACCAAAAATGATTGACAGTTACTCCTCCAAAAAAGTGCTGGCGATGGAGTTTATGCCTGGAGACAATCTGAGGGAGCTGGTCAATTCACCTGAAGACGAGATTGCTTACGGTGATACGTCCAATCAAGAACTAAAGGAAACAATCAGTTCATTGTTGATTGATCATTTTATGAAGCAAGTTTTTGAGGATGGCTTTTTCCATGCTGATCCTCATACCGGAAACATGCTGCTGCAATTTATCTCTGAAGATGAGAACGAGCAGGATCAAAATACTAAAGAAGATCGTTATGAAGGAAAATTCGGTCCTTTTCCTTTTTATCTCGATTTGTCAGCGAACGAACCCTTACGACCTTTCCGCCTGAATTTTATTGATTTTGGGATGATGGGGGCCATTACCAAAGAAATGCAGTTAAAAATGAGTAATGTGATTATCGCTATTTATTCTAAGGATACTCAGCGAATCGCAAACTCCGTTCTAGCTATCTGTAAACAAACCGGTCCTTTCTCGGAACAAAAGTTTAACGAAGAGCTGGATGAATTTCTAAAACGTTATTTAAACATGCCTGTCAAAGAGATCGATATTCAAAAAGTATTCTCACAAGTAGTCGTAATTTGTCACAACAACAATCTGCAAATTGATGATTCGATCACCATGCTGATCAAAGCGTTTGGAACTTTGGAGGGCGTTATCGAAGAACTTAATCCGGAGCTTTCATTGTTTGAAGTCATTGCGCCGTTTGCTCAAAAATATTTTATCGAGCAGTTCGATTTAAAAGAAGAATTGCGGCAAACGGGATTGGATTATCTGACGAGTATTAAGGCAATACCGAAGCTGCCCAGTCACTCCCTATCTGTGTTGGATACCTTTATTAAGGGCAAGGCCAAGCTGAATTTAGAGTTAAAAAATCAGGGGATTTTATTAGAACGCGCCGAGGCAATGGTCAATCGGCTGGTAATTGGATTGATCCTTTCGGCTTTAGTAATCGGTTCCTCCCTTTTGGTTCAGACTTCACCCGGTGGAGGAACCTTCATTTCTAATTTAGGCATGTTTGGGTATGGAGCAGCGGCGGTATCAATCTTGTTTTTAGTCGCTGAAAGTTTGTATCGTCGTTATAAAAAATGGCGGGAAAAATAATTTCTTTTGCACGAAGAGGCACCTTGCTCTTCGTGCTTTTTTCGTCTCCTCCAGATGCACAAGCACATTTCTGTGTTATTTTTGAACTTCTCGCTAGACTGAAATGTATGAAGGAGGAATTTACTTATGACAGAACCAGTTTTGAAAGACCCTAGAAAAATGTATCGCCAAGAAGGTTTCGCCAAACAAGATCAAGAGACTCCAGCCCAAGAGGAACACATGCGGGAAAAACCGGATTGTGGCGAAGATAGCTACGAAGGAAATCACAAATTAGAAAATCGTCGAGTCCTAATCACCGGTGCTGACTCAGGAATTGGACGGGCAGCCGCAATTGCTTATGCCCGTGAAGGAGCAGATGTTGCCTTCCAATATTTACCTGGCGAAGATGAAGATGCCAAAGAAGTCGCAAAATACATTGAGGCCGCTGGTCGCAAAGCTGTTCTACTCGCTTATGATTTACGGGATGAATCAGCACCAGCTGAAATTGTTAAACGTGCAGTTGATGAATTAGGTGGCTTAGACACCCTTGTATTGAACTCTGCCCAACAAATTTCATGGCCTTCAATTGAGGAACTACCAATGGAACAGGTTAAAGATACGTATATGGTAAATATTATTTCCATGTTTGCTTTAGTGAAAGAAGCTCTACCTCACTTACCAGCAGGAAGTGCAATTATCACAACAACATCGGTACAAGCCTTTAGTCCAAGTCCCCATCTACTGGATTATGCGACAACTAAATCAGCAATCGCCAACTTTACAGTCGGCTTAGCTCAGCAATTAGCTGAAAAAGGCATTCGCGTAAATGGTGTTGCACCAGGTCCGATCTGGACGCCGCTGCAATTAGACCAAGGTCAGCCAAAGGATGCTTTACCGGAATTTGGTCAGGACTCTTTATTAGAACGAGCAGGTCAACCAGTTGAATTAGCACCTGTTTATGTATTTCTAGCTTCTAATGATGCCAGCTATGTGACGGCCCAAATTTACGGTGTAACCGGCGGCCAACCAATTAACCTATAAAAAGAATTTTTTAAAGAGATGAAGATGGCTGGAAAGCCGTCCTCATCTCTTTTGTTAAGCATAAAACAATTCACAAGTCAATAGCTTTTGAGCAATTGTAAAGCATATCATTTTACTTTGCACCCGGTTTATTTTATCATCGTATTGTAAACAAATTAATTAATCTGACGAAAGTTAAGGAGGGTTGTTATGAACAAGGGTCTAAAGTCTTTGCTAATTATTATCTCACTGATTTTACTATCAGTTTTTCTCTCAATTGTTGTTATTAATTCACATATTGTGAATATTCCAATGCAATTGGGTCCAGCAAGATATTTCACATTGACAAACTATTTCGCCCAAAATTACCTATTCTGGGTTGGTGCAGTATTGGCAATCTTAATGGTTGTGGCGATTTTGGTCATCATCTTTTACCCTAAAACAACTGGAAAATTTACACTTAAGGATAATCACGGAAAACTATCCCTTGATAAGCGCGCCATAGAAGGCTATGTGCGTACTAGTATCAACCAAGGAGATTTCATGAACTCTCCCAAGGTCAGTGTAAAAGCAACAAATAATAAGATAAAAGTTAAGGTCAAAGGGAACTTAAACCGGACCTCTTCTATGATCGGCAAAATGGATCTCTGGGCTACACAAATGCAAGATGAGCTCATGCGTGTGCTTGGTCCTAATGAGAAAGTTTTAGTTGATGTTAAGTATGTAGGCTTCGAGGAAGATCAGAAACGAGAACAACAATCATCATCAGATCAATCACGAGTAAAATAAGGAGGGGAAACAATGCAAGAGTATATTACTAAAGACAAGTTGCCCCTTATTTTCGGGGTGATCGGTTTTATCCTGGCTGTACTGTTTTTCACAGTCGGCTTCTTTAAAACCATCTTATTGATCATTATTACAGGAATCGGTGTCGCTGTCGGAAAATATATGAAAGACAACGGCGTACTAGACAATTATTTAAAAAAATAGGGGGACATTACAATGGAAAACAAAACAACTATGAATACACAAACACCACAAGCAACAAACACTAACGTTCGCGGAGAATTAACTTACGAGGATAAAGTAATCCAAAAAATTATCGGAATTGCTTTGGAAAACATCGACGGCTTATTAACAGTTGATGGCGGCTTCTTCTCAAACATCAAGGACAAAATCGTAAACAGCGATGACGTAACTGCTGGAATCAACACTGAAGTTGGTAAAAAGCAAGTAGCAGTAGATATGGATATTGTTGCTGAATACGGCAAAGATATCGAAAAAATCTACGACCAAATGAAAGAATTGATTATCGAAGAAGTGAAGAAAATGACTCACTTAGACGTAATCGAAGTCAACGTGAACGTTGTTGATATTAAGACTCGTTCTGAATACCAAGACGAAAGCGAAACTGTGCAAGACAAAGTAAGCAATGCTGCTGACTCAACTGGTAAATTTGCTTCACGTCAAACAGACAAAGCTCGTAATGCGATGGAATCAGAACCACGTGTTGAATAATACGCAGTTAAAATGTGTATTGCTTAAATAATAGATAGAAAGCGGTGTAGCTTCGGCTATGCCGTTTTTTATGTTTACCCTGTGTCAAATCGAACGAATGAGCATCACCACATTAACATCGAAGGAAGAGATTCTCTCTTCTTCGGTGTTTTTATTGTGTGGAGTCATTAAGCAAGAAGACACGAGTTCGCATATTTTAGAAGTCGCTAAATTTATAAACGACAGCAGTGAAATGATCTAGCTAGTTCCATTTTCAAGAGATTACCCTCCTTCCCTTTATAATAATCTTCACACTAGTCTTAAATAGTAATATTTGTATCTTTCCCTCCTAGAAGTTGTTTGATAAAATATATGTCTTCTTTGTTTTTACAAATAAGGCGGATAAAATTTTTTAGAAGCTTCAAATTCATGTTCTGTATTTCTAAATACCAGACCTCACTCTTGCATCAAGTCTATTGGAACATTGGCTACGAAAAAAATGTTGAAACATATTCGAGCTGCTCATGATAGAAGAAATAGAACGTACAACCTGCCAGTAAACTCAAGACGCAACTATCATTTATAGAAGGAGTCTATTATATGTATACTATTAAATTTGATAAACAATCTGTCCATACATTGAATAATCTGGATTTAAAGAACATCAAAGTCGATGCCAATGGTCTTTTAATTGATTTTCTTGATATTAAAAACTGGTTTAAGTTGAGTAAGATTATTTATGAAAAAAACCTTTCAGACTTAGTTGATAGTGAAATTGTGTATTACGACACTATTGAAAAATCATTTGCAGAGATGATTTACTCTAAATTCAATGAATATTCTAAATTCAAGACAATTAAGCAAATTTTCTTAGCTGATATAATGAGCGACTGGATAAGCAAGCAGAATATTCGCAAGGCAATAGAAACCCTACACTTCGTTGAACCATTTGAAGAAAGGTTTAATAAACCAGCCTTTTTATTTAATGAGGACGAAACCACCGAAGTAATTCTAGGTTTATATGAAGATCGAAAATTTTTCTCCTTGAGATTCAAGCTAAAGGTTTTAAAAGATTATCAAAATTTCTATCGTAAAGAGTTCAATCTATCGAATAAATCCAATTTTTGGGAAAAATATTATACTCTTAATAGGTTACAAGAACTTTTAAATGAAGACATAAAAAATATCAATATAACCAAAGAGATGCTATTGGATCTGTTTTCAGATATGATGAATCCGCAGCAATCCATTGTACCCCTTTTAGTATTCGAAGGATTAACTTTCAGTAAAAAATATGATCCTGATGAAATAAGAGGTCTATTAAAAACAAATATTGAACCTCACTCTATTTTCGTTCCAGCAGTTACAGATAAAGTTGACAGCCACGGATTCAGAATTAAAATTGATAGAAATTGATGATGAGGTTTACCAAGCTTTATTGAAAACAATGAATACTAAAGACATGTTCTTTATAGGACGTTACGGTTATCTAACTGAAGAGTTGAAAAATACTCCGTTTCTTCTTACTACTGTAGAAAAAAGAAAACAAAGATCAGATGGTAATGAATGGATAAGCAACGATGGATTAAACTCTAGACTCTTAGTATGCAAAGAAAATATGGAAGTAAGACATTCTGAGATTGCCGATTTTAGAACAACGTACATTGCCAACTGTGGCAAAGCGCATTACATAAAGAAATACATGAGCGAAGGGCAAAAAGAAACCGAAGCAATTATTAACACGTTGAAACGATTTGGAGAGTGGAATAGTTGTGGGGATTTAAGTAAAGAGAAAATGAATGCTACAAATAAGATACGAATTTCACGTTTGAGAACCTCTTATCCCTTGTACGATAATGAATACAATGATTTAAAAAGCGTTTTTTTCGGAGAACGGTCGTGATTCAGAGACTCCAGATGAGTTTTTTATTTCTAGAAAATTTAACATTTTAGAAGAAGCATAACTTCTAAAAAAGCATGCTTCAGTCGCCTCAGACAATTTGTAGACCTAGTAGTAAAAAATAGAAGGCGATCTGAGAAGCAGTTATCACTATCTAATAGGATGAGAACACATCGTAGTTGCAGGTATTTAAAATAAATTACTGGTTCTTTCGTCATATATTTTGCCAATTCCTTTATTACCTATCCAATTAAAAGAATGCTACAAATAAACAGCCGTCCCAACTGGCTTAGGACGGCTGAACGTTTCACTCCGAACCTGTGAAATCTTGTGAAGCTTTATCGGCGTAATAATCTTCATAAGAAAGATAACTACCATAAGTCTCGGCCTTTTTCACGCCGTCTAAAATTGCCAACCGCACTGCCTCTACAGTCAAGATTGAAACTGCTTCGAAGGTAGCTTCGATTTGATTAGCGCAAAGAACAAACATCGTATCTCCGTCAAAAGTAGTGTGGGCTGGTCGAACTGCTCGGGCAATCCCATTATGGCTGATATCTGCCAGCTTGTTAACTTTAGCTTTAGGAAAAGTCGCATTAGTCATAACACAGCCGATTACTGTATTACCGGAATACATATCCCGAAGATCCTGATAACGTTCTAAAAAAATAGCTTCTGAACAGCCGATTTGCTCTCCTTTTCTAGCACCCGCTAAAAATTTCTGCTGCTCTTCATCATAAATATCACCCACTGCATTGACTGCCACTACTGCTGAAACAAACAGCTCACCATGTTGAATGGTATGACTGCCTATCCCACCTTTCATAGCATTTTCCAACCCATTGATGTTCCCTACACTTGCGCCGGTTCCAGCGCCATAATTGCCAGCTAAAAAAGGTTCATTGTGATAGGCTGCTTCACAAGCTCGATAGCCAAAGGTGCTGTCAGGTCGTGTGCCTTTATTCCCCATACCAAGGTCAAATAAACTGGCACCACTGACATTAGGTACGATTCCAATCCCTACATCGCGACCAATTTGCTGCCCTTCTAAAAACTTCACCACACCATCACTAGCAGAAAGACCATAGGCACTGCCGCCAGATAAGGTGACCGCATGAACAGCTTTTCGATTGTTTTCTGATTTTAACGCATCGGTGTCTCGGGTATTAGGCGAACCACCTCTGACGCAAACACCGCCAGTTGCACCTGCCTCGGCTATGATTACTGTACAACCGGTCATGGCTTCCTTATCGGTATATTGTCCGATTCTAAAAAATGGATGGATTGCTGTCATTTGTTCCCCCTGCTTTCCTATTTTTCTTTGACTTTCTTTGACTAAATTAGCGTGACTCGCTACGCTAGATTTTCCTACTCACTCTCGATTATACTTTATTATGGGATTTTTTTCATTTGCGATTTACACGCACGAGCACGCATGCTATAGTCTGCTGAAAGAAACAATCGAAAAAACTACATAGGAGGGTATTTATCTAATGGAGAAAACGAAATTTCTTGAGCTGGTTAAAGATGGATTAATTGTCTCCTGCCAAGCATTGCCGGGAGAACCTTTGTACACTGAAGAAGGCGGCATTATGCCTTATCTAGCCTTGGCTGCTGCCGAAGCTGGTGCTGCAGGTATTCGTGCCAACAGTGTGCGTGATATTAAACAAATCAAAGAAAAAGTCGATCTACCTATGATTGGCATCATTAAGCGGGACTATCCCGAAAGCGAGGTTTTCATTACTGCAACGATGAGAGAAATTGATGAATTGATGACCACAGGAGTCGAAGTTATCGCGCTAGACTGCACTTTACGAAAACGACCAGATGGACAAACCATCAATGACTTTATCCGACAAATCCGCGAAAAATATCCCGAGCAGCTGCTAATGGCAGATATTGCTACCTATGAAGAAGCCCAAAACGCCTTTGAAGCCGGCGTTGATTTCATTGGCACTACCTTGAGCGGCTATACCGCAGAAAGTGCTGATAGTGAGGCCCCTAATTTTGAATTGGTTAAAACACTAGTAGCAGCAGGCATGTCAGTCATCGCAGAAGGACAAATCCATACACCAGAACAAGCACGTCAAATGCAAGACCTTGGTGTTGCTGGTATTGTTGTCGGTGGAGCAATTACTCGACCGAAAGAAATAGCTACTCGGTTTATTGAGGCTTTGAAGAAATAGATTGTTTAATAATTGTTAGACACTTATACTTTCTTCACAATCAACATAGACTTAGCTGTGACATAAACCGTCACAGCCACTGAAAACCGCATAATCAATGTAACTGAAGCAGCTCTATCAGAAGTAAGCCGAATAAGTCGAAAATAGTTTACTCATATTTTTGCGATTATTCGGTTTATTTCTCGGAGCTGAACACTTCTGTCACAAGCTCGCTTCTTTAATATATTTTTATTGAATCACTTCTCAGCTCAATCGCTTCTACTACGAATAATGGATTAAAACCGTTAAGCTAAGCAGGCTATCACCAATATTTTTATACTCGTGCTCATCATTTGCCTCAAACTGAATAAAATCACTTGTATTTAATTGAAAAATTTCATCTCCCACACGAATCTCCGCCACACCGCTATTTACAACAATAAACTCTTCGACACCCTGATTGTGAGAGGGAGAGATATGAGATTTCCCAGCTGCTATTTCAGTTAAAAAAAGCTCAAACTTTTTGTTACTACCCGCTTGTACAAGCGAGAAAACGGAATAGTCCTTGTCACTATTGGGTAACGCATCCATTTTCCCACGATTGAGTACCTTTACCTCTTTGTCACGATCAGCAATTAATGCCGAAAAAGGAATTTCTAACCCCTTCGCTAATTTCCAAACCGTATTGATAGTTGGGCTAGATTCGCCACGTTCAATCTGACCAATCATGGTTTTGCTGACGTCAGTTAGTTGACTAAGCTTATCCAAACTAAACCCACGTTCCATCCGAATTTTTTTGATATTTTTTCCAATGACAAGATTTAAGTTATTCATTGATTTAGGCTCCTGTATTTTACTTTTTTATTCACCTTATCTTGCAAGATAATCCTCAAAAAGTCTACTAGAATTCAATTTTTACTCGTATAAATCGGTGCTTAAGTATTTCAACCCTGAGTCATTGATAGTTAGGACAATCGTTTTCCCTTGTTCAGTTGTTTGGAGTAGTTTTACTGCTGCCGCAACATTAGCCCCTGAAGAAAAACCGGCAAAGATTCCCTCTTTTTTAGCTAGCTCTCTAGCGAAATAAGTGGCTTCATCATCACTAATCAAAATGGTGTCGTCAATTAACTGACGATCTACCAAACTTAATTCTCGTAAATAACCTCCGCCTTGAATTTTATGACTTTCATTAATGATTTCCTCATCGGCATAAAATGGTGCCGCAGCGGGTTCCACTAAGTAACAGTTGATTTTAGGATTGTACTTCTTTAAAGCTGTTGCAATACCTGAAAAGGTACCACCAGATCCTGCAAAATCGACAAAAGCATCCACCTTCCCTTCCGTTTGGACCAAAATTTCTGGTCCTGTGTGACGTTCATGAGCGTGCCGATTCCCCGTCAGTTCAAACTGGTCAGAGCGAAAAGCGCCTTTTTCATTCGTAATTCTTTGCGCTTCTTCTTCTACCAGTTGTAGATCCTCACCTGAAACTTGTCTTTTTGGTGATCCGGGAGCTTGATCCACTAAAACCACTTCAGCCCCTAATGCTTTCATCATCTGCGCACGTTCAACAGAGTTGCCTTTCGACATAACTGCGACAAAAGGATACCCCTTAATACCACAAACAATTGCCAGACCCGTTCCCATATTGCCGCTAGTTAGTTCAACCACTGTCTGTCCAGGTGCTAATAAGCCTTGTTCCTCCGCCTCTTCGATAATTTCCAACGCTGGACGGTCCTTTTTACTAAAGCCAGGATTTAAATACTCCAATTTGGCATAAATTTCTCCGTCCAATTCTTTCGTTAAACGCTCCAACTTAACCATCGGTGTATTGCCAATGACCTCCAAAATACTACCAAATACCTTCATCCTGCTACCTCCTTCTTAAAGATTACTACAAAACAAATGTACGTTATATAGAACTAAAAGTCAATATAACGTACAATAAAAGAATATAAACACGTCAGCTTCAGCCCGGTAAATGACTGACAGCGTGGTTGATTAACGGGGCAAGCAATAAGACCAGCAGAATGGGAGCCTTTCTACTGGTCTTATTGTTTTTATTCCATTTGGTCTTTGTATTCTAAAACCTCATAGCTGTTTCTGTCTACCTTATAGTAATTTGATGAAATACCTCCCTCACCTACAAGGGAAATTCTATACGTTGTAGGTAATTTTTCTAACCGATAACAATCTTCGCTCCCCCCTTGCTCCTTAACTGCAGAAATTTCAATAAATGAATACTCATTAGAAACTTCTTGCCAATTATCCGGATACGCGCCTTCAAAATAGGCAGCATTGTTTGGATTGTCCATGGTTTTATTCAGGACTTCAACCGCTTCTTCAGTCGACCACCAGCTGTTGAAATAATAGCGAGTCAACTGGAGTTCATCAGGAAGAGACTTTGAGACTAAAGGAAGCAACTCTAAATAATAATCAAAGGTATCTTTTCCCACATGTATAGTTAGCTGATCACGGGCTCCCTTGTAAGCGTCCCGAGCGTAATCATTAAGCGGGAGATTAAAGCTACTGCCATCCTGATTGATAACGAATTCAGAAGGAAGACTGACATATCCAGTATGGTTTAGTCCATCAACCAGTCCAAAATTCATAATGCTAGCAATTTTACCAAAGGAAACTAAGAGAGACTCATCTTCTGTAACCCAAGAGGAGCTTTTCCCATTTGGAAATAGTAAATGATTCAACGATTCTGGGGTTAATGATACCTCGTCTTCATTACTCACCGGGGCTACATTGTCTGGTTCTTTCGTTGACTCAGTTGTCGTTTCGGTCGCCGAGTTTACTGTTGATTCTGTTGACAATCTAGCAGTTGATTCATTGCGGCTCGATTCAGAGGTGTTTGCGACCGTTTCTTCCTGTCCTTTGGGCGCACACCCACTCAAAATAACACTCATGATACCTACCAATACCCGATACTTTTTCTTCATAGAACCCCTTCTTTCTTTAATCATTGAAAGTAACGAACATAAGAATCAATTCGCTGTTTAACAAGTCCTTATCGTTTTCTTTTCCTTTTTCTTTTTCTTCCGATCGCACTCCCATGATTATTCGTTAGATAATTTTATCATACCTGAAAACTAACTTAGATAAAATAGCGCTTCTAATTAGTAGGAATGGCCGGATGATGATTTCATAAAGTTCCGCTTTTACTAACTTGGCTTTGGCGTGAGCTGAAACATTTAGTTCCCAACAGATAAGAAAAGCTTCGCAAACTCGCTTTCGCTTAATGCTAACAAGGCTGGATTAGGAAGCTGGACACCATTAGTATGGTTTAATCAGTTTTCTAATTGTGAATAACCTATACTTTCCTTACAATTCAAAAAAGATATTTTACTCTTAGTCTGTGTAGAATACTCGTTATTTTTACTAATTTATTAGTCTCTTAGTTACACAGTCGAAGAATCATTATTGACGGGTGGTAAAATTTTAGTTGCCACATTTTTGGGATAGCTTCAAGTATAACTATTTATTCTTAATGTACTTTTCCTATTATTAAAAAATTCTAATCTACAACAGCTAAAATTCTAATCAAAAGCATTCAAAACGGGTTTCTTGCATATTGATGATTAGTAAAATAACGTTTTTTAGTGAATTTTTCATCTATTTCACAAAAAATGCTAACTTGCACAGACCCCCTCTAACTTGCACAATTAGGCTCGCCTAATTTTAAAAAATGTTGATTTAACAGTCTTTTCAAAAATTGGCTGTGCAAATAAGAGGGGGCTTTTGCAAAGTAGCACTACTTGCTTTTTTTTGAAAATCGTATATCTTTTTGGTAGCGGCTGAACAAATCAGAAAACAACCCCACTGACAGAGTTGGAATACTCTCACAAATTAATTAAATGAGAAGGCTTTCTAAACAACGTTATTTTAAATAAACTATTAGAATAGAAAAGGAGCAAAAAAATGGTCAAACGCATAACCAAAATTATGGTAACACTTAAAAACCCTCAAGGAAAAACCAAGAGTCTACTCTTGCATCACCCATATGCTCGTATTGGTCTGACGCAGTCATCATTAGCCTTGATTGAATTGTTTCAAGAACTCACTATATCTCGAGAAGAAAATTATCGTTTGATTAAACTTGATAGCTTTACTCAGTGTTTTGATGCTTATGAACATTCTGTTTTTGAGGACTATATAAAGCCTAAGAATATTTGAGCCTAGCCTCTGCCACTAACCAGTTTTTGCATCACTTGCGCGCAGCTGTGAAAACTGGAGAATATAGATTTTTTATCATCACAACAAGTAACTTGTATTTTTTCAAAAAAATTATTACCTAAACTATGAGAAAGCTGCCCGTTCTGCTTTTCCCAGTTTCTACTTGTAGTGGTTTCTAGCACTATGTTTAACTACAAATATAATCAGTGTGGTCTAGCAGAATGGTATGCGGCTCGAAAATATAACTAATTTTTCAAGAAAATTATTTCCTAAATTATGAGAAAGCTGCCAGTTCTGCTTTTCCCAGTTTCTACTTGTAGTGGTTTCTATCGCTATGTCTAACTACAAATATAATCAGTGTGGTCTAGCAGAATGGTATGCGGCTCGAAAATATGACTAATTTTTTCAAAAAAATTATTTCCTAAATTATGAGAAAGCTGCCAGTTCTGCTTTTCCTAGTTTCTACTTGTAGTGGTTTCTATCGCTATGTCTAACTACAAATATAATCAGTGTGGTCTAGCAGAATGGTATGCGGCTCGAAAATATGACTAATTTTTTCAAAAAAATTATTTCCTAAATTATGAGAAAGCAGGGAGCAAAAATGTCAGAATTACCTTTTACTCACCAACAAATATTCACTTTATCATTGGAAACGATCGAACAACGGATTTCGGAATACTATGACGAAACGCAAAACGGAACAACGACTATTCAACTGTTGCTTGCTTTACGGGTGCGTTATCAGTTAGGAGCAGAGGAATTTGCCTTAGTCCTGCAAGATTTAGTGAAATACTTATTTACCTGCACTAAAGCAACCCGCACAATGAAACGTTTTTTCTACTATTTTGTTGATTACTTTGATGCAGCAGAATGGAAAAAATTGAGTATAAAATTGTTCCCCGTTAGAATTTTTATTGAGAAAGCCAAAACTATTGTCCAAGCACAAATTGCTAAATTCTTACCGAATGAAACAGCTGTACCTTAAAAAAACATTTATTGTCTGTCACTTAAGCAAAAAATTATGAAAGGAGATCATCATGATTAAACTAGTAAGCACCTTTCGCAATAGTGAAGGGAAAAAACATAATTTAACCGTGAAAGATCCGGACATTGAAAAGAATCCCGATGAAATCAAAGAATCCTTAGAGCTGTTAACCCAATTGACGATTTTTGAAAAAGATGGCGTTGGCCTATTCGAAGAAGTGGTCAGTGCCAAATTTGTAGAAACCATTGAAACACCGATTTTTAATCAAGAAGACTTTCTTAGTGATCCGAATCAACCAGTAGTATTCAAGCAGTCGGTGTTAGCGCTCCATTCAAAAGTGCTGGAAAAGGATGCGTCAGAAGAAAAAATTCTTGATCCTACCAGCTTTGAACATTCCATGCAACCTACCAGTACCTACAGTGAACTGCCAGAACTACCTACAGTAACTCTTGATTTGCCCGTTCAAAAAGAACCAGAGGCAGTGCAGTTGGATGATGCCAATTTAGCCATAAAAGCCCCTCCCCCTAATTTCCTAAAAGAACTATTTCGCCGTAAGAAAAACAGGAGACGACGGCAGCAAAGTCCTCCGGATTGATGAATTACAGCAATCCACCTACGTTCCTTGACAATTAAATAAAAAAACTAGCTTGTTGCTAGCAAACTAGTTGACGAAACCGGAGACCGCTAAAAAATCAGCAATCACCCTTTTAAGGCAATCGCTGATTTCTGTTTGGCTATAATTTTCGTTGACCGATTAATGCCGCTCCGATAGCTCCAGCATACTGGGATAATTCGTTAGTGTGCACAGGTGCATGAACGTAAGAAGCTAAGACTTCCGCAAACTGAGTACTGCGCGATAGTCCGCCAGTAAATAGAACTTCTTCCCCCCGTTTTGGTCGCAGCTTGGAGTATTGCCCACTGATCCGCTTAGCAATGGAATGAAGCACCCCGCAGGCAATGTCTTCCCGTTTTTCGCCTTTAGAGATCATGCCAATGACCTCTGATTCAGCAAAGACGGTGCACATGCTGTTGATGGTTACTGGTTTGCCACGTGCAGCGAACTCATCCAGTTTGGTGATGTCTTCACCCAGTGTACGCATCATGACTTCCACAAAACGGCCAGTTCCTGCTGCACAGCGGTCATTCATATTGAATTCTACCACGGTGCCCTTGCCGTTTAGTTGAATCGTTTTACAATCTTGTCCGCCAATGTCGATGACCTGCTTGATGCCGGGCTTTAGGTATTCAGCGCCTTTGCCATGGCAGCTGATTTCGGTAATCGCTAGATCACTATCGATCAATTTCCGACCATAACCGGTAGTAATTAATTTCATTGTGTCTTTGGTCAGCTGATGCTCTTTCGTAAAACGATCCACAATCTCGGCCATCGCCCCCCGGGGATCACCGCCAGTTGGGATCAAGTACTTATCAATCAGCTGGTCGTCTAAGAAAAGAACCCCTTTAGTCGTAGTGGAACCGGAATCCATGCCTAGATAGTACATGCTTTTTCTTCCTCTAACATTTCGATAAAGGCGGTAACTCGAGTATTAATCTGCTCAATATCGGAAGTAGAATAATCGGTTTCTAAATAAAGGTATGGGGTATCCTTCTCTTCGTTTAAATAGCGTTTGATCTTCAAAGATTCCACTGAAAATGGAATACAGTTTTGCAGCACCATATCAATCACACCATCCACTTGATAGTCATCCACCATTTTACTTAACAGGTCTTTGCGTGGTTGGTTATTGGACATGCAGGCACAGCCGATATTGATATACTTATCTACTAAAGCTTGGTATACGTCCTCTGTGTCTTCATCGACTAAGCGTTCCACTGCTTTACTAACGGTACAATTTTCGAAGGCTACAACGATGCCGCCGTTGTCTTCGATGGCTTTAATTACTTTTTCCGTGACTCCGCCCATTGGAGAACCGGTGATCAGAATTCTTGGTTTTTTCGGTAGTACTTTGCCTTCCGCGTATGAAGTCTTCACTTTTTCCGTAGTTTCTTCCAGCATTTGGATTACTTCTTGTTTGTCAAACTTGTATTGAGAACCATACATCACTTGGAAAATTTCGGTACCACTGATTGCTGGCGGATTTAGTTGGCCTAGGCGGTAAAAGTTTTGTTTAGCCTGGCGTTCGTAATTTTTCATCTTAATAGCTTCACGAATTTGTTCCTCAGTGATGGTTACGTCGAAGAAGTCTTCCAGTTTTTCTTTGAAGTTGACTAATTCGCTATACCATAGTTTTTTACTGGCTTCACTGTCACGATTATGAGGCAGGTGCATCAGGTAAGTATCCTTGAACTCCTCCATATATTCGTACATTTTTTTCTTGCCGTCACACGTGGTTTCACCTACTACCAAGTCAGAAAAATAGAAATACGGGCATTTGTCGGTTTTACCAAAACCATAGCTAGACTTGATTAACGGGCATAAATTCCGTGGCAAATCCTCTTCCGCATCTGGAATGGTTTCATCTGAAGTGGAGCACAAGCTGATTTGAATCGCGCCGCTAGCCATTACCAGCTCTTCCGGCATAAAAGTACAATAAACTCCCACAACTGCTTGCCCCTGTTCTTTGAGATTTTTAACAGTTAAAAAACCTTGGCGGCGTGCTTCACCAAATTCATCAAAAACCTCAGGTAACTCTGTGCGTAATTCCATTATTTATATCCCCCTTTTTTATTGTTCGGTACGTAATCTTGATTCCTTAGATTGTCTTAAATCTACTCCGTTAGCTTTGCAGGTTACCATGCTGGCAACTACGCCGCCGTTTAAGTTAACGACTGTCCGACCCATATCTACTAATGGTTCAATAGCGATAAAGACCCCTGCCAAACCGACTGGCAAGCCTAGTGCTGAAAGGGTAATGATAGTAGCTACCGTTCCTCCACCGCCTGTTCCAGCGATTCCAAAAGACGTCATGGCAATCATGAAAGCTGCATAAAATAAAAATTGTGGTGATAACGGATTAATTCCTTGTGTCATCGCTACGATCGCAATAATGATTCCTGGATACAATCCGGCACAGCCGTTCATTCCCATAGATGTCGCAAAAGAAGCACTTAAGCTGGAGATCCCTTTTGGAATACCTAGCTCTTCTTGCATTTCTAAATTCATCGGCATTGAGCCAGCACTAGATGCTGTAATGAAGGCAAAAGATAATACTGGCAAGGCTTTTTTCAAGTAGCGAATTGGTGATACTCCACAAAAAGCCATGATTCCTAATTGAATGCCTAGCATAATCAGCATCGCCACGTAACAAGCTACAAAGAATTGGGCTAGTTTCCAAACAGCCGACAAATCATTATTTACCACTGTTGTCGTCATAATTGTTAAAACAGCGTAAGGTGCAAATGATAGGAATAAGCGCACTACTGACATGATGATTTCATAAATGCTGTCCATTCCGTTTTTGAATAGTAGGGCTTCTTTGGGTTTCTTGTCTTTGATGCGCAAGTAAGCCACACCTAGGAACAAAGCAAAAATGACTACGCCCAAAGTGGCACTCGCCCGTTGTCCAGTCAAATCGTAAAAAGGGTTTGATGGGAAAATAGCAACGATTTTTTGCGGCAAGGACAACGCTTGTTCGCCGCCAGCTACATAGTTTTTCTCAATATCACTGGCCGCACTTAAAGCGGATTGACTGATGTTAAAGGTGCTGCCATCAATGTTAGCAAAATATCCCGTTGCCATTCCAACAATTCCTGCTAAACCGGCTGTGATAATCAATGTTCCTACTACCGAAACACCAATTTTAACAACGTTAGTTTTGATCTCAATTTTAGTGAATGCTAGAATCACACAGACTAAAATTAACGGCATGGCAATCATTTGTAAAAGTTTTACATAGATGCTGCCAAACATCCCTACCCAATCAGAAAATAGTGCGCCTTCTGAGGCCGAAAACAGCTGGTTGAAAATGATGCCGATCACAATCCCCAACACCAAAGCTAAAACGACTCGTTTTGAAAAAGGAACCTTTTTGCTTTTTAAATACATCAATCCATAAATAGACGCAATAATTACAATAAACGATACAGCGATTAACATTTTACACTCTCCTAAAATCATTGTTTAGGAAGCCTAGTCTCGGGTTTTCTCACCAAGATTTCCTCTGACTTTTGAGACACGACAAAAAAACATACGACAAGTGTATGTTTCCTCTGCATATCCTTTTTTATGTGACAAGAATCACATATGGTTGCACACCAAAAAGACACCCATAGGAAAGACTATCGACTTCACTAACTTAGAACCTCTAAGCGTATTGCCTACTCAAAGTCAAAAACGATGAACTCTCATCTTTCCCACCTGCCTTTTCTACACGGAAATCTCATCCAAAGTATATCTAAAAGCGCTATCAAAATCAATGTGAGATGAGGAAATGATGAGAGTGTTCACAAGGGAGCAAGTGGTAAGGAGACTCTTAAAAAAAATGCCGATAACTCGCAAGTCATCGGCATTTTCTCATATTTATCTGGATTTTTCTTTTGGTCTTTCAAAAAAGTGGCGGTACATGGCTTCTCCTCGTCTCCGAGAGTCAAAAAGTGATTGAATATTACTGTAAATCTCTGACTTATCACTGCCGTTGCTGGAACTCACTTTTTCAAAAAACACGAAAAATCAGTACTATTTTCGTACGCTTACCATCCAACTAAACACATCGTGCCTATTTATAGATCAATAATTAGTATATTCACTTCTAACCAAACGTACTGCGAAAAATTGGACTGGCAGCTACCTCACGTTTTTGGAATTGATTTTTCAAAAACCACGAAAAATCAGTCTTATTTTCGTACGCTTACCATCCAACTAAACACATCGTGCCTATTTATAGATCAATAATTAGTATGTTCACTTCTAACCAAAAACATACTGCGAAAAGTTGGACTGGCAGCTACCTCACGTTTTAGGAATTCATTTTTCCAAGACCGCGAAAAATGAATCTGATTCTCGTACGCTTACCATCCAACTAAACACATCGAGCCTATTTATGGATGAATAAATAATATATTCACTTCTAACCAAACGTACTGCGAAAAATTGGACTGGCAACCTATAGGCGGTTGATGACTTCGTCGACGTTTTTAATTGTAACGGAAATGGTTCCGTCGGGGTTATTGACGAATTCGATTAGCTCAGGATTGCGGTAGACATCTAGAGGTACGATTAGTTCAATACCGTTTGAGAGCTTCAGCTTTTGTTTGCCGTATTTCTTTTCAGTGATTTCTCGGACTTCACGCGGCATCGGAGCTTGATCTACGTAGCCTTTTTCCACCACTTCTTCTTGGAAAGCTAACTGTGCAGAGATGTTGTCCTTGAAAACTTTTTCTGCGACTTCTTTGGCATCCAGCTGACCGTTTTCTTCCACTGATTCGTAGACGGCTTCCTTCACATCAGCGATGATGTCGTGTTTGGGACTTTCAAATTTGGCACCGATTTGTTCGGCAACTTTTTTGATGACCTTGACACTTTCTTCTAACGATGGGGAAGGCTCTGCTTCGATTACATCAGTTGAAAAATATAAACGCTTTTCCCCAGAGAAGGGATATTTTTTCTCGATAAGTTCAAAGCTCAAATTGTCCAAATTCACAGTTAAGCCTTCATCCGCCTTCTGGGTTTTTCCAGAAAGAATCGCCCGATGGAGAATCAATTCATTGACTAGCCCAGCGTCATTGGAGTCGACAAGATGGGTATACCCTTCGTGATAATTTACCTTTAGGAAGGCTATATACAGCTGAGTATCTTGTTCGTACAAGGCCACAAATACATCGGCACTAGGCGCTTCTTCGCTTTCCTGATAGGCATTGTACCAGCGTTCCACGATTTTTTCACTGGCAGGTAAAAAATCGTGCTGAGACTGGCGGCTTAATTGAGCGAACTCGGAGTCTTCTGCTAAAATACCGGTTTTGGTTTGGGCAGAGGATAGCTTTTGAATTTTCTTGATTAAATATTCTCGCACGTACTCACGTGTTAAGTCTAATTCCTGCTGGCTATAGATGGGCGTGCCTGTCTCCCGATCAATAATGTGCAGCGCTGCTTTTTTTAAATAAATATCCATGATTTTCCTACTTCCTAATTACTAACTCACTCATCATACACAAGAAATAGGAAACATGGCAAGTTTTATTTTTGCTGAATCAGCACGCCGTCTTCCATGCGGAAAATGCGATCGCTCCACTTGGTCATCCGTTCGTCATGGGTAACCATTACGATAGCTTTATTGCGGCTGTGGGCTTCTTTAGCTAACAACTTCACCACATCAAAAGCATGATCGGAGTCTAAGCTCGCCGTTGGTTCATCAGCTAAAATCAAGCTTGGATCATTGAACAAGGAACGAGCGATTGCCACTCGTTGACGCTCCCCACCAGATAAGGCTTTGGGAAATTGTTCCCGCAGTTCCCAAATATCCAAGGATTTCAATAGTTCTTCAATCTTCTCAGAATTCTTCTGCTTTTCAATCCGTTCGACTAATTCGAATTGTTCCTTCACCTTTAAAAAAGCAATCAAATTGGAGCTTTGCAAAATAAAGCCGATTTCTTTAAAACGAGCCTTGGAACGTTCTTTTTCCCCCATATGGGTAAAGTCTTGCCCGTTGATTTCAAATGATCCCGTGGTGGGCGTTTGTAGTCCGCCGGCAATGGTTAAAAAAGTACTTTTCCCTGAACCGGAAGGACCGATAATGCTGACGAATTCTCCACCATTTACGGTAAAGTTAATTCCTTTTAAAGCAGTTACTTCTGTGTGGCCTTGACCAAATTTTTTGACAATATCTTTCATTACTAGAATTTCGTTGTTCATCCTATTCTCCTCCAATCGCTGTAACAGGATCGACCTTGGTGACTGTGCGAATGGAGAACAAGCCGCCAATCATGGTTACGAGAACCAAGATGACACTGTAGATGCCCCATTCTAGCCAATCAACGCTAAATGGCATCGCATCAGGTAGGACTAAGCTAGTTAGTTCACTGAATAACACGGCTAGTGCTACACCAACAATCCCGACAATCAAAGCTTGTGCTAAAATTGAACGTACCAGATAACCAGTTGATACACCTTGAGCCTTCATCACACCAAATATTGCAGTCTTTTGTAAGGTCATTACATACATGAAAATACCGATAATTGCAGCAACGACCACAAATAAGAAGTAAATCATCGCATCTAGGGTTAATTTTTCAGGCTTGTAGCCAGGCAAGCTTTCCACGAAGTCATCGCTAGTCAACTTTTGCATTTGCTTTTGGCCGTCTTCAGTTGTGATTGAGACTTGACTAGGAGTTTGATCCTTCACTACGACTGCACTAATAGGTTTTTGGGCATCACTAGCAAAAGGCTGTGCGCCGTATTTTAACTCTGTATAACCATCTAAATTCATATACACGACTGGTGCAATCATATAAGTAGAAGCTGGCACGATGCCTACTACCTTAAATTCCTTGCCGCTGCCTAATTTCACCGTTTGGTTCAGTTTGAAACCGTCACTTTCCAAATTTTCACCAATCACAATTTCATTGTCGGCTTCCACTGAACGACCTTCTTTAACCTTTGGTACGATAAAGCTGTCACTGTCAGCACCGAAAATTGAAACATTGGTTTTGTCATTGCTGTTGGTCCGTTCCATTGCCGATGAGAAAATACCCACGGCAGTTTTATCAGTTGCATCCACGCGGTCTGCATCACTACGGGTCAATTGTGAAGCACTGGCAATTTTGTTGCTGTCTTCTGATAAGATCACTGTTTTGGCCTGCCAATCATCCACGGCTTGGCGATTTCCCTGCGCTAGCCCGTTAGCTAGTCCAGATAAAATAAATACAACATAAGCAACTAAAAACATGATGCCGATGATAAGTCCGTAACGTAATTTTGAATAGCGAATCTCTTTCCAAGCTAAATACATATGAGTCATCCTTCCTTTTACTTGTGCTATCTTACTCCCTAAGTGACATAATGTCACTTGATCTGCTCATGTGTTATAATGTACTAAGAAAGCCTGCGCTAACTCGGCCAAACGTGTACATAGATGAACCCTTTAGCAACATCAGTCAAAGACAGGAGGAATCGCTTTGCCTAAATCAACCTTTACGAACCTGCCCACAGAGCGGCAACAGCAGATTCGTGAGCTTTTGTTAACCATCTTTTACGAAAAACCTGTTAGTCAGGTAAAGGTCAGTGAAATTGTCGCTGCTTTAAAAATGTCGCGAGGAATTTTTTATAAATATTTCGAGGATTTGAATGATGCTTATGATTACGTGATTCGTTACTATGCGGGTAAAGTGCACGGTGAGATTATTGAGTATGTGACTCATCACGAAGGCGATTTTTTCAAAGGGATGGAAGAATTTTTGTTATTAGCTGCTAAACTAAAAAAAGACGATATCCGCTATCGCGAAATCGTCCTATTAACTCAAAACAGCTATTTATTTTCTTATCGCAGCGAGGTGTCCCATGGCATGGAACTGTGGCAAGAAATTTTGGAAAAAAATCACTTTACTATTCAATCAGAAGAAGAAAGTATTAGTTTCTTGTATTTTTCCATGAAGCTAGTGATTGATTCGTTAACCGATATGCTGGCAAACAATTGGAATGAAGCTGAACTAATCGCCGATTTTCACTTCAAGAGCCGCTGGCTTACTGAAGGCTTGCGAAACAAACGATAAAAAAGCTGAGCGTCAGGTAGCAAAACCGCAACTAACGGTTCTGCTGTCTGATGCTCGGCTTTTACTTTCCTAGATCATCACTTGATAAACGAATACCGCAATAATACCACCGATAATCGGTCCAACAATCGGTACCCATGAATATGCCCAGTCAGAACTTCCCTTATTGGCAATCGGTAAAATCGCATGTGCAATCCGCGGACCTAAATCCCGTGCTGGGTTGATAGCATAACCGGTAGGTCCACCTAGTGATAGACCAATTGCTAAAATCAACCCACCCACGGCTAACACATTGACACCGCCGGCAAATTCGTTTTGAGTAAAAGCTAACAGACCTAAAACTAAGACAAAGGTACCTAAAATTTCGGTCATTAGGTTAGCGGGATAATTACGAATGGCCGGTGCTGTCGCAAAAGTTCCCAAGATTGCATCCTGATCCTCAGTGACTGCCCAGTGTGGCAGGTACGCCAACCAAATCAGGATTGCCCCAACAATCGCACCCAATAGCTGTGCAATAATGAATGGTACCACTAAACTCGTTTCCAAGTATCCTGTCATTGCCATCGCAATCGTCACGGCTGGGTTCAAGTGAGCTGGCCCCATGAAGCCGGAGATATAGGCAGCCATCGCTACCCCCATCGCCCAACCAAAGGCAATCACAATCCAGCCAGATCCTTGAGCTTTACTTTTATTCAAATTGACCGCCGCACAGACGCCGCTTCCGAGAACAATTAAGATCATTGTGCCAATAAATTCACCAAAAATTGGTACCATATCTCTGGTCATTAGTTGTTCCTCCCCTTCAATTCTGCTAGATCAGACGCTGCAATCACCGCTTCCAATTGTTGGGTGTATTCTTCTTTTGCTTCATCCGTCCATTCTAAATACTCAGCCATTGCATCAATGACTGGTTGTTTCAGCTCATCTAAGGTATCCCGTTCAAACAAGATGTGGTTGGTTCGACGCATTAAATAATCTGAAGGTGCTAAGATCATTTCAGCTTCTAAGGCATAGCGCAGACGCCCAGATTCGCCAACTGACAAACCTTCAAAGGGTTCTTCTTGTGCCAGCTTGAAGACTTCGACAGCATTGGTTCCGTAGAAATCAGCAATATAGCGGGCTTCTTCTTCTGATAGACCAGCTTGAACACCTTCTTCAGCCAATTCTGCAACGTGTTCATCGACTTTTGCCGGATCAAAAGCACCACCGGCTACCGGATAACGCGTCGAATCAATCAATTCGATTTCTTGATTGTATTCCTCTTTTAGTAATTGTTGGATCATTTTCATGGCACCAGCTGCCATCTTGCGGTAATCGGTAATTTTTCCACCTGACAGGGTAATTAAACCGTCTTCTTCTCGTTCCAACGAGCTACCACGGGAAACTTGAGAAGGTGATAATTCTTTTTCTTCACGACTGGTTTCTAAATGATTCAAAACATTTTCCACATCGCCTCGAGAAGCATCATCGGCTTTATATCTAGTAACTACATCAATTACGTCATTGAAACTTTTTTCTGAAATAGAACCATTATCGCCACCATTATAATCAGAACCGGCATTGCCCATTAATAACGGACGTAAGCCTGCCCAGCTAGCTTCAATGTCATCTAAGGTAAGGTTTGCCTCTGGATAACGGTGATTCACAACTTCCAGCAAATAGTCTACGTCTTCTTGTGTGACCTTGGGATCTTCATAATCACCGGTATAATCGGTGTCCGTGGTACCGAAATAAGTTTTATTTTCCCGTGGAAGGGCAAAGACCATCCGACCATCTTGCTTACCTGTGTCAAAGTAAGTGGGTTGCGGCACAGGTAACTTCTCATGATCGACCACTAAATGAACCCCTTTGGTTGGACGCATTTTAGGGACAACTGCTCGTTTAAAGTTCAGGTTGCGGATTTTATCTACCCAAGGACCGCTAGTATTGATTACTAGTTTGGCACGAATTTCGACTGTTTCTCCAGTTAATAGGTCACGGGCTTTAACCCCGACGATTTTGTCTTCTTCGTATAAAAAGCCCACCGCTTTCATTTTGCTGACCATGTAACCACCGTCTGCTGCGGCTTGTTTAATATTTTCAATTACTAAGCGTGCATCATTGTTGCGAAAATCTAAGTAAACACCGGCTCCTTGCAGTCCTTCTTTTTTCAAAAATGGCTCCCGTTTCAAAACTTCCTCTGGATCTAACACGTAATTAGCAAACGGTGTCCCTGTCACCCCTGCCAACTGATCGTATAAATCCATCGCTACTTTAATAGAAAACATATTGTAAGTAGTTGCCCCTTCATCATTATAAATCGGCAAAAGCATTGGATCAGGCTTTGGAATGTGAGGAGCAATCCCTTGGATGACTGCCCGTTCAGTCACCGTATCAGCGACTACTTCTACATCAAAATTTTTCAAATAGCGAATTCCACCGTGAACCAGCTTAGTTGAGCGTGAAGAGGTACCTTCTGCGAAATCCTGCATCTCAATTAGTCCGGTTTTCACTCCTGAAGCGGCCGCCTGTAAGGCTACTCCTGCTCCGGTGATTCCGCCACCAATAATCAGTAAATCCAGTTCTTGTTCCTGCATTGCTTTAACCGTTTCTTTTCTTGTATGAATCGAAAATCCCATGATTGTTTCCGTCCTTTCTTAACTAAATGCTTGCGTCGCTGCTACAGCTTTTTTCCAGCCGTTGTACAACTTGGTGCGTTCTTCTTCCTTCATTTGGCTTTCAAATATTTTCCCTGCTTCATAAATCTCCCGAATTTCATCGGTATCCTTCCAATAACCTACCGCTAAACCAGCTAAGAATGCTGCCCCTAGAGCCGTGGTTTCCAGATTGTATGCCCGTTGGATGGGCGTATCGAGAATGTCTGACTGGAATTGCATTAGGTACTCATTCTTAGCTGCGCCACCATCTACTTTTAAGACCGGAATTTTGATGCCTGTGTCTGCTTGCATCGTGTCAATAACATCACGAGTTTGATAAGCGATGGATTGCAAAGTCGCTTTAATGATATCTTCGCGACTAGTACTGCGAGTTAAGCCGAACATTGAGCCTCGGGCTTCTTGGTCCCAATAAGGTGCCCCTAGGCCCACAAAGGCCGGAACTACATAGACTTCATTATGATTTTTGGATCGTTTAGCAGCCTCTTCAGATTCGCTGGCTTTCTTCATTAACTTTAAGCCATCTCGCAGCCATTGGATGGATGAACCAGCCACGAAAATACTCCCTTCTAACGCATAATAAATCTTGCCATTAATGCCATAGCCAATCGTTGTCAACAAATTATTCTTCGATAGCTGCGGTTTTTCTCCGGTATTCATCACGATAAAAGCCCCAGTACCGTACGTATTTTTCACCATCCCGGGCTCAAAGGCCATCTGACCGAATAAAGCCGCTTGCTGGTCACCGGCCATTCCGCTAATCGCTACTTCTGCGCCAAAGAAATGATACCCCTGCGTATACCCGTAAATTTCCGAGTTTGAGCAGGCCTTTGGCAACATTGAACGGGGAATCTTTAATAAATCCAAAATCTCCTGATCCCAGTCAAGGTCGTGGATATTAAACATCATCGTCCGACTGGCATTGGAATAATCCGTTACATGTGCGCCACCATCCGTTAATTTCCAAGTTAACCAAGTGTCAATCGTGCCGAACAATAACTCACCATTTTCTGCCCGTTCTTGAGCACCTGCTACATGATCTAAAATCCAGCGAATTTTCGTGGCTGAAAAATACGCATCGATAATCAGTCCCGTTTTCTGATGAATAAATTCGCTGTGCCCGGCTTCTTTTAGCCGATTAGCAATCGGCGCTGATTGACGCGATTGCCAGACCACCGCATGATAAATCGGACGCCCCGTATCTTTTTCCCAAATTACGGTTGTTTCCCGCTGGTTGGTAATTCCGATTCCTTCTACTTGATCGGGTTTAATTCCTGATTCGATAAAAGCGCCGGCAATTACTGACTGCACTGAGTTCCAAATTTCGTTGGCATCGTGTTCTACCCAGCCATCCTGTGGAAAATATTGCGTAAACTCCTTTTGCGAGCTGCCAATTTGGCGTCCCTTTCGATCATAAATAATGGCGCGTGAGCTGGTGGTTCCTTGGTCAATTGCCATAATAAAAGTTTCAGTTGTCATCCTATTCTCCTCCTGAGTTCTAAGAAAACGTTTTCTTTACCTGCATTTATCATACAACACTAACACTGATGCAAACTGTCAAAATTCAGCAACTTTCGTGTGATCTCTGAAAGCTATGCGGCTAAAGCTGATAAGAATGCTGTTAATCGATTAGGTTTTTGCTTTTTTCAAACGAGTAATATAGGCTTTGATTTCTTTCAAATCATAAGCTGAAGCATATTCAGAGAGTCGATAAATTATAGGCTGCCCAAGATAATCCAGTGAATGAGATTTAGTGGTGAGAATCATGTCATAGCTGCGATCCTCCTGATAATTCTCAACCTGAACACCTATTATAGGACGCAGTACGCTAACCAGCAGTTGGTAAAAAGGCTCTTTCCACGCATCCGTTAAATCAATCCCAATTTGAACATTGTCCATTAAGTAAAAATCAATCATTGACAGCACCGTCCCATAATTTTGCGGTAAATAGCGCTGCAACGTATCAGTTTCATTGATCGGTTGATTAAGCTGCTTTAACGCTAATTCAGTCAGTTGATCGATTAGCTGACTCAAAGCGGGACCTAATAAGTGCTTTTGCTTGTTTAACATCTGATCTCGCTGGTAGGGTTCGATTTTCCCTTGGAAGAAATACAGTTCATTATGAATACGCGCCAATTGATAGCCAATCTTTTCTTCCATTTGAATCGATAAACGACGCGGACGATAATGCAATAGCAATGTCTCTCGGACATACACATCAACGACTGCAGTAGGTAATTTTTTACTGCGTAATAATTCGAAATGATAGGCAGTCTCTTCATCCAATAATTGGTTAGCAACAAAAAAACTGTAAAACAGCATACTTTCATTTTTCGTCACCTCCAAGGAAGTCCGACTAAAATACAACGTCACCACGTGATCGATTTTTTGATACAAAGCATCCTTCAAATAAGGTTTCATCAACTGCTGGATTTTTTTACTTTGACTTTTTTTTGCTGTTAAACGTTTGCGAGTGACGCCTAGCCAGCAGCAAATTTGTTCAAGCGCTTCTGGTGAGAAACGGGTTTTTAGAACCTGCTCCAAGGCGCGGATAAACTGTTGATTTTCCGGCGTCTGCTGCATAAATTTTGGCAGACGATTCGGTAAAAACCGATACAGCTGACTATAAAAATAGCGGATTTGTCCTTCCTCACCGATCCATTGGCCATTTTTAATTTGCAACCCGAATTCAGCAAGCAATCGGTTCAGTTCTTTGATTTTGCGAAAAACAGACGACTCGCTAATCATAAACGTATTGACTAGCTGTACGATGGTAAATTCTTTGTGATAAAGCAGGTACTCTAAAATTTGAAAGTGGAGGCTTTCACTGGTCAACAACTCTACGACATCCGCTAAGTTGTTTTCTGCTGGTAGTTGCAAAATCAGCTCGCTATTTTCATAAACCAGCTGCAACGGAATATGGGAGACTTGGCAAACATAAACCAAATCTTCTACATATTGTTCAAAGGCGTTGCGGGACAATCCGACAACTTTTCGTAAATCAGCTACCGGTACCTGCCCGCCTTGTACAATCAGCTGCCGTAAAATCTCTAACTGCAGCTGCTCTTTTTTTTCTAATAATTCATCAATTCGCATGACGATCCTCACCTCTTAAAAACAGAGTTTCAGGCAGGTTTAAAGCCGGATGGAAGTATTCTTCGCTTTGTCGAAGAGAGGTTTTCGTCTGCTTTAAACGAATGGCTTCTGCTAATTGATTGATTTTTTCCAGCACGGGAGCGGGGCTCACAATTTGGGCCCCTAACAATTGCTCAGTTTCGTTATCAAAGATCAGTTTCACTCGCTGCTTTTCTGGTGACAGTAAGCTAACCGAAAGCTCCGCCACTTGGCTAGTAATCTTCGTAGGATAAAAAATCCCTTCACTTTCTGTCAGTCCAGTACTGCCAACATAGTAGCCAAACAACTGATTACCCACGGTACGCAACGTTCCTTGATCTTCCTGTTTAGGTCCTGCTAAGTTAACTGCTGCTACTTTTGCTGTACGCAACGCATTGTTAACTAGCGAACTATACATCGACTCACCAGTCGGACGGAAGATCACTTGAACCGCATCACCTACCGCAAATACATTGGTTCGGCTCGTTTGCATCCACTGATCCACCCAAATTGTCCCGTCATCATTTAGCGTTAACGCATTTTCCCAAAGTGAGTTATCCGGTCGAACACTTGTGGCAATCAATACTAAATCAAACTCTTCCTGCTTTTCGGCAGTCGTTAATGTTACCACTTCCTCTGTTTCCACCAGTTCTTCGACAAACGTATTTAGCTGAAGAACAACTCCCTTAGCTTCAACGGCTTTGACTAACGGTTCAGTCATTTCCTCGTCTAAATAACGAAAAAGCAGCTGAGAATTACTTTCAAACAAATGCACCTGTTTGCCGATTATCGCTAAGCCTTCTGCCAGCTCCAAGCCCACTTGACCAGCTCCGATAATGGCAATTTTTGCGACTGTTGGCAGCTGATCTACCAACAACTGTGCTTCACTGCGTGTTTTAAAACGGACAATTCGTGCTTGTGGTTCTTGAGGGTCCTTTAAGCTGTAACGGGAAAACTGTCCCGAACCAGTCGCAACAATCAAACGATCAAAGGGAACGGTTTCATTTGTATCCAATCGTATTTGATTTTCTGCTTCCAGCGCTACCACTTGCTGGTTGCAGCGCACGTCGATCTGATAGTCGTTTCTTAATTCTTCAGCTGTCCGCCAATGCAATTGATCCAAAGCGTTCACTTTCCCTTGCAGAAAAAGAGCTAAACTGCCCGGAATGTACCCAATCTCTGGTTGCTTTTCCAGTAAGACAATCTCCGCTTCTGGGTAGTATTCTCGACTGGTTATCGCCCCTTGAATCCCTGCAAAAGAGCCGCCAATAATTACAATTTTCATCCCTACCATCCCCATTTCTACTTATACAGCTATCATAACATGACAAGAAAAATCTGCTATTCCCAAAAGCTTAATAAACTGACTCCTCTGCTAGTCAGCCATTATTCTAAGCAAATACAAAAAGCGGCTGTGACATAAAACGCCACAGCCACTGAAAACCGCATAATCGGTGTAACTAAAGCAGCTATTTCGGAAATAAGCTGAACACTTCTATCACAACCTCAAGCAATTATTCATTTGATTTTAGTGCATCAATCATATTAATATGCTTCAATTTCACATGTGTTACCGCCATAACAATCAAGGTAAACACAATTGTCAAGCCACCGGAAATAACATACGCTGTCCAGTGAATCACTAGTGGGAAGATGACATTTTCCATAGATGCTTGATGCAGGATAAAAGCAGTCAGCACAATTCCTACACCATAACCTACTACGATTCCCAACAAGGTAAAAATGACATTTTCTCGGAAGATATACATAGTTACTTCCTTATCGAAGAAACCTAGCACTTTAATCGTAGACAGTTCACGAATCCGTTCGGAAACATTGATGTTGGTTAAGTTATATAAAACGATAAAGGCTAACAAGCCAGATAATACCACGAATATCAGCACGATCGCATCCAGATTTGCCATTGAATCCTCTTGGGCTTCAATTTGTTGTGAAACAAACGAGGTGTTCACTACCTGCTCGCTTGCTAACAACTCCTCTGACAATTGATTTTCTTGGTCTTCATTCATTGTTTCGGTGCTGATGAAGTAAGCGTTAGGCTCATAGTCATCTCCGCTGACTTTTTGATAATAATCCTGAGATATATATAGAAAATTCCCTAAATAATTCTCTACAATATGGCTAATTTTCAACTTCAGCGGTCGCTGATCACTATCGTAAACTGTCACCTCATCTCCTTCAGTGAGGGCAAATAATTCCGCCGCTTTCTCGGTAATAGCCGCTCCTTGGTCACCTAAAGTAACCTCTTGCTCATCGGCATTTTTCAAATGCACATAATCTGAAAACGACTGAGCATTTTGCGGTACCATCATATTTAGCTGCTGCGTACCTTGTCCCTTTTGACGGATTTCTACTGCCTCATTGTAGCTTGGTAAAAAGGCAGTTACCTGATCTTCTTGGTCAAAAATAGTTTCCACTATTTGCCGATCCGCTTCAGTATCAGCCTCATCCGACAAAGTAACAATTCCTTGATAAGCAATAATCGGACCAAACTGCTTAGCCGTTACTGAACTCAAAGAATCCTTTAAACCCACTCCAGCAACCATTAAGCCAGCACACCCAGAAATCCCGATAATCGCCATGACCATTCGTGATTTGTAACGTAGTAGATTGCGGTAGCTTACCTTTTGATTAAAGCTTAAGCGAGTCCACAAAGGTTTGATATATTCCAAGAAAATTCGTTTACCTGGTTTCGGTGCTTTTGGCTGCAGTAATTGCGCTGGTTTTTCTCGCAAATCCTTCATTAACACTAATAATGCCGAACCAAGACTCGCTAACACAAATGCAATCGCCGCTTGAATAATCGGCCGAGCTAAATAATAAATATACACCTGTTCGAAATTGTAGCGCTCACTAGACAGGACAAAGATAATCCGGGGCAAAGCTTCAGTCCCGATCACACTACCTAAAACAATCCCAATGGTTGCCGCAGACAAGGCATAAATGAAATACTTTTTCGAAATTTCAAATTTGCTATAGCCTAAAGCTTTCAAGGTACCAATCTCCCGTCGATTTTCTTCCACCATTCGAGTCATCGTGGTAAAAGTAATCAAGGCAGCAATGAAGAAAAAGAAAACTGGAAAGACATTGGCAATCGCCGCAATCCGCTCCGACAAATCGCCATACTCTTGAAAGCCCGGATTGTCCGAGCGGCGATGGAAGGAATAGCTAGGCTCTTTTAGTTCCGCCAACGTCTGCTCCTGTTGAGCGATTTCTGCTTGGGCGTCGGTCAGCTGCTGGCGGTTTTGATTAAGTTCCTGTTGGACTGCCACTAATTGTGCTTGCTGCTCTGCTGGTAATCGGGCAGCAAAGGCTTGTTGCTGCTGAAGCTGACTTTCGGCCTGATCTAATGCGGCTAAACCATCAGCAACTTTAGTTTTCTCTGGCTCTAGCTGTTCATCGGCATCTTGGCGAATCTCTGCCAGACGTTCCTGTGGGCGATTAGCAAACAGTTCCTCTGCTGCCTCACGATTTTCCTCCATTACATCATCGTAAGCACTGCCATAAGTTTCCAGTCCACGTGTATTAGCAAAGGTCAAATACAAAATGCTATAAACATCTGAGGTAAACTGTTCTTTGGGAACATAAGCAAAATAGTTTACCCGGCCATTTCCAACATTGGATAAGCCTCGTTCACTGGTACCAATAAACATTGGCGAGTTCACAAAGCCGACAATTTCATAGCGTTCATCGGCTAGTTGATCCGAATCCTTAATTTCGTAAGTATCTCCTATTTCATAGCCCATATTTTCTGCCTGACTATCTAACACCAGCTCTTGATCTGTTTCCGGCAAACGACCTTTAGTAACAATCAGCTGATTTTGTTCCTGTTTAGGGTCATAAGAAAAAACCTGTACGACCTCATTTTTATCGGGATCGGCATAAAAGAATTGATACCCTGCTTCGACTTCGCTATCAGACAGTTTTTCCGCCTGTGAAAGATCGGCATCAGTCAGACCGCCCGTTGAGACTACTTGCAAATCAGATAAGTTATGCTCATCAACATACTGGCTAGCAGAAGAGTTCAAAATCGGACCGGTTGCCTTAATTCCTACAAACAACATTGTTCCTAGTAAAATAATTAAAATGATCGCAATAAAGCGGCCTTTAGAATAAGCGATTTCTCGCAGACTAGCTTTTAAATAGGTTTTATTTTTCATTCACCGTCACCTACCACGTAATCTCGTCAATCGAGATCGGCTGTTCATTGACCTCCACCGAACGAACCTTGGCATCATTAATACGAATCACTCGATCAGCCATGGGTGCCAAAGCCGAATTATGTGTGATAATCAGAACGGTATTTCCTTGTACTCGACTTGCATTTTGTAAGAGCTTCAAGATCTGTTTACCAGTCTCAAAGTCCAGCGCACCTGTTGGTTCATCACATAACAGCAGCTTAGGATTTTTAGCTAAGGCTCGAGCAATCGACACTCGTTGCTGCTCCCCTCCAGATAGTTGAGCGGGAAAATTATTTAAACGATGATCCAAGCCCACCTGTTTCAGTACTGCTTCTGGATCTAAAGCCTTTGGCGATACTTCAGTGGCTAATTCAACATTTTCTTTTGTAGTTAGATTGGGAACCAAATTATAAAACTGAAAGACAAAACCGACATCTTCTCTACGATAAGCCGTTAGCTGTTTGTCGTTAAACTGGGCAATATCAGTTCCGTCGATTAATACTTTCCCTTCGTCGGCTGCATCCATGCCACCTAGAATATTCAACACTGTTGATTTCCCGGCGCCACTAGGACCTAAAATCACTGCTAGTTCCCCTTTTTTTATGCTAAAAGAAAGATCGTCATTGGCAGTAATCACTGATTCTCCCATTTTATAGTGTTTCGATACATGCTGCACTTCTACATAGTTCACTTTATGACCTCCATTAATTGAACAAGTGTTGCTTTTTTAGTCTGTTGTTAGTATACTAGGCGACATTAAAAAGAACAAGAAACAAAACTGAAAAGGCTGTTATAAAACCAACAGTTTCCTCAAAATTGTTGATAGAAAGAAGGAGCGCTCATGGTGGGCATTGCCAATAACCGACGAACAATTTACACTAAAAAGATGATTCGACAAGCATTTTTAGCATTGCTTTCACAAAAAGAACTGGAAAAAATCACGGTTAAAGAAATTACGGAAGCCGCTGATATTAACCGAGGAACCTTTTATAAATATTACAAGGACACCTTCGATTTGCTGCAAAAAATCGAAGAAGAAGTAATGAATGATTTGTTGGCGGATATTCAATTAAACAGTCAACCGATGGATACTTGGTTAACAACTTTGTTAGAAAAAATCAAAAACCGGCCGGAAATTCGTATTTTAGTATTAGGTAATACTAAGAGCAATTTTTTATCCCCGCTGCTCGAACAAATCAAACCCGAAGCGTTTCAACAATTTTCCCAATACTTTCCGACTGCTACTCAAACCGAGATGGAGCTTTACTTGTCTTACTTTGTGGAGGGTTCAGTCGGCTTAATTATCCGTTGGTTGAAAGATTTTGAAGAGTTGAATGCTCACGAAGTTAGTAAGCTCTTATTGAATGTTTTCCGGACAGAAATATACTAAAAAGACTTCGCTTTCGTAAAAAAAGTGGCTTTGACATAAAACGTCACAGCCACTGAGAACCGCATAATCGGTGTAACTGAAACAGCTCTTTCGGTAATGAGCCGAATAATCGCAAAAATATTAGAAGCTATTTTCGGATTATTCCTCGGAGCTGAACACTTCTGTCACATTCTCATTTTATGCGTTAATTGGTTAATAATTCGTTTAATTTAGCGCGCGCATCACTGTCATTAGAGATCGCAAAAATCTTCGTTGGTCCATAGTTTCCTTTTGTTCCATCATCATTTAATTCGCCGAACACCCCGCCGAGCTGCTCTTCTTTATCAGGAATGAAGATGTACTCATAGACTTGGCCATTGTCACCTAGCAAGTAGATGTGAACCGGCTTAGAACGATCTAAGTTGATATAGTAGTTTTCTGCTGTACTGCTGTTTTCTGCCTTTTGATCCAAGCCGATTGTCCCGTCCAATGAAGTGTAAAAAACACAACCGCCGACACTGTGAATGTCAAAAGCATCTGCACCAGGATGACCATTATCCTGCATCTGAACATCACCATCAATCGTCTGAGCATACCAATCCCCTATTCCGGCTGCCCCGTGGGTGAAGTAACGACTAGAAATAGCCATTCCCCCTAATTCAGCTCGCGGGATTGCCCACGCTAAAAAGTCTTGATTGATTCTTGAATGATCCGCTTCCGTTAAGGTTTGACGTCCAATTTTCGACTCTCCTTGTTCGTCGTTTGTGGAATCCCCGAGACTAGTGCTTGATGCAGTTTTTGAATTATTAGTACGTTCCTCTTGCTGAATGTCCTCAGCTTCCCATTGCTCCTGCTGCTTTTGACGCGCAAGTTGATATACGTCTTCTAACTCATTATGGACGATCACTTCTTTACTTTTTCGCAAATCCGAGGGACCCAGCCGTTCGATAACTTCTTTATAGCTTTCATCATTCATCAATTTGTTAACGGCTATCAATACGTTAACTCCAGCTTTATCATCCTCGATTGGCTGTTTGTTTTGCTTAGTATCCACGCTCAGTGCTTTGTCATACTCCACAATAGCTGCTGAGTAATCCTGTTCCTTAACTAGCTTTTCTGCTTGCGTTACATAAGTTTCAAAGGTTTGATTTTCACCTGTACCTGTTGATCGTACTGTGCACCCTGCCAGTAGAAATAAGACACTAACAATAATCCCCATCACTCGTTTCATTCAAACCGCCTCCTGCTTTATTTTCTCAAAAACGGGAAAAGAAGACAACCACTTTAGATACCTGTCATTATGTTTAGATAAACGACGAATAAAGTTCTAAACGTACACCGACATAATCCTGCTTTATTATCTAATTATAACCGTATCCGTTTGATTGCCTCATTTTGCTCAAAAAAAGAAAGCCGCAACGGGCCTTCTTCATTTTTGCTATTAGTTTTTAAAAGAATGAATCGGTGCGGGAATCCGTCCACCGCGAGCAATAAAATCAGTCGAAGCCGCAGCGTTCACCTTCATAACTGGTGCTCGACCTAGCAATCCGCCAAATTCAACGGTATCGCCAATCTTACTACCTGCTGCCGGAATAATTCGGACAGCGGTTGTTTTATGGTTGATTACCCCAATCGCTGCTTCATCAGCAATCATCGCTGAAATGCTAGCTGCCGGAGTATCACCAGGGATGGCAATCATGTCCAGACCAACTGAACAAATTGCGGTCATCGCTTCTAATTTTTCGATGTTTAGTGAGCCGTTGTTCACCGCATCAATCATACCCGCATCTTCAGAAACTGGGATGAATGCACCTGATAAACCGCCGACATGGTTACATGCCATTACGCCACCCTTTTTAACTGCATCGTTTAGCAGTGCCAAAGCAGCTGTTGTTCCATGAGTACCAACTGTTTCCAAGCCCATTTCTTCTAATACGTGAGCTACAGAATCCCCCACCGCTGGAGTAGGTGCCAATGATAGATCCACGATCCCGAAAGGAACGTCCAAACGTTCTGAAGCTGCCCGACCAACTAATTGACCCATTCGAGTGATTTTGAAGGCTGTTTGCTTCACCACTTCTGCTACCACATCAAAAGGTTCCCCTTTGACTTTTTCTAACGCCCGTTTCACCACACCCGGTCCGCTGACACCGACATTGATGATACAATCGGCTTCACCAACACCGTGGAAAGCACCGGCCATGAATGGGTTATCTTCAACTGCGTTAGCAAACACCACTAATTTGGCACAGCCAAGATCAGAAGCTGCAGCAGTTTCTTTAATGATTTCACCCATGTGTTTGATTGCGTCCATATTGATTCCTGCTTTAGTAGAACCAATATTAACAGAAGAACAAACAAAATCGGTTTCTGCTAAAGCTTGTGGAATCGAATCAATTAAAATTCGGTCCCCTTTTTGATAGCCTTTTTCCACCAACGCTGAAAATCCGCCGATAAAATCAACGCCAACTTCTTTAGCCGCTTTGTCTAACGTTTTGGCATACTTCACATAATCTGTATCATCGCTAGCAGCACCAATAATCGCAATTGGAGTCACCGAAATTCGTTTATTAATAATCGGAATACCATACTCAGATGCAATGGCTTCACCGACTTTTACTAAGTTTTTCGCTTTTGTTGTAATTTTTTGATAGATTTTTTCGCAGGCTTTATCACTGTCGCTGTCGATACAATCCAACAACGAAATCCCCATCGTAATGGTCCGAATGTCAAGATTTTCTTCTTCGATCATTCGAATGGTTTCTAGTATTTGATTGGTTTCCATGTAGCCCCTCCTGTTTTCATTGAAAAAGAATTTTCCTATAACTTGTGCATTGCGTCAAAGATTTCTTGATTTTGAACGCTAATTTTCACGCCTAGTTCTTTACCTAACTGATTCAACTCTTCGCGAATGTTGTCAAACTCTTTATTCGTATTGGCTAAATCAGTTAGCATCATCATAGTAAAATAATCATCCATGATCGTTTGAGATACATCTAAAATATTCACTTCAAGCTCAGCCAGTTTTTGACTAACACCTGCAATAATTCCAACTTTGTCTTTTCCAATTACGGTTACGATGCCGCGCATAGTAAATCCCCTCCAAATTGATTTTTTTCATTATAGCATAATCTTTAGACGTACATGAGGGATTCATGAATCTTTTTTCATTCTATTTGCAAAAACGTTCGCCTTTTTATTTTCAAACCAGACGCTAGCTTTTTGACGACAGCTCTTTTATTATAGAAGAAAAGGAACGGAGGTACCAACATGGATTTATTAAAACAATTATTAAGCCATACTTCAGTTCGCAAATTTTCCCATGATAAACTGTCACCTAGGATAAAAGATCAACTGCTTTGTGCCGCCCAAAGTGGCAGCAGCTCCAACTTTGTCCAAGCCTATTCAATCATTGAAGTAACCGATCCACAAAAACTAGCAGCCATTGAAACCGTGGCTAACGGTTTTGGTTACATCAAGGATGCCGGAGCTTTTTACGTTTTCGTGGCCGACTTGAATAAGCATGCCCAAATTTTAACCCAGCACCAGCAATCGTTAGAAGCACTGAAAAACGAAGAATCCTTTATTGTTTCAGTTGTAGATACAACCATTGCCGCACAAACAATGGCGGTTTATGCCGAGTCGATCGGTTTAGGCATTTGCTACATTGGCGGTATCCGCAACGACTTATTTAAAATGGCTGAATTGCTTGAACTACCAGAATATACTTTCCCATTATTTGGCATGTCTGTAGGCTATCCAGGCAAGAAAAATGAGGTCAAACCACGCCTGCCGTTAGAAGACGTCCATCAGACGAATTGCTATCAATCGTTAAGCGCTGAAAAGATTGCCGCTTATGATCAATTAATGGAAGACTATTATGCTGGACGCTCCGCTAATGCTGGCGATGCCGACTGGTCCAGAAAAATGTTGGCTCATTTCCATGAACCGCGTCGCACCCACACAACTGAATTTCTAAAAAAACAAGGCTTTGAATTTTAATCCTTGTTTTTCCAGCAGTTTGAGAGTAAGAAAAGGAGAAATTGTCTATCTGACAAGTTCTCCTTTTTAAAATCTGATTATTCCGGCACAATCGCAAAAGCGCGAATGGTAAATCCCGGTGCCCCTTTAATTTTAGGTACTCCCAAGAAAATAGCGCCCCCAGTTGCAGGTATGTCGGTTAAATTGGTTAAGACTTCTACTTGAAATTTATTTTGTGATAACCAATACAGCTCACCAATTAACCCATTATTTTTCGTGCAATCCATTGCCGTATCTGTATCTAGGGTTTCATGCCCAATTGCTGTCACGTTGCGCTTTTCATGTAAAAACTTCAAAGCTTCTAAAGACCAGCCCGGCGTATGTGCTTGGCCTGCTTCATCCAGATTATAGTATGCTTGGTGATCGTGCCAGTGTTTCGACCAGCCACTAGCAAAAGCCACGAAGCTGCCTGCCGGAATTTCTCCATGTTGTTTTTCAAAGGCTTCGATGTCTTCAACTGACAAACAATAATCAGGATTTTCAGCCACTTCTGATTCCTTGTGAATAACGACTAAAGGTAAAATGAACTGCTGCATATCCAGTTCTTCTAAATGATCCATGCCCGCCGCAAAATGAACTGGCGCATCAATATGGGTACCATACTGAGTAACGACATGGTATTCTTTGGCATAGAACCCGTCTGCTTCTAACGTACATAATGTTTCTTCACTCAAGGGTCTAAATGATTGAAAATAAGGAATTTCTGCTGAAACGGTATGTGTTAAATCAATCCATTTTTGCTGCTGTAAAAAGGCGATACTTTCTGTAATCTTACTCATGCTACAACCTCCATTAAACCTTTATTTTAAACATACCAACAAAAAGACAGACGTGTCAACAACACTTTGCTAGTATCAAAATAAACAATGTATAGATTGTCAAAATCAGACAAAAATAGCCCTGCAGAAAAAAATCTCGTGAAGAGTGATCCTTTCTACAGGGCCTGTGTATTAAGTTTTATTTGTTGCTCTCTTTATTTTTCAAAACGATTTTTCCTTTGGCATGATGGGTTTCACTCAATTGATGAGCATCCTTCACACCCTCAGCAGTTAATGGGAAAGTTTCGCCAACAATACTTTTAAGCTGGCCGCTTTCCAGCCAATCAGCCATTTTTTGTAATTGACTGCCATCAGGATTCAGCCAAATACTTTTTGCCAATAAAATATTGAATTCCTTAGCCAATTCCAAGTTAGGTTCACCGACAATTGAAATCAAACGACCGGTTTCTGGTTTCAACACGCGGAAACTTTTATCCTGAATCTCACCGCCCATCGTATCAAAAACTAGATCGATTCCTGATAATACTTCCGAAAAATCAGTGGATCGGTAATCAATGACTTGATCGGCTCCTAATCCTTCCAACCAGTCACGATTTTTTTCGCTGGCCGTAGTAAAAACTTGTGCACCCAAGTTTTTAGCTAACTGAATCGCATACATACCAACTCCGCCAGCACCCGCGTGGATCAAGACCTTTTCCCCTGCTTTTAGATGTCCATGAATGAACAGTGCTTGATAAGCTGTTAAGCCTGCTAATGGAACGGCCGCTGCTTCTTCAAAGGAAATCGCTTCTGGTTTTTTCGCTAATAAATGGTCGTCTACGATGGTGTAATCCGCATATGTCCCAAAACGCGTCGTTTCTGGTCGTGCAAAGACTTTGTCGCCTACTTGCCAATCAGTTACCATTGCACCCACTTCAGCAATTTCGCCAGCCACATCCCAACCTAAAATAATCGGAAAATCCCAAGGCATCATCTGACTCAAATAGCCTTCTCTTAATTTCCAGTCAATCGGGTTCACTGAAGTAGCATGAACCTTGACTAAGACTTGTTTTTCATCTAGCTCTGGCAGTTCCACCATATCTTGTATTAATTGATCGGCTCCGCCGTATTGATTTATGACAATTGCTCTTGTTTTCATAAGTAAATCCCTCCGTCGCTTTATTATAGGAGGTTTTGACTAAACTTGAAACTAATCTGTTTGCTGGTTTGATTCCTTAAATAATTCCGACTCACTAAGGTAAGCATCGGGATATTTATCATTCAGATACCTTAAATAAGGTAAGGCTTCATCGTTAGTCTCACTGAGTTGGGTCAACTTTGTATAGAAGACTGCTCGTTCTTCCTTCGTTACCGCTTTTTTGAAATATCCCCAGATATGTTCATAGGCATTGCGCATGGCTTTTGGATTTGGCGGCAGTTGTTGAACGAGCTTCAAGGTTTCATAAAATTGTCGTTCCTTTTCTTCACTCCACTGATTGCCAGAAAATAAGGCCCGCAATGCTAAATACTCTTTTTGAGATCGTGCCATTACGTAATATTTCCAGCTAGCCCATTGCTTTTGTGCTTCCTGCAAATTCAATTTCCCACCTGCTTTGCAAAATAGTGTTCACAAGCATACCGATAATTCTCAACAAAAAAGTCAAAGGCATCTTGCGCAATTTGTGTATTGGGGTTTACTTGAGAAAATCCATGATAAGCCCCTTGAAACACTTTAAAAGCTACCGGAATGCCAACTGCTTCTAAATTTTTCACATACTGACAGGTTTCATCATAAAAAGGTTCGATATCTCCTACATAGGTGCAAGCTGGCGGCAGCCCACTGTAGTCTGTTGCTCGAGCAGGGGCAGCATAGCTTGGCACATCTGCGATCTCATCTAAGTAGAGATTCCAGGCAATCCGATTCGCTCGCGTATTCCACACAGGTGCTTGATTGTCCTTGGCAGAGTCGGTAATCATTCGGTCATCCAGCATCGGATAAAGTGGCATCTGATAGGCTAGCTGAACTTCCTGCTTATCCCGCGCCAACAGCGTTACTGCTACAGTCAGACCACCACCGGCACTGTTACCACCCACCATCAGCTGATCCAAGCGACAACCATAAGCTTCACCTTGTTCTTTCAACCACTTTAAGGCTAAATAGCTGTCCTCTAAAGCTGCTGGGTATGGAGCATCGACGCTGCGGCGATAATCCGGTGCCACGATGGTACACGGTCGGGTAGCCATTAAAGCTTCATAGGTTCGCTCATCCATTTCAGGAATCCCCATAGAATAGCCGCCTCCATGAAGCCACAAGATACCTGGCGTATTTTTTGTGGGCTCCTTGCTTCGATAAATACACAGCCGTAGTTGACTGCCATCAGTTCGTGGAATAAATCTTTCCTCAAAATGCAGTTGGTTGCTCTTTACTCGACCACCACGCGTACGGTATAAAAATTTATTTGCTAGCTTGGATAAATTTTTGCTGTATACAAGCGGAAATAGTTTAAATAGTAGATTCCCTTTTAATTCAGGGGCAATTTCTTTTGAATTTGCCATGTAATCACCTCACACTAAGCGTAGCATAAGTGAATTAGGAACAACAGCTTAAAGAAATGAAGAAGTTCATTTGAAACTCTCTTCACAATTACTTGAAAAGTAAGCACTGCTTAATTGCACTTGTCTATGATATATGATACGATTTAGCGGGGTTTTCCCCAAAAATAAAATCAGAGTAGAGAATAAAGCGTTAAGTGCCGGGAGGATGGGATGTTGCCTACTGGACGAAAGACTTCGGTCTGCGGTTTTATTTTCGCATTCGCTGCATGAAGATGTAGCAGCTCTTAAAGGAGATGCTAGAAATGAAGAAAAAATTAGATGCTAGAAGCATCACCACCATGGCGTTGTTGATTGCTATGATGGTCACCCTGTCTCGTGTACTAGGCATTGAGACTCAGTTTTTAAAGGTGAGTTTCACCTTTGTCCCTGAGATTATCATGGGCATGATCTTTGGTCCCTTTTGGACAGGCATAGGAATGGTCGTTGCGGATTTTGTCGGTATGGCACTTTTGCCCAAAGCACCGTATTTTATCGGCTTTACCCTAAATGCCTTTATCACTGGAACAATTTACGGCTTTTTCTTTTACAAAAAAGAAATCACCTGGAAGAATTCGATTCAATCCGTCCTAGTGATTACTGTTTTAATTAATCTGATATTGACACCTTTGTGGCTATCCGTCATGTACAATGTTCCGTTAGACAGCTGGATTATTTGGGCGCCACGCTTAATTAAAGCCGTTATCTGGGTACCTGTTCAAAGCATCCTTACTTATTTTTTAGGTAGTGTTTTGCCCTACAAACGTTGGGTTGCCCATTTTAATACACATTAAATAAAAAACTTATAAATACAAAAAGATCAGCCATTCATATCCCAAATGGCTGATCTTTTTTATGCTTATTTACCTGCGCGTTTTGCATAGGTACCTTCTTGAGTATTGATTTCCAAAAGTTCACCTGCTTCAACAAAGTCAGGAACATTAACTACTAAGCCAGTTTCCATCGTTGCTGGTTTACCAGAACCTGTTACAGTTGCACCTTTGATTGATGGTTGTGTTTCAACTACACGTAGGACAACTGATGTTGGTAAAGTTACACCAATCACTTCAGAACCATAAAATTGAATTTTTACTTCCATGTTTTCCAACAAGTATTTCATTTCTTGCTCGATTGAAGGAATTGGTAATTCGTATTGTTCGTAAGTTTCTAAGTCCATGAAGATTGCCATGTCATCTTGGCTGTACAAGTATTGTACTGGTTTATTTTCCATCATGGCTTTTTCAAATTTTTCGTCCGGACGCAAAGTTGTATCGTAAGTTGCTCCAGTACGAACATCGCGCAATTTCATACGCATAACTGTATTTCCTTTACCAGGCTTGTGATGGCTGGCTTCTAGTACTTTAATTAATTTGCCGTCTTGAATAAATGTCATGCCGGCACGTAAATCACTTGCTGAGATCATTAAAAAACACTCCTTCTAGTATAATTACACCTTGTTCATTGTAGCAAATATGGGGCATACTTACTAGATAAAAATGCGTTTTCTTTTTTTAAGAAGCCTTTAAACCTGCGAATACGAAAAATAGTCTCCAGTAATTTCCTTTAAAATTTTCATAAAAAAACGATCGTCGTCAAACAATTTTCCGATTTAAAATTTATTTTGTGCTATCGTGGTTTCTGTATAAGATTTTGAAGGAAAGCAGGAACGAATTTGAAGCAAACAGGTTTAACTGAAACAGAGGTGCAGCAACGTAAAGAACAAGGACTGCAAAATAATTACGAAGAAAATGCTACAAAATCCACCAAGGCAATACTTTACGATAATATCGTAACCCTTTTTAATTTTCTTAACTTGATTATCGGTATCTGTCTCTTTTTAGTAGGCGCTTATACTAATATGTTTTATTTAGCTATTATTTTAGTGAATATTCTAATTGGGATTTATCAGGAGATTCACGCCCGAAACTTGGTCCAAAAACTGTCAATCGTCAATCAGCAAAAGGTTAAAGTAATTCGTGAAGGCCGCCAGCAATCCATTATCTCCACAGAATTGGTGATGGATGATATTGTGATCGTCCACGCGGGTGAACAGATTGCTTCGGATATGACGGTTCTCTCAGGTTTTGCTGAAGTCAACGAAGCGATGCTTACAGGTGAGTCAGATTTAATTAGTAAAACGACCGATTCTCAGTTATTATCTGGCAGCTTTTTAACCAGTGGCGAAGTAGTAGCCAAGGTTGTTCACGTAGGAGCAGAAAATTACGCAACTAAACTAGCTAGTGAAGCTAAAGTCCACAAGCCCTTAAACTCAGAACTTGTGCGAGCTATTCGGAAAGTTTCTAAATTCACCAGCTTCATCATTATTCCTTTTGGTATTTTATTATTTTTGGAAGCTTTCTTCTTCCGTTCTAGTGGGATCAAGACATCGGTGGTCGTCTCTGCTGCTGCTGTTCTTGGCATGCTGCCAAAAGGATTAGTCCTGTTAATTAGTATTGCTTTAACAACCGGTGTAACAAAGCTGGCAAAAAAACGAATTTTAGTCCAAGATATGTATTCTATTGAAACTTTAGCCCACGTGGATACCTTATGCTTAGATAAAACTGGGACCATCACTGAAGGAAATATGCGGGTAACAGCGGTTCATCCCTTGACTGCTGATGCCAATCTATTAGCCTTAGTTGGCAGCTACTTGGCACAAAGTACCGATAACAATGTCACCATGCAGGCGCTGCGGGATTATTTTCCAGAGGCACATCGGTACCAAAGTTTGGACACTTTGCCATTTTCTTCTGATCGAAAATGGGGTGCAATGGCCTTGGCTGACTTCGGTGTCCTCTACCTAGGTGCGCCAGAAAAACTATTATCTGCTAACCAGTTGCCTAAGGAAGTTGCCTTAGCTCAGGAAAAGGGGCTGCGGGTGCTACTCTTAGCTACGGCTGCAGGTGTTACTATACCAGAAGAAAAGGGCGAATTGACACCCTTAGCAGTAATTGAAATTGAGGATATTATTCGTCGAAATGCCGAAAAAACTTTAGCCTATTTATATAATGAAGGTGTTGACCTAAAAGTAATCTCAGGCGACAACCCAGTAACCGTTTCTAATATCGCACGCCGCGCCGGTCTGCCAAATTACGAACGTTACATTGACTTGGCGACCTGTGAAACCGATGAAGAAGTGATGACTGCCGCTCAGCAGTATACCGTGTTTGGTCGAGTAGCTCCTCATCAGAAAAAATTGCTGGTTCAATCTTTGAAAAACGAAGGCCGAACAGTTGCGATGACTGGTGATGGTGTCAATGATATATTGGCTCTTCGTGAAGCGGATGTCAGCATTGCCATGGCTGATGGCGACGATGCTACCCGTCAAGTTGCCAATCTAGTATTGTTGGACTCTGATTTTACTTCATTGCCGGAAGTTGTCTTTGAAGGACGTCGCGTAGTAAATAATGTGACTAAGGTATCCGGAATCTTCTTTATTAAGACGATTTATTCCTTTATCTTGTCGGTCATTTGCTTAATAACTGCTACAGCTTTCCCCTTTATTCCAATTCAAATTACTTTAATTGATTTAGCAATTGAAGGATATCCATCCTTCTTCTTATCTTTTGAAGGAAACAATAATCGCATCAAGGGTAAATTCCTGCCAACTGCTTTACGAGCAGCAGCACCGAACGCTTTATTAGTAGTTATCAATGTATTGGTAATTTCCGGTCTTGCCCGCAGTTATAATTGGGATCAAATGGATACTACTACGTTAATGTACTACTTATTAATTGGGATCAGTTGTTTGGCAGTAGTCAAAGCTTGCTTGCCTTTGAATCCATTGCGGACCTTCTTGATTGTAACTACCATTGGCGGTATTTATGTTGCAGCTATACTGTTTCATTCCATTTTAGAAATTAACCTGTTGCATGCGGGATCTTTTGCAATATTTATTGGCATGATGATCTTTAATGCCCTTGGTTACATTTTCTTAACTAAGACGCTGCCTCCGCAGCCCATGCACAAAAAACAAGCTGACGCAAAATTCTTTCACTAGAATTTTGCATCAGCTTTTTTCATTGACTCGTCTTGTTCGAAACAACCTAAGCTTAGGCAATTGATTCAAAGTCAGCTCCAGAGAAGGTCCCAGCAGCAGCAATACAATCAATGTGCCCCATCCAACTGTTCCACCTAATAAATAACCGATCAAAAAGAAGCTGCCATCTAAAATAATTCGTGCTATTTTCACCGATACCTTCAACACCCGCTGCAAAACGATCATCAAGCTTTCATAAGCAGCCGAGCCAGCGTTGGTTAGTAAATAAATTCCTGTTCCGAAACCAAAAATAATCGTTCCCACTAAAATTGACGGGTATTCTAAAAATTTTGGAATACTGTGCAGTAATCCTGCTGATTCAATCAAGTTCAAACATATCCCCACGCCAAAACTATTAATAATGCTGCCCATTCCGATCATCTTACGATCATAAAAGAAAATGATGACTAACACAATGGCATTAAAAAGCATACTCAACGTACCAAAACGTAACGGAACATGCTGCATCAATCCTAATACTAACGTACTAATTGCATCCGCGCCTAACCCGCTTACTACAATCAAACGAATACCTAATGCCGCAATAAACGTCCCGATGACAGCTAACGTAAACTGTTTTACTAAATGTTCTTTTCCCATCAATTTTATCTTCCTCACTTATCTGCCTAAAAAACTATGTAAAATAACCGACCCCACACACTCCATCAAGTGTATCCGTTTCCATAGATAATAGTCAACTATTAAACCTTGTTTTAAATCAGAAAGTCTTCGTAAAATTGTTTAACGTTGGAGTGTTAAACTGGTTTGAGAAACCAAGTATCATTTTCATTGCTGCAATAAGCTTAATAATTACGAAAAAAAAGAGCCGAATCGGCTCTTTTAGATTGCTTCTCTTTTAAAACGCTTTTTGTAGTTATTTACTCGGGCAGTAAATGGTGCAGCTGCCTCTTTAATTGCGCAATATTTGTCAACCATTGTGACAATATAACCTTCTTTGTAACGTGGAGGCGTGATCGTCGCACCCCACATGTGCTTGATGATGATATCACGTTCTAGAGCAGATAACTCGGTAATCTTCTCAGCATTTTTAACAGCAATGCGTGGATGCATATAAGCATGAGAACCTTCATCAAACTTCGTTGTATGCCAATCATAGTAAAACAAATCGTGTAACAGGCCCGCACGAGCAGTTGCTCTAGCATTACCATTCAAACGTTTTGCAATTTTATAGCTATTATAAGAAACACTGATTGAGTGTTCCAAGCGTGTCGAATTCATGTGTTGGATGTAATTTGCCAATTTTTGTACTTCTTCGGTAGCTAGCAGGTCTTCGATGTAGGACATGTACTCTTTATCGTCTTGCCAATTCATATGATGCAAAGCCCCTTTTCTTTCATATCTGTATCGTAGTATATCACGCTTTCATGCAAGAATATAGGGAATTACTCAGCACTTACCCAACTTTAAAGGAACCTTAATAAGCGCAATCATTTCTTCACTATTCCTTTACCATCTTAAACATTAGGACACCAGCAGCCACAGCTACGTTCAAAGATTCGGCTTTCCCTTTAATTGGAATATACAAATTATGATCAGTCATTGCTAGTAATTCTGGCCGTATTCCTTGTCCTTCATTTCCCATGATTAGGGCAAAACTATCCTCTGCCTCGACCTTCCGATAATTTTTCGCCTGCTCATCTAAAGCCGTTCCATAAACTGGGATACCCTGTGTTTGCAGCTGTGGAATCAATTCCTCTAATTTTCCAGAGACAACAGTCAAATGAAAGTGGCTTCCTTGTGTGCTACGCAAAGTTTTCGGATTATATAAATCCACCGTTCCTTCTCCTAACACAACGCCGCTAAAACCAGCCGCATCGGCTGTGCGGATCATCGTTCCTACATTTCCCGGATCTTGAACTTGGTCTAAAAGCAGCCACGCACCTTTGTATTGATCGATTGTTTGATCAGACATTCTTACCACTGCAACAATTCCCTGAGGAGCTGGTTGGTCAACTAGTGTCTTCAAGATTTCGTCACTCACTAAATAATACGCTGGAAAATGCTCCTCCAGCCAATCCGACCATTCCCTTTGCCCTCGTTGATTCACGAAAATTTCTTGAATATCCGTCCCAGCATTAACTGCCTCTTGGACTAAATGAAAGCCTTCCAGCAAGTAGGTTCCGGTTTGCGTTCGGTATTTTTTTTGCTGCAGCTTTTTCGTTTCTTTAATTAATGGATTTTTGATTGATTGAATTTCCTTCACTATGCGTCACCTCTTTGGCATTATAGCACGCGTTTTCTTGTCTCAGCCACAAAAACTCGTTATGATAGTAAAAAAGGAGGAATTGATCATGAAAATGCATATTAATGTATCCGGACGTGTTCAAGGTGTCGGGTTTCGTTACACTACTCAGCTTTTAGCGCAAGAAATCGGCATCACCGGTACAGTTAAAAATGAAGACAACGGCAGTGTTACCATTGAAGCTATCGGAACTGCAGAGCAAATGACTGAATTTTTAGATAAGATCAAACAGCCGCCAAATTCATTTGCTCGTGTAGATCACTTAGAAAAGTATGAGGACGATTCAATCCAAGACCGCAAGAAATTTCAGGTAATCTATTAAGAATGACTTGCATCCATCGGCTTTTTTTGAAATTCAATTGAAAAGGGTTGCGATCTTTAGTATAGTATTTCCTGTGTGAAATTTAATTAGCAGAGGAAGAATTAAATGAATAAAATGAAAAATTGGCTTTTAGGAACGGGTCTCCTGGGTCTTGTGGTATTTTTATCTGGTTGTGTTCGCATGGGCAGCGACGGCAAGCCGGATACAACGGGAATTGTTTACCGTTTCTTAGTCGTTCCGTTAGAAGGCTTCTTAGAATGGATGGTTCAAAGCTTTGATTGGTCCTACGGTTTAGCGATTATTGTCTTAACAATTATCGTTCGTCTGATTATCATGCCTTTAGGAATTCATCAATCAAAGAAATCATTGATCCAAACTGAAAAAATGCAGGCCATCAAGCCTCAAGTAGATGCAGCGCAAGCGAAGATGAAAGAAGCAGCAACTCCAGAAGAACAGATGGAAGCGCAAAGAGAAATGTCAGCTGTGTACAAAGAGAACAATGTCAGCATGATGGGCGGTATCGGCTGTCTGCCGCTATTGATCCAAATGCCAATCTTCTCAGCTTTGTATTATACCGCTCGTTTTTCAACTGGTATTCAAGGCTCCACCTTCTTGGGAATTGACCTGGCAAGTCCAAGCTATGTTCTAGTAGTGGTTGTAGGGATTGCGTACTTTTTACAAAGCTACATTTCGTTAATTGGTATTCCTGAAGAGCAAAAGAAAACCATGCGCAGTATGATGATCGCTTCACCATTAATGATTGTCTTCATGACCTTCAGTTCACCAGCTGGTGTCGGTCTGTACTGGGTTGTCGGAGGTATCTTCAGTTGTATCCAAACATTTATTACCAATGTTGTGATGCGACCTAGAATCAAAGCCAAAATTAAAGAAGAATTAGCGAAGAACCCGCCAAAACAAGTGGTTACTCCTCGCACCATGAAAAAAGCCGAACCGGTGAAACCAAAAGCGGTCAACCAACCTAAAAACTCCAAGGGTGGACGCAATGCCGGCAAGCAAAAACGTAAATAATTATACCGAAACCTAGCCTAGTAGCTAGGTTTTTTTATTTAATCAAGGTTGTGGGATGGTGAACTACTTATACATTTTGGCATGCAAAAGTGTGGCTGTGACGTTTTTTGTCACAGCCACTAAAAAACGCATAATCGGTATAACTGAAGCAGCTCTTTCGGAAATAAGAGGAATAATCGCAAAAATATAAGAAGCTATTTTCGGCTTATTTCTCGGAGCTGGACACTTCTGTCCCAACCTCTGGCTATCTCAATAACGGCAAACTGCCGGTTAGTTGATTGACTTGTTTCTTGGGGCCGAAAAAAGTTAAGCCGAAATACTGCAACGCTGACTCCGGAATTTCCTTCATCTTTTCAATGTATTCTTCATAGGTTTTGCAACTTTGTGCTGCATCAAAAAAATCCACAACCGTGACTTTTTCAAATTTAGGTTCTTTCAAACGCCCCTTCAGCTCTCGCAAAAATCCGCCATTGCCTTTTAAGATCGGAATGGGAAACTCAATAATTCCTTGATGTTCATAACCTGTTTGATCAATTACATTTTGACCAACCACTTCTGGAAACAACTTTCCAATAGTCACTCCCATAACTGCTGTGCTGTTAGCGATAATTCCTAAAGGCATGTGCTCATCTACTACCATGACACACTTCAATTCTTCATTTTTCATACTGTTCCTCGTTTTCCTTCATTTTTAAAAAGACAGATTGGTACTGACTAGGTGTTAAACCGATTAAACGATTAAAATAATTAGTAAAATGACTTTGATCGTAAAAACCGGTTTGCTGGGCAGCTGTTACTAAACTCTCACCTTGTTCCAACAATTTTTTAGCTTTGTCGATCCGCAAGGTTTCTAAATAGCGATAAGGTGTAATTCCTTTGTAACGGGTGAAATTTCTTACCAGTGAATGCTTGTTTAGATGAGCGATTTCACTTAGCTGATCCAAGGTGATCTTCTCACTATAATGCTTCTCCAAATAAGTACAAACCATTTCTACCTCTTGCTTAGCAAAGGGAATCGTTACTTGATTCATCGCTGTAAAATTCTGCAATAATTCCTCCATTAAAAGATAGAACAGCGCTTCTTTTTCACCTTCATGCTCTTCTTGCATCACCAATTGATGAACCTTGGTAAATGCATCTACACAACTGATCTGATGTTGAACTGGCTTTAGAAAATACGGCAGTTCCTCCTCTACACCAATCTCCAGCATAATCTGCCGCATTTTTTCCTGTTGAATATTAAAGCAACGATAGGTTAAACGACTAGCAGAAATTCCCTCACAGCTATGCTTATCATAGGGATTGAAAGTCATCAGATCGCCTGGCTCGACGACATATTCTTGTTGATTCACCACTAAATGCCGGTCTCCCACCTCGATTAGACCAATTACGTAATAATCGTGAAAATGATTGGGGAAATTCTGAGAAACACCAGTAAACACGTAAGCTTCTATTCCTAGCTTTTGGTCATAGCTAATCACCTTTTTCGCCTGTGCCATGAAACAGCCTCCTGTCTTTTCCATAGTATATAAAAAGTATACGTTAGACTGCTTGGAAAATATTGACTTTTTTACTGCAAAAAAGAGGCTGCCTTCCCCAGTTAAAAAACACCGAAAAGGCAACCTTCTATTATTGATAACCTGTACGGGATTTGAACCCGTGATTCCGCGCTGAGAACGCGGCGTCTTGACCCCTTGACCAACAGGCTATTTAGCACTATGAGTATAACGCTTATATGATTATCCGTAAAAGATTTCGTCCTGACCGTCAAAAATAAATATGCGTTTATTTATTCATTTATGTTGTTTATATAGCAAATAGGTGTATAATATTTGATGTACGATTGAATCACAGCACTATAGGAGGAACTTATGAAGCTATCAGAACGGCAAGAGAAAATCATTGCAATTGTCAAAAAAGACCAGCCGTTAAGCGGAGAAAAGATTGCCGATCACTTAGGTATTTCCCATGCCACCTTGCGCACAGATCTTTCTTTTTTAACCATGGCAGGCATGCTGGAAGCTAGCCCGAAAGTTGGGTATACCTATACCGGAGTTGGTATTGAACAATTTCTATTTGATAAAATATTTTCAGTAAAAGTTGGAGATATTATGTTGCAACCACTACTAACACCTCAGGATACATCAATCCATGACGCAATTACCAATATGTTCATGTATGATGTCGGTTCCATTTATGTAACAGACAAGCAGCAGCACTTAATCGGTTTATTATCTCGCAAAGATTTGTTGCGGGCTGCTCTAAACAGTAACCTGCAAGGCACGCCTGTCGCCGTAGTAATGACCCGCGCACCGCATATTCGCACCTGCACGAAAGACTTCACTGTTTTAGAAGCAGGAGCAGTGCTATTAGATTACCAAGTAGATTCTCTACCAGTTGTCAGCGATGAAGATCCAAAAAAAGTCATCGGTAAAATTACTAAGTCACGCATTTTCAACTACATTATGCAGCAAGCTAAACAAACTGAAACTAATCGATAGGAGCGTATTAAATAATGAAAAAAAGTGTCCCATTGTACATGATCTCTGATGCTGTCGGAGAAACCTCTCTTAAACTAGTTAACGCTGTCGCCGCCCAATTTCCCACAGTTGAATTTGACATGTCCTACCGATTTCCCTTCATGAAAAACGAAGAGGAACTAAAAGGGATTTTAAGCGATGCGTTAAAAGACGGTGCTGTGGTTGTAACTACATTGGTTAGCAGTAATTTAACCGAAATTGTGGCAGATTTCAGCAAACGGACCGGCTTACAGTATATCGATTTAATGTGTCCCTTCATGGAAATTATCCACCAAAAAACCGGTGTTTCCCCCTTGCAAGAAGCTGGTACTGTCCACAAATTGAACCAAGAGTATTTCAACCGGGTAGCAGCGATTGAATTTGCGGTTAAGTTTGACGATGGGAAAGATCCTAAAGGCTTTTTAGAGGCAGATATTGTCTTATTAGGCATCTCACGCACTTCAAAAACACCATTAAGTATGTATTTAGCCAACAATCGATACAAAGTTGCCAATTTACCTTTGATTCCAGAAGTACCACTGCCTGAACAAATTAAACAAGTGCCAAAAGAAAAGCTAGTTGGTCTAATTATTGAACCCGAAACCCAACAAAAAATTCGAACCAGCCGTTTGCATTCATTAGGCTTACAAGAAAACTCACGATACGCTGATATTGCACGGATCAAAGATGAACTAAAGTACGCTAACGAAGTCTTCAATGACTTAGGTGCTTTCGTTCTTGACGTTACAAATAAATCCATTGAAGAAGCAGCTACCTTGATTGCCGAACATATGGATAGCCACACACCACTTTAATTGGAGGAATTTATGCTGTCAACCCGTGATAAATATTACAAAATGCTGGAAAAAGAATTCAATACCAAAGAAGCAATCTTGACTGAATTAATCAATCTTGAAGCGATCATGCACTTGCCAAAAGGGACAGAATTATACGTCAGCGATATTCACGGTGAGTATGATGCCTTCAACCACATCCTGCGCACTGGAGCCGGAAATATTAAAGAAAAGATCAGTGATCTATTTCAAGATCGCTTAACCACACATGAAAAGGATAAGCTGACAATTTTAGTAGCTTATCCTCGCGAAGCATTAGCTAGTGAACACTTTTTTGATCACAAGGATTATTCCTGGTATCGCAAAAAAATCCGCCAATTACTAGAGTTATTGAGTTATTCAGCAACCAAATATACGCGTTCAAAAGTAAGAAAGGCGTTGCCAAAACAATATGCCTACATAATCGAAGAACTAATGTACACGGATACAAATTATCGCGATAAAGCAAATTATTTTGATCAAGTCATGTCCCACCTTTTGGAGTTGGAACAAGGAGACCCATTCATCATTGCTTTGTGTTACAGCATTCAGCGCCTAGTGTTGGACCATTTACATGTAGTTGGCGACATCTACGATCGGGGACCAGCAGCTGATAAGATTATGGACCGTTTGTGCCAACAACCTTCTGTCGATGTCCAATGGGGCAACCACGACATTTTATGGATGGGTGCTTATGGCGGTTCGCGTGCCTGTTTAATGACTTTATTGAGAATTGCGGCTCGTTACAACTATCTTTATGAAATTGAACATGCTTATGCTTTGAACTTACGACCGCTATTTATGTATGCGGAGGAGCATTATCAGAAAAATCCTTTTTTCACTCCTAAAGAGAAAAACTGTAGTTCAGACTATTCCATCGAAAGCCTAGATACGATGGAAAAAGTACATCAGGCACTATCGATTTTACAATTTAAATTAGAAGGCCAGCTAATCAAACGCCACCCTGAGTTTGAGATGGAGGACCGCTTATTATTCGATCAAATCGATTTGCAGGCCAATACAATCGATTTAAACGGCGAAACCTATCCGTTACAGGGAAGTTGCTTCCAAACGCTGCAGAAGGACCCTTATGCTCTCACAGAGCAAGAATACTATGTGGTAGACATGCTGATGGATTCTTTCCAACAATCTACTAAGATGCAGGAACATATGAACTTTCTCTTGGACAAAGGTTCCATGTACTTGGTCTATAATCAGCACCTTTTATTCCACGGATGTATCCCGCTGGATGAAGCCGGAAATTTTTTACCGTTAAAGGTAAACGATCAATCCTACGAAGGAAAGAAGCTGCTGGAATTTTTCGAAGAACACATCCGCTTAGGTTGCACTAATCAGAAAAAAGATAATGCCCATGCTGACTGGATTTGGTATTGCTGGAGCGGGAAAATTTCGCCACAATTTGGCAAAAGTGCCATGACTACTTTTGAGCGTTACTTTGTTGCCGATAAGAAAACCCACGTGGAAGTGAAGAACAGCTATTACTCTTTCCGGGACAAGCAAGAAATTTGTGAGATGATTTTAGAAGAATTCGGTTTATATTCTCCAGCTTCGCGTATCATTAATGGGCATACGCCAGTTAAAGTTAAAGGCGGAGAATCTCCGATTAAAGGTGAAGGCATGCTGTTCGTTATAGATGGCGGACTTTCTAAAGCTTATCAAAAAACCACCGGTATTGCTGGCTACTCTTTATTGAATAATTCTTATGGGTTTCAATTAGTGACTCACGAACCTTTCACCTCAGTGGAGAACTTGCTGGAAAAACAAGCCGACCAAACTTCTCTGAAAAAAGTCATTGATCAAGAACTTACGCGTATCTTAATTAAAGACACCACGGTCGGTTTAAGTATTGAAGAGCAGATTGAAAACTTAACAGGCCTACTGCAATATCAAAAAAACTGAGAAAATTTTCAAGCCTCTTTCCAATTCTGCTTGTTGGAAGAGGCTTTTTTCGGTATAGTTGAAACGAGGTGTTTTTGATGCTATCTGCGTATATCAATATATTTTTAATTTTCGCTTTGATGTTTATGGGCTACTTTCTAACCTATAAGCAATGGTTCACAAACCAGGTTGGTGATGTCTTTTCCAAGCTGGTACTGCAAATCGCCCTCCCTTGTAACATGTTTTTAAATATTACTAAAAACTTTTCTCGGGAAGAATTTTTGCAATTATTCAGTGGAATGATTATTCCATTAATTTCTATGCTGCTGACCTTTGCTATCAGTTATTTCTATGTGAAGCTATTTAAGATTTCTGAAGGACGCCGCGGCGCATTTGCTACCATGTTTACCTGTTCCAATACTATTTTTATCGGGCTGCCCATTAACTTAGCGATCTTTGGTGAAAAATCGGTCCCATATGTGCTACTGTATTACATTGTAAATACAACTTTGTTTTGGACTTTGGGGATTTACTTAATTGCTAAAGATCATCCGCAAATCGAACAGGCAACGGTTCATTTTCACCCGTTGCAAGTGTTGAAGAAAATCTTTTCACCCGCTTTATTAGGTTTTCTAATCGGTATTGGTTGGGTCTTGCTGAGCTTGCCTATGCCAGACGAGGCTGCTACCTTTTTTTCTTATTTAGGAAATCTGACCACGCCATTATCCATGTTCGTTATCGGGATTATTGTTTACAATGTTGGGATTAAGAATCTTAAATTGAACAAGGATATCGTAGGGGTACTAGTAGGACGCTATATATTATCACCGTTGATTGTCTGGCTATTGGGTCAATGGATTCATGTACCGGAATTGATGTTGTCGGTGTTCATCATCCAGGCTGCTATGCCGGTGCAAAACTCAGTGCCAATCTTAGCTCGTTCATATGGCGGGGATCAAGAATACGCCGCTTCTTCACTAGGTTACTCGGTACTTTTGTATCTAGCTTATATCCCACTCCTGTTGAAACTAATTTTATAATGTAAAAACTCCTTCAGACTACTTGGGCCTGGAGGAGTTATTTTTTGCTATTTGGTAATAATCTTGTCGATACTTGCTAAAGCTTCAGCCATGTCGGCTATTTGCGCCAATTGGGTTAGGCGATTGTTGCGGACCTTCTCATCTTCCGCCATAACCATCGTTTCGTTAAAGTAACGTTCGATAACCGGACGCAGATTTGCCAGCATTTGATAGTTTTCAGCCATTGACTGCTCCCCAAACTGATCGCGAGCAGATTTAACAGCAGCAAACAATTCTTTTTCGCTGTCATTTTCAAACAACGTTGGATCAACATTTTGACTGACTGCTTCTGGAGTGACTTTCTTCGCTAAGTTAATTACGCGAGTTAAAGCTTCCATTGATTCTTTGAAATCGCCGTCTTTGGCATGTTGACCAAAAATACGCGCTGCTTCAAAGATTTGGGTTAAATCATCTTGTTTTGAAGCCAAGACGGCATCAATCAAGTCATGACGAATATTTTGCAGTTGCAGGCGTTGGCGTAAACGTCCTTTGAAGAAGTCCACCAAGGCTTGCTGATCTTGATTAAAATGAATACCAAAGCTAGCTTCATCGGCATTAATCGCTTCAGAAATTACTCGTTGTACTTTGTGGAACGGGAAGCTCCAGCCTTTGTTTTCAATAATACGAACAATTCCGTAAGTCTGACGACGGAGTGCATACGGATCATTTGATCCACTAGGAATCATTTCCATTGCGAAGAAGGCTAGTATGCTGTCCATCTTATCAGCAACAGCTAAGACCGCACCAACGGTTGATTCAGGCAAATCACCTTCTGCCGAAATTGGCATGTAATGTTCGCGAACTGCTTGAGCTACTGCAGGGTTTTCCCCTTGTAATAGCGCATATTTTTCACCCATAATTCCTTGCAATTCAGGAAATTCGCCCACCATATTAGTCACTAAATCGAATTTGTAAATTTCAGAAGCTCGCTGCAAATCCACTAACTCTTCATCACTTAAACCAACTTGCTTCCCAATTAATTGGCTGATTTTGCCCACTCGTTGCATTTTTTCGTAGATACTGCCGATTTTTTCATGGAAGGTAACATTTTTCAGCTTTTCGACACACGCATCAATCGATAACTTCTTGTCCTCTTCATAGAAAAAGTCGGCATCTTCCAAACGAGCGGTTAAAACTTTTTGGTTTCCTTTGATCACGTTATCCAGCTTCACATTATTTCCGTTTCGCACAGAAATGAAATGTGGCAATAACATACCTGCTTGGTTACGTACGTCAAAGTAGCGTTGGTGTTCCTTCATGGAAGTTACTAGTACTTCTTCTGGTACAGATAAGAAACGTTCTTCGTAGTCGCCCACAAAAGCGGTTGGGTATTCGACTAAATTCGTTACTTCCTCCAATAAGTCCGCATCCAAGTCAATTTGCCATTTGTTTTCTTCGGCTAATTGATTGATTTGGTCGATAATCATTTGTTGACGTTCCACGCCACTAGCAATGACAAATTGTTCTTTTAATTTTTCTTCGTATTCTTTTGGCTCATTGATTACTGGATTGTCTCCCAAGAAACGATGTCCACGGCTTTCCCGACCTGTTTTCACATCTAGAATTTCAAAAGGAATCACTTCGTCATCTAATAAAGCGACAATCCAGTGAATTGGGCGAATGTACTCAAAAGTGGTGCTGCCCCAGTGCATCGTTACTGGGAAGGTCATGCTAGTGATCACTTTGTCCAATTGAGTCAGCACTTCTTTGCTTTCTTTACCGTGGATATATTTCGTCACATACACATATTCCACGCCGTTAAGCTCACGGAAAGTAATCGCATCAGTACTCAATCCTTGTCCACGAACAAAGCCTTCAGCCGCTTTGCTCCAGTTACCCTCAGCATCCTGAGCAATTTTCTTCGCTGGCCCTTTGACTTCTTCTTGAACATCCTCTTGACGATCTGGAATATTTGTTACTCGAATGCCTAGACGTCTTGGCGTAGAGAAGCTTTCTACTGAATCGTAGGTTAAGCTGTTTTCTTCTAAAAATTTAACTACTCGTTCTTCTAATTGCTTGCTGCTAGGCCAAACCACATGGGCAGGCATTTCTTCCAAGCCAATTTCCAGTAATAGATCTTTTGCCATCTTATTTGCCCTCCTCTTGGTTTAACAGTGGGAATCCTAATTTTTCCCGTTCAGCAACAAAGATTTTTGCAACCGCCCGTGCCATGTTCCGGATACGTGCTAAGTAACCAGCCCGTTCAGTAACAGAAACTGCTCCCCGGGCATCCAATAAGTTAAAGGTGTGGCTACATTTTAAAATGTAATCATATGCTGGATGCACTAGATTTTCGTCAATACAACGTTGGGCTTCTTTTTCAAATTTATCAAAGTTTTCCAACAGCATGTTTTGGTCACTGACTTCAAAAGAATATTTTGAATGCTCAAACTCAGGTTGTTTGAAGATTTCCCCATATTTTACTTCATTAGACCATTGCAGATCATATACACTTTCCACTTCTTGAATGTAAGAAGCTAAGCGTTCCAAGCCATAAGTCAATTCTGCAGTTACAGGATGACAAGGTAAACCACCAACTTGTTGGAAATACGTAAATTGGGTAATTTCCATTCCATCTAGCCAAACTTCCCAACCTAATCCTGCGCAGCCCATGGATGGGTTTTCCCAGTTGTCTTCTACAAAACGAATATCATGTTCCAAAGGATCGATACCTAATAAACGCAGGCTATCTAAGTAAAGCTCTTGAATATTTTCCGGCGATGGCTTCATAACCACTTGAAATTGATGATGTTGATACAAACGGTTGGGATTTTCTCCGTATCGACCATCCGCTGGACGACGTGACGGTTCCACATACGCTGCCCGCCAAGGCTCAGGTCCAATCGCTCTCAAGAACGTGTAAGGACTCATCGTGCCGGCCCCTTTTTCCGTGTCGTAGGCTTGCATCAGCATACAGCCATTTTCGGACCAAAATTTTTGCAATGTCAAAATGATATCTTGCATGGATCGTTTACTCATTTGTTTTCCTCCTTGATTTTTCTAAAGCATGAAAAAAGTCCCTATGTCTGCAATAGACATAGGGACGTATTAACGCGGTTCCACCCTACTTCCAAGTAAAGAACTTGGCAGCTTTAAACTACTGTGCTCACAAACGCCTGCGAAGATTCATGTCATATCCGGCTTCCACTAACCCAGACTCGCTTAATTGAGGGATGAATTTCTTTTTTTGCTCAACGCACCTATTCAACTTGCTACTATAATAGCGACTTTACCCCTGTTTTGTCAAATCGTAATTGACTTAAAAGGGAATTTTTTGAAACTTGCCGTCTTTCAATTGAACCGTAGAGGTAAATCCTAATGACTCTAAGAGTTCTTTGGTTTCTTTGAAATGATAATTTAAGGTCGTTGCTTCATGACTATCACTGGTAATAATCACTGGACACTCCCGTAATTGTAGCTGCTGTAATAAGAAGCAGTCAGGATAAGGCTGCGTGCGCCAGTTGCGGGAGATAGCGCCTGTATTCACTTCAACTAGTCCATCGTAAGTCTGAACCACATCAATCACATCATCCAACGCCTGCAAAGCAATTTTTTGGTAAGCACTGCTCGTATCGTCCAACCAATGTGCCTTTTCATTAAACTTGGTGATCAAATCAAAATGCCCGACAATTTTGGGCTGGTGCTCCTTAATATGAGTCACTACCGTGTTGTAATAATCCTGCACCATCCGCAGCTTATCACCACCATACCATTCCTGCAACGTCTGCATCAGACTCTCAGGACTTTCATCCACTGAACGATAAACACCAGCCCGCGGTGGGAAATAGTGCACCGAACCGACAAAATAGTCATAACCTTCATGAGGTTGCGGGCTATAATAATCCCATTCCAACCCTAAGCTGATCGTCAAATAATCCTTAAACTGCTCTTGTAGTCCGTGAACCTCTTTTTGATACCCGACTTCGTCTGATACCCCAGGACAAGAAGGATCAAATGGTGCCGAGGAATGACCCGTAAAGCCAATATCTGTAAAGCCGATTTGAATTGCCGCCTCAGCTACAGCTAGCAATGAATCCTTGCCATCACACCATGTGCTGTGGGTATGCGCGTTTGAATAGAACATTAAACTTCCCCCTATTTTAACGTTTCTTGCTTCACCTTATGATCAACGACATGCCGTTTGGACAATTCCTGTTGCACTTCTTCCACCGTGATCCCCATCTCTACTAATAAAACCAGCATATGATAGGTTAAATCTGCTGCTTCAAAAATGGTTTCCTGGCGATCAGCTTTCATTGCACCGATCACCACCTCGGTAGATTCTTCACCGATTTTCTTCAAAATCTTTTCTAAGCCTTTTTCAAATAAGTAGCTAGTATAACTGCCTTCTTTAGGTTCGGTTTTACGTCCCTTGATTAATTGATACAAATCAGCTAGCTGCACCTGTTCCTTGGTCTCATCACCAAAAAGTATTTCAGTAAAGCAGCTTTCGGTACCAGTATGACAGGCTGGACCATCTTTTTGGACTTTCGCCACTAACGCATCCTGATCACAATCAGCCGTTAAAGAGACTAAGTGCTGATAATTCCCACTGGTTTCTCCTTTACGCCATAATTCTTGGCGGCTACGAGAATAAAAAGTCATCAAGCGATCCTTCAAGGTTAGTTCCAAACTTTCTTGGTTCATATAAGCTAAAGTTAAGACTTGATCGGTTTGCGCATCCTGAACAATTACCGGAATTAATCCTTGTTTATCAAATTTCAGTTCCATTTGTTTCCTCCTCTAGACAATCCGCATTGGAATTGCTTTTTCTGCTAATTGACGTTTTAAATCAGGAATTTTCACTTCGCCATAATGAAAAATCGAAGCTGCTAACCCTGCTTCAATATTAGGCAGTTGGAATAAATGATAGAAATCTTCACTATTGCCAGCACCACCAGAAGCTACGATTGGTAATGAGGTAATTTCACTGACCGCTTTTAGCAGCGGCAAATCAAAGCCTTGCTTCACCCCATCAGTATCCATACTGTTGATGACCAGCTCACCAGCACCTAATGCTTCGCCTTTTTTAATCCATTCTAAAGCATCTAGCCCCGTATCTTCCCGGCCGCCCTTAGCAAAAACGCGCCACTGTTCGCCAACTTTGCGAATATCAATCGAAAGAACCACACATTGACTACCGTAACGCTTGGCACCATCTTCAATTAGCTGAGGATTCCGCAAAGCACCAGAATTCACACTAACTTTATCCGCACCACAATTTAAAACACGTTCGAAATCTGATACTTCATTAATTCCACCACCGACCGTTAGTGGAATAAATACCTCAGAAGCCACCGCTTCTAAAATATCGGTAAACAATCCACGATCCTCAGCCGAAGCAGTAATATCGTAAAAGACCAATTCATCCGCACCTTGTTCGTTGTAAAAGCGTGCTAGAGTAACTGGATCATTCACGTCTTTCAATCCCGCAAAGTTCACGCCCTTGACCACTCGACCATCCCGCACATCTAAACAAGGAATAATTCGTTTTGCAAGCATTAACTTTCCTCCTTGCCAGCTGCTAGTACGTCTTCTAATTTCAAGCTGCCGTTGTACAAAGATTTACCGACGATGGCTCCACCGATATTTATCGCTTTTAATTGCTCAATATCTGCTAAACTAGCCACACCGCCAGAAGCCACAATCTCTACCTCTAATTGATTCAATTTTTGATACAAAGGAATATTGATGCCTTGTCCAGTACCATCCCGAGAAATTTCGGTAAAGATAATGGTCTTAGCTCCCCAGCTTTTCAACTGCTGACAAAATTCAAAGGCATCGGTTTCGGTTTTTTCCAGCCAACCTTCGACTGCTACCATGCCATCTTTAGCATCGACACCGATGGCAATTTGTTCCCCGTACTTTGCTAGCATTTCCTTAGTAAACTCAGGATCTTTTTGAGCAATTGTACCCAAAATTACCCGATTAACACCAGCGTCTAAGCAATGCTGAATCGTTGCTTCATCGCGAATGCCGCCGCCAACTTCGACAAACAGGTTGGTTTGCTCGGCAATTTGCTTAGCAATTTCAAAATAATGCAACCTACCTGCTTTGGCACCATCTAAATCAACCAAATGCAGATACTCAGCACCCGCATCCTCAAATGATTTAGCAAAAGCTACTGGATCGTCACCAAATATTTCTTGTTGATCATAATCGCCTTGATACAAACGGACTACTTTTTGATCTAATAAATCGATTGCTGGAAAGATTTTCATTTTCCCACCTCCGCAAATGCTTTGAGAATCTTCAAGCCGACATCGCCGCTTTTTTCTGGATGAAATTGGGTACCCATGACATTATTTTTCTGAACGATGCCCGGAACCTGCACTCCATAATCACTGACTGCTACTAAGGACTCCTCACAATCGGCTGCATAAAAGCTGTGGACATAGTATACGTAATCTCCCTGTTGAATATCACGAACCAATGGACATTCGTCAGTTAATACCTCTAGTTCATTCCAGCCAATTTGTGGTACCTTCAAATCAATTTTTTTATTTTGAAAAGCTTCTGTCATAGAAACAATTTTGCCTGGAATCAGACCTAAGCCATTGTAACTGCCAAACTCTTCGCTGGTTTCAAACAACAGCTGCATTCCTAAACAAATCCCCAAAAAAGGCTTGCCGCTGGCCGCCAGCTTTTGAATTGGCACAACCAAATCCAGCTGTTCCAATTTTTCAATCGCATCGCCAAAAGCACCTACTCCTGGCAAAATAATTTGATCCGCTTCTTCTAGAATATTTAAATCTCGAGTAACGATACTTTTTTCACCAATATATTCTAACGAACGGGCTAGGCTGAATAAATTGCCGACACCATAATCTATAATTGCTATCATTCATCTCGCCCTTTCTAGACAATTGTTCCTTTAGTTGAAGGAATTTCATCAGGAGCTGCTTCGTTAATCATAACAGCTTCACCTAATGCTCGACCAAAGCCTTTAAAACAAGCTTCTACAATATGATGACTATTTTTTCCAGCAATTTGATGCAAATGAATCGTTGCTCCTAATTCACGAGCAAAGGCAATAAAGAACTCTTCCACTAACTCTGTATCAAATTGTTGACCAATCTTTTCAGTTGGAATATCCAGTTCAACCACCGCCATACCGCGACCACTTATATCTAAGGCAGTAATTACTAATGCTTCATCCATTGGCAGCATCATACTGCCATAACGTTTAATTCCCCGTCGTTCACCTAACGCTTCAGAAAAAGCTCGACCAATTGCAATCCCTACATCTTCTGTTGTATGGTGTGCATCTACTTCTATATCTCCATCACAAACTAAGTTCAAATCAAAGCGCCCATGCCGAGTAAACAGCTCAAGCATGTGATCCAAAAAGCCAACACCGGTTTTAATTTTTTGTTGGCCAGTCCCGTCGATTTCTAATTGCAATTGAATTTTTGTTTCGGTCGTGTCGCGCGTTACTTCTGCTTTTCTCATGAGTTAGCTCCTTTTCAAAATTTGGTCCAAGACTTCTATTAATCGTTCCATTTGTTCTTTTGTCCCAATGGAAATTCGCAAATAATCTTTGATACGCGGTTGGTTAAACCAGCGGACCAATATTTGTTGCCTGCGTAATGCTTCAAATAATTCTTCACCTGCAATAGCAGGATGTTTAGCAAACAAGAAATTGCAATAACTGTCGGTCATTTCAAACCCACGTCGTTTTAATTCTTGCTTACTCCATTCCCGAACAGCCATAGTTTCACTGATGCAATCGTCTACATAAGCTTGTTCTGCTAGTACAGCTGCTCCTGCTGCTTGAGTCATCGCGTTGATGTTATAAGGATTCACACTGTATTTTATGCGGTTTAGATTTTCAATCAATTGACTATTTCCCACCGCATAGCCTAAACGAGCTCCCGCTAACTGACGAGACTTAGAAAAAGTTCCAACAACTAGTAAATTATCAAATTGATCAATGTAAGAAACCATTGATTTCCCGCCAAAATCGATATACGCTTCATCCACCACCAGCAAACGATCCGGATGCTTAGTTAAAAAGTCGCAAATCGTTTCACAAGAAAGTAGCAAGCCTGTCGGTGCATTCGGATTAGCAATGATCACCGTGCCAGCTAACTCATCATAATCGGCTAAATCTAAAGAAAAATCTTCCTTTAAAGGAACAACATTCGCTTTCGCTTGATACATATCACAATAAATACTATAAAAACCATAAGTTACATCAGGGAAAGACATCCCTTTTTCCGTAAAGGCTTGAAAAACAAAGGATAGGATTTCATCACTACCATTTCCCAAGATCACTTGATCTCCTTGAACACCCAACTGCTTAGCCAAGGGCTCTATTACAATACGAGCCGCTGTATCTGAATAACGGTTCAAGGTATGAGCGGCTTCCTTAACTGCTTCCATAACTGATGGTGCTGGTTCATAGGGGCTCTCATTGGTATTCAACTTGATGAAATTATTTTCCTTCGGTTGCTCTCCCGGAGTATAGGGCACTAACTGGGCGTATTTTGAGTGTAAGAAATTCATTTGTCTTCCCCCTTCAAACGAATAGCCATGGAACGAGCATGTCCATCTAAGTGTTCCGTTTTAGCAAACAACTCGACAGATGGTCCAGCTTCCTCCAATGCTTCTGGCGTATAATAAAGATAGCTGCTTTTCTTTACATAATCATCAACTGATAGCGGTGAATAAAAACGCGCCGTGCCTTCTGTTGGCAATGTATGGTTTGGTCCTGCAAAGTAATCACCTAATACTTCAGGCGTATAGTGACCTAAAAAGACACTTCCGGCATTCTTCACTTTTCCTAATAGAGCAAACGGTTGATCCACTGCTAATTCTAAATGTTCAGGCGCAACTTGATTGGCTAACTCAATGGCTTCATCCAAATCCTGTGCTAGAATCAATTTCCCATTATTGTCTAAAGACTGCTGTGCGATTGCCTGTCTTGGCAAGTCAGCTAGCTGCTTGTCGACCGCTTGAGCTACCTCATCAATCATCGTTTCTGAAGTGGTCACTAAGATCGCCTGTGCCAATGGATCATGTTCGGCTTGAGCGATTAAATCTGCCGCCAACCATTCTGGATCGGCACTATCATCAGCCACGATCAATACATCACTTGGCCCGGCAATCATATCGATATCGACTAATCCGTAAACCATTCGTTTAGCCGTTGCAACATAGATATTTCCAGGTCCGACAATTTTATCAACCGCTGGAATCGTTTCCGTTCCATACGCTAATGCGGCAACGCCTTGTGCCCCACCTACTTGATAAATTTCATCGACACCGGCTATTTGAGCAGCCGCCAAGATCGCTGGCGCTAGTTTTCCTTCTTTACTAGGTGGAGTAATCATGACAATTCGTTTCACTCCAGCAATTTTAGCCGGTAAGACATCCATTAGTACTGTACTTGGATAAGCGGCAGTTCCGCCAGGCACGTAGACTCCCACAGTATCCAAAGGTATAATACGCTGTCCCATAACGACACCTTGTTCTGAAGTCGAAACAAACCCCTGACGTATTTGTTTTTCATGGAAGGCAGTAATATTTTCTTTCGCTTGTTCTAAAACAGCCAATAATTCCTTTGAAATTTCGCTTGTACTTGCAGCAATATCTGCTGCTGGCACACGTAAATCTGCTAAATCAACGCCATCGATATCTTTCGTTAACTGCTTAACCGCTTGGTCTCCACCCGTTTTAACTTTTTTTAAAATTCCAGCTACTGTTTCTGATACATCCACTGATTCAGACATTTTACGGGCTAAAATTTCTTTGTTGCTGTGTTTTACTGTCGAAAAGATTTTCAAATTTCCTGCCTCACTTTCTCAATAACCTCTTGAATTCGTGCTTGTTTGAAACGCCAAGTTGCATGATTGATAATCAAGCGGGCTGATGACGGTGCGATATCTTGGATCACCTTCAAATCATTCTCTTTTAAGGTGGTTCCTGTTTCAACGATATCAACAATGACATCTGATAAGTCTAACAACGGCGCCAATTCAATCGAACCATGTAAACCAATCAACTCAATCGATCGTCCAATACCGTCATAATAATCCCGCGTTATATTGGAATATTTAGTCGATACTCGTAACGGACGACTTTCATCTTCAACAAAATCATTGCAAGCAGCTACTGCGATTTTGCATTCGCCCATCTTCAGATCCAAAAATTCAATGACGTGAGCAGAATTTTCCATCAAAATATCTTTACCAACTACGCCAATATCTGCAGCCCCATGTTCGACATAAATCGCAACATCACTAGGTTTCACTAAAAAGAAGCGCAATTTCTTTTCTTCATCTACAAAAATCAATTTGCGATTGTCTTCAAAAACCCCTTCGCTGGCAATCCCCGCTTTAGTGAATAACTGATAAACCGTATCTCCCATGCGACCCTTTGGTAATGCAATATTTAGATACTCGGATTCCTTCGGTGCCGTTTTTTCTCCAAGGTGATTAAGCTTCATTCCAAAACCAATCGCACCTTGACTTTTTCCTTGTCGCTTCAGCAATAGATCGTAACGTCCACCATGTAATATTGTTTCCTTAGAGGCTTTAATAAATCCTTGGAACAATAATCCACTATAATAATCCGCATCATTCATGATTGAAAAGTCTAATCGCAAACGAATTAAAGATGATAATTCTGGATCGGATGTCAGCTTGTCATGCAATTCCTTTAGTTCATCTAAAGCCGCTTGTGCTTTAGGCAATGTCGATAATAGACGGCGAGCCTTTTCATAAAATTGCTCAAATTTACCAGAGAGACGCAATAATTTCCCAAGATTTTCACTTTCTTCTACTGGCAAGTTGTATTTCGTCGTTAGCTCATCCATTGCATGGGAACTCTTATGTTGTAAGGCCTTTATAACTTGTGGTCGCTCTTCGATAGGAAATTGTTCGCAAATCGCATTGATAATTCCCATATGGGACAAGTCCAATGTCCCTTCGCCAACTAACGCCAGACTCTTCCAAGCTAAACGTAATACTTCCAATTCGTCTTCTTGACTAATATTATCAATAATCTCTACACCAACTTGGCGTATTTTCTGATATTCGCCTTCTTGGCGATCCTGACGATAAACATCTTCCACATAATAGACCTTGCGACGTTCGCCAGAAGGTGTATTTTTGACAATTGAAATGGTCACATCTGGCTTCAGTGCCATCGTTCTGCCATCGTTTCCGGTAAAAGTAATAATTGTACTATCTTTAAAAAAATTTCGCTGTTGCTGATAGCCTTCAAACTCTTCAAAACTATTTAACTGGTATAGATGAAAATGATGCTCCTGGTACAACCTTCTTATTTGTAATTCGATTTGTTCCTCTGGACGCAACACATCCCAAAGCTCCTTCATCTATACCACTCCTTCTCAATATGAAATTCTAATAAGTTTATGTTTAAAGTATATTAATCATTCTATCATTAAAGGTCAAGAAAAACTGGATAATTTCTAAACAAAACAGGGATTTTTCTTGAAAAAATCTGAAAAGGATGATCCTAATTAGTTCCAGCCAATCTATCATAAAAAAATCTGTACCACCTTCTTAAAAAAGGTAGTACAGATTAGTTGGTATCACTATTCTTATCTTCCGGTTTCAGCATATTTTGCCATTCACCCATTTGATCGATGAACCGTTTGCTCTTTAAATGCAGCCCAACATATTCTTCGTATAATTGATCTATCGTTTTACGAATCGCTTGCTTGGTTTCCGATTTCAAATTTACGCTACTGATTTTGTCGTAAGAAATGGTCGAGAACATACGAATAAAATAAATTGCTCGAGCTTCAGCATGATAGCGATGTTGATCCAAGTGCCAGTGATCTTGACACAAAATACCACTATACTTCGACGAAAAATCAAATGCACCTGTTGTTTTTCCACAGACACTACAGGCGCGCCAATTTAGGGCAACACCAAAACGTTGCATAATCTGCATTTCAAAAATATTGAGGATTGTTTCCCCGTCATATCCTTGATCCATCAGTTCTAAGGCCTGCTTAGTAAAGCCGTACAAGGCCGGATCATACACATGGTCGTCAATCGCCGCATCCACCAACCCCAAAATATAAGAAGCATAGGCATTTAGAAAAATGTCTTCCTGTAGTTTACGAAAGGGTCGAACATCTTTGGCACTGTTTAAAAAAGACAGACCATCTCCCTTCAAGTTGCCAATATAAACGGCTTCAGTAAAAGGCATAATTGCTGTGCGTAACGGATTATTGGGACGATGAATTCCTTTGGCAAAAAACATCACTTTGCCTGCCGATTCAGTAAAGATCTTGATTAATTTGTCTTTCTCCTTGTAATCACGGCTAAAAAGGATCATTCCTCTTGTCTCACCTACTTGCGCCACAAACTCACCTCCGCTTTCTTTCTATTATATCTACTTACAAAGAATAGAGGCAAAGCAACAGCTCCGCCTCTATTCTGCTGCTATTTAATAGTCATCGTTGCGATAGCCATAATCTTGTAAATACGTCTTCTTATCGCGCCAGTCCTTTTGAACTTTTACCCACAGTTCAAGAAATACCTTGTCCCCTAATAAGCGTTCAATATCTTTGCGTGCTTGTGTACCGACAGTTTTCAGCATTTTTCCGCCTTTGCCGATAACAATACCTTTTTGGCTAGTGCGTTCAACGATAATCGTTGCTTGGATATGCACCTTATCGTTTTCATCTCGCTTCATTGAGTCAGTTACCACTGCCACTGAATGTGGTACTTCATCCCGAGTTAATTGCAGCAGCTTCTCACGAATCAATTCAGAAACAATAAAGTATTCCGGATGATCAGTAACTTGATCTTCTGGGAAGTACTGTGGTCCTTCTGGCATTTGCTCCACTAGGATGTCCATCATATGCTCCACATTATTACCTTCCGTTGCTGAAATCGGAATAATTTCCTTAAACTCCATGACTTGACGGTAGTCATCAATAATTGAGAACAACTCATCAGGATGGATTTTATCGATTTTATTAATTAGCAAGTAAACAGGTACTTTTTGATTCTTCAAGCGCTCTAGAATGAAGTTATCGCCAGGTCCGCGTTTTTGGTCGGCACTAATCATGAACATAATCGCATCGACTTCTCGCAGTGCACTGTAAGCCGCTTCTACCATGTAATCTCCTAAGCGATGTTTTGGTTTATGAATCCCTGGTGTATCAATAAATACTAATTGCGCTTCGTCCGTGGTGTAGACGCCTTGGATCTTGTTACGGGTTGTCTGTGCCTTATCACTCATGATAGCGATCTTTTGTCCCACAATACGGTTAAGCAGCGTGGATTTTCCAACATTCGGGCGACCAACAATCGCAACAAATCCAGATTTATGTTCTGTCATATGTTTAATTCCTTTCTTAAAAAAGCTGGGCGAACGTAGACAGCCAAAAAGCTCGTTCGTCCAGCGAAATAATGTTTAATTAGTAAGCAACGAAAAAAATTCAAGAAGTTTCGGTAAGAAAATAATCAGACCGACAATTATGGCAAAAAGCGACGTCATCAATACAGCTCCAGCTGCCATGTCTTTAATTTTTTTTCCAATCGGGTGAAAATGGTGGTCGGTACACATATCGACTACATTTTCAAATACTGTGTTAATGATCTCGACAATCCAAACCAAAAAGACGGCAAGAAAAATCCATAGCCATTCCAAACGATTTAGGCGAAAAACCACTCCGGCTAACATCGCAAGCCCACCCAAACAGACATGCTTGCGCATGTTGCGTTCTTCTTCAAACACGGTCTGGATTCCTTTAAGAGCGAATTCCAAAGAAGTGATAAAATCTTTGTTTTTTTTCGTGTTCTCTTCTTTTTTTATATCTTTTACTTTGACGGCTTTTTCAACTACTTTTTCAGTCTTATCTTTTGAGTCCATAGGCATCCAAAATCTCTTTCTGTAGTCCGAACATTTCCTTTTCTTCCTCGGCTGTCATATGATCATAGCCATTGATGTGTAAAAAGCCATGTACTGCTAAAAAACCTAATTCACGGTCAAAACTGTGTCCGTATTCATCAGCCTGTTCCGCTGCTCGTTCAGTCGAGATCATGATATCGCCCAGATTACGTGGCATTACCAGCTCTTCATCAAAAATAATAGGCACTTCACCTTCGCCATCTTCTTCTAATGCAAAGCTGATGACATCTGTTGGTGCATCTTTCCCTCGGTAATCACGATTAATGACTTGAATACCCTTATTGTCCATGAAAGTTACCGACATTTCTGTGTCCTCAGGTATTTTTAAATAATCAGCTGCAAATTGCAGCAACTCGTCAATTTCAGTGATTTTATCTTGAGAAACTTCACTTGTTTCATCAATAAAGGTAATGTCCACTACCGTTCGCCTCTTTCTTGCTCTTCTTTCATCTTCTCTGCTTCGGATTTCATTTTCGGATATTTGATCCGTGAATGGAAAGTTGAACTCAAACTGCTGACCAACGATTTTTCAACAATGCGAATCTCTTTTAATGTCAAGCCGGAATCATCCAGTTGACCGTCAGAAATACGTTCTTCAATCAGACCATGTACAAAGCTGCTAATCTTATCAATTGAAGGGTGATCCATCGCTCGCACGGCTGCTTCACAGCTATCAGCAATACTGACTACTCCCGCTTCACGTGTTTGTGGTTTTGGTCCAGGATAGCGGAATTCTTCTTCGGTGATTTCTGAATTACGTTCCTTTGCCTTCACGTAAAAATATTTCATTAGTGTCGTACCATGGTGTTGATAACAAATATCAATCACCATTTGCGGCATTTTGTATTCTTCTAAAATTTTAGCACCTTCAATCACATGACCAAAAATGATTTGTTTACTATCCTCTGGCAAAAGGAAATTATGGGGATTCTCAGCGCCAGGGGGTAAGTTTTCCACGAAGAAATTCGCATGACGGATTTTACCAATATCATGATAATAGCAGGCTACCCGGGTCAGTAAAGAACGACCACCAATTTCAGCCACTGCGTTTGCACTTAAGTTAGCCACCATCATAGAATGATGATAAGTTCCAGGTGCTTCTTCTAACAATTGCTTCAATAATGGATGGTTGGGATTACTTAATTCATTTAAAGTAATCACACCACTATCTGTCACTAATAGCTCAATATAAGGCTGCAAACCGGTTCCCAGTAAAAAGGAAAGAAAGGCTCCGGCCACCGCACAAATCAAGGTTCCCCAAGTAGTACTGTTAGTAAACGACAGTCCTTGATAAATATTCAAGATGATCGCCCAAATAAATGGGAAAACAACAATCCACAGCAGTGCTTGTTTTGCTTGATCTGACACGCGCTTTTGTTTCACCATAATAGCTAAAACGCCAGAAAATAGGTAGGTCATCAAAATGATCGTCAGCATATTAGTACCGATAGAATCATAATAAACAAACAAAGCAAAAATCGTTTGGAAAATCGCTGCTAAACTACCAGAACGCCGATTAACAAAAACAGTCAGTAATAATGGAACAAACGCCGCTGGAAAGAACAAGGCCAAATTATTGTTGCTAGTACTTTGGAAAATTTGCAAGAATTTCATCACCAGCACGCCGAACAGCATAGAAGTAGAATAGAACAAAATGAACCGTACTCTCTGAAATTCCACTTCAAATTGTCGACTATAAAACCATAGAACAAATCCTTGTAACACCGTGGATAAAATCATAGCAATTAATGGAAAAGTTGATCCGCCCGAACTAGTTAAACCTAAAAGTTTCAGCTTATTAAAAGCATTGGCATCAATTTGGCTGCCCTCACGAACAATAACTTCCCCTTGATAAATCATTACTGGTTGGACAGAACTTTCGGCTTGTTCTCGTAAATCTTCCGTTCGCTTCTCATTGAGAATGTCATTGACGACAATTCCATCATTCAGCAAATATTGAATCACTTGATTTTGATTATCACTTAAGCCGAATTCACTGATTTGATCCATCGCTTGTTGTTTGTAGTCTTCTAAATCACTTTCTCGAATACGTTTACTCATCTGTTCATCATTCAGTTTTAGTGCTGCATTTTCAACTTGATCCAGTTGCTGGCTATTTAGTTGAACTACCTGACGGAAAAAATCTTCCGGCAGCTGCTGATAGAAACTAACTGTATCCTGATCAATGCTTTCAAAATTCCTTTTTACGGCAGCCACCCGTTCTTCCACAGTTGGCTGAGGAATCGTTTCGCCTTCTTTGGCTTGTGATACTTTCGTTTGATAAGCTTTATCACTATCACTATTGGTTTTTTGAACCAAGTCAATCAATTGACTGATGCGATCGTGCTGCGTCCCAGCCAGTTCTGACTGATAGGTATATTCTGGAGTGACAGCTTCCGCAGCCAGTTGTCGTTTTTGCTGCGTTTCAGCACTATTTTCTACCGTTTTATTTGCACGGATGCTTTCAGCAGCTACTTGACCTTCTCGATAGTCCACACGTTTTTGACGTACGCTGGTAAACATCGTAGCAATCAAAAGAATTGCAAAAAAGATCAAAGTTAGCGGAATAAAACGCGAACCAAGTTTTTTTCGCAAGTTATTGATTGGTTGATTCAGCATGTTGTTTCCTCCAATCTACTCCTCAGACTGACGTAGATTCTCTTTCTCATAGGCTTCAATAATTTCAGAAACCACTGGATGTCGGACAACATCAGCAGATTCAAATCTTACAAAACGAATACGTTTAATGTTCCGCAGTGTTCGTTCAGCGTGCATTAATCCGCTTAATTGACCTTTTGGTAAATCGATTTGACTGGTGTCACCGTTAACTACCATTTTAGAATTAAATCCCAAACGAGTCAAAAACATCTTCATCTGAGCAATTGTCGTATTTTGCGCTTCATCTAAAATGACAAAAGCATCATCTAATGTTCGACCTCTCATATACGCCAATGGGGCAATTTCAATCACACCACGATCTAACAGACGATTCGTATGTTCAACTCCAAAAATTTGATGCAAGGCATCATACATTGGACGCAAGTAAGGATCAACTTTTTCTTTCAAATCACCTGGCAAAAATCCCAAGCTTTCACCAGCTTCTACCGCTGGACGCGTTAAAATGATCCGTTGTACTTCGCCCTTTTTCAAGGCAGCAATGGCCATAACAATGGCTAGATACGTTTTACCCGTACCAGCAGGACCCACGCCAAAAACTACATCGGATTTGCGAATAGCAGAAATATACCGGCTTTGCCCGATATTTTTAGGTCGAATGGGTTTGCCATTGCGATCCTTTAACAACTCTTCTTCATACATCATCACAAATTCATCTAAATGATTGTCTTTGGCTAAGCGAAGAGCAGTCATCACATCTGGTGTTGCCACTTTTATACCACGATCTATCAGCATCTGCAATGCTCGAATTACATCCGCCACTAATTTGGTTTCTTCTTTTTCTCCAATAATTTGGATGGTTTCACCACGTGTATTAATTGTTGTTGCGGTATTATCTTCTAAAAACTTGATATGTTTGTCATGGGAACCTAACAACATACTAATGTCATCTTTGGCGTTAAGTTTTATTTCCAACGACTCAAAATCGTTTTTTGTCAAAAATACTTCATCCCCTTATTTTAATCATTCACCCTATCATACCACACTCTAAATAAAAGAAAAATTGCAAGAGATTTTTGCTTAAGAAAGAACTAAAAAGACGGTATTTTAGCAAGGATCTGATAGATCCTCAATAAAATTACCGTCTTTTTTATTTTTCCTGGCAGATTGCCAAAAATTCTTCAAAATTTGTTTGCTTAGCTAGACGCTTTACACGAGCTGGCTCATTTAAGATCATCACAAGCTCTTCAAAAAGCTGTTCAAACGAATTGTCCCGTTCTCCTTTAAGAGCTAGCAGCAACACTAGTTTCACTTTTTTGTCCTGCCATTGGATGGGCTTATCAAAAGAACAGATAGCCACTGCATTTTTCTTTGCCTCCCGTTTAATGGCATGGGGAATTGCATAATAGTTGCCAAAAGCTGTACTGGACAGCGATTCTCGTTCCAAGACTTTGTCTACATAATCTGCTTCACAATAGCCTTTGTCATATAACTGTTGGCAAAGAAAGCTAATTACTTCTTCAGGTGATTTTTGAGACTGCTGCGGGAAAAAGAGTTCCGCCTCCAAAAATTTATTTAGAACGGAGGGGGTTTGGCTTTCTTCGACAAAAATCTGGGTAATTTCTGCTAGATCCTTCTCCGTTAAAAAGGATTGATAATGGTAAATCGGAATACTTGTCTCTAGGTGCAGTGATTCACTAGTTAAAATTAGATCCTTATCCTTAACCAATTTATCGTTGACATCAAACACAGATTTGGCAACCGACATTTCGATCTCAAAGTCTTTGATTCGATTAAGATAAGCCCGCACCATTCGTTGATTTCCTACCCCATAAGGTGAAACCAGTAGAACCTGCTTTTTCTTTTGACTACGAATATTTTCTAAAGCAGACAAAAAGTGCAAGGATAAATAAGCAATTTCATCTTCTGGAAACTGAATATTTAAGGTATTTTGTAAATAAGCAGAGGCGTAAACGCTGACGTTGTATACGAAAGGAAACTTACTCTTAATTTCTTCCAATAAAGGATTGGTTAAATATTGGTGATTGATTGCCCGTTTATATAAGGCTGAAACATGTGTCAACAAGTAATCAACAATTTTTTCATCCTGCGTGAAATCTAAATAAAAAATCCCTGTGACACTCTCCAACAAACTCGCTATAGTTTCTTTTAACTGAAGCTCCTCCAGACTTTCACTGGAAATAATTGCTCCTGAATATAATCGATAGATATAAGGAAGCTCTTCTTCAGGAATGTTCACCTGAAATTCCTTCTCCAATAGCTCCGCTAGCTGTCTAGTAAGCCGCCGACTTTCTGGCTCTTCCATTACTGGCCTAGTTGTGTTCAAAAAACTCGCTTTGCTGACTCGTTCCAACAATACCGCAATATGCAAAATAAAAGAAATCGTCGAAAAATCATTGATTGAAAATTCTTCCTGCTGATGGTAGCGAATAACTATTTGCGAAAGCTTACCTAGATCGATTTGACCAAAATAACCAGAATATTTTTCTAAGCTTAATTTATTCGCTTCAATTTCCTGATTTAAAAACAAAGTAAATACCCTGCGTTTTTCAGCTTCTTCTCCATCAATGAATAAGCGATTGTTCTTTCTTTGAATAATCAATGACTGATCCTGTCGAGAAATCAAATCATTTAATTCCTTAATAATCCGATTCAAGGCTGACTCACTAATAAAAAAGTCATCCGCCAATTCGTAAAAGTCACAGCTTTCTTGATCGATGATCTGCACTAACAATTCAAAATGAAGATTCGAACGTTCAATCGTTTTTTCTTTTTTCAGCAATGAGATAGTGTCTGGATTCAAATAAAACCCAGCCCCTGCTTTTGATAAAATGACTGTCTGTTCTGCCTGTCCATTTAATTGTTGAATGTCATTACGAACCGTTTTGGTAGATACTCCAAGCTCTTTTGATAACTGCTGGGCTGTAAGAGGGAGATTGCTAAAGGACAATTTCTCTATGATCTGTTCTTGTCGTTGAGAAATTTGCATTGTGTTTCATCCTCCTGAAGGCTTTTTGGCATCCTAGATTATATCATAATAGTGGCTGTGACGTTTTATGTCACAGCCACTGAAAACCGCATAATCGGTGTAACTGAAGCAGCTCTTTCAGAAATAAACCGCATAATCAGTCTAATTGAAGCAGCGATTTTCGGCTTATTTCTCGAAGTCGGACACTTCTGTCAAAACCTCAAGTACTAAGCAGTTGTTGTATCGTTTGGCACATCCACTGATGAATCACGTAGTTCCGCTACTTGTTCTTCTTCGGATTCTTTTTCCAATGCGACCAAATTCTTTTCATAAACTTTAAAGAATGGGTAGTAAATGACCCCGTCTAAGACAATTAATGCAAAAACAAGAACCAGTGCTCGCCAATCCATGGTGGATAAAAATGCTCCGATTGGTGCTGGCATTTGCCAAGAAAAGACAGCGAAAGTTTTTCCGACGAGTCCAACTGACATACATAAGTACGTTACAATTCCGTTGAATACCGAAGTGAAGATAAACGGCACAAAGAAAATTGGATTTAGCATTAATGGGGTACCAAAAATCATTGGTTCTGAAATTCCGAAAATTGAAGGTAAGAATCCGACCTTTCCGACAGTACTTAGCTGTTTGGATTTCGAACGCATCATTAGGAAAGCCAGAGCTAAAACAGAACCTGACCCACCGATGATAACAAAATATGTCCAAAACGGTGTTGTGAAAATGTTGCTTAAATCTGCACCTGCCATTTTTTCAGCGGCATTAATGGACAAGTTACCATCACGAATTGGACCTAAGATACCTGCTAAGGCTGCATCGTGGATACCAAAAAACCAAAACAGATGAATCAAGAAGATACTCAAAATAGTAAATGGCAAGCTATCAGCTGCTTTAAAGCTTGGTGCCATAATATTGTACAAGAATTGTACAGCCGTCGTATCAAATGCATGGAAAATAATAAAGATGATTGAGAAGAAACTCATCAAAATTAATCCCGGTACAAGAGACGCAAAGGTTTCTGACAAGGATGCCGGTACACTATCGGGCATCGAAATGCGACCAATATTTTTCTTCCGCATCCAATGATAACCTTCAACCGTTACAATCGAAACAAATAATGCCAGCAAAATCCCGCGTCCGTCAAGGAAACCAATCTCAACTTCTTTACCATCCCAGCCTAATTTTAACGGTGTCAGTACCAGCATTAAAAAGCCGACCACTGAGAACATTAACGGGCGTAAAACATCTTCTTTATAATGACGGCATAAAAAGTAAGTAACACCGATACAGATGAATAATGACATGGCACTCAACGTGATTCCACTAATCCAGTTCAAAATCATACTGTTCTCTTCGGCAAAATTTGCCCACGCAAGTAAGAATCCATTAGTAGTATTTTCAGTAACGGGTGCTGCAGTCAAAATAATTGGAATTGAACCAAACAAGGTAATCGGCAGCATGGACATAAACGCATCTCGGGTTGCTTTCAAATGCCGTTGTTGACTTAATTTGTTAGCTAACGGCGATATATATTGATCCATTTTTTCACTTAAACTACTAAATCCCATAGCTGATTAACCCCCAATCAATTTTTTGATATCTTCGTAAACACCTTTACCATCCATAATGCCATATTTCATTGGTGAGATTGCTTCAACCGGCACATCCACTGCAGCCTCGATTTGGGGTTTTAAAAAGCGGATTTGTGGACCAATTAAGACTAAATCTACCCCTTCAAGAAAGTCTTTATATTCAGATTCACTATAAGCATTTACCTCTAATGTATTATTAGAAGCTGCTTCGATTTTCTTCGCTAACATACCTGTAGACATTCCAGCATTACATACTAACATTACTTTTTTCATTGTAGATTTCCCCTTTTTAGTTTTCTTTGCCACCTGCTTCCTGAACTATTCAAGAAGCTGATGACAAGATTTCATTTTTCACTGCTTAATCAAATTCTCTTCTTTGAATTTTTTCTCCATTGCTTTCGATGATATCTTTAAACCAGTAATATGAAGCTTTAGGTGTACGTTTTTGTTCTTTTTCAAAATCAACAGCAACTAATCCATAACGTTTTTCGACACCATTTTTCCAAGAATATAAGTCGAATGATGCCCAAGCATAGTACCCGCGAATATCTGCACCAGCATCCATCGCATTCATAATGGCATTGATGTGATCATTCATGAAAGAGATACGGTAATCGTCATTTACTTGATCTACTGTTACGTCTTCACGAACTCCTACTCCATTTTCTGTCACATAGATCGGCAAGTGATAGCGATCCCAAGCTTCAATCAAACCATCCTGTAACCCTTTTGGATAAATTTCGGTATCCCATTCGGTGGTTTCGTTGTTTGGATCTTTTACTTGCTCAAACCACCCTTTAATTAAAACTTTCGATTCACCTTTTTTACCAGAATGATTGAAGGAAAGCTGTGTTTCACCGCCAGTATAAGGTTTCACTAAAGTTCTCGAGTAGTAGTTCAAGCCGATGAAGTCAACGGTATTTTCTTTAATTACTTTCAATTCATCTGCCTTCATAAAACTCACATCGTAATCCTTGGCTAATACAGAAATTAAGTCAATCGGAAATTCCCCTAAAGCAGCTGTGTCTAAAATCCAGTTGTTGCAGTAGTTATCCGCATAACGCATCGCAATTCTTGTTTCGATTGAATCGTCTACGCCATTAACTGGTGTATAACTGTGAACAATACCGATTTGACCTTTGTATCCACCTTCTCTAAAAGCTTTCACGCCCAGTGCACTTGCGTACATTACATTGTAAGCCGCAATCATCGTTTTCTGTGGGTCTTGGAAGCCTGGAGGATAGTTGCCGATCATGTACCCATTAGCAACAAACCATTTCGGTTCATTAAAGGTTGTCCAATTAATAATTTTATCTCCGAAAGCTTCATAGCAGACCTTTGCATAGTGTTCAAAAGCTGTACAGACCTCATGATTTAACCAGCCACCAGTCTCTTCCCAATATTGTGGTAAATCCCAATGGTATAATGTAACAAAAGGTTCGATATCATATTTTTTGCAAGTATCTAAAATTTGGTGGTAGAAGTCGAGCCCTTTTTGATTAACATCGCCTTCTTTATTTTTAATGATCCGTGGCCAAGCAAGCGAGAATCGATAAGAAGTTTGACCGCCTTCTGCCATCATGCGAATATCTTCTTCATAGCGATGATAGTGATCGCTGGCGATATCGCCATTTTCCAGATCGTTTTCATGCAGATAAACATCCCACATTGATGGAACTTTTTCATCTGCATCCCAAGCACCTTCACATTGATAAGAGGCTGTTGCCCCACCCCATAAAAAGTTTTTATCCATTGATAGTCTCCTTCCATTTGTATAATTCCCCAAACTCAGCAATCATATCTACAGCAATATCTGTTGATGTTAAGTGGCCTTCTGCGTGAACCAATAATAAATCTACATCTTGCATCCGATCTTCTGAAGAAAGTTTTCTAAGCATTTCTGCGTGTGCGCGATGCGCTAATTTCATTTCACTTTTTGCTGTTGCATATTTTTCATCAAATGTTTCGAAATCTCCTTGTTTAACAGCGAGCAGGGCTTCGTAAGCGTCACTTTTCGCATTGCCTGCGTGTAAGATGATAGCCATTGACTCCATCTCCGTTCCAACTCTGACTTCTTCCATTTATAAGTTCCTCCTCCTTCTTTCTGATATAACTATAAAACGTTTTCACATTAAGTTAAATTTTTTATTTTCCACTTTAATGTGGAAATCGAATAATTGTGATTTAAAAATGTGAAAAACTTGTTTAGGAACAAAAAAAACCATCGAGGAGAACTCCTCGATGGTAAGAATTTTTATTGTAGCAACTCTTTCACAATAGCATTGACTTGATTACCGTCCGCCTTACCTTTGACTTGCGGCATCACAACACCCATTACTTTACCAAATTCCTTTGGCGAAGTTGCTCCAGTTTTGGCAATTGCTTCACTTACAATGGTACGAATTTCATCTTCTGAAAGTTGTGCCGGTAAGTAGTTTTCTACAATTGCGATTTCTTTTTTGACTTTGTCCGCTAAATCAGTTCGATCAGCTTTTTCAAACTCTGTCAAAGAATCACGACGCTGTTTCATCTCACGAGATAAAACGGTCAATTCTTCTTCAATTGATAAATCTTGACCTGTTTTGATTTGTTCATTTTGAACAGCGGCTTTAAGCATTCGGATCACTTGTAAAGACTCTTTGTCTTTACTGCGCATCGCTTGCTTCATGTCTTCGTTTAGCCGAGTAAGCAGTGACATCAAATCACTCCATTCACACTAGAATTTTTTGCGTTTTCTAGCTGCTTCTGATTTTTTCTTACGTTTCACACTTGGCTTTTCATAAAATTCGCGTTTGCGAGATTCTTGCAGAGTCCCCGCTTTTGAAACGGAACGTTTGAAGCGACGAAGAGCATCGTCAAGAGATTCATTTTTACGAACCACTGTTTTTGACATATAAATTCCCTCCCTCCGAGCTTAAAAAGTAACCGTTTTTGTTATTGAAATGTTCTCTCAAAAACAAGACCGTCCATAAGTCATTATATCGAATGGATAATAGCGAGTCAAGGTACTAAAGAAGTTTTATTTTCTTCACTTTTTCAGACAAACATTTTACAATCTGAACAACGCCCATATAGCTCGAAACGATGTCCATCAATTTGACAATCATCCAGTTGTTCTTTGAAGAAATCCATCGGACACATATGGATTTCTTTTGTTTTTCCACAAACCGTACAAATAAAATGATGATGATGACCAAAGTCTTCACTACAGCTAAAGCGGAACTTCATTTCCCCTTGATAGTCGGTTTCTTCGACAATACCGATTTCACAAAATTCTCTTAAATTTCGATAAACTGTATCGTAACTAAGTCCCGGAAAGCGTTCATTTAAATGTTCATATATTTCTTTTGCAGCGACATAGCGGTTTTTTTTAATTAGATAATCCAATAACGATTCTCTTTTTTTAGTATATTTAAAGCCATTCTCTTTTACTTTTACTAATGCTTTTTCTAATAAAGTTGGTTGTGACACTCTATTTTTCCTCCTGTTTAAACCGTAATGATTCTGAATAAAATTATGGTATAATAAATTATCTTAAAATACAAGGGAGATTCATATGGAAAACGAAAATCAAAACGATCTTGTCACAATCTTTATCATTTCTGATTCAGCAGGTGAAACAGCTTCTAAATTGGCACAAGCTTCCATGGCGCAGTATCCCACTGTAGAATTTTGCCTATTTCGTCGAACGTTTATCAGTTCATCAGAATTATTATTAAAAGCCTTGAAGGACGCCAAGAACGAAAATGCTATGATCATTCATACACTGATTGACCCTAAACTGTCAAAAATAGCGGAAGAGTTTTGTGAACATGCTGGGCTGTTCCACATGGATTTATTAAATCCAGTAGTCAATGAAATCCAACGACGGGCTAATTTAGCGCCTACTTTTGAGCCTGGTGCGCTGCATCATTTAAACGATAACTATTTCAAACGGATCAAAGCCTTGGAATTTGCAGTTAAATACGATGACGGTAAAGATGCACGAGGATTTTTGGAAGCGGATATTGTGTTGCTAGGTGTCTCTAGAACATCTAAGACACCGTTGAGCCTTTTTCTGGCGAACAAGAACTTAAAGGTAGCGAACCTGCCATTGATTCCGCAAGCTCATATCCCAAAGCAATTATTTCAGATCGACCCCAAAAAAATTGTTGGTTTGACTAATGACCCAGAAGTACTTATCAGCATTCGTAAAGAACGTATGCGTGCATATGGTCTTAATCCTGAAACAGCTTATTCCGATCGAGACAAAATTCAGGCAGAATTAGATTTTGCTAATGACTTGTATCAAAAACTAGGCTGTTACGTAGTAAATGTGGCGAACTACTCAATCGAAGAAACTGCTGCAAAAATTATGACAGCTTTGGATTTAGAAGACCATAGTTATTTCTTTATGCAAGACGCTGACGAAGAATAGAAAAAAGCGACCTAGGTTTAAGAAACTGTAGCGACCCCCAAAAGTTAGACCAAAAATCTAACTTTTGGGGGTCGCTACAAACCTAAGTCGCTTTTTAGATTGTTTGGATTTCTACGATTTTTTCCAACTCATACGGTGTAGTTTGATAAACATCATTGATCCAATTATGAAAGAAAAGATAGGCATGGGCGCGCCAGCGATTCGTTACTTTTTCTTCAGTAGATAAATAATAATTTTCTGGCTTTTGTGTATCTAATCCTTTGTCTAGGTCACGCAGGTATTCTCCTTCTAATGTGCCGGAGTCATACTCAAAGTGTCCTAGTAAGAAGACATTATGTCCGTCCTCAGAAAGCAATATAGTAGCCGCCTCTTGCTCATCGCGGGCAATAACTTCAAGTGTACTAGCTGCAACTTGCGCTTCATCAATACCAGTATAGCGAGATTGCGGCATCCAAAAGACATCATCAAATCCACGAAACAAACGATGTTTTGTCAACAATTTTTGAGAAAAAATGCCAAATAGTTTTTCTTCGTACATAACTTTGTCGACTCCGTAATGGTAGTACATACCTGCTTGGGCGCCCCAGCAGATATGGATCACCGAAGTTACATGGGTTTTGCTCCAAGTCATAATCGCTGTTAACTCTTCCCAGTAATCTACTTCTTCAAAAGGCATCTTTTCGATAGGGGCACCAGTAATAATCAACCCGTCGTAACAAGTATCTTTAATTGAAGAAAATTCTAGATAATATTTCTCCAAATGCGTCTTACTCGTATTCCGATGTTCATGAGAAGCTACCTTCATAAAGTCTACATCGATTTGTAAAGGACTTTGACTAATTAACCGCAGTAATTGAATCTCAGTAGCAATTTTATTCGGCATCAAATTTAAGATTAATAATTTCAGCGGTCGAATATCCTGCTGGTTTGCCCGTTGATTATCAATCGCAAAGATATCTTCCCCTTCTAATACTTTTGTAGCTGGAAAATCTGGCTCTAAACGAATAGGCATAACTAACCCTCCAGTTGTTCAAACGCTTGTTTCAAGTCAGCAATAATGTCCGTTACGTTTTCGATTCCACAAGATAAACGAACTAATCCCGGTGAAATACCTGCTTGAGATAGCTCTTCATCACCCATTTGACGGTGAGTTGAAGATGCTGGATGTAAGGCACAGGTTCGGATATCTGCAACATGAACCTCTAATGATACCATTTGCAGTGCATCTAACCATTTAGCCGCAGCTTCTTTTCCTGCAGCAATCTCAAAAGAAATCACGCCACAAAGTCCATTTGGAACATATTTTTGTGCTAACTCATAGCTGTCATCTTGTTTCAGGCCTGGATAAGTTACTTTTTTTACTGCTGCTTGTTCCGTTAAAAACTCTGCAACGGTTAAAGCATTTCGAAAATGACGTTCCATCCGTACAGCTAATGTTTCAATTCCCAAATTTAATAGGAAGGAATTTTGTGGTGAAGGGGTCGCACCAAGATCGCGCATCAATTGTACACGAGCTTTAGTTATATAAGCTGCTGCTCCAAATGCTTCAGTATAAACAATTCCATGATAGGTTTCATCAGGTTCAGATAATTGCGGAAACTTCCCATTGTTCCAGTCAAAATTCCCACCATCAACGATCACGCCACCCGTCTGAACAGCATGTCCATCTAAATATTTTGTCGTACTATGAATGACAATGTTAGCACCAAAATCAATTGGATTGCAGTAATAAGGCGTCGCAAACGTATTGTCGATCAAAAATGGCACATCTAAAGCTTGAGCCAATTGTGCAAATTTTTCAATATCCAATACATGTAAGGCTGGATTTGCAATTGTTTCGGCAAAAATGGCTTTAGTATTTGGTTTTGCAGCCTTTTTCAATTCTTCCAATGATGCTTTTTGATCGACAAAGGTCACTTCAATTCCCATTTTACGTAAGGTATGAGCGAACAAGTTAAATGTACCGCCATAGATATAAGAAGAAGAGATAAAATGATCTCCAGACTCTAGAATGTTCAAAATTGCATAGAAAGTAGCTGCTTGTCCAGAGGCTGTGCATAGTGCACCGACCCCTTTTTCAAGCGCTGCTAATTTTTCTTCAACCGCTCCCGTAGTTGGGTTAGCTAAACGGGTGTAAAAATAGCCGCTTTTTTCTAAATCAAACAATTTACCAATTTCTTCAGTGGAATCATAAGTATAGGTGGTACTTTGTGTAATCGGCAAAACGCGTGGCTCACCATTTCCTGGGGTGTAACCTGCATGAAGACATTTTGTTTCAAATTCCATATTTATTTCCTCCTAAATTGTAGTTGGGTGACGCAAATCTATTTTGGTGATTTTTGTTTTCGAGCTTGATTAATCTAGAGATCTGGCAAAAGTGGTAAAACTGGCTGCTAGCTCCTTTTTAGGTAGTGAATTTTCGTGGAAAATTCATTTTATCTTCGTACGCTTACCATCCTACTAAACTGTTCTGAGCCGATATTAGTCCAAACTTGATTGTTCGAGCTACCTACTTTAATAAACTGCGAAGAGTAAGACTGACCAAAAAAACTTCCGTCCTTCGGTTGAGAAAGGACGAAAGTTTCGTGGTACCACCTTTTTTCATTGGTCTATAACCAATCTTAGTCAGTAATTCTTTTACTGAAAGGCTGTATCGGGCTCTCCCGCAATGATTACTCGCTTCATCATTTGATGCTCCAAGACCATTTTCCAAAAAATCAGGAATACTTCTTTTCAGCTGCCGAAGCTCTCTGGAAATCCTGATTCTTTTGTACTCTTCTTTTCACCGCATTGTATTTAGCTAATATACTTGTAACCCTTCTTGATCAATTGCTAAGATTTCTACCCGTGCATTACTGTCTAATTCTTTCAATCGTTCAGCTACCTGCTTTGATTTATCTGGTGACAGTAAGGTTAACACTGTTGGCCCAGCTCCACTCAAATAGCTGCCATAGCCGCCCATTTCTTGAGTGATGGATCGGATTTCAGTTAGGTGTGGGACCAAATGCTGGCGATGTTTTTCGTGAAATAGATCTTTTTCCATCATCTTACCAGCCAATGGTAAATTACCATTCAAAACAGCAGCAATCATTACATTAGCAATAGAGCTCGCCTTAACTGCTTCCTGATAAGAAAACTCACTTGGTAACACACCTCGGCTAGCGGATGTTAATAATTCCTCATTTGGAATAAAAGCTACCACATCGCATTCTGGGAAGTGGTGTTTGACATATTCCACTTGGTCATCCGCATAACTAGCTACCACAAAGCTACCACAAATTGCTGGGGCAACATTATCTGGATGCCCTTCAATTCCAGTAGCAATCTCTAATTTCTCACGTACAGACAAATTCAGATTGCCTAAGCGATTGGCTAATTCAATCCCTGCTACAATCACTGAAGAGCTGCTCCCGAGTCCTCGAGCTACTGGAATATCTGTTGACATTTTAATTCGATGAGGCATCAATTCTGGCGCAAGTTTTAGGGCGGTTTGAATCAGCAGATTCCTTTCATCTCGGGGGATAGCATCTGACAAATCATGCTCTACTACCCACTGAGTACTAGATGCCCCAATCTCAATCACTAAGTATTGTGAAAGCGCGATCCCGCAAGAGTCAAAGCCTGGACCTAGGTTGGCACTTGTGGCAGGAACGCGGATTTTCATAGCTTAGCCACTCCTTCTTTCAAGTGTTGACGCATATCTTCTAAATCACTCATTTTACTGATTTTCACATCTGTCGCATTGATAGCAGTATCCGGATCTTTCAATCCATTTCCAGTAAACACAGCTACTACTGTTTCGCCTTGTTTGATTTTTCCACTCTTTACGTGTTGGATAACACCGGCAAGTGAAGCGGCTGAACCTGGTTCAACAAAAACACCATCTTGTGCAGCAACTTTGCGGTAAGCGTTCAGAATTTCTTCATCAGTTACTGCATCGATATGTCCATCAGATTCATCTCTAGCAGCTTCGGCTAATTTCCAGCTAGCAGGATTACCAATTCGAATCGCTGTAGCAATTGTTTCAGGCTGTTCAATAACTTCACCGCGGACGATCGCCGCAGCTCCTTCAGCTTCAAAACCATGCATACGAGGTAAAGAAGTGCCTTTTACTTCATGCCATTCTTTGAATCCTTTCCAGTAAGCGGAGATATTCCCAGCATTGCCCACAGGAATTGCTAAAACATCGGGTGCTTTTTCCAATTGTTCACAAATTTCAAAAGCTGCTGTTTTTTGACCTTCTAAACGATAAGGATTTACTGAATTTACTAAGGCAACGGCTTCAGTTTCAGCAATATCTCTTACTGCCTTTAGTGCTTCGTCAAAGTTTCCAGGAATTGAGATAATATCTGCTCCATAGATGATTGCTTGAGCTAATTTACCCATAGCAATTTTTCCATCTGGAATAACTACATAAGCTTTAATACCTGCGCGCGTTGCATAAGCCGCCGCAGCTGCACTAGTATTCCCTGTGGACGCACAAATGATTGCTTTTGCTCCATCTTCAACGGCTTTAGCCACAGCCATTACCATGCCTCGATCTTTAAATGATCCAGTTGGGTTCAAGCCTTCATATTTACCATACAACGTAATACCTAATTCTTTAGATAAATTGTGTAACGGAATTAATGGCGTGTTTCCTTCAGCTAGCGATAACATCGGTGTTTTGTCTGTAATTGGTAAATACTCTTGGTATTGTTTTAATAATCCTTCATACATAGTGGCTATTCCCCCATCACTTTCATTGTTGATAACAACTCAAAGTTCGTTTTTTCTGCGATATCTTTTTGGATTTGATTCATGGTTGTTTCTGACATTTTATGAGTAATTACGACAACACGCGCATTTTCTACCTGAGCTTTTTCTTGAACGACCTGCTCAAGGCCAGCACCCGCATTTGCCATGATTTCAGCTAATTGTAAAAATTGACCTGTTTCATCTGGCATTTTTAATGATAAGAAGTATTTACTAACGATTTCTTCTGGTGGTGTCAACTGAGTCGGCTGTGTGTATTCACTGAAGCGATGACCAATTGTACCTAGTTGAATTTTATTCACGATTGTCATTAAATCGGCTACAATACTTGTTGCTGTAGGTCTTGAGCCTGCTCCTGGTCCGTAGTACATTGACTCACCGATACCAGAGCTTTTCACAAAAACAGCATTAAACTCGTTATGAATAGAAGCTAATGGATGATCGTTTGGTACTAAAACGGGGCCAACTTCGGCTGCAATGCTGCCATTTTTCTTCATGGTAGAACCAATTAACTTAACGGTATAGCCTAAGCGATCAGCTGCTGTTACATCTTTTCCGGATAAGCCACGGATTCCTTTAACTTTTACTTGGTCCATTGTAATGGTCATACCAAAAGCAAATTTACTTAAAATGACCATCTTGTACGCAGCATCGATCCCATCGACGTCATTAGTCGGATCACTTTCGGCAAAGCCTAATTCTTGTGCTTGCTTCAAGGCAGTGTCATAGTCCATCTGCTCAGTTACCATTTTAGTTAACATGTAATTAGTAGTTCCATTAACAATTCCAAGCACCTCTTGAATATCATCGGCGGCTAAACTATTGGCTATCGTACGTAAAATAGGAATACCACCAGCTACACTTGCTTCATAGTATAAATTGCGCTTTTGTTCATGAGCTAAAGATGCTAGTTCACTACCATGTTGTGCTAATAAGTCTTTATTCGCCGTGACTACGTGTTTGCCAGCTTTCAGAGATTCAGCAATAAACGTTTTTGCAGGTTCAATTCGTCCCATTACTTCCACTACAATGTCGATTTCAGGATCTTCAATAATATCTGTCAGTTCATGTACTAGTTGAAGATTATATTTTTTCGCTAAATCCTCTTTGTCTTCAGTAGGGCGAACCAACGCTTTTGCTACAGTTAACGGACACCCAATGCTTTTTTCAATTTTTTCCTGATGGTCTGCCAAAATTTCCAAAACGCCCGTACCTACGACACCTAAACCTAATAACCCTACTTTAACTGGTTTTTCCATAATTCGCCTCCAATGATTGCACAAAGATTAAACGTGTTTCATCATATTTTAATATAGTTTGTGTCTTAGTATAACTAAAATAGCTAAAAAAAACTAGTGATTTTCCAAGAAAAGTGGAAAATCACTAGTTGACTTAATGATGAGAGACGTGGCGGAAAGTTTGGTCCAAGATATCTAAGACATGATGGTCATCTAAACTATACAACATCGCTTTTCCATCTCGCCGTGCTTTGACTAAACGATTGTCCCGCAACAGCTTTAATTGATGCGAAACAGCAGATTGCTCCATCGCTAAATTTTCACTGATTGAAGAAACATTACGTTCTCCTTGTTTCAAATACAATAAAATTCGTAAACGAGTGGGCTCACTCAAAACTTTAAACAACTGACTCACTGCTTGAATTTCAGTTTCTTGTGTGGTCATTCTAAGGAAGTCTCCTACTCTGTAATTTGACGAATAGCTGCTTCAAAGGCTGCTAGTTTGTCTGCTGCTTCTTCTTGGGAGGCGGCTTTTACTCCAATGTAGAATTTGATTTTTGGTTCTGTACCAGAAGGACGGATAGCTAACCACGTCGCATCCTCTAATGTATATTTTAATACATTTGAAGAAGGCATATTAATTGGTCTACTTGTTCCATTATTATCAGTAGACTGTTGAGCTAAGAAGTCTTCAGTCAGTACAACGGGTACATCAGCAAATTCTGTTGGTGCTTGATTACGCAAGCCTTCTAAAATCTCTTTGATCTTAGCAGCACCTTCTGCTCCGCTTAAAGTGACAGAAATAGTCTTTTCAGCAAAGTAACCATATTCATCAAAGATTTCTTGTAAGCCATCATATAATGTTTTGTCCTGCTTCTTATAATAAGCAGCTACTTCAGCTAATAGAAGCAATGCTTGAATCGCATCTTTATCACGAACGAATGGTTTAATTAAGTAACCATAGCTTTCTTCAAAACCAAACATGAAGGTATGGGAACCATCTTCTTCGTACTGTTGAATTTTTTCAGCAATGAATTTGAAGCCAGTTAACACATCAACCATTTCGGTATTGTAAGCTTTAGCAATAGCTGTAGGCAGTTCACTAGAAACGATCGATTTCAACACTGCTGCGTTCTCTGGTAAACTACCCGCTTGTTTGTGGGCTTCTAAAATGTAACGAATCAAGATAGCACCAATTTGATTTCCAGTTAACACTTGGTATTCACCATTAGGCATCCGTACAGCAGCACCTAGACGGTCAGCGTCTGGATCAGTCGCAATCAATAAATCAGCGCCTTCTTCTTTACCTAGCTTGATCGCATACTCAAAGGCTGAGTGCTCTTCAGGGTTTGGTGATTTAACGGTAGAAAAATCAGGATCAGCGATTGCTTGCTCAGGCACTAGCATATATTGTTCAAAACCAGCTTGTTTCAATGCCTTTTCCCCTAGCATAGTTCCCGTACCATGCAATGGTGTATATACTAATTTAAGACTTTTACCCATTTCCGCTACTAACTCGTGGTCAATCGTTACTGCTTTGATTTCTTCTAAGTAAGCAGCATCTACCTCTTCACCAATAACAGTAATTAACTCACTGTTTTCATCCGCTAAAACTTCAACTTCTAGAGGATTTTCAACTGAACGCACAAATTCAGTCAATGCATCCGCATCTTCTGGCGGCATTTGTCCCCCATCTTCTCCATAAACTTTATAGCCATTATATTCAGCTGGGTTGTGAGAAGCCGTGATCATGATTCCAGTAAAGGCATTCAAATGACGAACGGCAAAAGAAAGCTCTGGTGTTGGTCGTAGACTTTCAAATACATAAGAAGGGATACCGTGAGCTGCCAATGTTCGAGCTGCTTCCATCGAAAATTCAGGAGACATGTGACGAGAATCGTAAGCAATCGCTACACCACGTTTTTTGGTTGCTTCGTCCTGAGTATCCATGAATCGAGCCAAGCCTTCAGTTGCCTGACGGATGGTGAAGATATTCATACGGTTGGTTCCTGGTCCTAATATACCACGCATACCAGCCGTACCAAACTCTAATGACGTATAAAAAGCATCTTGTTTTAATTCAGCGTTTTCATTAAGCGCTTTTAATTCCTGTTGCATTTTTTCATCCAGTTTATCGGAATTCTTCCATTGTTCATACACTTGTTCCCAAGACATGAAGGACACCTCTTTCATTTTTTCTTACCTTTTAAGTATACCATCCTTGTTATATTCAGCAAACAAAAAACGTGAAATTTGGGCAAAAAAAGAAGAGTGTCGTAAGCGACACTCATTATTTATTGCCTTCTATATACTTATAAACCTGTTGACCGGCAATACCACCCTCACCAACAGCTGTAGTGATCTGACGCAAATCCTTTTCACGGGCATCACCAATAGCGAAGACACCTGGAATAGACGTTTTCATTTCCTTATCAGTTTCAATCCAGCCAGCTTCATTAGTAATTCCACTATTTTTGAAAGGCTCAGTTAATGGTTCCAGTCCTACGTAAATGAACAAACCATTCGCCGGTTCTTCATGAACTTCGTCAGTTTTCATATTACGGATTTTAGCTCCGGTTACGACCATGTCATTACCAACAATTTCTTCTACTACACTATCCCAGATAAATGAAATTTTTTCGTTAGCAAACGCACGATCTTGGATGATCTTTTGCGCACGTAACTCATCACGACGATGGACAATGGCAACTTCTGAAGCAAAGCGAGTTAAGTAGATCGCTTCTTCTACCGCAGAGTCGCCTCCGCCAACAACTAATAACCGTTTATTTCGGAAAAAGGCACCATCACAAACTGCACAGTAAGAAACTCCGCGACCAGCAAATTGTTCTTCTCCAGCTACCCCTAATTTACGGTGCACACAACCTGTCGCAATAATAATTGTTTTTGCTTGATAACTTTTATCCTCAGTTATTACTTCTTTGTAATCACCATGGTCCTTAATCTCTTGTACAATGCCATACGCATTTTCTGTTCCGAATTTTTCTACATTCTCATACATTCTTTGAGCCAGTTCAGGTCCCATAATAGAATCAAAACCAGGATAATTCTCTACTTCAGCTGTATTGTTCATTTGTCCGCCTGGCGCACCGCGCTCAATCATTAAGACTGACAAATTCGAACGTGATGCATACAAGGCTGCTGTCATCCCAGCAGGACCAGCACCAATAATAATTACGTCGTACATTCAAATCCCCCCATTTTCTTCACTTTACTGCTACAACTAGATTCTGTCGAGTTATTTGCTTACAAAAGGTTTGTAAAAATCATTTATATAGCTGTTTTGATTTCAAAAAAGAAGGGCAACCATCAAAAGATAGTTGTCCTTAGCTTAATTAATTTTGATTTTTCATTTGCTGCATCATTTGACGAATTTTCTTCTCTGAAGGTTTTTGACCCATCGACATCATCATCTGACGCAACATATCCTCGTTAATTGGAGGGTTCTTTTTCAAGTAATCTTTCATCCAGTTTCTCGCTAAGAAGAAACCACCTACAGCGCCCAATATTGCGGCAATGACTGCAATCAACACAACAATTCCTGTTGATACCATTTTATCGCTCCTCTCTTTTGACATTCGCTACATATTTTACTAGAAGTTCTCCTAAAAGAAAAGGTATTTCCCGAAACTTGACAATCTCCTTAGAATATCGCTCTTTTTTATACACTGTTCCCATTGTTGGCAACAATCATTTGCTCAGCCAGTTTGCTGTTTTTATCGACTAACGCTTGATAAAGTTGATTATGTAATCGAGTATTATCTTGGTAATCGGCAACTTTAAGCATCTGTCCACTTAAATATAAGCGGATAGCTTCTTCTATTTCGTTATACCACTTCACCAGAAACGGATTACCCGCTAATTCGATAATTTTTTTATGGAATTTCATGTCTGCAAGGACATATTCAGAAAATTTGCCTGCTTCTACTAGTTGATTTCGTTGAAAAAGTATTTCTTTTAACTGCAACATCTCTTCAACCTTTGTATCTTGTCGAACGATTAAATGAACAGCTTGGATCTCAAGCATTTGACGAGCCGTCAATAACTCTTCAGTAGAATACTTGTTACTGAAGTTGGGATTTTTTATATAGGTTCCTGATCCTTGTCGCACATCTAATACGTCGGAAAAGGATAGTATTTTCACTGCCTCTCTCAAAGTTGATCGACCTACCCCTAATTGTTCAGCTAAATCGGCTTCTTTTGGCAATTTTTGTCCTATTTCATACTTTTCCCTTTGGATGTATGCCCGCAGTTCACTAATGGTCTGATTGACTAACCCTCTTTTATTTGACATCTTGCTTATCACCTTCTAATAAATTTCCCACCAATAACAGTAATCCTGCACCAATTAATAAGAACCAATAAAGACTTGTCATGCTATTGGTCAGGTCAATTATACTACCAATTAACATGGGACTAATTCCGCCGATAATATAGCCAAAAGCTTGCACTATACTAGCATACACACTAGCTTGCGATGCATTTTGACTTTCTTGAATCGGAAGCAGCATCGCAATTGGGAAAAATCCGCCTGTAGCAACAGCTGCCAATAAAATACTCACTATCAGCATAAAGAGTTTATCCGTGAAAAGCAACATCAAGGCAGAAATGAACAAACAAAAACAACAGCGAGTAATCCATTGTTTCGTTGAACCAGTCTTATCCATTAATGCTGGAATCAGAAAGCTACTGAGCATTTGTACGGCAGTAAAAGTTGTCAATAACGTAATACTTGTCACTTGAGAGATCCCTTTAGCTGCTAGTCCAGAAGTAATCCAAGTAGTAAATCCGTAAAAAACACCTGATTGGATACCGAAAAACATTGCCAACTTCCATAGCTTAAGATCCTTTAAATAGAAATGCTGCTGTTGGTTTACGGCTGGAACTCCTGATGGCTCGTTGATACTTAATTTCCAAATTACGCCACTAATTAATGCAATTCCTCCCCATATTGCTAAAGCATTCCACCATTGCCCATTAAAGAAACGTGTCAGCGGCAACATTAAACTAGATGCACTAACTGATCCTAAGCCCATACTTAATGAATACACACCAATTAATAAACCAGCTTTTGCTGGAAAAATTTCTTTAATAAACCCTGACAGCAATGGACCTATCAACGCAATCGAGCAGCCAATGAATAAAGTTGTAATGATTAATCCGACAAAATTATGAAGCAGCCCTCTACTCAAAGTGGCCAATCCTAAAAGAAGTAGAAAAACAAAGATCCCGTTGTTCCTACCAATCCTTCTTTGAACAAAGGAGACAAAAAAAGCCAATACTCCCATACAGATGACGGGAATACTTGTCAATAAACTAGCACTAAAGTTCGATAATCCCAACGTACCTTGGATAAAAGATAATATTGGCGGCACGCTAGAAATTCCTAGCCGCAAGTTAAAAGCGACTAAAAAGATTAAACATACCATTTTTTTCTGAGTCATAAAATCCCTCCTACTAATTCATCTGATGTATCCAAATTCATCATATCATTTACCGAAAGATTTGCCAATAGAAAAAGCAAATGCTGCATATGCAGCACTTGCTTTAATTTTTATTCTTCATTCAATTCAGGGAAAGCTTCACTATCAAATTTCTGGGCTTTAAACATAGCGATCTCTTTCCCATAAGGTGCATAAGCTGATTTCTTATCTTTACCAACATAAGGTGTTTCCAGTATTTTAGACACCGTTGCAAAGCGTTCATCGTGGACAATCTTATTTAACGCATCAAAACCGATCGTTCCATAGCCGATATTAGCATGGCGGTCTTTTCGTGCCCCCATAGGATTTTTGGAATCATTAATGTGTAGAACCTTCAATCGATCCAACCCGATGATTCGATCAAACTCTTCCATTACACCATCAAAATCATTCTTAACATCATAACCAGCATCATTGGTATGGCAAGTATCAAAGGTAACAGATAATTTATCATTTAAAGTTACACCGTCAATAATATAGGCTAGTTCCTCAAAAGTTTTTCCAACCTCAGTCCCTTTGCCTGCCATTGTTTCCAAAGCAATTTGGGCTTTTTGCTCTTTTGTTAGTACTTCATTTAACCCTTTAATGATTTGATTCATCGCAACTTCTTCACCGGCACCTACATGAGCGCCGGGATGAAGTGTAATTTGGGTGGCACCCAACGCCTCTGCGCGCATGATTTCTTCTCGTAAGAATTGTACCGCAAAACCAAACATTTCAGGTTTAGTCGTATTGCCTAAATTGATGATGTATGGAGCATGCATGACAATATTGGATAAACCATGTTCTCTCATAAACGCTTCCCCTGCCGGAATGTTCATTTCCTCGACTGGTTTACGTTTAGTATTTTGCGGTGCTCCGCTATAAATCATAAAAGTAGATGCGCCATAGCTAGCAGCTTCTTGCGCCGCCCCCAGCAACATCTCTTTGCCTTTCAAACTGACATGAGAGCCGATTAACATCATTTACTTCACTCCTAATTTCTAATGTTTAAACTACCAATAACAGAATTGCAGTCATTAACGGTAAGCTGATTAAAAAACTGATGGATGAGGTGAACCCCACCACTTCCGCACGAGCACCTGCTTTCACGCTGTTTACTACGCCAAACGTTGTCAACGGTCCTAACGAAACTAAGCACAATACAATCTTAATAGTAGAAGGTAAAGGTAACAAGGCGATGATCACTGCAATTATTCCGCCAAATATGTATTTGATCGCTAATGTTCGAACTACTATTACTAAATCACTTTTTGGCAGACGTAATTCTAAAAACAATCCAATCATAAACATGGATAAAAATGTGTTGGCATTTGCTATCGGCTGAATCATGTCTACCCAACGCATAGGAATTTCGATAGAAAAACTACGTATAACCAGCATAATTAAATAGCATAGAAACGGCACTGAACGTGACAGTCGTTTTCCAATTTTTAGAATACTGGGTCTTTCTTTACTCGCACCACTGATTGTTTCGATTACAACCGTCGAACCACCCGCTAGCATGATGCTATTGCCAATATCAAAAATAGACATTGCTGGAATCGCTTGCGGCAAAAAGCTTTGAAGAAATGGCAAGGCGAAATTACCAATGTTATACCCTGAAACACTATACATAGTAAGCTCACGTTCAACCGCTGGATGCTTTTTAGATAAAAAAGCGCCAATCCCAATCATCACAATATTCATGACAATTCCCGCTACTATTAACAATAGTAAGTTAGTGGCAATATCCAAGCGCGACAAATTAATAATAATCGCAGCTGGCAGCGTAATATTGATCACAATCATAGACAGCGTTGTTCCGTCTGCTTTGCTTAACAGGTTAACCCGTTTAGTTAAGAAGCCCAGAAACACAATCAAAAACAGTCCCAACGAATTCCATAAAATAGTTGTCATTTTTACTCCTTATAAAAGAGTTGGCTAAACCCGAAGATTTAGCCAACCATCTGCTTAAAACTGCAACATAAAATATTTTTTCTTCCCACGACGAATTACGACAAAGGCATCAGCCAATTTGTCCTCTTCAGTTAACACGTAAGCCAAATCTTGTACCCGATCACCATTTACGTAGATAGCGCCGTTAGTGATATCTTCTCTTGCTTGACGTTTAGAGTTTTCGATGCCGGCCGTAATCAAAATTTCCACCAAACTCAAATCATCTTCAGCTTTTACTTGGTAGCTTTTAACATCTTTAAAGCCTTGTTTGATTTCGTCAGCAGTTAATTTTTTTACATCTCCGCTAAACAATGCTTCGGAAATGCGAACCGCTTGTTCATACGCTTCTTCGCCATGAACTAACGTGGTTACTTCCTTAGCTAAGGTGCGTTGTGCTAAACGTTTTTCTGGTGCTTCGGCAAATTCTTTTTCAATCGCAGCAATTTCTTCCAATGATAAGAAGGTGAAGTATTTCAAGAATTTCACTGCATCACGGTCATCCGTATTAATCCAGAATTGATAAAACTCGTAAGGAGAAGTCTTTTCAGCATCAAGCCAAACCGCATTCCCTTCAGTTTTACCGAATTTTGTACCATCAGCTTTAGTGATCAACGGCATGGTTAAACCAAAAGCTTGTGCTTCTTTTTCTCGACGGATCAGTTCAATTCCTGAGGTAATATTGCCCCACTGATCACTGCCGCCTAGCTGCAGCTGGCAGCCGTAACGTTCAAATAATTGAAGGAAATCGTAGGCCTGCAGCAACTGATAAGCAAACTCAGTGTAAGAAATCCCCGTTTCAATTCGGCGTTTCACACTTTCTTTACTCATCATGTAGTTAATCGTGAAGTTTTTACCGACATCTCGTAAAAAATCGATCAAAGAAACTTCTCCCAACCATTCGTAGTTATTCGCTACAATTGCTGGGTTTTCTTTACTTTCAAAATCAATGATTCCTGAAAGCTGATCTTTAATACTTTGTGACCACGCTTTAACCGTATCTAATGTATTCAATTGACGCTCTGCATCTTTAAATGATGGGTCGCCAATCATACCAGTCCCACCGCCAACTAAAGCAATAGGCACATGACCATTTTGTTGGAATCTACGCAAAGTCAATACAGGCAACAAATGTCCAATATGCAGGCTGTCAGCAGTTGGATCAAATCCAATATATAATTTGACAGACTCTTCATTTAATTGTTTTTTTAAGGCTTCTTCGTCTGTGACCTGAAAGACCAAGCCACGGTCTTTTAGTTCCTGAAAAAAGTCTGAACTCATTTTTTTCTTCCTCCTCAAAGTTGTATACTTCCTCATATTAACTGAAAAAATGGTGAATTAAAAGATGTAAGATTCAAAATGACTACGATTATTTGAAGTTTTGATTACAATATCGTCAAGTGCTTGTTATGAGCGCTTAATCTTTGCTATAATTCAACAGAATTATATTGAGAATCGATGGGGTGAACTTCTTGGCTCACAAGAAAAAAATGAAAAAGAAAAAACCTGCAGCTGCAAAAAATTTGGCAGGCGCTTCTTTTTATATTAATGTCACATTAAGGGTAATAAAATCGTTATTCGTCGGCTTTATCCTTGTCCTATTTTTAGGAGGAATGCTGGCATTAGGTATCGGTGCAGGCTATTTTGCTTATTTAGTAGAAGGCACATCTACACCAACCAAAGAAGAAGTTAAACAGACAGTTGGGGATATCACTGAAGCTTCTAAACTGCTTTATGCTGACAATAAGGAAATTGCCACCATCAGTGCCGATCCTATTCGACAAAAAGTTGACACAGATGAAATTTCTCCTTGGGTCAAAAAAGCGATCGTTGCAACCGAAGATGAGTATTTTTACGAACATCATGGGGTCGTTCCTAAAGCCGTCTTGCGTGCATTGATTAGTGAAGTCAGCGGATTTGGCAGCGGATCTGGTGGGTCAACTTTGACACAGCAATTAATCAAGCAACAAGTACTAACTAGCGAAACATCGTTCAAACGAAAAGCCAATGAAATTGTATTGGCGTTAGACGTAGAAAAGTATTTAAGCAAAGATGAAATCTTAACTGCTTATCTGAACGTCTCACCATTTGGTCGTAATAACAAAGGTCAAAATATTGCTGGTGTAGAAGAGGCCGCAATGGGTATTTTTGGTGTTCATGCTCAGGAACTAAACTTGCCTCAAGCTGCATTTATTGCAGGGTTGCCACAAAGTCCTATCGTGTATAGTCCTTACACTAACACAGGTGATTTGAAAGAAGATTATTCAATTGGGTTAGATCGTAAAAACAACGTGCTTTTCAATATGTATCGTGAAAAAATAATTTCTCAACAAGAATATGAAGAAGCCTTAAATTATGATCTGGCACAAGACTTTCAACCTCGAGAAGAAATTGAAGATGAACAGCGTGGTTTTTTATACTACACTATTTACAATGAGGCTGTCAGTATTCTGGCTAAACAACAAGCAACTCAAGACGGAGTCAGCGAAAGCGATTATGAACAAGACGATGTTCGCAATCGTTATGTAGAACAAGCCAGAGTGAAAATTCAAAATCAAGGGTTAACTGTGCAATCAACGATTGATAAAAACATTTACGATGCTATGCAACTTTCAGCAGCTGAATATGGGCAATATCTTGACAATGGCTCTGGAACCCCAATTGAAACAGGAAATATTTTAATGGATAACCAAACAGGTCGAATTTACGGCTTTGTTGGTAGTCGCGATTACAGTACTAACCAAAACAACCATGCCTTTGACACATTAAGGCAACCGGGTTCTTCTATTAAACCTCTTTTGGTTTACGGACCAGCTATTGATCAAGGATTGATTGGAAGTGGTTCCCGAATTGCTGATTTCCCGATGAAGTACCAACGTGGTGAAAACGCTGGAAAAGAATTGAGAAATGCAACAGGCGAAGGTTCAAAGACTTTCCAAACGACACGAGAAGCTCTAGTTGAATCCACTAATATTCCAGCTTATCATGTATATCAAGAGTTGCTGACAGAAAAAGGCTCTGAGCAGTTTGTTTACGAGAACTATTTGAAGAAAATGAATTATCAAGCATCTAGTGATTGGGGAGTGGAATCTGCGCCGTTAGGTACAGTAATAACTAGTACCCTAACACAAGTCAATGGCTTCCAGGCACTAGCTAATGAAGGTGTGTATCAAGAAGGTTACTTAATCGAATCGATTACCGATAGTACTGGAAAAGAAATCTATAAGCATCAAGAAAATCCGGTACAAGTTTATTCCAAAGCTGCAGCAACAATCATGACTGACATGATGCGCAGTGTCGTCAATGAACAAGAAACTACACCATTTAAATCATTGCTCAGCGGCGTTAACTATACATTAAGTACCGCCGATTGGGTAGGTAAAACAGGGACAACAGATAATTATGCAGATAATTGGCTGATTGTTTCTACCCCTTCAGTTACATTAGGCAGTTGGACTGGACGAGATGACAATCAACCGATGGACAGCAATGCCGGAAACCGGACAGCCACTTATATGGCCTATCTAGCCGGGCGCATTTACAGTGTGAATCCAAGTGTATTTGGAGTCAATGAAGATTTCGAGTTATCTGATGACGTCAAGAAGGAAAAAGTATCAACCTTTACTGGACTAAAACCAGGTCGTGTCACACATGAAGGAACTACTTACCAAGTACCAAGTGGCGAATCTGACTCCTTGTGGGCGAAAGATGGACCAGCAGATAACACCTACAAATTTGGTATAGGTGGTACAGATAGTAACTACGAAGATTACTGGGATACACGTCGTTCTAGCCGTAACAATAATAATGCTACAACGAACAATAATACCACATACAACAATAATAATAATAACAACGATGATTGACCGAATAAACAAAGACCGAAAGCAAGCTTTCGGTCTTTTCTTTGCAAAAAAAAGAAAGCCCTCAAAAAGTGAGAGCTTTCCAGTTGCTTTATTTCGTTGAACCTTTTTCATCTACCCCATGTGGTAAAATGATCGTTTTTTGTTCAATTTCTTCTTTGTTCATCATTTTAGTTAACAAGCGCATTGCCACAGCACCGATGTCGTATAAAGGTTGAGTAACGGTCGTCAAGCGTGGACGAGCAACATCTGTTAACAATGAATCATTGCTAGTAATGATTTCAAAGTCTTCAGGAACCTTCATACCTTTATCAAGCAAACCATCCAATAGTCCAATAGCTAGTTCATCATCTGTCACATACGCTGCCGTTGCTCCACTGTTTAGTACACGATCTGTTAAAGCTAAACCTTCTTTAAAATTATAAGCTGCTTCGAAAACTAAGCCTTCGTTGTAAGAAAGTCCGTGATCAGCTAACGCTTCTTTATACCCCTTCATTCGTGCTTGACCATTAATCGGATCAATCAATGCCCCACTAATGAATGCAATTTTTTCATTGCCATGTTGTGCTAGAACTTCTACGGCATCTTTGGTTGCAGTACCGTAATCAATGTTCACACTACCAACTTGTTCATCCGGATCAATAGAACCAGCTAAAACGATTGGTGTCTTTGAACGAGAGAATTCAGCGCGGATTTCATCTGTGATATGATGCCCCATGAAGATTACGCCGTCTACTTGCTTAGCTAACAAGTTGTTTAACACGTTCACCTCTTTTAATGTTTCACCATCAGAGTTTGCTAAAATGATATTGTATTTGTACATTGTTGCAATATCATCAATTCCTCGTGCTAGTGATGCAAAGAACATGTTGCTCACGTCAGGAATGATCACTCCCACTGTTGTGGTTTTCTTACTTGCCAATCCACGTGCGACAGCATTCGGACGATAATCTAGACGATCGATAACCTCTAAGACTTTTTTTCGTGTGGTTGGTTTAACGTTAGGATTGCCATTAACTACTCGAGAAACGGTTGCCATTGAAACATTTGCTTCGCGAGCAACATCGTAAATTGTAATTGTTTGTTTTTCCATTTGATTTTTCTCCTATCTCTTTTCGTTTTCAGAAAATCTCATTTACATTTCCTAAAGATAATAGCACGTCTCTTGATCGATTGCAACCGTTTTACTCTAAATATTAAGACCTTAGTAAGCGTTTTCTAATTTTGTTTTGCAGAAATTCGGACAAGTGCTACAATAATTGTAAGCTTAAAACGAAAGAAGGATAACAATGAATCAAGAAAAAGTGTCAGAACTACGTAAATGGATGTCCGCAAATCAAGTCGACTTGGCTTATGTATCTGATCCTAGTCATATCGCCTATTTTTCTGGTTTTGACAGTAATCCAATGGAACGAATTTTAGCGCTTTTCATTCCTTTAGAAAAAGATCCCTTTTTATTTGCCCCTGGTTTAGAAGTTGAAGATGCCAAAGCTAGCGATTGGTCCTATGACGTTATCGGCTATTTAGATAGTGAAGATCCTTGGACAATCATTGTAGCAGAAATTAAGAAACGCTATGATATACCTAAAAAAATGGCGATTGAAAAAGGCCAATTAGTTTTAGATCGTTATCAACGTTTGGCAGAGACTTTCACCAGTACTGACTTCTCTGCTGACTTAACACCTTTAGTTCAGCAATTGCAATTGTATAAAACGCAAGAAGAGTGCCAACGCTTGGTTGAAGCTGGTGCTACGGCTGACTTAGCTTTTGAAATTGGCTTTAAACTAGTTAAAGCTGGCGCTACAGAAGAATCAATCGTAGCAGAAATTGAATACGAATTGAAAAAACAAGGTGTAAAAGAGATGTCTTTCCCAACTGAAGTCTTAGCTGGTCCTAATGCAGCTAGTCCACATGGATCACCAGGCAAAAACACAGTAAAAGAAAATGAGTTAGTTCTATTCGACCTCGGTACGATCGTTAATGGGTATTGCAGTGATGCTACTCGAACAGTTGCGTGCGGCAAACCAACTGATCACCAAAAGAAAATTTACGATATTGTTTTAGAGGCACAATTGAAAGCTCAAGAAGCTGTAAAACCAGGTATTACAGCAGCTGAATTAGATAAGATTGCTCGTGATGTCATCGATGGTTATGGATACGGCGAATACTTTAACCATCGACTAGGTCACGGAATTGGAACAACTATTCACGAATTCCCCTCAATTGTTGGCGGAAATGACATGGAGATTAAAGAAGGTATGTGTTTCTCAATCGAACCAGGAATCTATCTTCCAAATGACGTGGGTGTTCGAATTGAAGACTGTATCTTCGTCACAAAAGATGGTTGCATACCATTTACCAAAACGTCAAAAGAGTTAATCCTTCTATAATAAAAAAATGTCTTAACCCTATATAAAAAAGTTGCTCCTTTTAAAGGGGCAACTTTTTTTAAATCTATTGTTCAGGGTTGTTCTTTTCAACTTCTTCTTTAATTTCTTCTTTGATTTCTTCAAAAGTTTCAGGGTCTTTTAAATCCTCTGTTTGTATATTTATTTCCTGTGCACCTTCAGCTGCTGTATTTTGAGCATCCGCTTTAACCTCGTGAGCATCGATGACAATGTCTTCTGTTGTGTCTTCAACTACATCTTGAGCTTCATCAGCTGCTTTACGGAAGCGATCAGATAAATCTGAGCTTTGTTGCTTAAGATCATCAAACAGATCCGCATGAATATCGCCTAAATCTTCTACGGCATCTTCTGATTTCCCTTTGACTGAAGAAGCAAATTCAGTTGCCTGATTGGTTAAGTCAGCTGCTTTTTCTTTGACTACGGCACTCATTTCACTAGTTTTTTCGACGATATCTTCCGTATAATCAGAGGCTAGATCACGCCAATCGTCAGTTTTACTTGCTAATTCATTACGTAGTTCTTTTCCAGATTTAGGTGCTAATAGCAATGCAGTTGCTGCTGCAGCTGTTCCGCCAATTAAGACTCCTAATAAAAATCCGCCTTTTTTTCTTCCCATATTAATTCCTCCTATTATACGTTAGTTTGCTTACGATTCCTGAAAAACTTCATGGTTGATTCACCAACCTTGCCAGCAACTTTCACCTTAGCCGTATTTTTCCCAACAGTAGCTACTTTGCTGGTTAAATTACGACTGGCAAGATTCAAGTTTGAGACACTTTCACTTAAATCAGCTACGGCAGTAAACAATGGATCAATTGTTGCAACTTTCCCATTGACATCATTTAATAAATGATTGCTTTTGACTAACAATCCTTCCACTTGCTGCATTAGCAAGTCAACATCTTTTGTTAACACACTAATTGTTGTGTTAGCTTCTTTTACTGTGGTATCAACTTTTTCGACTGTTTTAGCCACTTGATTCAAGACTTTCACTAAAAAGATAACCAATACAACAAATGCTAAAGCTGCAATGAGGGCAGCAATACCTCCTAAGCTCATCCGAACACTCCCTTACTCATTTTCTGTCAAAAATCCTTTATTTTCTAACCTTTATTATACCATTCATCCTTCATTAAACAAAAGTTTATCCTTCAAAGATTATTGCTGATCCTTTACATTGATAAACAGTTATTTCAGTAAATTGAAAGGTATAGAAAAAACTTTGCAAACTTCCTCAACTTGAGGACACTAAATCTAAATTTCGACTAAACTGACTTTCAAGTTTTCCAAATCTTACTTATTGTCGACAAGGATGGGTTGATAAAGCAGATGCTGTTAACCTTATTGTAAAAGAAATATGTTTTTTACCAAAATAAAAACAGCAACTAAGATAAAGTGCCCCCTAAGTTAGATTTTTCGATCTAACGTAGAGAGCACTCAAAAGATTGCTGTTTTTACGAGTCTATTTCTTTGCTTCTTTTGGCTTGTTTCCTTCGATTTCTTTTCCAAGTTTGACAATGTAATCCGCTAGTTTGTCTTTGATCTCCGGATGAGTCAGCCCGTACTCAATACTAGTCGTCATGAAGCCAAATTTGTCTCCAACATCAGAACGCTTACCAGTAAATTCCTGAGCAAATACTCGCTGTGTCTTATTCAATGTATCAATCGCATCAGTCAATTGAATTTCGCCGCCAGCACCCGGTTTTTGCTTATCTAAGATAGAAAAAATTTCCGGTGTTAGCAAGTAGCGTCCAATAATCGCCAAGTCGCTAGGTGCTTCTTTGGGTGTTGGTTTCTCCACGAAGTTTTTGACATTGAACAAGCCTTTTTCAACTTCTTCACCTGGGTTGATAATACCATATTTGGATGTTTCCTCATGTGGAACACGCATCACAGCGATCGTAGAAGCATGCGTTTTTTCGTAGTCGTTCATCAATTGTTTCGTCAATGGAATCTTATCTTCCATTAAGTCGTCACCCAGCATAACCACAAAAGGCTCATTTCCGACAAAGGCCTTTGCTTGCAACACAGCATGACCTAACCCTTTCGGATGAGACTGACGAATAAAATGTAGGTTAACATCGGTTGTTTCTTCAACTAATGCTAATAAGTCCGTTTTCCCTTTTTCTTTTAAGTTCATTTCCAATTCAATATTCGCATCGAAATGATCTTCAATTGGTCGTTTGGCTTTTCCTGTAACAATTAAGATGTCTTCAATTCCAGATTTTAAAGCTTCTTCAACGATGAATTGTATCGTTGGCTTGTCCACGATTGGCAGCATTTCCTTTGCGATTGCTTTTGTAGCTGGTAAAAAACGAGTGCCTAAACCGGCTGCTGGTATCACAGCTTTTCTTACACGCATGTTACTTCCTCCAACTTCTTGATTATAATGTAAATTCATTTTCAAATGTCCCTGCCCGTAACATCAAATCAGTACAAGCTTGACGAACGTCCTTTCCTTCATAGAGTACCGAGTAAATCGTTTCAGTAATCGGCATCGGAACAGCCATTTTTACAGACAATTCTTTCGCCGCTTTGGTTGTTGCTACTCCTTCAACAATCATACCCATATTTTCTAATACTTCGTCTAAATTATGACCTTTGCCTAGTAAATTACCCGCCCGCCAATTTCGTGAATGAACCGAGGTACAAGTAACAATTAAATCACCAACGCCGCTCAAACCAATAAAGGTCAACGGATTGGCACCCATTGCCACACCTAAACGACTGATTTCAGCCAATCCTCGCGTCATAATGGCTGCTTTAGCATCATCTCCGTAAGAAAGTCCATGTAAAGCACCCGCACCGATCGCAATAATGTTTTTCAGGGCTGCCCCCATTTCTACACCTACTACGTCAGTGTTTGTATAAATACGCAGATATTCATTCATGAACAATTGCTGTACATATTTTGCTAAACCTTCATTGTCACTAGCTGCGGTGATCGTCGTAATATCATGTACCGCAACCTCTTCGGCATGGCTTGGTCCAGACAAGACAGCAATTCCTTGACGATTTTCTACCGAGATCTCTTCGGCTAAAATTTCTGAAATCCGTTTGTGACTTTCTTGCTCTAACCCTTTACTTGCGTGGATAATTACGGGTTTGCCTGTAACTAATTCATTGAATTCCTTAGCAACAATTCGTATTGCTTTAGTTGGTACTACGAAGAGAACCGCATCTACCCCATCAATCGCTTCTTTTAACTCTTTACATCCTTGAATACTATCAGGAATTTTTAAATCTGGCAGATAATGCCGATTGGTATGATAGGTATTGATCTCGTCAATTTGTGCTGGGTTATTTCCCCAGATTTTCACGTCATGACCATTTTCTGCCAATACTTTAGCTAAGGCGGTTCCCCAAGAACCCGGCCCTAGAACGGCAACTTTTTGTTTCACGGCTCGTTCCTCCTGTCTTTAATCCTAACATAAATTTAATTAATTGTCGTAAATTATACGATATATTGATTATTTCCTTGATTGCGTTTGTAGATTGGGACAGCTGGCTGCTTTTTCCGTCGTAAGAAAATAGCAATCAAAGCGCCCACAAACAACACCAAGGATAAGGCTTGTGAGACTCGCAAATTACCAAATAGATACAAGCTGTCGGTTCGCATTCCTTCAATAAAAAAACGAGCAAAGCTGTACCAGCCAACGTAGCTTAAGAAGATTTCACCTTGTTTAAAAATTGCCGTTTTCTTTCTCAAAAGCAGCAACAACACAAAACCTAACAAACACCACAGTGACTCATATAAAAAAGTGGGCTGGCGATAAGCACCCTCGATGTACATGTTATCAATGATAAACGCTGGAATATGCAATCCTTCCAAAAAACTGCGGGTCGTCTCCCCACCAAAAGCCTCATGGTTCATAAAATTCCCCCAGCGTCCCATTCCTTGAGCCAAGATTACACCTGGAGCACAGACATCCAGAAATAACCACGGATCAATAAAGTGGTAACGCGTGTAAAAGAATAAAACAATTACCGCAGCAATTAAGCCGCCGTAAATTGCCAAACCGCCGCTACGTGTGTTAAAAATTTGGATAGGATCAGCTAGGTAAGGCTCTAAATCAAATAAAACATAATACAAACGAGCACCGATAATTGCAATCGGTAATGCCCAAAGTAAATAATTAGTCATATCGTCTTCTTTTAACCCAACTCGAACCGCTTCTCGGGACGCTAACCATAAAGCAATTGCTATTCCTGAAACAATGATGATCGCGTACCAATAAATTTCCAACCCAAACACTTCAAAGGCAACCCGATTAACTTGGGCAATCATTCGTTTTGACCCGAGTTTTCATCAATTAACGCCGTTAAACGATTCTCAAACGTCTTAGTCGCATCGTAGCCCATGCTTTTCGCTCGGAAGTTCATCGCCGCTACTTCAATAATGATTGCGACGTTTCGTCCGGTTTTTACTGGGATTTTGATTTGAGGTACGTTTACTTCGGCAATTTCTACAGATGTATTGTCGCTACCCAAACGATCATACTTTTTATCTTTCGCCCAGTTTTCCAAATAGACAACTAATTGAACAGGCATTGAACCTCGAACTGCACTAGCTCCAAATAAGTCCATGACATCGATAATTCCGACACCGCGGATTTCGATTAAATGTTGTAAAATTTTCGGAGGTTCACCTACTAAAGTTAACTCATCTTGTTGGTAAACATCTACTCGATCATCCGCAATCAATCGATGGCCTCGCTTGACTAGTTCCAAAGCCGTTTCACTTTTCCCGATACCGCTATCACCTTGAATTAAGACACCTAACCCATATACATCAACCAAAACGCCGTGTACGCTGGTTCTTGGTGCCAAACTACCATTTAAGAAACTAGATATTTCACCTAATAATCGTGAAGTCGCAATTGGTGATCGCAAGACGGCAATCCCGTGTTCTTTCGCGGCTTGAATCATTTCTTCTGGTGGAGTTAGTCCTCGTGATACGATAAAGCCTGGTGTATCTTCGCTACACATTCTCCGCATAACCATTAAACGTTCTTCTGGTATCATGCGTTCTGCAAAGGTAATTTCTTTATTTCCAAATAGTTGCAAACGATCATGAGAATAGTAATTAAAATAGCCTGTCAATTCTAGACCTGGCCGTGAGATATCGCCAGTTACAATTAAACGTTCTAAGCTGGCTTCATCACCAGTTACTACTTCTAATGAAAGTGCTTCAACTAATTCTTTCACTTTAACTGTTTCAGACATTTGAGCCCCTCTTTCTTTCAGTTTCCGTTCTATTTTATCATTTATTGAAGAGGGTTACTAGGTTATGCCCTCTTTCTGAGACAAAAATAAAAAACCAGAAGATTAAGAAATCTTCTGGTTAGCGATCTGTATATTTATCAAGATAATGTTCGGAAACAATCACATTGACTACTGCCATTACAACAGCAACCAAGATAGCTGTCCCAAAGCTTGCAAAGCCGAAGCGGTAACTTCCCACAATGCTGGAAGTCAATTGTAACATACCAGCGCTGATCACAAAGCTGAATAGTCCAAAGGTCAATAAATTTAACGGTAAAGACAATAGTGTTAAGATTGGTTTTACCAAAGTATTGAGAATAGACAAGATAAAGCTTGCGAGAATAGCTACCCAAATATTTGCTACAAAAACATGTGCAGGAAATATCACGGACAATGAAATGAAAATCAATGTGTTAGCTACTACGCGCTGTAAGTAAGTCATTAGAAATCGCTCCAGTCATCATCGTCAACAGGTTCTGCTTGCTTGCGTTCTTTTGTTGTCTTCTTTTGGCTAGTATTGCGGCCGTAATAAGGATTGTTGTGCCCGTAAGAATTGGTCTTTGATCCAGCTGGAATTAACAAAGCTAAAACAATGTATAAAAGAACCGGTGATCCAAACAAGACAAAACTCAAGAAGACATAAAGGACACGAACAATGGTAGGATCAATGCCGAAGAATTCTGCGATTCCGGCTAAGGTACCTGTTAGTACCACGTTGCTCCTTGATTTTGTTAGTCTCTTTTGCATAGATAATCTTCCTTCCTATTATTCCTTATTTGTCAAAATCTTTCAAGAAAATGCTTCCAGTTGTTGTAGAAACATCAATTTGCGCCATCTCGTCATTGGTTCTTCTGAATTGCAGCAAGCGGTTGGTTTTTTCTTTTTTCTCACGAACCACTTCGTAGTCTGACAAGCGATGGTTAATATTTCCCAAGCTTGTTTTGGCAATTCCTTCCAAACCTAATTCTTTAGGCAAGGACACTTTAACATTTCCATTAACTGAACTTGCTTTAATTTTTTTCAAGGTAGTATGTCCAACAGTTAATTTCACATCTCCGTTGATTAATGATACACCATAGTTTTGAACAGTTGCTCTTGAAGAAATCGTACCGTTCACAGTTTCAATAATTGAATCCAAGATTTTTCCATCGCGGATTTCAATGTTTCCGTTAACACCTTGAATTTCCAACATAGTCGCATTAATTTGTTTGAATACAATGTTACCATTAGTTGACTTAGCATAAACATCTTTTGCATCCATTTCTTCGATCACCAAATTACCATTTAGTAATTTAACTGCTACGTGATCGTAGGTGCGTTTTGGTAAGTAGAAAACTAATTCTGCATTCACTCGTTTGTTCGGTACTTGGAATGTGATATGTTCGTCATCCACTTCAATTTGGCTACGTTCCATAAAGGACTGTAACGGTGTAGCTTCACTCATCTTGCCATAAAGCTTGATTTTGGCATCTACTTTAATGTCTTCTTCGTCCCAAGACTTAAAGGTCACTTTCCCATTGGCTAATTTTACATCAATTAGCGTTGGTTGAACACCACTATATAAAAATTGATGCTCGAATTTAGTCGTCGCAACTCCAGGAACTTTAACATTAATGTCTTTCCAGTCAACATTTTCTTCTACAGTTTCAGAAACTGTTTTAATCGCTTTTTTCATAAACTTGCCAAACTGCATACCAGCTTCGCCTAACTTCTCACCAACTTGATTGAAGGTTTCAGAAGCTTGTTCTTTCAAATCGTCAGGAATTTCAAAATTCACGTAAGGCCGTTTAGTTCTGCTTTCTTGATCTTCACGAATCGAATCTAACGCATCTTTTTGTTCCATTTCTTGATTTTCTAAACGGATAAGCTGTTCTTCCCAAACTTTAATTTCAGCCTCTACTCGTTCACGAATTGCTTCGTCTTCTTCAGATAATGCGTCCAACTCTTCTTTGGTATTCAATTCCATCAATACTTCTTTTTTCTCACGAATATCTGCTTTGACTTCTTGCTTTTCACGATTAATTGCGTCGATTTTAGCAGAAATCTGGTTCGCTTCAGTTGCTAATTCATCAAAGTAAGCTTCCAAATCCTCTAAGTCTTCCAGCTCATCATCTGCATCTGACTTTTCGTGTGTATCATTTTCCCAGTCGTCTGTTGAGTTCGCTGCTTGATCCCGATGGTACGAATTAACCTTATCGGCATCTTGTTCAATTTGTGCTTCATCTTTGGCTTTTGCCATGCTTTCCAATAAATCTAAACCTTCTTCAGTTGAGATGATTCCTTTTTTCACTAATTCTAAAACTCTTTGTCTTTCATTCATAAAAAATTGCCTCCTTCAGCAATCAAACGTTTTTGGTTACTTATCTTATGTACCTATTATGCAATGTTTTTTGTGATTTGTCATAGGACTAAAGGCTTATCTTTTTCTCCAACTAAAGAGACCTTTTCAAAAAAATAGCCGCAAATCCGCTACAACTACTGAAAGTGTAACGAATTCGAGGCTATTTGTCATGATAGACGGTCATTTAAAAATAATTATTTAGCAAAAAGTCATAAAATATTCTTGCTTTTTTTAACTTACTTCACTGGTAGCAACCTCATCAGCATCCTTCATACTTAGCACACGATCACGTTTAGCTAAACGCTTAAAGAACGCAATAGATACTAAAGCAGCAATTGTTTCTGCAATAATGAAGGAGATCCAAATACCATTTAATCCCCAAATTTTACTTAAGACCCAAGCCAATGGCATCGTAATACAGAATTGGCGTAATAAAAAGACAACCAGCGATTCTTTCCCTTTGCCCATTGACTGGAACAAGGTTGGCAGAATAAAACCAAAAGTAGCAGGAATAAAACTGATTGAAATAATCCGCATTGCCGGAACACCAATTACCAGCATATCCTCGGAAGCATTAAACAACTGAAGCAGTTGAACTGGGAAAATTTGAAAAAGAAGTACACCCGCTATCAAAATACCCATTGCTGCAACAACGCACATCCTCAGGCAATGCAATAATCGTGCAGGATCTTTTCTTCCATAATTATACCCCATGATTGGCATAGCACCTTGGGTTAGCCCACTGACAGGCATGAAGACAAACGTCTGCAGCTTGTAGTAAACACCGTATAGCGAAACGGCAGTTGTTGAAAAAGAGATCAAAATTGCATTCAAGCCCATTACTAAAAATGAACCTAATGCATTCATACAAGTATTGGGAATGCCAATAAATAGAATCTGCTTAATAGTTTCGAAATTGTATTTAAATTCTCGCAGCTTTAGGGTCACTTCCTGGTTCTTCTTTAATAGGAAATAAAACGATAATAACATGCAGATAAATTGAGCAGTTACTGTCGCAATCGCTGCTCCAGCTACCCCTAATGCTGGAAAGCCGAACCAACCGAAAATCATAATTGGGTCTAACACAATGTTGGTAACCGCACCAACTACTTGAATCATCATCGGTATATTCATTTGTCCAGTAGACTGGAAAATCTTTTCTATTAATATATAGTAAAAACTCGTGAAACTGAAATAAACCACAATATACATATAGCTGGCTGCATCAGCCAATATCGCTGTATCATTAGTGAACATTTGCAAGAATCGTTGTGTCCCAACTAAACCAAATAGACAAAAAACAGCTGAAGCTAATGTTGCTAACAGCATTCCGTGAGCAACTGTGCTATTGGCTTCTTGATGGTTCTGTTCGCCAAGTTTTCGTGAAATGTAAGAATTCACTCCAACTCCTATCCCTACAGAAACGGATATAATTAGACTTTGGATAGGGAAGACAATGGATACTGCTGTTAATGCTCCCTCACTTATTTGCGCCACATACATACTATCAACAATATTATAAAGTGATTGAATCAGCATAGAGACCATTGGCGGCAGTGCCATCCCGAATAACAGCGACGGCATTGGCTTTTCAGCCATTTTGTTCATTTTCATTTTTTACCTCTTTCTGGCAGAAAAAGCCCGCTCTTACTATTTTAAGTCGTGAAAATAGCAAAAGACGGGCTTTAATAAGCATTATTCTATTATCGTTATTCTACAAAATCATTCTCTTTTTTTCAAGCAAAATCGGGATATTTTAATCACAAACCAATAAAAAAATTGATAAATAAGAAAATTTAATTTGAACTGTTTTGCCACATTGAGCATAAACTTGGGATGAACTGATCCTCGAATTTCACCAAATTTTCGTATGTCTGAGTTAGTTTTTGAAGTCCGACATCGGTAGTAACTGTAAACTTTTGGACGTTTCCTATAAAAAAACACGACCTGAGCCGTGTTTTCACATTAAAATTGTTCGTCGCGATTACTATTCAATTCAGTAATTTTGCCGGAAGCTAGATAAACAATCCATTCGCAAATATTAGTAACATAGTCGCCAATCCGTTCTAGATAGCTAGCCACATTTAAGTAGTCCGTTCCACTAATAATGGTTTCCGATTGTTTTTCCATTGTATCAGTCGTCATTTTGTAGATTTGCTTAAAATACTCATTTACTCGCTCATCCATTTTTGCGATCATCCGAGCATCTTTTTCATCAGTTTTTACGTAAGCAATTAATACGTTATCTACCATTTTTTTCACGTAATCAGACATTTCTGAGATTACTTCTTCTACTTCTAAAATGCGCGGCATTCCTTTTAAACGAATTGTTGATTTTGCTACAGAAACAGCATGGTCTCCCATCCGTTCCAAGTCAGAGCTAGCTTTCATGATCGTAATAATTGTACGTAGATCCGTCGTTACTGGCTGCTGTAAAGCAATCATTTCAAAGCTTTTCTTTTCTAGTCTTACTTCCATATCATTGATCAAGATGTCCTTGTCAATAACTTCTTGCGCTAGATTTTTATCGTGGTCAATATATGAACGGACGGATTTGTGGACAGCACTGGAAACAGCCATCCCCATTTCATAAAACTGGTTATGCAAATTCAACAAATCTTCTTCAAATTGTGTACGTAGCATTATTTCCCTCCTTAATTGTATTTTTAACCAAATTTACCAGAGATATAGTCCTCAGTCTCTTTTTTGGCAGGATCTAAAAAGATTTTCTTCGTCTTATCAAACTCGATCAGTTCTCCCTGCAAGAAGAAAGCCGTCTTGTCTGAAATTCGTGAAGCTTGCGACATATTATGCGTTACAATAATAATAGTATATCGTTCTTTTAACTCTAATAACATATTCTCAATTTTACCAGTTGAAACTGGATCAAGCGCACTCGTTGGTTCATCCATTAAAATAATTTCTGGATTAACTGCTAAAACCCGAGCAATACATACCCGCTGTTGCTGACCACCTGATAAAGACAAGGCACTTTGATGCAGTTTATCCTTCACATCATTCCAAACAGAGGCCGCTTTTAAACTTTCTTCTACAACCTGATCCAATTTTGCTTTATCTTTTTCACCTTTTAATTTTAACCCATAAACAATGTTTTCGTAAATGGAAAAAGGAAACGGATTTGGTTGCTGAAATACCATTCCGATTTGTTTACGCAATTCGACAGTATCTGTTTTTGGACTATAAATATCTCGATCTTTGTAAACGACACTGCCGGTAATAGTAACATCAGGAATCAAATCATTCATACGGTTCAAACAACGTAAGTAAGTTGATTTCCCACAACCAGAAGGTCCGATCATCGCTGTAATTTCATTTTCATTAAAAGATAAATCAATTCCCTTTAAGGCCTCTTTTTTCCCGTAATAAAGGTGAAGGTCTTTGGAAGTAATAATCTTCGACATTTGTTTTCCTCCGTCTCTTAACCAAAGTGCCCAGAAACATAATCTTCGGTGGCTTGGATTTTTGGTCGGGTGAAGATTTTGCGTGTTTCATCATACTCAATCACATGACCTAAATAGAAGAATGCAGTGTAATCACTAATACGCGCAGCTTGTTGCATATTATGAGTAACAATAATGATCGTATAGTCATCTTTTAGCTGCGTTAAAGTTTCTTCTACCGTACCAGTCGAAATAGGATCTAACGCACTAGCTGGTTCATCCAGCAGCAAGATATCAGGTTTCATTGCGATGGCGCGAGCAATGCACAAACGTTGCTGCTGACCTCCAGATAAAGCCAAAGCACTCTTATCCAAGTTATCTTTCACTTGGTCCCATAGAGCAGCTTGTTTTAAACTGGTCTCAACCATTTCTTCTAATTTATGCTTGTCTTTCTCCCCGTGCTGCTTTAGGGCAAAGGTAATATTCTCACGAATTGATTTACTAAAAGGGTTTGGCCGTTGAAACACCATACCAATTCGTTTGCGCATTTCATATACATCGATGTTAGCAGCATTAATATCTACGCCTTTGTACATAATTTTCCCGGTAACGCTAGCACTGCTGATGCCATCGTTCATACGGTTTAAAGAACGTAAGTAAGTCGACTTTCCACAGCCAGAAGGTCCAATTAAAGCTGTAATTTTATTCTTTTCAAATTCTAAGTTGACACCTTTGATTGCTTCGTTTTCACCATAGAAAACGTGCATGTCCTCTGTATGAAGAATAACATCTCCAGGCATATGGATAATGTTGCGTTCTTCCCAATTATATTCTTTCATCGAATTCTCCTTATGCTGAAGTCATCTTTTTGTGCAGACGCTTGCCAATCGCTCGTGCGCCAAAGTTAAACAATAATACTGCAATAATTAAGACCGCTGATGCTCCTGCAGAAACACTGGCGCCGTCTGGCATAGTACCTTCAGTGTTGATTTTCCAAATATGAACCGCCAATGTTTCTGCTTGGCGGAAAATACTGATGGGACTAGAAACACTTAGCGGATTCCAATTAGTAAAGTCTAAAGCTGGTGCACTTTGGCCAGCTGTGTATATCAAGGCAGCTGCTTCACCGAAAATACGCCCCGAACTCAAAATAATCCCTGTTAAAATTCCTGGTGAAGCATCAGGAACAACAATTTTTGTTACAGTTTCCCATCTGGATAAGCCTAAAGCTAGTCCAGCTTCACGCTGTGTATAATGAATTGCTCGCAGTGACTCTTCAATATTTCGCGTCAGCAATGGAAGATTGAACAATGTCAGTGCCAAAGCCCCGGACAAAATCGAAAAGCCATAGCCAAACTGAATAACAAAAACTAAGAAACCAAACAAACCAACTACCACAGATGGTAACGAACTCAAAATTTCAATAGATGTACGAATTACACCAGTTACCCAATTGTCTTTAGCATATTCAGATAAGTAAATACCTGCTCCTAAAGAAATTGGAAAGCTAATCAGCATCGTGATAAACAGCAGGAAAATTGAGTTAAACAGTTGGATTCCAATTCCGCCGCCTTCTTGATAAGCTTTAGAAGGTGAGGTTAAAAATTCCAATGAGATATGCGGTAAGCCACGAATCAAAATATATAATAATAGAAAAGCTAAAATACAAACAATTAAACCAGAGATTACATATAAGACAGCTGTAGCAATCTTATCCGCACGTTTTGCTTTATCCATTCTTCATCTCTCCTTTTTTACCAATGTAACGAATCAGGATATTAAAGACTAACGACATGAACAACAGAATCAAGGCTAGTGACCACAGAACATTATTCTCGACAGTTCCCATGATTGTGTTCCCAATTCCCATTGTTAAAATCGATGTTAAAGTTGAAGCTGGTGTGGTCAAGCTAGTTGGCATCAAAGCTGCGTTACCAATAACCATTTGAATCGCTAAAGCTTCACCAAATGCCCGTGCCATACCAAATACGACAGCAGTTAAGATTCCTGGAATCGCAGCCCGCAGTACCACTTTGTAAATTGTTTGCCAGCGTGTACCGCCTAATGCCAAGGATGCTTCACGATAATAACGTGGAACAGATTTTAATGTATCCACCGTCATAGTCGTTACAGTAGGTAAAATCATAACAAATAGTACAAATGTTCCAGATAAAATACCAAACCCAGTTCCGCCAAATACGGAACGGACCATCGGAACAATGACTGACAGACCAATGAATCCGTAGACGACTGACGGAATACCTACTAGTAATTCGATTACTGGCTGTAAAAATTTTTGTCCTTTATTCGGCGATATTTCAGTCATAAAGACTGCCGCCCCGATAGCAAATGGCGTCGCCACAATCGCTGATAGAAAAGTTACAATAAATGACCCAACGATCAGCGGTAACGCACCTACCATTGGCTGACCATCTGGCCCAACAGCACTAGGATTCCAAGTTGTTCCAAATAAAAAATCTAACACATTAATTTTATCTACAAAAAATGTAGCCAACCCTTTGCTGGCAACAAAATAGAAAATAGCACCTACTACAAATACAATCAACGCAATACAGATAAAACTGATTAAGCGTCCTCGTTGTTCAATGCGCGCTCTTTTTGATTTAGTGGTGAGCGCCTTTTTCACTTCTTCATTTTCCAAGGATATTCCTCCTATACGTTAATCTAACGAATTCATTTTACAAGTTGAACGTCAATTTCTGTTGAACCTTGTGTGAAGCTTAGATGACAATTGTAAAGATTGTGTAAATACGAATGAAAATTATGCTTTCACATAATTTTAGCCTACTTTTTTGGATACTTGAAGTAATTACGCTTGTGACTGTCAAACCCTAATTATCAACTATTTTTCAAAAATAGTGCCCTCGGATTTATTATTGTATAAATAATAGCAAGATTTTCAGCAAATAAAAAACTGAGGCAGAGTGCCTCAGTTTATGATATTGCCTTGCCAGTCTCGCTCGACTTTCATGGAAGAAATCGGAATATAGCCTAATTGAGGAACTACGCGTTCTTGAATTGCTGCTGACTGAATATATTCTAAAAATTCAGCACTTAATTCACTTGGTGTTCCTTTCGTATACATATGCTCATAAGCCCAGATCTGCCATTTATTTTCAGTAACATTCTCATCTGTTGGTTCAATCCCATCAATCTTCAATGTCTGCACATCATCACTCACATAAGAAAATGCTGTGTAACTAATTGCGCCGGGAGTATCCGCAACAATTTGCCGAACCATGCCGCTGGAATCTTGCTCCTGTGCTCGAATAGCTGTTTGTCCGTCTAAAACCCATTTTTCAAAAGTAGCACGCGTACCACTACCTGATGCTCGGTTCAAAATAACAATATCTTCATTCGTTCCACCAACTTCTTGCCAATTAGTAATCTCACCTAAAAATATTTTACGAAGATTTTCTAACGAAATATCAGTAACCCCAACATCTTTGTTTACAATAGGTGTAATTCCAACTACTGCAACCTTATGATCAGTTAGATTGGCAGCATCAATCCCACTTTTTTCTTCAGCAAAAACATCTGAATTACCAATTTCTACTGCACCAGATTGAACTTGACTCAAGCCAGTTCCACTACCGCCACCTTGAACATTAACAAACTTTCCAGGGTTTTCGCTTTGGTATTCTTCAGCAACCGTTTCGACTAATGGCTGTAGTGCTGAAGAGCCTACCGCTGTAATTGATTCTCCACGATCAATCCATTTTGAACAGCCAGATAATAAAAGTACAGTCCCTAAGAGGGGCAGTAACCATTTTTTCATGAGGATTCTCCTTTTAATAAAAATAAGCTTGTTTATTGTACCATTTTCTTTTTAAAGAGCAAGAGGTATTTTTTATAACAGTGGTGAAATTAATCGGGCGATTCCTTCCTTAAATTTAATTATCAAACCACGTTGAGCATAACGTTCTTGGGTTAATACTTCAGATAATTCAGAATCTCTAAAAAAAGCATCTCGGACTTTTTTTGCAATTTGACTATCATAAATAACTGTATTCACTTCAAAATCTAACTGGAATGATCGTACATCTATATTAGCAGAGCCAATAGAAACGATCCCTTCATCAATAATCATAGTTTTCGCATGGATAAAGCCATTCTCGTACGTTTCAATAATTGCACCATATTCCAGTAGTTCTGCCGCAAAGGAATAGGTTGCCCAATAAACTAAAATATGATCAGGCTTATTAGGTATCTGTATTCGCACCTTTACTCCTGAAAGCAATGCTGATTTTAACGCCTCGTGAATAGAATCATCAGGAATATAGTACGGTGTTTGAATCAAGATTTCTTTCTTGGCCAAGTTGATCATCTTCAAATAGGTCATTTTAATTTGCTCATGTTCACTATCAGGACCACTAGTAACAATTTGTAAAGCACAACGACCCTCAGACTCAATTTCTGGAAAGTAGATCGGTTCATACAGCACTTCATTTTTATGCTGGGAATTCCAATCCATCAAGAAACGGTTTTGCAAGGAATAAACAATATCTCCATAGACACGGATATGATTGTCTCGCCAGTAACCAAATTTTTCTACTAAACCTAAATATTCATCACCAACATTAAAACCACCCGTATAACCAATTTTACCATCAATTACAACAATTTTACGGTGATTGCGGTAGTTCATGCGTGGATTTAGATAAGGAACAAACAATGGGAAGAAAAATTCTACCTCACCACCTGCTTCTAGCAAGGGTGCAAAAAATTTGCGATTGACTTGAGTAGATCCCCAAGCGTCAAGCAGTAAACGAACTTTAACTCCCCGTTTAGCTGCCTCAGTCAGTGCATCACGAACTTCGATCCCTAACGCATCACTTCTATATATATAATACTCCATATGGACATGTAATGTCGCTTGCTGGATATCTTCTAATAAAGCATCAAATTTCTCCCTACCATCAGTATATAATGTAACCTCATTATTCGTCGTGTAAAGTGAACTTTCAAACATTGTCAGCATGTAAATTAATTGCTTCGGATCAACTTGATTGGTCGATGGTTTGGGAAAAAGACCCCGAGCTAGTGCTCGCTGTTGCTGCTCAATTTCAACATTCATACCAATTTTTGTTTGCATTTTTAAATCAAAAATTCGCTCTTTTGAGATTCCTTTGCCTAGAAAAATGTACATGACAAAACCAACCACAGGAAGGAAAGTTAGGATCAACAACCATGCCCAAGTAGTTACTGTATCTTTACGTTCCCGAAAAACAATGATCAGTGATAAAATTGTATTCACAATTAGAAAAATAAGTCCCATATTTCCTAGAAAAAAGCTCACTACTTCCAACTCCTTCCTTTAAAGGATAGCGAAGAAGGTACCGAATGTAAATAAAAAAAATTCAGTTTGTTTGTACATTCTTCGCTAAAAATGAATAAAAGAAAAGTGTTGGCGTAGAGAAACGCCAACACTTTTACTAGTTTAAATTTTTAAGAAACGACGCATTGAGATGATCGAACCTAATGAACCGATCAAATACCCGCCAACAGCCATCAAGATATCCAACTTCCAAACAATACTATTTGGTGTTAGTAAATTCAAATTAGACTGTAGCAAATATGGCGCAGCTAATTCATAAACTTGCTGGTAACCATAAGTCAAAATTAGAATTGGGATGATTGAACCAATAAGACCGATCCAGCCGCCTTCTAAAAAGAATGGCCAACGAATGTATCCATTTTTAGCTCCCACTAAGCGCATAATTTGAATTTCCCGCTTACGAGAAATGATGGTAATTCGAATCGTATTGGAGATTAAAAAGATTGCTACAAAGATAAGCAAAGCCGCCGCAGCCAATCCCCAAGTTCTAACTACACCTGCCATAGTAATAATCCGATCCGCCGAATTCCCACCATAATCTGCTCGGTTGACATTGGACAGTTCGCTAGCTTGATCGGCTACCTGTGAAATATACTGAGAATCTGTTGCACTCACAACGTAGACATCGTACAGTGGATTATTATCACCTTCAAATAGGTCCCAAGCATCTCCTAAAGCAGTTTGTATCTTTTTCAACTGCTCTTCTTTACTGGAAAATTGTACTTTCTCTACATGATTGATATCAGCCAATTCTGTTTTCAATTCTTTTAAATCATCTTCTGTAGTACCTATATCCACAAATACAGTCACATCAACGTTGCCTTCAACATCTTGTGCTAATTTCGTTGCATTCATAATAATTGCCAGAAAGATACCAGCTAGCGTTAAAGTGATGGTAACCGCACTTACAGAGGCTAAAGTCATCCAGCCATTACGCTTTAAGCTTTTCATACTTTCCAACAAATGTCGGAAGAAATTTCTAATCATCGAATTCGTATTCTCCTCCCGCTTCGTCTCGAACAATCAAACCATTTTCAATTGCAATTAAACGATGTCGCATTGTGTCTACAATAGTTTTGTTATGTGTAGCCATCACAATCGTAGTTCCTTGTGCATTTATACGTTCCAATAGCTTCATGATATCCCAAGAAGTCTCTGGATCAAGGTTTCCTGTTGGTTCATCAGCAATCAGAACTTTAGGCGTATTTACAATTGCTCGCGCAATCGATACTCGCTGTTGTTCCCCGCCTGATAATTCATTTGGAAAAACCCGTACCTTATGTTTCAAACCGACTAAGTCTAAAACTTCCATTACACGTTTTTTGATATCTCTTGGTTTGCGTCCAATAACTTGCATAGCATAAGCAACATTTTCATAAACAGTTTTACGTGGCAGCAATTTGAAATCCTGAAACACTACACCCACATCCCGACGTAAATAAGGAACATCTCGATTCTTAATTTTTAGTAAATTATGCCCAGCAACCTCTAACTTCTTACCGGATGTTGCTTTTTCTTCTCGATACATCAGTTTTATAAAGGTTGATTTTCCACTCCCAGAGGGGCCAACAACGTAAACAAACTCCCCTTGATCAATATTGACCGTAAGACCACGAACCGCCGTCGTCTTATTGGGATACTTTTTCACCACATCTTGCATTTCAATCATGGGTAATCTCTCCATATCCTCTTAAATTCTTAGCTATTATAGCACGGAAACATTGCAACAGGCTTTCAGTAGTTTACAATTAGATTTCATTTGACTTAGTTGCTTTGACCTAGATGCCACTTTAGATAAGCGTCGATAAACGGATCTAGATCTCCATCCATAACTGCTTGCACGTTACCAGTTTCATAATTTGTTCGATGATCCTTAACCATTGAGTAAGGATGGAAAACATATGAACGAATTTGCGAGCCCCAGCTAATATCCATCTGTTCCCCTCGCAATGCCAATGCTTCTTGTTCCTTTTTATCCATTTCCAGTTGATAAAGTTTAGCTTTTAACATTGTCATGGCTGTTTCACGGTTATGAAATTGGGAACGCTGCGCTTGACTGGCTACAACTGTTCCAGTAGGCAAGTGAGTGATCCGGACTGCTGAAGAAGTTTTATTAATATGCTGACCACCTGCACCACTAGCTCGATAAACATCTACCTTTAAATCATCCGGATTGATATCTACTTCTATCGTACCATCTAATTCAGGCATAACATCTACCGAACAAAAAGAAGTGTGTCGGCGATTAGCAGAATCAAAAGGCGAAATCCGCACTAAGCGGTGAACCCCTTTTTCCGATTTTAAGTAACCGTAAGCATTGAGCCCTTTGATCATTAACGAAACGCTTTTAATTCCAGCTTCATCTCCTGCTTGGTAATCTAGCGTTTCGACATTAAACCCATGTTGCTCAGCCCAACGAGTATACATCCTTAACAACATTGAGCCCCAATCCTGCGACTCAGTACCACCTGCACCAGGATGAAGTTCCAGAATTACATTATTTTTATCGTAAGGTGCATCCAGTAGCATGGATAGTTCGAAGCTTGCTACTTGGTCCTTTAATTGGAGCAATCGACTTTCTAACTCTGTCTGTAATTCTGGATCGTATTCTTCTTGTTGCATTTCTACCATTAAATTTAATTCTTCTGCTTCATCTTCCATGCTATTAAATTTAGTAAATGTCTCTTTTTCTAAATTATTCTTGTTAATTAGTTCTTGCGCTTTCTCAGAATCATCCCAAAAAGATGGATCTGCCATTTGATGCTCAGCTTCAGCAATATCTTCTTCTAACCGATCTAGGTCAAAGAGACCCCCTAAAGCTGTTTACTTGTTCATGGATTGTATCCAATAGATTTCTGATCTCTGCGTTTTCCAAAATTATTCCTTCTTTCTTTTTGGATCACTTAACATAGAAAGACGAGACATAGCTTTTTAGCTACTATGTCCCGTCCGATAGTTAGGATTTAAAATTATTCTCCCTTACCGTGGCAGTTTTTATATTTTTTCCCGCTACCGCATGGACATGGGTCATTTCTTCCGACTTTAGTAACTTTTGCCGGCATTTTCTTCACGCTGGTTAAATTTTTTGGATCGCCGTCTACTTCGACAGGATGGGTTTCCTGTGGTTCAGCAACTTGTTCTCGTTGAACATTTTGACGGATTTCGGCTTTCATGAACAAACGAGTAACTTCATATTCAATCGCTCCAACCATATCTTCAAACATGGTATATCCTTCAGTTTGGTATTCAACTAACGGATTGTTTTGACCATAAGCTCGTAGTCCAATGGATTGACGCAACTGATCCATTGCATCAATGTGATCTGTCCACTTAGTATCTACCACACGTAGAATAACAACTTTTTCAAACTCTAGTAACTGTTCAGGACTATGCAACTGCGACGCCTTCGCTTCAAAAACTTCTTTTGCACGTGCGAACAATAAGTCCTTCATTTCTTCTGGTGTTTTCTCTGTTAAGTCTGCCATAGAAATTGAGTCCTCATGAACTAAAGCATTTCCAGCAAAATCAACAATACTTTCTAGATTCCAATTGTCTTTTTCTAATTGAGTATGACCATCAACCACTCGTGAAATTGTTCGACGTACCATATTTAATAATTGTGGTGAAAGGTCTTTATCCTCCATAATTACGTCTTGGCGTTGTTTATAGATAACTTCCCTCTGCTCACGCATTACATCATCGTACTGTAAGACATTTTTACGTGTATCATAGTTGTTTCCTTCAACCCGTTTCTGGGCAGACTCTACTTGTTTAGTGAACATTTTACTTTGGATCACAGCATCTTCATCTTCAACTTTCATACGATCTAAGAAAGCTTTGATTCGTTCAGAGCCAAAACGTTTCATTAAATCATCTTCCAGAGACAAGTAAAATTGTGAAACCCCGGGATCTCCTTGACGCCCCGAACGTCCTCGGAGCTGATTATCAATACGACGTGATTCGTGACGTTCAGTACCAATAACAGCAAGTCCACCTAATTCAACAACACCTAGCCCTAACTTGATATCTGTCCCTCGACCGGCCATATTGGTTGCGATTGTCACTGCTCCCTTTTGCCCAGCGTTCATAATAATCTCAGCTTCTTTGAAGTGATTTTTGGCATTTAGCACTTCGTGAGGAATTTTTTCTTTATTTAGCATGTTTGACAATAATTCAGAAGTTTCTACCGCTACTGTACCAACAAGAATTGGCTGACCTTTCCGGTGGCGTTCTTTGATATCTTGGACAACTGCTTTAAACTTACTTTCTAAAGTCGGGTATAATAAATCAGCATGGTCTTCTCGAATAACTGGCTGATTCGTTGGGATTTGAATAACTTCAATATTGTAGATTTCACGAAATTCTTCTTCTTCAGTTTTAGCCGTACCTGTCATTCCAGAAAGTTTTTTATACATCCGGAAATAGTTCTGGAATGTAATAGTCGCCATTGTTTTAGTTTCGTCTTCAATTTCAACGCCTTCTTTGGCTTCAATCGCCTGATGCAAGCCATCAGAATAGCGACGCCCATCCATAATTCGTCCAGTAAATTGGTCAACAATTAATACTTTACCTTCTTGAACTACGTAGTCAATGTCACGAAGCATAATATAATTAGCGCGCAATGCTTGATCTAAATGGTGAGTCAAGGCTGTATTTTCTAAATCATATAAGTTCTCCAAGCCAAAGTTCGCTTCTGCTTTTTCGATTCCTTGTTCGGTTAAACCAATCGTTTTTGATTGGATATCGATCTTGTAATCCTCATCTTCTTGCAGGCGTTTAATAAAATTGTCTGTACGAGTGTATAGAGCAGTTGATTTCTCAGCAGCTCCAGAAATTATCAATGGTGTTCTAGCTTCATCGATTAAAATAGAGTCAACTTCATCAACAATCGCATAGTTTAATGGTCGTTGAACCATTTGGCTGCGATAAACAACCATGTTATCTCTTAAATAGTCAAATCCTAGCTCATTATTAGTACTATAAGTGATATCACAAGCGTATGCTTCCCGTTTTTCGTCAGCAGTTTTTGAATTGACATTTAAGCCAACGCTTAAACCTAAGAAATTATAAAGGTCTCCCATCTCAGTGGAGTCCCGAGTCGCTAGATATTCATTAACGGTAACTACGTGAACACCTTCGCCAGTTAGAGCATTCAAATAGACTGGCATCGTAGCTGTTAGTGTTTTTCCTTCACCTGTCTTCATTTCAGGTATGTTTCCATCATGAAGAACAACTCCACCCATTAATTGGACATGATACGGGTATAATCCTAGTACTCGCTTTGCAGCTTCACGAACTACTGCGAAAGCCTCTGGTAATAATTCATCTAGAGTTTCACCATTTTTATAGCGTACTTTAAACTCATCTGTTTTTGCTCGAAGCTCTTCATCAGAAAGTTTTGCCATAGCTTCGGCATGACTTTCGACTTGGTTTGCGATGCCAGCTAATCGCTTCAGTTCTTTTTTATCATTCTCGATCATCTTTCTTAGAAAGTTTGCCATTCGTTTTTCTTACTCCTTTGTGCTCTCATTGATTTGTCTATAAATCTGCTAGTCTATTTTATCATTAGTACCTTAGAAAAGAAACTTCTCCCAGAAATAAAAAGAATAACTTTACAAAAAATAATACTTACTTTCGGAATTTTAGCACAAAAACAGCATTCTAAACGGCTTCCCGTAGAATTTTTAGTCTAAAAAAACTGCTCATGATATTAAATTTTCTCAAAATAAAGGACCCTTAGCTTAAGCTAAGGGCCCATTTTTTTAATTAGTCAGTTTCAATTAAACCATATTTACCATCTTTCCGACGGTAAACAATGCTAGTACCATTCGTTTCAGCATCTTCAAAGATGAAGAAGTTGTGTCCTAACATATTCATTTGTAATACGGCTTCTTCGCTGCCCATTGGTTTTAAAGAAAGACGTTTTGTACGCACGATTTCTAATTCTGAAGTTTCTTCCGCTTCATCCTCATTCAACTCTACTACCACTTCACGGGTTGGTAAAGAAGTTTCACGTGCTTTACGGTTGATTTTTGTTTTAAATTTACGGATTTGACGTTCTAATTTATCCACAACCAAATCAATACTTGCATACAAATCTGGTGAAGTTTCTTCCGCACGTAGCACCAAGTAAGGAAGTGGAATCGTTACTTCAACTTTTGCAGTTTTTTCAGTGTAAACTTTTAGATTCACGTGTGCAGTTGCATCGGGCACATCTGTGAAGTAGCGTTCTAATTTCCCCACTTTCTTCTCTACATAATCACGAATTGCTTCAGTAACTTCGATGTTTTCTCCTCGAACGTTATATCTAAACATACAAATTGCCCCTTTCGTCTACCAACTGAAGATACGGGGAAGGACCACTCTTCGCCCCACTTCTTATCTCTATTATAACCAACTCTAATCCTTTTGCAAAGTAAATCGCTATCATTTTTTTGTCTAAAATAAGATTGTTTCATCTAGCAAAAGTCAAGCTTTTCACTGTTTCAGCGCCTTTTTCATATAAAATTTCTGCCGCGTGAAACAAAGTTCGACCAGTTGTATAAACATCATCAATAAGTAGGACTTTTCTACCTCTAATTTTACTATCATCAACTTTTAATTTATAAGGCTGTGGCATTTTCAATCGCTCTACTCGTGACTTCATTGATTGTGGTTGTCCATCTATCTTCCTTTGCAATAAACAATTATAACTTTTTCCCGTAACTTCGAGACAGCCAATAACTTGATTAAAACCTCGTTGAGCAAACCGTTCATTTGACAGCGGAATCGGACTTATTAAGTAATCAGGATATTTTCGTATCTCTTTTTTTAATTCTCTAGCAATCACTGACCGTAAACGATAATCTCCTTTAAACTTGTATGCTTCAATCCATTCCTGAAAACCCTCATTATAGGAAAATAATGCCGTATTTTTTAGTGTATATCCCTGACTTTCCTGCCATTGCTGACAGTCTTGACAAAGCTCTCCTGTATTTTCTCTTCCGCAACCGGGACAAGTCTTTGCTTTATTTAGCCGATGAAATTTTTTTTGACAACGAAAACATAAAACAGTGGGTGTAATGAACCACTCAATCAACGATAATGTTTCAATAATTTCACTGTGACAAATACTACATTTCATCCAGCAACCCCGCCTTCATTGCTAATTGGTTATTTTCTTTAATTTCCTTAACTGCTTGTTTGATTATTTTCGTCCATTCACTAGTTACAAAGCAAACCTCTGCTTTGCGAAATGGTCCCTTTCGGTCTGCTCTTCCTGCTATTTGAACCAAAGCTGCCTTGTTAAATACGCGATGTGAAGCATCTAAAATCATGACTGATACACCTTCAAAAGTAACGCCTCGTTCCAAAATAGTGGTAGTAATCAGCACTTGATATTTACTGTCACGCATATTTTCAACCTTTACTAAGCGTTCTTCATCGTTAGCAAACACAGTGGTTAGTTTGAGCTGCGGATATTTAGCCAGTAGTTGTTGAGCAATGACTTCTAAAAGGTGAATACTAGGACAAAATACTAACACATTATTTAGCTCTAAAAGACGAACTACTTCCTTGATAATTTTGCTGGGCAACTTATTCTGTCGTAACTTCTTTTTTAACGATAAGTTCAGCACAACTCTAGGCACTGGGAGCGGGCGGCGATGGTAGCGAGCTGGTAAACGATAGCTGCGATCCACTGACCGTTGAAGTTTTTTTGAAGGAGTTGCACTTAAATAAACGATTGTTCCATGTGGTTGCTTAGCACGCACAATCGCTTGTTCTAAAAAAGGATTGTTGGCATAAGGAAATGCATCTACTTCATCCAAAATAATTAAGTCAAATGTTTGATAGTATCTATATAACTGATGAATTGTACAAACAATCCATTGGTTTCCTATATCCAAACGTTTACTGCCATGGTACAAACTTATTTTTTCTTGCTGAAAGGATTGGGTAAAGCGCAGATGTAATTCATTACAAACATCTACTCGTGGTGATGTGACCGCAATTCGCTTTCCTTGAGATAAACAGTGCTGAATTAACGGATAAAGAATCTCCGTTTTTCCTGCACCAGTAACTGCCCAAATCAAAAATGTTTCAGCTTGTGGCTGTCCCAAAACTAGTTGATCTGCAATTTCTTTTTGAGCAGGTGACAAGTTTCCCTTCCACTGACAAGAGACACTGCGTTTGGATAATCGTGTCAAAGGAAACGTATATAAGTACTGGCTGCTAGTAATTCGACCTAAACTAATGCATTCTGGACAGTAATAGAAACCAGCCGGTACCTGTTCTTGGGACTTGCTACCACAACGCTCACAAATAACAATCGCATCTTCTTTGATCATTGCTGGAATTTTTTTAGCTTTAGTCAAATTAACCATTGGGTAAAAAGCTTCCCATTCACTTTTTAATAATCGTTGACCTTCGTATTCTTTCATTAGCCTCACCTCTGATAAAAGATACGTAAAAAAAAGCGAACGAATTTTATTTTCGCTCACTTTTAAATAGCCAATTTGATTTCACTAGCCGATTAAAGACCACATATTCTTTTGCGAGATTCACATGAACGGCTTCGTAACCCGCATTTAACCAGCCGTAGGCACCTTTTTCGGGATGACGATAATCATTTGCCCACCAATCTAAATCCTCTCTGGCAGTCTTAGGAAGTCCACTGCTGGGAAACAACAACTCATCATATTGAGTAAAGGTTAAAGTGACTTGGGAACCACCATTATTTTTCAAGTAATGAGTGATTCCATCGTATTTCTTGGTTCGAGCCATTATTTATCCCTCCTTATTGGTGATCCATTTCTTTTTTTCAGGGTTTCCCCTATACTATACGTTGAGGTGATAAAATGTTACAAAGTTATCGAACGATTCAACAAGACAGTATTCATGAAACCGAAATCAAAAAATCGCAGTTCATTTGTTCTTTAAAACGGGTAACTTCTGAAGACGAAGCAAAGACTTTCATCCAACTGGTTAAAAAAGAGCACTGGAAAGCTAATCATAATTGTAGCGCCTATGTGTTAGGTGACCGTCAAGAAATTCAGCGAACTAGTGACGATGGCGAGCCTAGTGGAACAGCCGGTGTGCCTATGCTGGAAGTATTGAAGAAAAATGAATTAATCAACGTTGCCGCAGTTGTTACCCGCTACTTTGGCGGTATTAAGCTAGGTGCTGGAGGGCTAATCCGCGCTTATTCTGGTGCCGTCGCCCACGGGATTCGAGAAACAGGAATCGTTGAAGGTCGACTGCAGCAAGAAATTATAGTCACCCTCAGTTATGGGAATTGGGGCAAAATGGAAAACTTCATTGAAAACCAACAGATAGCTGTCAAAGACACTCAATTTACTGATCAAGTGATCGTAACATGCATGATTGATGAGCCTAAAAAAGCAGAATTCGAAGCCCAGATCACTGATTTGCTAAACGGACAGGTCAACTTTGATAGTGGTAAAATCGCTTATTTTGAACAACCGGTAAAGAGATTATAACAGCAGTGTTCAGCTCCGAGAAATAAGCCGACTACTCCGAAGATAGCTGCTTTCAGTTAAACCGATTATGCGGTTTTCAGTGGCTGTGACAGTTTATGTCACAGCCACTTATTTTTCCAAATAAAATTCAAAACGATTGCCGACATATTGAGTTCGCACATACTCAAACGGACGACCATCAGCTAAGTAAGAAATTTGTCGTAAACGTAAAACAGCGTCTCCACGTTTGACTTCCAAGTACTCAGCAATCTGTTCAGATGCTAAAATGGCAGACACTGTTTGATTCGCTCGACCAATCTCCATGCCTTTTTGTTTCAATGTATGGTAAAAAGAATCAGTAATTTCTTCTTTACTAAACCCTTTGACGATCTTTGCTGGAATACTGGCTACTTCAAAACAGATTGGAATATTGTCCGCGTAACGAATCCGTTCCATTCGCAGAATTTGATCGCCCTTTGCTAATCCTAGATTTTCTGCTTCGCTGGAGCTCGCTGGCGAATAGAAAAAGGAAATCGTTTTACTAGAGGGTTTGCGGTTTTGTGATTCCATAATATCAGTAAAACTAGTCGTCCCACTCATTTTCTCTTGTACTTTTTCATTGGCTACATAAGTACCGGACCCGATTTTCCGTTCCAATATCCCTTCATCTGCCAAGGTTTGAATGGCTTGTCGCAAGGTCATTCGACTGACCCCAAATTTTACTGATAATTCTCGTTCAGACGGCAAACGATCGCCAATTTTCCAAACACCTTTTTCAATTTCATCTTTTAATTGATCATGTATTTGAATATAAACGGGTATTTGACTAGCCATTTTGATCGCTCCTCTTTTTTTCTCTATTATAACTGGTATATACCTCATTCACAATAAAAAAAGGTAGACCATTTTGCGAAAAAATGATCTACCTTCTTAAACGCTGCTATTTCTATAGTTTTACCTTTTCTTCGTTCAACATTTTATTGGCAGTTGCCATCATTAAACGAATCCGATTTAACTGGTTAACGATGGATACACCTGGGTCATAATCAATTGCTGCGATATTTGATTTTGGATATTGATGCCGCAACTCTTTAATTACTCCTTTACCAACTACGTGGTTAGGTAAACATCCAAAAGGCTGCATGCAGACAATATTATTCACACCATTTTTCAATAAATCAATCATCTCACCAGTTAAGAACCAGCCTTCACCTGTGTGGTTACCAATGGAAAGAATTTTGCTGGCATCTTCAGCCAACTGATAAATAGAGTGAATGCCGGTAAAACGCTTAGACCCACGCAATGCTTTGTCCATCGGCTTTTCAACCACTTCAATCAGTTTAATAACAAATTCAGCCATATTCTTGTTTTTCTTCGGCATACCCATATTATCGTACTTCCAAATTTGGTTATACAAGGAATAGTTCATGAAACCGACTAAATCTGGGACAACTGCTTCAGCTCCCTCTTCTTCTAACAAACGAACGATATCATTGTTAGCAGTCGGTGAATATTTCACTAAGATTTCGCCAACGACACCGACTTTAGGTTTCACTTCATCAGAAATAGGAATCGTATCGAAATCTTTGATGATCTTTTTCATATTCCGATTGAATTGAGTCAAAGAACCGTTGCGGACATTCCCTTCCACTTTCTTCAACCATTCTTCATGGAGTGCATCAATTTGACCTTTTTCCAATTCATAAGGACGCGTACGATAAACTACCCGCTCGAATAGATCACCATATAGAATCGCTACAACTGCTCGTTTAATCATTGGCAATGTGAATTTGAATCCTGGATTAGATTCAACGCCTTTATTTCCTAACGAAACAGAGACTACTGGTACGTGTCCAAATCCTGCATCTGCTAGTGCTTTACGCAACAGCGGAATGTAGTTAGTTGCTCGACAACCACCACCCGTTTGGCTCATCATTACACTCACGTTGTTTAAATCGTATTCGCCACTTTGTAATGCTTCTACTAATTGACCAATTGAAATAATGGCTGGATAACAGGCATCATTATTTACGTATTTCAACCCAACATTTACTGCTTCACGATCCATTGCTGGCAGACAGACAACGTTGTAGCCAGAAGCTTCTAAAGCAACATCGAACAATCCACTTTGATGAATAGGACTTAGCATTGGTAACAGTAACGTATGCTTTTTACGCATATCCTTGGTAAACATAATTTTAGCCGGTTCTTCAAAACGTTGGACAGGCTCATAGTTTGATTTAACTCGTTCATTCACTGCTGCCTTCAACGAACGTAGGCGAATGCGGATCGCTCCTAAGTTAGAACCTTCATCAATTTTTAATACCGTGTAAATTTTACCATACTGATCCATGATTTCTTCCACTTGATCTGTCGTCACTGCATCTAGACCGCAGCCAAAGGAGTTCAGTTGTACTAATTCTAGATTTTTACTCTTAGCAACAACCCGAGCAGCCGCATACAAGCGAGAGTGATACACCCACTGGTTTACTACCCGTAAGTTACCGACATCGCTTAAGTGAGACACACTGTCCTCTGTCAACACATGGAAACCTTCTTGCGTAATAACGTCAGCAATTCCATGATTGATTTCAGGATCCAAGTGATACGGGCGGCCTGACAGTACAACACCGCGTTGTCCTGTTTGATTCAGCATCATTAAGGTTTCTTCACCTTTTGTCCGAATATCTTGTTTGAACGCTTCTAATTCTTCATAGCCATGATGCAAAGCTTCCGTAATTTCTGATTCGCTGATTCCTAAATCTTTGAACGTACGACTCAATACTTTAGCAACTGAAGCTTCGTTAGCCAAGTTTAGATAAGGATTACGATAGTCTACTTTGCCTTCACGGATATCATCCACATTATTGCGAATAACATCTGGATAGCTCTGAACAATTGGGCAATTGAAATGATTGTCCGCATTCTTTGATTCTTCTCGTTCAAAAACGACACCAGGATAGAAGATCATTGGAGTTCCTTGATTAATCAAGGCTTGAATGTGTCCATGAGCGATTTTAGCCGGATAGCAGGCGGTGTCACTAGGAATAGTTTCCATCCCTTGTTCATACAATTCTTTGTTGGAACGAGGAGACAATTCGACCCGGAAACCTAAATCAGTAAAGAAAGTATGCCATAACGGATAATTTTCATACATGTTCAAGACTCTTGGAATTCCAACTGTCCCTCTTGTGACATCTTTTTTTCGTAGAGGGCGATACTTGAACAATCGTCGATATTTGTAATCAATTAGGTTCACTTTCCGGTCTTCGCGCTTAATTTTAATTCGCGCACCGCGTTCACAGCGATTCCCTGTAATAAACTCACGACCATCAGAGAAAATTGTCACCGTCATCATGCAGTTGTTTTCGCACAATCCGCAATGAGTAAATTCTTTTTCCGCAGTAAAGCTGTCTAATTCAGCTAAAGAGAGGGTTTTACTTATCTCACCGACTTCGTAGTTTTCTAATGCGATTAAAGCAGCTCCATAAGCGCCCATTAGACCAGCAATCGATGGACGGACTACTTCACGCCCTGTGACTACTTCGAAAGCCCGTAATACAGCTTCGTTGTAGAAAGTACCACCCTGACAAACAATTTTTGCTCCCAGCTCTTCTGGCCGACGAACTTTGATTACTTTATAAATAGCATTTTTAATAACTGAGTAAGAAAGTCCTGCAGAAATGTCGCCTACAGAAGCACCTTCTTTTTGAACTTGTTTTACTTTTGAGTTCATGAAGACGGTACAACGAGACCCTAAATCAACTGGTGCATGTGATTTTACAGCTGCTTGAGCAAAATCTTCTACTTTATAGTTCAATGACTTAGCAAAGGTTTCAATAAATGAACCACAACCGGAAGAGCACGCTTCATTTAATTGGATTGAAGACAAAGCGCCATCTTTTATAGTCATCGCTTTCATGTCTTGACCACCAATGTCTAAAATAAAATCAACGCCTGGTTGGAAATGGTTGGCCGCTTTGTAATGTGCCATCGTCTCTACTTCACCAATATCCACCTTCAAAGCATTTTGAATCAATTGTTCTCCATAACCGGTCACGGCTGCTTTTCCAATGAAAACACCCTCAGGTAGTTTTTGATACAAGTCTTTCAAAACAGTCATAGTTGTTTCTAATGGCTGTCCTTGATTATTTCCATAAAAAGAATACATTAAACGGCCACTATCATCAATTAACGTTACTTTTGTTGTAGTAGAGCCAGCATCAATTCCTAAAAAGGCTGCCCCTTTATGTTGCTGTAAATCCTTTTCCTCAGCTTGTGCTTGATTATGTCGCTTTCGAAAAGCTTTCAAATCCGCTTCCTCTTTAAATAAAGGTTCTAGTGTATCTGATGGTGCCAGATGCCCTTCCTCAGCCGTAGTTAAATAATCAATCAACACTTCCAGTGTCGTTGCTTCAGCATCTTCTGAATAAAATGCTGCTCCCATTGCAACAAATAACTGTGGATTTTCCGGAAAAACGACATTTTCTGGTGCGATGTCCAATGTTTCAATGAATCTCTTACGAAGCTCTGACATAAAATATAAAGGACCACCTAAAAAAGCAATATTTCCTTTAATTTTTCGTCCCGCAGCTAATCCAGCAATTGTCTGATTGACAACAGCTTGAAAAATACTAGCTGCTATATCTTCCTTAGCTGCACCTTCGTTAATTAGAGGCTGAACATCCGTCTTAGCAAATACACCACAACGAGAAGCAATTGGATAAAGCGTCTTGTAGTTTTTGGCTAATTCATTTACTCCGTTTGCATCAGTCTTCAATAAAGAAGCCATCTGATCAATAAAAGCTCCTGTTCCGCCAGCACAACTTCCATTCATCCGTTGTTCCAAGGCACCTTCAAAAAACGTGATTTTTGCGTCTTCTCCGCCTAGTTCAATTGCTACATCGGTTTGTGGGATCACTTCTTCAACTGTGCGTGTACAAGCTATTACTTCCTGTACAAAGGGTATCCTCAACACATCAGCCAAACCCATACCACCAGAACCAGTAATGTTCATTGTAAGTGGGCGCTGCTTCACAATTGATTGTGCTTCCCGTAGCACACGTTCTGTCGCAGTTTTCACATCGGAAAAATGACGCTCATATTTTGAAAACAAGCTCCGATTCTCTTCATCTAGGACGACCAGCTTAACTGTTGTTGAGCCAACATCGATCCCGGCGCGTAATGTCATTCTTATTTCCTACCTTCTTTATTTTACGACACATGTTGATTATCTTACATCGTGTTTGTTATACTACTCACGTATATTCTAAAAAGATTTTCATGAGAAAGCAACAACCAAAACTTACAGATTCGTGAGTTAAGCAACAATTAACTGTAACATGTCGTTAAAAATGAAAGGAAATTCCATGGCGAAAAAATTAGATTTACGAGTAAAGCGCACTCATAAGATGATTGTTGAAGCTTTTGTCCACTTAGTCGAACAAAAAGGGTATGAACACATCACAGTTCAGGAGATTGCTGATGAAGCAATGATTAATCGAGCAACCTTTTATGCACACTTCAAAGACAAACAAGATTTATACGATTTTATATTCCGCAATGCAGTTGAAGCATTTGCTTCTGTACTGGATCCAGATCAAATTGTTCAAGGAAATCGTCTGAAAGTTAAACAAATCGAAATCGTATTGACAAATATCTACAAACGAATTCAAGAAAATCGAAAATTCTTTTTAACCATTATGGACGGTTCAGCCAACGAAATGCTGCGCAAACAAATCGAGGAAATCCTAGACGAAAAGTATGCTCATATTTTCAACCGTTTGAAGATTACTGAAAATGATATTGAAGTTCCAATGGATTTTATTTTAGAATACATGACTTCTATTTTTGTCGGTACTTTGCATTGGTGGATCACCAGCGATACGCAAATGCCTGCCGATCATTTAGCAAAATTAGTTGTGAAATTAGTTGGCAACGGACATTTGACGATTTTAGGAATTGAAATCGAACATTAATAAAAAGTGTCGAACGCCGTAATCGGTATTCGACACTTTTTATTAATGATTTTTAGCTTTCCATTTGATTGTGTGCTGGGTTGGACGCATTTTACGTACCTTTACCCCTTTTTTATCTTTAGTATCGACAGAAACTTCCACTTGATTATCTTTAAGCAAGTCGTATACTCGTTCAGCAGTTTCGGTCACCATTTCTTTAACCCGTTTCGCTCTTTCCATATAATCGCCTCCTATAACATTTGAAGAATAATTGTACGAGATATACTCTCTATGATTATTCTACTATATTTTTGCGATTAAAGCCTGGAGATTGATTGAAATTTAGAAAGACTGAGGAAGAATTCAGAGTCTATGATAATCTGCAGTTAGAACAACTGCGAGAAGTATGAGTGTCAGCTGGCTCCTTTTTGGGGAATTGATTTTTCTAAACCCGCCAAAAATCAAGTTCATTCTCTTACGCATACCATTATGCTAAACATTACGATCTCTATCTAGGTGGCACATTAGGGAAATGCCTGCGCTTCTGACAAACTGCGAAAAGTAGGAGTGACAAAAAAATAGCCAGACACAATTGTCTGACTAAAAATACTGGGGTAGCTGGATTCGAACCAACGCATGAGGGAGTCAAAGTCCCTTGCCTTACCGCTTGGCTATACCCCAATGGTGGAGGAGAGTGGATTCGAACCACTGAACCCTAAGGAACGGATTTACAGTCCGTCGCGTTTAGCCACTTCGCTACTCCTCCATATTTAATACAACTTCAAATAATAGAACTTGCATTCTTCGAAAGGTTTCTTAAAAACCCGACTCAGTTATAATACCGAATTTTAAAAAAAAATGCAAGTACTTTTCTTCATTTTTTTAATCGTGAAGATTCCAATTACGAATAACTGCCTCAATCCCGTCATCTAGGGATCTTGCAGCACCTAAAGAATTACCATCAGCGAACATTTGAAAGTTTTTTCCATCAGGAATTAACTCACCAATTGTTTTTTTACCGATAATCACTTGAACGACTTCGATATTTTTTCCGTTCACTAGTTTTTGAGCTTCTTGAATTTGTACTTGAATGTCTTTGTTCTTTTTAGCCATTATTTTCACCTCGCGAAATCCATTGTAGCATATCCTAATCATGAAAACAAAGGGACTGAACCAGCAGTCGTTCAACAATAAACTTCTGGTGGTTTAGCCCTAGGTGATTTATGGATTCGTTAAAACAGCTGCCGTCACATTAAACCCAGCTTGTTCCAACAAAGCTTTAATTTTTTCTGGTTCCTTCGCTTGCATTTGCAGTTCGACGATTGCAGCACCATCTACATGGTCAATAATCACAGTCAGAATGCTGTAGTCATTATCTGCCAAGACTTTAGCAATTTCTGCTAATACACCCTTCTTATCCTGCTGAATGCGAACCTGAATGCGGCTGCCTCCATCATGATAGCCTGCTAACTTCAAGAAGGCATCGAAAATATCATTATTCGTAATAATTCCTACGATTTGGTCATTGTCCAACACCGGCAATACCGCAATATTGTTTTCACGCATCGCATAGACCGCATCTTCTAGCTGAGCCTCTGGATGGATCGTTTTAACATCCTTGATCATTACATCAGCGACCACGGTTTTATTCAACAAGTAGTTTGCTTCATAAACACTTAAAGAAGTAGCTTTTGACGGCAACGCTTCTTGGATGGTTCCTTCAGTGATCAAGCCTACCAATTTGTTGTTTTCTACGACTGGCAGACGATGAATATCGTGCTGCTTCATTAAATCCACTGCATCAAAAATCTTGGTTTTTGGATCAACCACAACTAAATTAGCGGACATAAAATCTTTTACGCTCATTTTTATCCTCCTAAGTATGCTTTCTTCACTTCGTCACTAGCCAAGAGTTCTTCACCCGTACCTTGTAAAACGACTTTACCTGTTTCCAGCACATAACCGCGATTAGCAATCGACAAAGCCATTTTGGCGTTTTGCTCAATCAATAAGACGGTGGTGCCTTGTTGTTGAATTTCACGGATGATGTTAAAGATCTCTTTAATAAAGATTGGTGCTAACCCCATAGAAGGCTCGTCCAGCAACAGCAAGCGCGGTTTAGACATTAAAGCCCGGCCCATTGCCAGCATTTGCTGTTCGCCGCCAGACAGCGTAGCTGCATCTTGTCCGCGACGTTCCTTCAAGATTGGGAATTTTTGGAAGATCGCTTCATATTCTTCACTTAGGTTGCCGTCTTTGCGCAAGAAAGCGCCCATTTCCAAGTTTTCTTGCACGGTTAAACCAGGAAAAACATGGCGGCCTTCCGGAACTTGAGAGATTCCTTTAGCAACGATTTTTTGCGGTTGACGCTTTTGAATTTCTTCACCTTCAAAAGTAATTTTACCACCAGAAGGCTGGATTAATCCAGAAATTGTCCGCAGGATTGTTGTTTTTCCAGCACCATTGGCTCCGATTAAGGAAACAATTTCGCCTTCGTTTACTTCAAAATTAACATCACGGACGGCTTGAATCACGCCATAATGCACAGATAGATTTTCGATTTTCAGCATTATAGGTCACCTCCAAGATACGCTTTGATTACCTCTGGATTGGATTTGATTTCCTCAGGTGTACCTTCTGCTAGTACCCGGCCGTACTCTAGTACATAGATACGTTCGCATACTTCCATAACTAAGTTCATATCATGTTCAATCAAAAGAATCGTAATTTGGAATTCTTTTTGGACTTTACGAATTAATTCAGTCAGTTCAGCCGTTTCCTGCGGGTTCATCCCCGCTGCTGGTTCATCTAAGAATAAAATCTTCGGATGAGTAGCTAAGGCGCGAACGATTTCTAAGCGACGCTGTTCCCCGTAAGGCAAATTGCGGGCTAAATTGTCAGCTTTACCTTGCAGGTCGAAAATTGCTAATAGCTCCATCGCTTCTTTTCTTAATTCTTCTTCCTTTTTGTAAAAACTAGGTAGGCGTAAAACACTTGAGAAGAAGTTCTCGCTATTTTTGCTATTCATAGCAATTAGCACATTATCTAAGACCGTTAAATCTTTGAATAAACGAATATTTTGAAAAGTTCGTCCCAAACCTAAATCAGCAATCTTATACGGTTTTTTTCCATTTAAAAGAACCGCTTGTCCATTATCTTCCAACAGCACTTCACCTTCGCTAGGTTCATATACACCAGTGATTAAGTTAAAGAGAGTCGTTTTACCCGCACCATTAGGACCGATTAAGCCAATTAGCTGATTGTCGTCCAGCTGCATATTTACATTAGAGACAGCCGCCAGCCCACCGAAATTTTTGGTTAAATCTTTAATTTCCAATAGAGGCATTTTGGTCATCTCCTTTTTTAAACTTATTGAAGAGTTTCTTCACAGACAATTCTTTCGTGCCCAATAAACCGCCTGGCTTGAAGATCATCAAAATAATCAAGGCCAAAGCATAAATAATCATTCGTAGGGCACCAAAGTCCTGCAAATACATATTGATAATCCCTAAAAGAATAGCCGCAATGAAACTTCCTGTCACGCTGCCGATACCGCCTAGAACTACCATAATCAAAATATCAATTGATTTAGTGAAGGCGAAATCTTTTGGCGCGATGGTTTGCAAGTAACCAGCGTAAAGCGCACCCGCTACACTAGCTGTCATGGCACCAATTGCAAAAGCAATTACTTTATATTTTGTAGTATTTACACCCATTGATTCAGCAGCAATTTCATCTTCGCGAATCGCAGTTGTCGCACGACCAGCTCCTGAATGAATGTAGTTTACAACAATTAATGTTGTTACTGCTACAAAACCGTAAACCATCTGCCAATCAACAAATGGCAAGATACCAAACAATCCAGTCGGTCCGTTAGTAATGTCTCGCATGTTAATGATTAAAATCCGAATAATCTCAGCAACACCTAAAGTTGCAATCGCCAAATAATCGCCGCTTAAGCGTAGAGTTGGAATTCCGACAATAACTGCTACTACACCCGCCATCACAACACCTACTGCCATACCTAAGAAAAATCCAGCATAGGTGGGATTGCTCATAGAAATCAAGGCTGCCGCATAGGCACCGATCGCCATAAATCCTGCGTGCCCTAATGAGAACTGCCCAGCAAAACCAATAATCAAATTCAAGCCAACAGCTAAAATAATGTTGATACCGATTTGGATGATGATATTATCCAAAAATAGATTGACCATTCCAGCTGAATAACTAATGTACAAAGCCAGATAGCCGATAATAATCAAAGCGAGCCAAATCAAATTGTATTTCAAATTCTTCTTCATTTGATTCACCTACACTTTCTCTTTGATGTTCTTGCCTAAAATTCCGGCCGGACGAACTAATAAAATAAGAATCAGGACAGCATATACAACCGCATCCTTGAAATCTGAGAATCCCAATGCTGTGGTTAAAGTCTCAATTAAACCAATAACAAAACCACCGATTGCCGCACCTGGAATCAAACCGATCCCACCTAATACGGCCGCAATAAATGATTTAAGACCTGGAATGTACCCCATCATCGGTTCAATCGAGTTATAGTAAAGCCCGATCATCATCCCGCCAGCAGCAGCCAAAGCTGAGCCTAGTGCAAAGGTGAAGGAAATTGTACGATTCACATTAATTCCCATCAATTGTGCCGCATCAGCATCTACACTTACTGCCCGCATTGCTTTTCCCATTTTGGTCTTTTGTACAATTAAATTCAATAAGATCATTAATAATAAAGATACACCTAAAATCAGCAATTGAATATTGGATACTTGCAAGAAACCGATTCGATACGTTTGCAAGGGAATAACTTGCGGAAACGGTCTTGTTGTGGAGCTGAAGAAGTAGATCATTGTGTTTTGCAATAAATACGATACCCCAATTGCGGTAATTAAGGCTGCAATCCGAGTAGAATTTCTTAATGGCCGGTACGCTAGAAATTCAATAACAACTCCTAAAATCGCACTGCCGATCATCGATAAAAGCAAAGCCGGGAAGAAGCCCATGTTAAATTGGTTAATCAAAAAATAGCCGATGAACGACCCGATCATATAAATATCACCGTGGGCAAAGTTGATCAATTTGATAATCCCGTAAACCATGGTATATCCCAAAGCCATCAATGCATAAATACTGCCTAGAAACAGGCCGTTTACCAATTGCTGGATGAATATTTCCATCTAATCACTCTCTTTTCAAATAATAAAGGCAAGACAAGCATGCTTGTCTTGCCTTGCCTGCTTAAACGCTTAAGGATTTACAGTTTCAGCAGAAGATTCTTTTCCATCAGTAAGACCAAGAACTACAGCTGATTTCACTGGGTTATGTTCTTCATCCATCGTAATTTTACCTGTAACGCCTTCGAAGTCTTTCAAGTTAGCCAAACCTTCAGTAATTGCAGCTGGAGTTGCTTCACCTTGATCTTCAATTGCTTGTTTGATCATGTAAATAGCATCATAGCCTAGTGCATTAAATGAAGATGGTTGACGACCATATTTTTCTTGGAATGCATCGATAAATGGTTGAACTTTATCAGTTGCTGGTGCTTTAGTTGAGAAGTGACCAGTGTAGTAAACGTTGGACACATTGCTAGCGCCTGCTGTTTCAACTAGTTTTTCATCACCAAAACCGTCAGCTCCAACGATTGGTTGTTCAATACCCATTTCACGTGCTTGTTTGATAATCAAACCAGCTTCTGTGTAGTAACCAGGAATGAAGATTACGTCAAAATCTTGATCTTTTACTTTTGTTAACATTGCTTGGAAATCTTTGTCTCCAGCAGTGAATTTTTCTTCTGCAACGATTTCGCCTTTGTAAGTACTCTTGAAGGCTTTAGTCAAGCCGTCTGCGTAGTCGCTAGCGCTATCGCCAAAGATAACTGCTTTATCGGCATCCATGTTGTCTTGTGCGTATTTCGCTAAAACAATTCCTTGGAAGCTGTCTTGGAAGCAAGCCCGGAAAATATAAGGCTGAACGTTGTCCCCTTGAACAGTGATACCATCATCTGTTCCGGATGGTGTTACACCTGGAACCTGTGATTTCGTCAAGTTTGGCAAGGTTGCTTTAACTGCTCCAGAAGTTGCAGGTCCAACAACAGCTACTACATTATCGTTAGTTGTTAAGTTCGCTGCTACTGAAGAAGCTTCATTGTTGTCTGATTTATTGTCTTTAGCAACAAATTCAACTTGTTTGCCTAAAATACCACCATCGGCATTGATTTCCTCAACTGCCAAGTCAGCTGCTTCTTTTTCTGCTTCCCCATATGCTGCAGTTGCTCCAGATAATTCGAAGTTTCCGCCGATCTTGATTGTATCGCTGTCAGCGCTGTTGCCGCCACCGCTGTCTCCGTTAGAATTTGCTGAAGGCGAACCGCATGCGCCAAACAAGAACAAACCCGCTGCTAGCGCAACAAATACACTTTTTTTCATCCTATTTCCCCCTAATAAAATAATGATAGTACGCTAAGATAAGTATCAATATAGCCGATTTCTTTCTCACTGTCAATTAAATTTTCTGAATATTTTAATAATTCGCTGATATTGAATATTTCATAACGCTTACATCATTTTTGCAATAAAAAAACCTTTGATTAGTAGTATGATACAAAGGTTCCTTCTTAAGGATTGAGTATTCTCAATTGCTAAGAATTGTAGAAAATGGTTCTGCTAGGCTTTTGGAAAAATATATTATCCACAACGTCAGTATAAATCGAATTTTATAAATACCATTTAAGATTTAGGCATGCATTTTCACTAACAGTCTAGAAATGCAACACTCTATATTCCTTCACTTACTTCTATAGTAGTATTGATGCCATTTAAAGCATAAACTAATATCCTATGAACAACATTTTTAGAAAGCTTGAAACTTAAATTTATCATTATAATCTCTTTCGTGACTGACAATCACTGCACCTGAATTCAAAAGTCTAATCATGATCGATACTGATCATAGTTTGGCGGATCTTCATCTGTTGTATTTTTGTGTAATGAAAATTGAAGCGGTACAAAATCAATGCCACCACGAGCAAAAGGATTACAACGTAAAATTCTGGCAATTCCCATTAAAATACCCTTGAGAGTTCCATGCACTCGCAAAGCTTGAATCATGTAGCTTGAGCAAGATGGATAATAACGGCAGGACGGCTGAAACAACGGTGAGATAAATCGCTGATAGCCTCGCACAAGTAAAATCAAACCATTCTTAATCATATATATAGGTACTTCCTTTCGAAATAAGACAACAGTTGAAACTAACTATAACTAAAAAATCCAAACTATGGTCAATAAGTCCTTACAAATCGCAAACTGCGACGCGGACTGATTAGACCGCAAGAAGAACAAATACTAACATAGTTTGGATAATAAATATCAAGCAACAGATCGTTCATAGTGTAATCATTGAACAAAATCTAATATATGCCGCCATACTCCAGGGAGCAATACACCAAAAGGATTCCCGCCACCCATGACTCCATAGCCAATCATACTGCCGACAATAAACAGAATGACTCCTGCCAATAAAACGCCGACAATCTTTATTAAACTGCGTAAAATATGATCACTTGAACTCATAGTCTCACTCCTTAAGCAAATACAGCCGATTGTTCTACTGTGTCACCAGTTTCACTATCTACACGATCAACATCAGCACCTAGCAATTGTAGTTTACGATGAAATTGATAGTATCCACGATCTAGGTATTTTAAATTGCGCACTCGAGTGATCCCTTCAGAACGCAAACCAGCTAAGATTAAAGCTGCAGCTGCCCTTAAATCAGTTGCATAGACTTCTGCACCTTGTAATTTTGTATTTCCTTTAATAATCGCTACATTATTATCAATTTTCACATCGACATTCATGCGACGCATTTCTTCTAAATGTTGGAAACGATTCTCAAAGACTGTCTCTACAGTTGTACTGACTCCATCAGCTACTGTTTGAATAGCTGTCATTTGAGCCTGCATATCCGTTGGAAAACCAGGATGAGGCATCGTCTTCACATCAGTGGCCTTGATATATTTAGGACCTACTATACGTAATCCATTGGATTCTTCGGTAATTACCGCACCCATTTCCATTAATTTTGAAATCAATGGTCGATTGTGCTCAGAAATGGCTTCTTCAATTAACACATTTCCCTCAGTCATAGCAGCAGCTACCATGAATGTACCTGCTTCAATACGGTCTTGAACAATTGGATGTGAAACAGCATGCATTTGAGAAACACCTTCTATGCGCATCGTTTCTGTACCAGCACCGTAGACACGTGCTCCCATTTTATTTAAAAAGTTTGCTAAATCTACAATTTCAGGTTCGCGAGCAACGTTTTCAATAACAGTAGTTCCTTTAGCTTTTACTGCGGCCATCATAATGTTTTGAGTTGCGCCCACACTAGGAAAATCTAAATAAATGTTGCTTCCTGTTAATTCATCTGCAATTGCTTCGATATAGCCATTTTTTTGAATAATTTTAGCCCCTAAAGCCTGAAATCCTTTTAAGTGTAAGTCGATTGGTCGCTTGCCAATAGCGCATCCCCCAGGTAATGCGACTTTTGCATGTCCATTGCGGGCCAATAAAGGTCCCATTACTACAATAGATGCCCGCATTTTACTTACATATTCATATGGAGCTTCAACCTCTAGTTCTTTTGTCGCATCTATTGTGATTTCCTTAGTAACTTCGTCAAGTACAACTTCCGCATTTAAATAGCTAATCACCTGATTCATTGTGAAAACATCAGATAGTATCGGTACATTGCTTAATCTAGTTGTTCCTTCTTCAGCCAATAAACTAGCAGCTAAGATTGGTAATACCGCATTTTTTGCCCCTTCAATCTTCACTGTACCGTTTAATTTTCTTCCACCTCGAACGATGATCTCTTCCATTACGTTCCCTCCAAAAAATCGATATAACCGATTTACACATTTTATATGTAGTTAGTTGTTTTGTAATTATTGATAACTTAAAAATATATTTTTACACATAACGATGATTTCCAAAAAGAAAGTACTAAATGTAAATCCCAGTGCTACAGAAGCCATCATAATTGTCATACGAATTTGTGTTTCATGGAATGCTTTAAATAGTTTTTCTGTTCTTAACGAACGTAATGCCCAGAAAGCTAAATAGATAAAAGCAAAGTGTGAAACAATTCGAATAATTGCGTCTATACCATATACTTGCATTTATGTCTTCCTCTCAAAGAAAATCAACAAACGGATTATATCACAGTTTATAGGAAAGTAGAATGTTTTGCTATTCTATAAGACTTTAAAAAAACTTTTAGAAATTGAAAAACCTATATTATCAACTTGCTAGTACAAAAAATGGCTGTGACATAAAACGTCACAGCCACTGAAAACCGCATAATCGGTGTAACTGAAGCAGCTCTTTCGGAAATAAGCCGAACACTTCTGTCATAACCTCTCAATTCTACGTATGCTTTGAAACTTTAATTCGATTCATCGCTCGATGTAAGGCTACTTCCGCTCGACGAAGCTGATCTGCATCGTGTTGCTCTTTCGCTTCTTGAATTCGTTGTTCGGCACGTTGTTTCGCCCGTTCAGCACGCGAAACATCTATATCACGTTCACGTTCAGCTGAGTCAGCGATGATTGTAACAGTATTATCGCGAACTTCTAAAATCCCCCCGTTAACTGCTACCCAGTCAACATGAGTATCTGCATCCGTTCGTCTAATTCTTACTTCATCGATCGCTAGCGGCGCAATAATTGGTGCATGTTTTGGTAAAATCCCTAGCTCGCCTGAAACTGTTTTAGCAACTACGATTGTTGCATGATGATCATAGACTAAACCATTGGGCGTCACTACATTTACATTGAGCACTTCTTTATTTTCCATAGGGCACCTCTTTCTAGTAGCCTAAAGATTTTGCTTTTTCGACTACTTCTTCAATTTTCCCTACGTTGCGGAAAGCATCCTCTGGAAGGTCATCGTATTTCCCTTCCAAAATATCTTTGAACCCTCTTACTGTATCCTCAACTGGTACATAAGATCCTGGCTGACCAGTGAACTGTTCAGCTACATGGAAGTTTTGTGACAAGAAGAACTGAATCCGGCGTGCCCGAGACACGACGACCTTCTCTTGATCAGATAATTCATCCATCCCCAAAATAGCAATAATATCCTGCAATTCGCGGTAACGTTGTAAAAGACGTTGAACCTCAGTTGCTACTTGGTAATGTACATCTCCTACGATCTCTGGTGCTAAGGCACTGGAAGAAGAAGCCAATGGGTCCACCGCTGGATAAATCCCTTGTTCTGTCAATTTACGCTCCAAGTTGGTTGTCGCATCCAAATGGGCAAAAGCCGTAGCAGGAGCCGGGTCAGTGTAGTCATCAGCCGGCACGTAAATCGCCTGAATCGATGTAATTGAACCCTTTTTAGTAGAAGTAATCCGTTCTTGCAATTGTCCCATTTCTGTCGCTAACGTTGGTTGGTACCCAACGGCAGAAGGCATCCGGCCTAAAAGGGCTGATACTTCTGATCCAGCTTGAGTGAAACGGAAAATATTATCGATAAACAAAAGAACATCTTGTCCTTGTTCATCACGGAAATACTCAGCCAAAGTTAAACCAGTCAAGGCAACCCGCATCCGGGCACCTGGCGGCTCGTTCATTTGACCAAAAACCATGGCTGTTTTCTCAATAACGCCTGATTCCTTCATTTCAAAATACAGGTCGTTACCTTCACGGGTACGTTCACCAACACCGGTAAATACTGAAATACCACCGTGTTCTTGGGCAATATTGTGAATCAATTCTTGAATCAATACGGTTTTACCCACACCGGCACCACCGAACAAACCAACCTTACCACCTTTTAAATAGGGAGCTAAAAGGTCGATAACTTTGATTCCTGTTTCTAGAATTTCATTACTTGTGCTTAATTCATCAAAAGCAGGTGCTTTTTTATGAATCCCGCTCTTTTGGGCATTTTCAGGAAAGGGTGCTTCGTTGTCGATAGTTTCACCTAAGACATTGAAGACCCGACCGAGTGTTTCGGTTCCAACTGGGACTGAGATTGGTTTTTCGGTATCCACAACTTCCATGCCTCGTTGCAAACCATCAGTCGATTCCATTGCGATGGTCCGAATGACTCCGTCGCCAAGTTCTAATGCCGCTTCAAGTACGACTTTGCTTTTATCATTTTTATAGACGATCAACGCATTGTTGATGTCTGGTAAGGATTGATCTAATGAAAATTCCACGTCAACAACGGGACCAATTACTTGAACAATCTTGCCTGAACTCATGTTTTTTCCTCCAATCTCGAAATTATTCTAAGGCGGAAGCCCCGCCGACAATTTCTGTTATTTCTTGAGTGATCGCCGCTTGACGTGCCCGGTTATAAGAAATAGTTAAATCACCAATAATCGATTTGGCATTATCTGTCGCAGTTTTCATCGCAGTCATCCCTGCAGCGTGTTCTGCTGTCTTGGCATCGACAATCGCTCCATAAATCAAGCTCTCAGCATACTGCGGCAATAATTGATCCAAAATTGCTTCCTTAGAAGGTTCAAAAATATACTCTTGGGTATATGTTTCTGCTTCGTCAGGATCCAAGTCAGAAATCGGCAGCATTTTTTCCACACGAAATTGACTAGACAACGAATTCACATGGTGATTGTAACAAACGTATAGTTCATCAAATACTTCATTCTCATACATGCTGGTTGTCATAGATACAATCTTGCGTACTTCATCAAAGCTGGGTTGATCAGATAAATTTCGCAATTCGTAGGCTAATTTCACACCACGAGTTTTGAAAAAATCAGCTCCAGTGCCGCCAATTGCCAATAAAACATACTCATCTTGGGAGTCATGATCGTCTTCTAACATTGTCATTGTTTGTTTCAAAATAGAACTATTATAGCCCCCCACTAAACCACCGTCAGAAGTAATTACGATGTAGCCGGTTTTTTTTACTGGACGATTAATCAGCATACTATGGTAGTTAATCCCATTAATATCATGATCAGAAGTCGCAATTTCTTCTAGTTCACTGGCAGTTAAGTGTGTCAGTACTTCACGCACCTTTGAGGCATAAATTTGAAAACGGGCAGAATAGGCTTCCGATTTGGTTAATTTCGCAGCTGATACCATTTGCATCGCATTAGTGATCTGGCTGGTCTTTTTCGTTGACGCAATGCGCGTCTTGATTTCATTTAAGGATGCCATTTAGTTTTCTCACCTCGTTTATGCTGGGTTTTGTTGCATTGCTGCTGCATCAAAAATGTCTTTATAAGCTTGGATTGCTTGATCCAATTGATCCGTCTCAGGCAAATCCTTCGTTTCACGAATCGTAGCAAACAACTCTTGGTTGTTTGCATCCAAGTATTCAAACAATTGATCTTCAAAGTTCAAAATATTATTAACTGGAATACTGTCTAAGAAGCCATGAGTCAAGGCATACAGGATCACTACTTGTTTTTCAACGGGCAGTGGATCATGTAATTTTTGCTTTAATACTTCAACCGTTCGACGTCCACGATTTAATTTTGCTTGCGTAGCCGCATCCAAATCAGAACCAAATTGAGTAAAGGCTTCTAATTCACGGAAGCTGGCCAAGTCTAGACGCAAAGTACCGGCAACCTTCTTCATTGCTTTAATTTGCGCAGAACCACCAACCCGAGAAACAGACAATCCGGCATCAACCGCTGGGCGAATACCTGAATAAAACAAGTCGTTTTCAAGGAAGATTTGTCCATCGGTAATAGAGATTACGTTCGTTGGAATATACGCTGAAATATCGCCTGCCTGTGTTTCAACAAATGGTAAGGCAGTCAATGAACCACCGCCTAATTCATCAGATAATTTAGCTGCACGTTCTAATAGACGTGAGTGCAAATAAAAGACATCCCCTGGGTACGCTTCACGACCTGGCGGACGACGTAATAGTAAAGAAAGTTCACGGTAAGCCACAGCTTGTTTTGACAAATCGTCAAAAACAACTAATACGTGTTTGCCGTTGTACATAAATTCTTCACCCATCGCTGTTCCAGCGTAAGGTGCAATATACAACAGTGGTGCTGGTTGAGAAGCACCAGCTGTAACTACGATGGTGTAATCCAAAGCACCGTATTTTCGCAAAGTTTCAACTTGTGAACGAACAGTTGATTCTTTTTGACCGATTGCGACATAGATACAAATCATGTTTTGACCTTTTTGGTTAATGATTGTATCGATGGCGATAGATGTTTTACCTGTTTTACGGTCACCAATGATTAATTCCCGTTGGCCGCGGCCAATTGGAACTAGTGCATCAATCGCTTTTAAGCCGGTTTGCATTGGTTCGTTGACTGACTTACGCTGCATAACGCCGGGAGCTAATGCTTCCACTGGACGTGTTTTGCTGGTTTCGATTGGACCAAGTCCATCGACTGGTTGACCAAGCGGATTAACCACTCGTCCGATCATGCTATCGCCAACTGGGACTTCCATGATTTTACCTGTACGTTTTACTTTATCGCCTTCACGAATGGTTTCAAATTCTCCTAAAACAATAATACCGACATCATTGCTTTCCAAGTTTTGAGCCATTCCATATGAACCGTTGGAAAATTCCAACAGTTCTCCGCTCATTGCATTTTCTAGTCCGTGGGCACGAGCGATCCCGTCCCCTACGTATGTGACTGTGCCAATTTCTTCCACAGACAATTTATTATCATAGTTTTCGATCTGTTCTTTGATCAATGCACTGATTTCTTCTGCTTTGATGGCCATTCATTTCACCTCTTCTTACTTTTTGCTAAGTGCTGCTCGTAGGCCATTTAATTGGCTGGCGAGGCTGCCGTCGATCACTTGATGATCAGCTTCTACAATGACACCACCAATAATCGATTCATCGACTATAGGGGTTAGATTGGCCGTTTTGTAGCCAAAAATATCAGCGACTTTCGCTTCGATCTCTTGTTGTTTTTCTTCAGAGATAGGTACAGCTGTCGTAATGGTTCCTAAAGCAACTTGATTTAAGCTATCGTAACGGCGTTCGTATTCATCAATCATAAATAAAAGGTCGTCAACTCGATTATAGTCATAAACCACCCATAGGAAGTTGTTGACAACTCCTTCAAAACCTTGGGCAAATTGTTCCATAATCGCTGCTTTTTCATCTCCGGTCAAACGAACATCAGACAAAATATTTCCTAAGTCAGGTACTTCCTTGAAAACTTGACGAATGGTTAATAAATCTTGATAAATGTCATCGATCGCTTGTTTTTCGACCGCCAATTCAAACAAAGCTTTTCCATAACGTTTACCAACTGTATATTTATCAAGCTTCATGCTTGGTTGTTCCTAGTCTATCAATATATTGATTGATTAACTCTTCATGTGCATCGCCAGTCAACTCTTTATTTAAAAGTTTTTCTGCGATTTGCAAAGAAAGGTCTGCCACATCATCTTTTACTGCAGTTAAAGCATTTTCCCGCTCTTCTTTGATTTCAACTTTTGTTCGATCCTTCAAGCGAGTTGCTTCTTCCTTCGCATCCTTAATGATGTTTTGACGGCTCAGTTCACCGTTTTCTTTGGCATTTTTAATAATATCTGCTGCATCACTGCGGGAGCTTTGCAATTGCGTCTCACGTTCTTGCGCTAATTGAGCTGCTTTAATCCGCGATTGTTCAGCAGAGTCTAAATCGTTGGCGATCTTTTCTTCCCGTTTCTTTAAAATCTCGATAACGCTCTTCCAAGCGAATTTTTTTAATAGTAGCAACAGGATCAAAAACGATCCAGTAACAACGATTAAATTACCGAGCGTTGTGTTGGGAGCTTCAGCGATAACTAGATTCAGCATACTCGGTCTTCCTTTCTGAATAGATAGTATTCAAATGACTACATATAAAAGTAGCAACCAACTTCGTTACTCTTAGCCGTTAAAGACCATCAGCATCGCTAATACGACACCCAAGATTGGCACCGCTTCAATCAAACCAACACCGATAAACATCGTTGAACGAATTTGACCAGACATTTCTGGTTGACGTGCCATAGATTCAATTGCTTTTGAAATAACTTTCCCGTTACCATAGCCAGCTCCAATTGCTGCTCCTAAAATTGCGATTCCCGCACCGATATAGTTCATAATTAAAAATCCTCCTAAAGTGTTTGTTTTCTTGTTTACTCTTCGACTTCTATCTGATGACCAATGTACACCATTGATAAAGTGGTAAAGACAAATGCTTGGATACTGCCAATAAATAATGAAAATGCAATCCAGATCATTTCTAGCGGAATTGCAATCGGAATTGCAATCCAACCAAGACTGGTTATCATGCTGGCAATTAAAGACAGCAATACTTCACCAGCGTAAATGTTTCCATAAAGACGAAGGCCCAATGTAATAACATTCGTGAACTCTTCCATAATCTTGATTGGTAACAACATTGGCATCGGCGATAAGAACGAGTTCTTAATATATCCTGCTAAGCCAAATCGCTCTGATGCTAAGAGGTTTGATAGTACTAATACCATCATAGCAAGCCCCATTGTTACAAAAGGGTCAGCCGTTGGACTCTTCCATAAGGATATCTCATTGGGTGTAACAATTTTTGTAACCAATCCGATTTGGTTGGCAACAAAAATGAAAAGAAATAGCGTAAAAGATAAAAGACTAAAGTTACTCACTTCTTTTCGTGGCATATTGTCGCTAACTATTCCTGAGGTAAAATCAACCAACCACTCAATAGCATTTTGTTTCCCTGTTGGCTTCATAGATAGCTTTCTCGTGCAGAAAAACACAATAAAGAAGACAATCAGACAAGTCAATAGGATCATTGTTGTTACAGTCCCGTCAAACCATATTGGACCAATATGAAAAACCCAAGATTTTTCATCCAATCCATTTCACCTCTTTTCCTAGTAACCTAATGCTTGAATACGCCGTATTTGTCATCCCTGACAAAATACTAACGTATACTACCACCATCACTCGCAAATTTCAAAGGATTTTCATGAAAAAAATCGAATAATTCCTATTGCTTTTTCTAATAGAAATTGATCTGCAAAAAAAGGTGATAATATCAAGCATTTTAGCCCACAAAGAGCTATTATGATAATTACTAATCGTATCAAAATTCATAATTAAGTAAAGAAATTCTTTTCAAATATGCGAAAAAGGATATTTAATTATCGACTATAATTTTTTAATGTTCGACTAATTTGACGATCTACATCCTTACGTTTTAGAGTTTCCCGTTTATCATATTGATGTTTCCCTTTGGCTAGCCCAAGTAACACTTTCGCATAACCATCTTTTAAATAGACTTTAAGAGGTACAATAGTCACTCCAGTGTTTTTTGTTTCTCCAATAAATCGTTCGATTTGCTTTTTATGAAGTAGCAACTTCCTTGTTCTTAAAGGATCGTGGTTAAATATATTTCCCTGCTCATAAGGACTGATGTGTACATTATATAAGTACATCTCTCCATTACGAACCCTTGCAAAGCCATCCTTCAAATTGATTCGACTATTGCGAATCGATTTGATTTCTGTTCCTTGTAAAACAATCCCCGCCTCAACCGTATCGATTATTGTGTAATCGTGGCGAGCCTTTTTATTTTGTGCAATTAGTTTCCCTTCACCTTTCGGCATATTTATCCCTACTTTCTACCGCCTTTTTTCTTTTTGGCTACTGATTTATAAAAAGGCTTTTTCCCTTTTGTTTTTTTCTTGTTCTTACGTGGTTTATTTCGTTCTGTTTTTTCCTTGTTATCCTTGTTGTAGGAAGATTTTTCTCTTCTTCGATTGCGAACTGGTGCTTCTAAAGCTGGAATTTCTTCGGCTTCTAATAACTCAAAGTCGATTTCTCGCGTTTCTGGCTCCGCCTTGGCTACTTTAATTTTCACCTTTTGACCAATCTTGAAGGTTTGACGCGTACGTTCTCCCACTAGAGCCAGTTGATTTTCTATAAAATGGAAATAGTCCTGCTTCAATTCATTTAGATGAATCAAGCCTTCTACCGTATTTGGCAATTCAACAAAAATACCAAATTTCGTAATGGAACTGATAATCCCCTCAAACTCTTCACCGACTTTGTCAGCCATATATTGCGCCTTCTTCAAACTATCCACTTCACGTTCAGCGTTGACAGCTCGACGTTCCATATCCGAACTGTGCTTAGCAATTTCTGGTAAAGCCTCTGCCCATTTCTCCTGAACCTCTTCATTACGACTTTTTTCATATGTTCGAATTAGTCGATGGACGATCAAGTCAGGATAACGGCGAATTGGCGATGTAAAATGAGTATAATACTCAGCAGCTAATCCGTAGTGTCCATAGTTATCCTCAGAATAGCGAGCCTGTTGCATACTTCTTAATAGCATCGTATTGATAACAGCAGCTTCCGGCTTTTCTTCTACATCCAAAATTACTTGCTGCAAATCCTTAGGTGTAATACTTTCTTTCGTTCCTTTAACCAAAATACCTAATGCAGCAGCAAAATCGAAGAAACGTTGCATTTTTTCTTCTTTAGGTTGCTCATGAATCCGATAAATAAATGGCAGTTTCAAATCGTTATAATGCTTTGCAATAGTTTCGTTAGCAGCCAGCATGAAGGATTCAATCAGACGCTCTCCGACGCCGCGAGATCGTAGCTCGATCGCCAAAGGTGCTCCGTCTTCGTCAACTAATATTTTTGCCTCACGGTCTTCAAAATTAATTGCTCCACGATTAGTTCGCCGACTCTCTAAGATTTCATGAAGTTCTTTCATTAAAGTAAACATTGGCACTAATGATTCATAACGTTTAATTAACTCTGCATCGGCTTCTTCCAAAATGCCATTTACAGCTGAATAGGTCATACGCTCGGTTGTTTGGATGACACTAGGAAATATCTCATGAGATATTATCGTTCCACTCGTGTCTATCTCCATCTCACAGCTCATGGCTAACCGAGGTACGTGAGGATTTAAAGAACAAATACCGTTGGATAAACGCTGTGGGATCATCGGAATTACACGATCTGTTAAATACACACTCGTCCCACGTTCAAAGGCTTCTTGATCCAACACACTTCCTTCAGTAACATAGTAGGATACATCTGCGATATGAACCCCTAGAAAATAATTGCCGTTTGCTAATTTGCGAACAGTTACGGCGTCATCTAAATCTTTAGCATCAGCACCATCAATCGTTACAATCGTTTGGTCTCTTAAATCACGGCGTCCGACCAAGTCTTCTTCAGCAATTTGGTCAGGTATCGCATCAGCGGCATCTAAAACTTCTTCTGGAAAACTTGTTGGAATACCTTGAGCGACTACAACAGATAAGATATCCATCCCGGGATCATTCTTATGTCCAATTACTTTTTTCACTAAGCCTTCCAAACTGGAAGCGTAACCTTTTTCAGGATAATGCGTCACTTCGACCACAACGATACTTCCATCAACTGGCTGAATCCCTTCGGCAGCTACAAACACCTTAAATGGTGCATTTTTTTTGTCTTTTGGTGTAACCACTCCATACAGATCAGTTTCTTCAACTTCATCTGGTGTATAAGCGGAAAATTCACCAACTACTTGATGGATAGCGCGTTCTTTGATGGAAACTACTCGTCCCTCCGCACCTCTACTGCCAAACGGATCCGCATTTTTTACAATGTCGATTAAAACTGTATCGCCATTCATAGCGTAATTAGTAGCATCACTGGAGACATAAATATCTGGCTCTTCCGGATCGATCGTGACAAATCCAAAACCTCTTTCATTCATACGAAAAATCCCCTCAACCGTTGCCGGCTCAAAGGGTAATTTTATCTTTCCTTTGTTATTAAATTCAATACTTTTCTCTCGCTCCATTTGAGCAATTGTCTGCACCAACAATTTGTAATCAGTACTCTTTTGCATGCCCATATGTTGGGCTAATTCCTCCATGGAAAAGGTCTTCTTCTTAGTGTTTTTAAAGAAGCATAGAATCTCATCCTTAATTGTTTTTCTTGTCATTTTATTCTCTCCAATCAAGACTGGCTAAAAAATCAGCTACATCTTGTTCTAATTGTCTTCTTTCTGGCCCAACGGTAATCACATGACCGCTTTTGGGGTACCAATTTAATTGAAAACGAGTGCCTTTTAGTTTCTCAGCTGTTTTAAAAACTCCCATTGGCTCAATCATAAGATCCTTAGCGGCCTGAGCCATAAAGTAAGGCTGTTGCAGGTCAGGTAATTTCTCATAAGCAAGGCTCGCCTGCTCTTGAATTAAGCTAAACTGCTCTTGAATTAATTCCCGATATGAAGCGATTCGCTTGTCCACCGCTGTTGCCTCACTGCTTTCTAAAACTTGCTTAGCGTATAGTAGAAAGCTTTCCACTACCGTATTTTTTACTGGACTAATTGGTGAACAAAAAAAGCCGCCGCCTACAACTTCAGGCATTTGCTCGGTCAACAGACGGGTTGCAAAAATGCCACCCATTGATAGTCCAAATACTGCGATTTGTTCATAACCATGTTCCTGTAAAAACGAAAGTGCTTTTTTAGTTTCTTCCCACCAGATTATAGGTTTTTGAGTTAAAATATCTAACGGATCATTCGTACCATGTCCTGAGTACTTCGGTGCATAAACCGTATAATCCAACTTTTCCAATGACCGACTAAGCATTCTGACATCGTTGGGACTGCCTGAATAGGCGTGTAATAATAAAACTGCCCGCGATCCGTGTGGTAAAAAGATCGGTTTAGGTGTTTTCATTTGAACCATAGTCATCAACTCCTCGCTTCATTTTATCATATATTTGATAATACTAGAGTTTCACCGTCTAAGGAATAAAAATGCTGTACAACATTTTTATTACTGACAATTTTCACTTGTCATTTAATAAAACAATTGCGTATACTGAACTTTACCTTATAAGTTAGGAGGAATTCATTCTTATGAAACAAGTCTTTTTTCTGTTAGCAGCCTTGATCCTGCTGGCAGCTTGCAGTAACCCGGCTGAGGATCCAACAAGCAGTGTTACAGACGTTTCATCAACTAATCAAACAATGGAGAAAACAACGATGAGAACTATTTTTACAGGTGAAATAACTAATTCCATAATTAGTGATGCGGATTCAGCTATTCTGCAGCTTACTTTGCAGTCAATTCAAAAAATAGCTGATCCTGAAGATATTGTACCCGCTTTTGAAACAAACGGTGTAATTTTAAATGTTCCAATTGAAAAATTGTCTTCGAAACCAGAAACTTTGACTACGGGAAATACAGTTAACTGCACACTAAAAGGCTTACCTGTGATGACTATGTCAATTCCACCACAAATTCCAGGAAACTCGATTGAAAAAGTAGAATTACTGACTAACTAATTAACTACTTGTTAGTAAATAAAACTCCAAAAATTCTCTCAGATCACTACCTAAAAAAGTCAGTTTTTGCAGCCTAGTGTATTTAATTTTGCCCTAACAGACGTTTTAATCATAAAACTTATACTTTTCCACATGAAAAAAAAACCTCTCAATAAGCGAGAGGTTGTTTGCCTTATTTGCTTGATAAATACATCAATACGAATAAAAGTATCATCCAAACCGCACCTAAAATAGCAGTTGATCGTTGCATAACCGCTTCAAACCCACGTGCTTTCTGCTTACCAAATAGCTGGTCTGCTCCTCCGGTAAATGCACTTGCTGCACTGTTTTGTTTGCTTGGCTGCATCATGATCGTAATGATAATAATCACAGACAATACTAAAATCACGCCTAAAATAATATTATACAAAAAAAAGCTCCTCCTTTGTCACAAACTATCTCAGAATAACTTTAGCATAATTCTAAGCATTTGACTAGAGGGAGTCGCTTTTTGTTTATTTTCTTAATACATCATTATATTCATTTTTTTGTTCAAACTCTTTTTTTGCATAGGGGCACAGTGGGATAACTTTTTTATGGTCTCTACGGGCAATTTCTACACCTTGTCGTACTAAACCTTCAGCTAGTTTTTGTCCACGATAAGCCGGATCAACAAAAGTATGATCAATTATCATAATGTCTTCTCCTGCATCAGACCACGTCATTTCCCCTACTTCTTGACCTTCGTCGTTAATTAATACTAAACGATTTTTTTCTTCTCTCATTTCCATGATTATTCTTCCTTTCGAATGTATTTCAAAGCACCACTTGGACAAGTATCCACTACATATACGGCATTCTCTACGCTGCCGTTATCTGGAATAATCCATGGACGTCGCCCCACTTCAAAAATATCTGGGTTACCGCGAACGCAATTCCCAATATGCGCACAGATATCCTTATTATAATAAATATCAATGCCTTCACCATGGTATCTTTTGTAACCTTTTGTCTCTAACATTTCTTGAGTCACCGGCTCACCGTTCATTTTAGCACCATTCAATACGAACACCCCTTTTTTCAAAGTATAACAATGATTTCAAAAAATATACACTAAAGTGTCTCTGGAGTTATCAGCGAAAAATCTCTATTAAAGCAGTCATAACTTGGTATGCCTTAGATTGTTCTTCAAAAATTAATTTGTACTGCTGGCAGCCAATTGTTTCAATAATTAGTTGGAACTGGCCATCACAAGAATGAACGCTGCAAGGCTTCAATAATCGTGTAGGATAATAGCGAAAAGGTTTTTCGGCAGTATTTTCTAAGACATACATCCCTTTTTCATGGAAAACTAAGAAACGTTGTTGATGATCTAGATAAATAAGCAGCTCTCGTAAGTCGTCTTCTGAAAAGATTTTCTGTAATTCACAATAGAGGCGGAGAAATCCATCCTCTCTCATGATCTTTTCCCTTCATACGGTCGGAATTTACCCACCAAATAATCAGCGCCTTGCTCCTGATAATGAAGTGCATTTTGACGATTTTTTTCAATCTCCTCTGGTGTCAACGAGCGAACTACACGAGCAGGTGACCCAAAGGCTAGTGAATTTGGCGGAATTACTGTATTTTCAGTAACTAGCGAACCTGCACCTATTAAACTATTTTCCCCGATTACTGCATAATTTAGAATGGTGCTTCCCATTCCAATTAAGGCACCTGAACGGATTGTACAGCCATGAATAATACACGCATGTCCAACTGTTACATAGTCTTCAATGACTACAGGTGCATCATGGTCTACGTGGACTACTGTCCCATCTTGAATGTTAGTTACGTTGCCAATAGTAATAGAATTACTGTCTCCACGAATTACAGATTGAAACCATACTGTTGATCCCTCCCCCAGAGTCACATCCCCATATACATCGGCACTATTTGCTATAAATTGTGTCATTTTTCCACCCCCATTTATTTCTAATAAATTGTATTTCTCAACTGACCAATACCTTCGATTTCACAAATAACTTCATCACCAGCTTGTAAAAACTTAGGTGGTTGGAATCCCATCCCAACTCCTGCTGGCGTGCCGGTCAGCAGGATATCACCTGGCTCTAACGTGATTCCTTGAGACAACTCACTAATCATATAAGGTAAGTCAAAAATAAGATCTGATGTGTTACTGTTTTGTCGCAGCTCACCGTTTACATAAGTTTTTAGATTTACATGTGGCGGCTGAGAAAGCTCATCTTTCGTAACAATCCAAGGTCCCAAAGGTGCAAAACCATCCAAGCTCTTACCAAACATAAACTGTCCATAAGCCGCTTGCATATCTCTTGCGGATACATCATTACCTACTGTATAACCAAAAATAGCGTCGAAAACCTCATCAGGTGAAATCTTAGAACATGTTTTTCCGATAATAACAGCCAATTCAACTTCGTAATCCAACTTCTCAGTGATATCAGCATGTGCTTGGATCATACCATCAGGTTTAACTGTTTGGTTCACGCGTTTCGAAAAATATACCGGATGTTTCGGAGCAAGATATTCTCTACCAGCAAACTTCGCTGATTCGATTGCATGTAGACGATAATTAACCCCCACACACAATATGTCATGCTTTGGTCGAGGTATCGGTGATAATAGCTCAATCTCATCCATAGAAATAGGTGTTAGCTGATTTATTTTTTCAGCTAATGCTTCTTCAAGATCCGGGTACTTTTCAATCAGTATTTCCATCTTTGTAATCGACGCATCTACTTCCTTTAAATCAAAAACAACTTGTTCATCAGCTGACACTAATCCTACTAATTCATTTTCTAGGTAACGAAACGTACAAAATTTCATATCTTTTCTCCTTCTCTTATTGGATAAATTCAGTGTATTCGCTTACGATAAGCCTGTCAAACGGATTTTCGTCCCCGCTACCTAAAAAGGCTTGCGAGAAAACCCGCAAGCCTTTTCTCTATTCTGTTTCTTCAGAAAACTGACTATTGTACAATTTTTCGTAGAATCCACCTTGCTCCAACAAGCTGTTGTGAGTACCATGCTCAATAATCGAACCATTTTTCATAACCAAAATTAAATCGGCATCACGAATTGTTGATAGACGATGGGCAATAACAAAGCTTGTGCGCCCTTGCATCACCCGATCCATTGCTTTTTGGATCAATCCTTCTAGGCGAGTGTCTACCGAACTAGTAGCTTCATCTAGAATTAAAATCTTCGGATCAGAAATGATCGCTCGCGCAATCGTTAGTAACTGCTTTTGCCCCAGGGAGACATTGTCTCCTTCAGAATTAATGTACATTTCGTAACCGCCAGGCATTGTACGAATAAAATGATCCACATTTGCTGTTTTTGCTGCGTCAACAACTTCGTAATCAGTGGCATCTAAGCGACCAAAACGAATGTTATCAGCGATTGTTCCTTCATACAACCAAGCGTCCTGAAGAACCATCCCAAATTGCGCACGAACATCAGACCGATTCATATCCTGCGTATTCACACCATCAATCAAAATTCGACCACTGTCTATGTCATAAAAACGCATTAGCAGATTAATCAGAGTGGTCTTTCCAGCACCTGTAGGTCCAACAATCGCCACAGTTTCACCTGCCTTGACCTTAAAGCTCAAGTCTTCAATCAACGGTTTCTTTGGGTCGTAGCTGAATTTCACATGGTCAAAAACAACATCGCCAGAGACAGGCTCTGGAAGCTTTTCATCTACTGCATTTTCTGTTTCTTCTGCTTCATCTAAAATTTCAAATACTCGTTTAGCCGACGCCGACGCACTTTGAATCATAGAGGACAGCTGCGTTATTTCACCCATTGGCTGGCTGACTTGCCAAATGTATTGGATAAAGGCTTGCAACTGGCCCACTACAATAATTCCAGTGATCACATTCCAGCTTCCTAGCACAGCCATGGCAATGTAAGTAGCATAAGCTGTTAATTGAACCAGCGGCTGCATCAAACTGGATACGAACGATGCGCGGAATCCGTAACGGCGTAAAGTGTGATTCACTTTCTTAAAGCCGTTTAAAGTCTCCTCTTCTCGGCCATAAAGCTTCAATACACTAAATCCTGTCATATTCTCTTGCACAAAGCCATTCATATCTCCTAATGCATTTTGCATAGATTGAAAATCCTTTTGAGAGATGTGAACAATCTTACGGGAAATCCATAAAGAGGCTGGGATCATAATCATTGAGATCAGCGCCATCAGCGGATTGATGTAGAACATCATACTGACGGCAAAAATAATTCCCAGCACAGCGTTCACTAATTTGACGATAGCCTGCTGCAGCGCATTGCTGACGGCATCCACGTCGTTAGTAATCCGTGACAAAATATTTCCCTGCTGATTACGGTCAAAGTAAGAAACCGGCAAACGATTGATCTTTGTTTCGATATCTTCTCGCAAATCACGCATAGCTGATTGCACTACATTAGCCATTAACCAGCCGCTACCTAGCTGAGCCCCACAGTAAACAACCCCCACAATCATAATCGCAACTAGACATTTAAAAACGTAATCGAAATTAATCGCCTCGCCTTGCTGCAGATTGCGAGTAATTTCTGTCGTTGGTAAACCAGACAAATAAGGCATCATTGTATTCATGATTAATGTAAGCAGAGTTAGAATCAAAGTTAAGGCAAAGGTACCTTTATATGGATCAACATAATGCATCAAACGTTTCAAGGAAGAAATGGTTTTTTTCATGCTAATTCCTCCTCTGATAATTGAGATGCGGCAATATCATAATAAATTGGACAAGTTTCCAATAACTCACGGTGGGTACCAATACCAACCACATCACCTTCATTCAAGACAACAATTTTATCGGCATGCATAATGGTGCCTACACGTTGGGCCACAATCATAACCGTTGACTCAGTCGTTTCTTTTTTCAAACGTGCCCGCAGGTTCGCATCGGTTTGATAATCTAAAGCAGAGAAGCTGTCGTCAAAAATATAAATCTCCGGCCGGCGAATAACTGCCCGAGCAATTGCCAGACGCTGCTTTTGTCCTCCAGAGAAGTTACTACCACCTTCTGATAATAGCTCATCGTACCCATTTGGTTTTTGAGAGATAAATTCAGAGGCTTGCGCAATATCAGCTGCTTCGCGCATCTCCGCAGGCGTGGCATCCTCTTTCCCGTAACGCATATTTTCAGCAATAGTTCCTGTGAACAGCTGCGCTTTTTGAGGAATATAGCCTATTTTCGACCGTAAATCCTTCAGTTGATAAGAACGAACATCTACACCATCAACTAGTACTTGCCCCTCAGTCACGTCATAAAAACGTGGAATCAATTGAATCAGCGTTGACTTGCCTGAACCAGTACTTCCGATAAAAGCAACTGTTTCACCAGGGCTAGCTGTAAAGCTGACGTTGCGAATCACTGGACTTTCAGAATGCCCCGGATACGCAAAAGTCACATTTTTAAATTCAACATAGCCTTTCAACTCAGGCATAGTGATGCCTTCTGAATTGTCTTTAATTTCAGGATCACGATCGAAGACTTCTTGAATTCGTAAAGCAGAAACGTTGGCCCTTGGATACATCATAAATACTGTTGCAAACATCATAAATGAGAACAATGCATGGAAAATGTATTCAATAAATGCAATCAGTGTTCCAACTTCCAGTTGACCGCTGTCAATCTGAATAGTTCCATTCCAAATGATTAATACCATGACTATATTAAATAGGAAGAAAAATCCTGGTTGAGCCACAGCCATTAAATGAAACAGGCTCTTAGAACTGTTTGCATAGTCGTTATTTACTTTGCGGAAACGACTTTCTTCAAACTTTTCGTTTACAAAGGCACGGATTACGCGCAAGCCGGAAAGATTTTCCCGCAGAATACTATTAATATTATCTAGGTTTTTTTGCTGCTTAGTAGATAGGGGTTCAGAATATTTGGCAATTAAAGCAATTGCTAACATCAGAACCGGCAAAGCACCTAGCACATAAATACCTAAACTCGGACTCGTACGAACAACCAAGTACAAACTCATACCAAACATCATCGGTGTCATAAAACCCGCTGTTAAAATATTTTGCATAAAGAGCATAATTTGATAAGCATCATTGGTGGTACGAGTGATCAACGAAGATACTCCGATACTCTCATATTCAGTATGAGAAAAAGACTGAATTTTCGCGAACAAGTCGTCTCGAATTTCAGCTACCATCCGTGATGTAATTTGAGAACTGAAATAGCGCAGTGAAATGCTCATAGCAATTCCCACTACTGTGATCACAATCATCAAAATACCCATTCTTTTTACATAATCAAAGTCCTGATTTCCAATTCCTCGGTCAATCATTCTCGCCAAAATCGTTGGCAGTCCTAATTCAATGAGGATAAATCCGAAAACACTGATAAAATCAAAGAATAAGAGCTTTTTATAGCGCAACGTATAACGCCACATTAACTTCATTTAATCTCGCCTCTTTCTATACCATAATGTCTCCAATATAGCATAAATTAATAGGGTTTGCTCGTACTTCTATCGATTTTACTATCACTTTTTATTTAGTTTTCAGAAACTTTTTCAGATACGCAACATTTCTCATTTCTAGTTTCTATACTTCTTTCTTATTCTGTGATAAACTACAAGTAATTGTTGTACTCACAACACAACGTACGGTGAAAATAATTGTAAGCTCAGGAAGCAAAGTCGAGGCTTCCTCTCGTAAGACTAGATTAGCTAGTCCTCGAGCATAAATTTTCAGGTGGCACAGCCCCCTCATTTTGTTGTGGAAAAAAGGATAAAAACTGCACACGCAGATAAAGGAGATTTTTTATGATTTTTAAAGTTTATTATCAAGAAAGCAAAGAACGTAATCCAAAACGTGAACAGACTCTTTCTCTTTATGTAGAAGCAGAGAATGTAGAAGCAGTTCATACCTTGATGCGTGACAATACCCCATATAATGTCGAATACATTCAAGCATTGGACGGCAACCATTTAGCTTACGAAAAAGAAAATGCTGACTTCAAGCTAACGGAGTTTTAATATGAAACTCTCGCTGAAAAATAATGAAACCGGAGTATTTGCTCTTGGTGGCTTAGGCGAGATCGGGAAAAATATGTATGGGGTTCAATTCCAAGATGAGATCATCATCATCGATGCGGGGATCAAATTCCCAGAAGATGACCTTTTAGGAATTGATTACGTGATTCCCGATTACAGCTATGTCGTTCAAAACATTAATAAAGTAAAAGCCGTTGTCATTACTCATGGACATGAAGACCATATTGGAGGCGTTCCTTACTTATTAAAACAAGCCAATATTCCTGTCTATGCTGGCGCTTTAGCCTTGGCGCTGATTAAAAACAAACTAGATGAACACGGCTTATTACGGGATGCTGAATTACATGAAATCAATGAGGATACCGTTATTCGTTTCCGTAAAACATCTGTCAGCTTTTTCCGTACGACTCACAGTATTCCGGATCCACTAGGTGTAGTAGTCAAAACACCATCCGGAAATATTGTTGAAACAGGTGATTTCAAGTTTGACTTCACTCCTGTCGGTCAACCTGCAGATTTGCATAAGATGGCAAGAATTGGTGAAGAAGGAGTGCTTTGTCTTTTATCCGACAGTACCAATGCAGAAGTGCCAACATTTACTAAATCCGAAAAAAATATTGGAATATCTATTCAACGTATTGTTGAAAAAGTTGATGGTCGAATTATTTTCGCTACCTTTGCTTCCAATATATCCCGACTACAACAAGCCGCAGAAGCTGCTGTTGCAACTGGGCGAAAAATTGCTGTGTTTGGACGGAGCATGGAAAATGCGATTGTGAATGGCCGAAACTTAGGCTATATTACCGTTCCAGACGAAACTTTTGTGGATTCACGTGAGATCAACCGGATCCCAGCAAAGGAATTATTAATTTTATGTACTGGATCACAAGGTGAACCCATGGCGGCTTTGTCTCGCATTGCCAATGGTACTCATCGTCAAATTCAGATTCAACCAGATGACACGGTTATTTTCTCTAGCTCACCGATTCCCGGCAATACAACTAGTGTAAATCATTTGATCAATCAGTTGTCAGAAGCTGGTGCAAATGTCATTCATGGCAAAGTAAACAACATCCACACTTCTGGGCACGGTAGCCAACAAGAGCAAAAATTGATGCTACGTCTAATGAAGCCAAAATACTTTGTACCGATTCATGGTGAATTCCGGATGTTGAAAATCCACGCCGACTTAGCTCAAGATACAGGCGTCCCTGAAGAAAACTGCTTCATTATGGAAAATGGGGATATGCTGGCCTTAACAGCAGATAGCGCCCGTCCAGCTGGACACTTTAATGCCCATGATGTCTATGTTGATGGAAGCGGTGTTGGAGATATCGGGAATGTGGTGTTACGGGATCGTCGCATTCTTTCAGAAGAGGGATTAGTCTTAGCAGTCGCTACAATTGATATTGATAAAAAAGAAGTTTTAGCAGGACCAGATATTCTGTCACGAGGTTTCGTTTATATGCGAGAATCCGGTGACATGATTAGCGAAGGACAACGTATTTTATTCCACGCTTTGCGAGAAGCGTTAAATGATAAAACTTGTAACGAAGCTAAACTAAAAGATGCAATGGTCTCGGCGTTACAACCATTTTTATTTGATCAAACAGAGCGTCACCCGATGATTATCCCGATGATTATGACCCCTGACCAATAAGAAATGGACACTTGCTCTCTGTAGAGCAAGTGTTTTTTTGTATGTTTTGAAAACCACCTGCTATGCGGGTGGTTCCAGAAAGCTTCCAGCGTGGTATCAAAAAAGCCTCCTAAAATGATAAACTGATGTTGGTTTGCCGACCGCATCACAATCAAAATTAGGAGGTCCCTTTATGAAAAAGGATAGTGCAAGTTTAGCACATACAAGTTGGAGATGTAAGTATCATATTGTGTTTGCGCCGAAGTATCGCAGACAAATTATTTACGGGAAATACAAACAAAGTATTGGAACAATTATCCGAGAATTGTGTGAACGAAAAGGCGTTGAGATTCATGAAGCGAATGCGTGCAAAGATCATATTCATTTGTTAGTAAGTATTCCACCCAAATTGAGTGTTTCTCAATTTATGGGTTATTTGAAAGGGAAAAGTAGTTTAATGATTTTCGATCGTCATGCCAATCTAAAATATCGCTATGGGAATCGAAAGTTCTGGTGTCGTGGCTACTACGTGGACACGGTAGGAAGAAACAAGGAAAAGATTGCCGAATATATTCGTAATCAAATCCAAGATGATTATGTAGCAGATCAGCTAACATTGTTCGAAGAGTATGATCCGTTTACTGAAGAGAAAAACAGGAAAAAATAGCGAGAGATTCTTCAAGAATCAGTGAGTAAAAGTGGTGCGGGAGGAAGACCTTTCAGAGGGCCTTTTAGGCCGTGGCCGGTAAAAGAGGCTTTTAGCAGAAGAGCAAACCACCCGTTCACACGGGTGGTTTTGATTTGTGGGCCTAAACGCCCAGTTTCGGACGAATTTTGTCCGAAACAAAAAAACTACCCGCTATGCGGGTAGAGACAACTGGTTATACCATCAAAAATACCATTCCTTTACAATAAAAGTGTTCAGGCTCAAATAGAAAGGAATGGTATTTTTGGCAAAACAAAGCGAACAGTTTAGCACATACAAAATGGATGTGTAAATATCACATTGTGTTCACTCCAAAGTTTAGACGAAAAGTGATTTATAATCAAGTAAGACGAGACTTAATCGAAATCTTTCAACGGTTATGCAAGTATAAGAAAGTGGAGATTATAGAGGGTCATATGATGCCAGATCACGTGCATATTTTAGTAAGTATCCCGCCCAAAATGAGTGTCTCAAGTTTCATGGGATATTTAAAAGGAAAAAGTGCATTAATGATATTCGATAAACATGCTAATCTGAAGTATAAATATGGGAATCGAAAGTTCTGGCCAGAAGGATATTATGTAAGTACAGTGGGATTGAATGAGAAAACAATCGCAAAATATATTCGAGAGCAGGAGCAACACGACCAAGCAATTGATAAGTTGAGTGTAAGGGAGTATGAGGATCCATTTTCAGATGGAGGATTCCGAAAAAAATAACCCAGTTTAACTGGTAGTGAAAGTGGCAAAGACAATGAGCCTGAACAAAGTGAAGGGTAGCGTCTTGAGGCGTAGTCATAGCAACAAGGGGTTTCACCCACAGAGCAAACCACCCGTTTTCACGGGTGGTCATGATTTTCAAAAAAATAACCACTAATTGTTTTCTCTGATCAAAGCAAAATATTCGATAATTTGTAGTAAATAATTATTTTTATCGATTTTTTTCAGTTATTTTGAATATTTTATTTTGGAAAATCGATTGACAAACATAAGATAAATTTGCACAATAGGGATAATAAAATCCACGCTTTAATCACTATTGTTATTTATAGTATGAAAACTGGTACAAATTTAAATTAGGGGAAGATTATTATGGTAAGAAGTATCCGTATCCAAAGGGAACATCTCATTGAGGGTAGTTATCGTCTGATTATCGAACAAGGCTTTTCAAAGTTTAACGCTCGTAATATTGCCAAGCAAATTAATTGTTCTACACAGCCTATTTATCGCGAATTTGAAAATATGACTAATTTTAAAACAGTGATGGTTAACCGAGTTATTGCTAAGTACAAGGATTTTCTTGAAGATCAAAATCCTGAAACCGTTGAGCAATTGACCCATCTAATTATTGGCTATGCAACTGATTATCCTGAAGAATTTCATCGTTTTTTCTTACAAGATACGGAAACAATTGAACTAGCCAAAGAAGTCACTTCACAAGTTTTCAGCACATTAAAACAGGTAGATACAGCTGAACTTTATGATGTATACTGGCCATATTGTCTTGGTAAAGCGGTTTTAGCAATTCTTGTTCCTAAAGACCACCAAACTACAGATAATTTTCAACAATTACTGGAAAAGTAAATATATTCAAAAAAGTCCTAGAACCGCTGGTTCTAGGACTTTTAGGATTCGGAATTATTGCTTAACTACATTTGTAGCTTGAGGTCCGCGATCACTTTCTTCAACATCGAATGTGACAGCTTGACCTTCTTCAAGCGTTTTGAAGCCGTCGCCTTGAATAGCTGAGAAATGTACGAATACATCGCTACCGTCTTCGCGAGTGATGAAGCCAAATCCTTTTTCTGCGTTAAACCATTTTACTGTTCCGTTTTCCATGAATCTTTTCCTCCTCGTGCGAATAGCACATTATAAATTGTAACATTGCTCGTACGATCGAGGTGACACATATGTTTCAACTCCAACAAACAAAATTACATAAATAGTTTACCATTTGTCTAATAAAATATGCAAGGGTTGTCATTTGTCTAGTCCCAGTAATTTTCCTCTCGCAAACTAATGTATTCATTTTCACCTATAATCACGTGATCCAACACTTCGATTCCCATCATTTCACCGCATTTTCTAACTCGTGAAGTAAAATCTAAATCATTACGAGAAGGCTGCGGGTTTCCACTTGGATGATTGTGGGCTAGAGCAACTCGAGCCGCACTGACACGAACCGCTTCCCTAAAAATCTCACGAGGATGTGCGATCGATTGATTCAGCGATCCGACAAATATCGTTTTTTGTTGAATAATTTCATTTTTAGTATTCAAAAAAAGTGCAATAAGATTCTCCTGTTGTAACCCTTTCATCTCTTCCATTAAATGGCTCCCTAAAGCGAAGCTAGAACTTACTCTTCCTAGCTTAGGCTGCGTCGCACGATGGATACGAGCTCCTAATTCCATCACAGCCTTTAATTCGACTGCCTTTGTTTGACCGATCCCTTTGAATTGCATCCACTCTTCAATGGTTAATTGCTTCAACTCATATAAATGTTGGACTTCCTTCAAGATTAGGCCAGCTAAATCCATCACATGTTGTGAGCGAGATCCATTACGTAAAATAATAGCCAGCAGTTCTTGATCTGTTAGATGCTTCTCCCCTTCTTTTAACAAACGCTCTCGTGGCCATGAACTTTCAGGTAACTCTTGCAGCAACAATGATTTTTCCATAAAAAAACTCCTTTGCATCTTTTATATAAGATACGCAAAGGAGTCTAAATCATTCTTGTATATAATTAATTACTTCATGCAAACTTGGTAAAACAGCAGCCGTCTGTTTTACTAAGACTTCTTCAGGTTCAATCATGTCTGGGACCATAATGACTGGAATTCCCGCACTAATTGCTGCCATAACGCCATGCTGAGCATCTTCTAAAACTAAGGTTTGTTCCGCTGAGGTACCTAAAAGCTCACGAGCAATATTGAAAATTTCTGGATCAGGTTTTGCTAAGGTTACGTCTTCAGCTGAAACAATTGCTTGAAATTTATCACGAATTCCCGCATGTTCCAACAAGGTCTCGATAACTGGACGCACATTGCTAGAGGCAACTACCTTAGGAATTCCCTGCTCATCTAAAAACTGTAAAAGCTCTAATGCACCTGGTTTTAAATCAACTTCTCCCGAACGAAATATCTGATGGGCATCTCCCCAACTGTCATCAATAAACTTTTGAACTGTTTCTTTACCGTGTTCAGCAAAGCGTTCATGCAAACTTACCCACGCTTCCTCATCAGCGATTCCAATGTACTCTTGATACAGCTCCTTATCAAATGGAATATTGTAATTATCGGCTGCTTTTTGCTGTGCTTGATAATAGATCGCTTCAGTATCAAAGATCAAGCCATCCATATCAAAAATTACTCCCTTAATTTCTTTCATCGTTTCCCCCCACATTTAATAATAATTGACGTACTTCAGAAACAAAGTACAAAGAGCCAGTAACTAAAAGTAAATCACTATCATCCATCGCTTCCAATATTTCAGCTAAACCAAATTGCCACAATGAAACGACTGAAAAACGATCGGTTTCCTGATCGTCAAATCGACTGAGGTTTAACGACTTAGGATAGTCAAAGGTGGTGATATACAGATGTGCGTGTGGAATCTTGCGCAAATCTTTCAGCATGCTGTCAATATCTTTAGTTTCTAATGCCGAAAATAAGATATGAATGTTGTATTCGCTAAATTCCCGTTTCATATTTTCTACCAATCGCTTAATCGCATGGTCATTGTGGGCTCCGTCTAAAATGACTAACGGCTCGTCACTAATTTTTTCCATCCGAGCCGGCCATTGAGCCGCCAGTAACCCATTTCGTACTGCTTTTTCTTCAAAAATTAATTGCTTTTGTTGGCAATATAGCTGATAAAGCTTGATGGCAACTCCAGCATTTTCGATTTGATGACGACCCAACAAACTAATTTTCAATTTGCTTATGCGTCCAACATCAGAAGTATAGTTAAAACGTTCTCCCCAACTGCCATCTGGTTTTAGATAGTCGACTTGATAATCTTTGCCATATTGGTAGAGAGCGGCTTGTTCATTTTCAGCTTTTTGCTTAATAACAGTTAATGCTTCAGCCGTAATATTGCCGGTGACTATCGGAACATCTTTTTTGATAATACCAGCTTTTTGCATGGCAATTTCCGGCAAAGTTTCTCCTAAAATATCAGTATGGTCATAACCAATCGTGGTAATCGCAGTCAACAGCGGTTGAACTACATTTGTAGAATCTAATAACCCACCTAAGCCGACTTCAATAATTGCGATATCAACCTTTTGCTCAAGAAAAAAGTCTAAAGCTAACGAGGTTAACACTTCGAATTCTGTAATACCGTTAATAGCGGCATCTTGATCCAACTCTGCCACTAGTGGTTGATAACGCTCCACCCAAGTGATTAGATCTTCATCCGCAATCGATTTACCATTGATTGCGATTCGTTCATTAAACTCTTCAATATAGGGAGAAGTGAAACTACCTACCGTTAAACCGGCTGCTGCTAATATACTTCGTAAGTAAGCCACTGTTGACCCTTTACCGTTGGTTCCAGCTATATGAATGACTGGTACTTGTTTTTCAGGATTTCCGGCTTTATTTAATAGGGCTTGTACACGTTCTAAACCAGGTCGAGAACCAAATTTTTTGCGACTGTGAATCCAGTCGACTGCTTCTTCAATTGTCACTACTTACCACCTCGTTACTAGTATACCAGAGATTTCAACTGGTTAAAGAAAAAGTGACTAGTCTCTTTTGACTAGCCACTTTACCTACTACTGAATGGTACGCAAGCTTTCAATCCGTTCATTAACGGCAGCTTGTTTTTCTAAATAATCTTTTTCTTTTGCTCGTTCTTCTTCAACCACTTTTTCAGGAGCATTAGCGACAAAACGTTCGTTGGCTAATTTTCCTTGTACTCGTTTGACTTCACCAGTCCATTTAGTTAATTCTTTTTCCAAGCGTTGAATTTCTTCTTCGATGTTAATTAAGCCAGCTAATGGCAGATAAATTTCAGCCCCGGTTAGAACAGCCGACATGGCTAAATCAGGTGCTGTGATTTCGCTGTCGATCACCAATTCTTCTGGATTACAGAAGCGTTCAATGTAGCTAGTGTTTTCCAACAGGAAGTCATTTACAGCTGGATCGCTGGTTTTGATCAGCAAGGTAATTGGTTTCGACAATGGTGTATTCACTTCTGAACGGATGTTGCGTACTGAACGGATTAATTCCTTCAATACTTCCATTCCTTTAGCAGCACTTTCATCATTGTAGACTGGTTGTACGGTAGGATATTCGGCTACCACTAAAGACTGACCTTCATGAGGTAACTTTTCCCAAATAGTTTCCGTTACAAACGGCATAATTGGGTGCAATAGACGCAAGGTTTGATCCAACACGTGAATCAAGATGCTTTTCGTTGTTTTCTTGGCTGCTTCATCTTCACCGTAAAGAATTTCTTTACTCATTTCGATGTACCAGTCACAGAAATCATCCCACATAAAGTTGTACAGCTGACGACCTGCTTCACCAAATTCGAATTGATCGAATAATTTGGTTACTTTCTCCGTCGTTTCATTTAAACGAGTCAAAATCCAACGATCGGCTACCGTTTTTTCGCCAGTCAAATCAATGTCTTCCAGCGTAAAGCCTTCAATGTTCATGATAACAAAACGAGAAGCATTCCAGATTTTGTTAATGAAGTTCCAGGCTGCGTCCATTTTTTCATAGCTGAAACGCACGTCTTGCCCAGGTGCTGAACCTGTGGATAAGAACCAACGCAAAGCATCGGCACCATATTGATCAATGACATCCATCGGATCAATCCCATTGCCCAGAGATTTACTCATTTTACGGCCTTGTTCGTCGCGAATCAAACCGTGAATCAAGACATTTTCAAAAGGACGTTCGCCCGTGAATTCCAAGCTTTGGAAAATCATGCGGCTAACCCAGAAGAAAATAATGTCATAACCCGTCACCAAAGTGTTGGTCGGGAAGTAACGCTTAAAGTCTTCGCTGTCGGTATCTGGCCAGCCCATCGTTGAAAACGGCCATAGCGCTGAACTAAACCACGTATCTAAGACATCTGGATCTTGTTCCCAGTTTTCCGCATCTGCTGGTGCTTCCATACCAACATACATTTCTCCAGTTTGTTTGTTGTACCAAGCTGGAATGCGGTGGCCCCACCATAATTGGCGAGAAATTACCCAATCATGCACATTATCCATCCAGCTCAAGAACGTCTGATTAAAGCGTGACGGGAAGAAATTCACCGCATCATCGGTATCTTGATTTTGAATCGCTTGCTCAGCTAAAGGCGCCATTTTAACGAACCATTGCGTCGACAAGCGTGGTTCAACTACGACACCTGTACGCTCAGAGTGACCAACACTGTGGACCATTTTTTCGATTTTGATCAAACGGCCGATTTCTTTTAAGTCGCTGACAATGGCTTTACGAGCGGCGAAACGATCCATGCCAGCATATTTGCCAGCTAAATCATTCATGCTGCCATCCTCATTCATGACATTTACTCGTGGCAGGTCATGACGATTGCCGACTTCAAAGTCATTTGGGTCATGAGCAGGGGTAATTTTTACCACCCCAGTTCCAAATTCGCGATCCACATATTCATCCGCAATAACCGGAATTTCTTTATCCATTAATGGCAGAATAACGGTTTTTCCGATGAAGTCTTGGTAACGTTCATCTTCTGGGTGAACTGCCACCGCAGTATCTCCCAGCATCGTTTCCGGACGAGTCGTTGCTAATTCCAAGGCACCGCTGCCGTCAGCCAATGGATAAGAAAGATGATAAAAGGCACCTTCCACGTCTTTATGAATAACTTCGATATCCGATAAAGCTGTTTTGGCTTGCGGGTCCCAGTTGATGATGTATTCGCCGCGATAGATCAACTCTTTTTCGTATAATTTCACGAAAACCTTGCGAACGGCATCAGACAGACCATCATCCAAGGTAAAACGTTCCCGTTTGTAATCTAAAGACAAGCCCAGCTTGCTCCATTGCTCCCGGATGTGACCCGCGTATTCTTCTTTCCATTCCCAGACTTGATCAACAAATTTTTCGCGACCAAGATCATAACGGGTAATGCCTTGCTCCCGCAGTTTTTCTTCAACCTTTGCTTGCGTAGCAATCCCAGCATGGTCCATTCCCGGCAGCCATAAAGTGTCAAAGCCTTGCATCCGTTTTTGACGAATAATCATGTCCTGCAGCGTTGTATCCCACGCATGCCCCAAGTGAAGTTTCCCAGTAACATTTGGGGGTGGAATAACGATTGAATAAGGTTTGGCTTTTTTATCTTCTGACGGCTTGAATAAATCTTCATCTAACCACTTTTGGTAACGACCCGCTTCGACTTCCTGCGGGTTGAATTTGGTTGCTAAATTTTCAGGCATTGCGTTTCCTCCTTGTTTGTATGTACTTAGTTGTGGCAAAATAAAAAAAGTCCTAAAACACGAATGTGTTTTAGGACGTAAACTACGCGGTACCACCTAAATTGCAGAAAAGTTTTCTGCCTCTTAAACATGAGTTAACGGTCATGACGCGTGCTTTTCTACTGGTTTCAAAAAGCAGGACTCCCAAGCTACCTTCCGATTTTCACTGTAAGAATGTTCCACCACTCATTCTCTCTCTATCACAGGAAAAAAATCGTACTCCTCTTGATCTTCGTATGAGTCATTGTACAATGAAGCGCACAACTTGTAAAGTCCTACCCTCGCCGGGATTGCGCCAGCTCATCAAAATAAATCAACGTCTGCAGCTCAGTAGTCAAATCAATATAATGAACCGTTATCCCTTCAGGCACTTTAATCGGATCAGGTGCAAAGCTCAAAATAGCCGTCACCCCATTTTTCACCACATTTTCCACTGCTGCTTGAGAATACTGGCTAGGAACTGTCGAAATTGCAATAGTTACCTTTTCTTTGGATAAGATTTCGTCTAGGCGATCCATCGAATACACTTCAACATTGTTAAATACCGATCCAATTTTGTCAGCGTCCGTATCAAACGCACAAACAATATTCAGATTTTCATTGCGACGAAAATTATTATTTAATAATGCTTGGCCCAAATTCCCACAGCCGATTAAAGCAATCCGTTTTTCTTCAATGGTATCCAAAATACTGCTGAAAACACTGATCAGATAGCTGACATCATAACCATAGCCGCTGCGACCTAGTTCCCCTAACTGAGAAAAATCCCGACGGATCGTCGCAGAGCCGACATGGGTCAGTTGACTGAATTCCGAGGATTTAATTCGTTGGACGCCTTCCTTATGCAATTCTTTTAGGCAACGCAAATACAGCGACAAGCGCTTAGTAGTAGCCTTTGATAATTTTGGTTTTTCAATTAAGCGATCCATAGTAGATCTCCTTTGTTAATTTTTTCACATATTCATTCTAACATGAATAGTCCACCGTTTCAATGTAAAAAACAGGAAAGAATTAATTCTTTCCTGCTCTGCTATTTAAGCTAACCAAAGTTTCCTAATAAATCACTAATGTTTGCTCACCAATGATCTTTTATGTGTATAAAAAAGCTGTAGGGCTTAGCTAATGATTGTTGCTGCAATAATTACAAACATCGTATCAATATCGTCAAACATCTGTTTAGTCTGCATCAATACATCCGATTTCTTAAACTGCTTCAATGTTTGCTTGCGCTCTGTTTGTTCCTGAATTGATAAATACTTGGGCGCTATCCGAGCTTTTTGCACCAGAATTGCCAACGCAATGGATTCCATTGATGGTTGGAGCTTACGGTCCCCGATTGATCCCTCGCCAATAGAAAAAAACGTTCAGAGATCGATAGCAATTGCATCTAATCACCCTTTCTGACTTTTCTTCATTGTTGCTTGAGTTTAAGTACGAGAGGACCAGATTCCTTAAATGGATCGTTTTTGGCCCTATTTAGTGTTTTAGGTTGCTTTTGCATCACCTATACACAACTTGCATAAATCTTACTTGTTCCCTATTTCACAATACTTGTAGCACCCTCTATAATTAACTCAGTAAAGATAATCTTCCAGCCAACTCGTAAATAATTTTAAACTTGGATTGTCATTGTCTTCGCGATAGCCGAAAACCGTTTGAATCGCTGGCACATGCTGGATGGGAATCAGCTTAATGTTGTCTGGGGTGGAACTTCGGCAGCCTTCGGTTAACACACTGATCCCTTTACCTAAAGCAACCTGCATCAGCAACGTTTTGACACTGGAACAGCTGTCATTCACCCGCGGATAGTATCCTTGACTTAAAAATAGGCTGACCACGTAATCGTACCAAGCTTTAGTTTGCTGCTTTTGTACACATAAGTAAGGCTCTTTGGCAAAGTCAGCAAAGGTGACTGAGGTGGTCTCAGCTAAAGGATGCCCTTCTGGAACCACTAGAACAAGCGCTAATTTACTGACTGATCGCATTTTAATCTGTTCGATGCCGATTAAAGTCGTAGCCATAGTCATGCACAAGTCGTGCTTTCCAGCTCGAAGATCAGTTACCAGCTCTTCATGAGTCCCGTCTTGCAGCTGCAGTTCAACTTTAGGATAGGCTTGTGTAAAGGCCTGAAGCAACGGCAGCAAATAAGCATCCGTCCCGCCTCTTAAGAAACTGATTGCTAGTTGATAGCCCAGCTCATGGTTGCGTTCTTTTAACTGATGGGTAGCTCGATTGTAGTCAAAAATCATATTGGTGGCGTAGCTTAAAAATACTTTTCCCTCCTCTGTCAGCTGGACTTGGCGGGTATTGCGTGCAACCAGCGTGCAGCCTAATTCAGCCTCCAGCAGCTGAATATGCCGACTTAATGTAGGTTGGGTGATATATAGACTCTCTGCTGCTTTTGTATAGTTTAGAGTATTGGATAAGGTAACAAATGATTGAAGATATTCAATTTTCATTTTGTGCTTCACCTCTTGCTCTTGATTATAACGCAACGCCTCGATGATCGGGAGAAATTCCGATAAGAGAGGCTCGCAAATTCGCTCAGCTTTAAAGCTGAGCACTGTTCCTATCGTTTTAATAAAATTTTGTTTGTAAAAAAAAGCATATGCTTTAAAAAAAAGAAGGAAACATAGATGATTTTAGTAACAGCAGCCGCCGGCGGTGTTGGCCGGCAAGTAGTGGCCGAATTGGCTAAACGCGGTTTGGCGATTCGTGCTTTTGATATTAATCCCAAAGTAGGGGAATTAAAGGAGCTGGGTGTCGCAGAAACGATGGTTGGCGATGGTCGCCTAGTCAAAGATGTGAAAAAAGCCTTGGATGGATGTGACAAAGTCCTTTACATTCCACCAATGTTTATTTACGATGAGGCAGAAATTGCAATCGGTTTGTTGATGAAGCAATAAATGCCGGAACTCAACAGTTTGTTATGATGACAGTGACTCACCCTAACATGTCGACGCTACCTCAGCATACTCAAAAATTGAAGGCGGAAGAACATCTAGTTTACAAGGGTTTATCCGATGACTTAAACTATACGATCCTGCAGCCAATGCATTACATGCATAATTTTTCAGTACCAATGGTTTGGTCCACTAACGCTTACCAGTGCTTTTACACCAAAACGACGAAATTAAGTTACGTAGATGTTGTAGACGTGGCCGAGGTAGCTGCTAAAGTGTTAATGGAAACTACCCATGCCAATGCGACCTATGAATTAGTAGGGACCGATTTCCTATCCCCAGTTGATATGGTTGAAAAATTCAATCAACTGAATGGACGGGAAGCAGTTTGTCAGCAAATTCCGGTAGAAACCATCATCAACTTTTTTCCAACAGCCAAATACGATAGCTATTTTGTCAAAACCTTCCAAGAATTAGCCAAAACTTACGGCGACTACGGTATTGCCGGCAATGCTAATGTATTAACTTGGTTATTGGGAAGACAGCCTACGACATTTGACGAATACATCAAACGAGAAATCGTAGCCAACCAACTTTCTTAAACAAAAAAAGGTGATCCCTCTCTGCTACAGAAAGGAATCACCTTTTTTTCTTACTATAGTAAATCAGCAAACTCTTCTACTTGGGCTTGGCTATGAGCGGCTGAAATAGCTTCAACTTTTAAGCCGGCTAAGCATCGTTCAATCATGCCGTCGATATCCAAGCGTTTTTCCAGCTCTAACACTTTGTCCATTTTCGGACGGGTTTTTGGTTGTGGTGGTGCAAAAATAGTACAACAATCTTCAAAAGGCTGAATCGCCAACTCAAAGGTGTCGATTTTTTCCGCCAGTTCAATAATTTCCGTTTTATCCATCGTTACCACTGGACGAATAATCGGTGTAGTGGTTACTTCATTGATGGCCACCATGCTATGCAAGGTTTGAGAAGCCACCTGCCCTAGAGATTCACCGTTGATAATCACTAAGCCGTGGCGCATCTCGCGAATCGCATCGGTAATCCGCAGCATCATTCGGCGAGTCAAGGTCATCCAATAACCTTGTGGGGTATGCTGTTTGATCTCTTCTTGAATTTCCGTAAAAGGCACTTCGATAAATTGAATGCTACCCACATACGGCGTCAATTTTTCCGTTAAGTCTTTCGCCTTTTGCAGCGATTGTTCACTCGTATAAGGGGGACTGGCAAAATGGACTGCTTCTATTTCTACCCCGCGCTTCATGGACAAGTAGCCGGCTACCGGCGAATCGATCCCACCAGAAAGCATCAGCATGCCTTTGCCGCTCGTTCCAACTGGCAGTCCGCCAGCACCTTTAATCGTTTCATAAGAAAGGTACGCACTATCACGACGAATTTCTACCCGCAAGTTAATATCCGGGCGCTTCATCTGAGCCTGAATATCCGGAAAACGATCCACTACCGCATTACCTAAGAACTGTTGGATTTCATTGCTGTCCATTTCAAAGGAATGATCACTGCGCTTGGCAGTAATCTTGAAGCTTTCTTTGCCGGTATAGATGGCTTCCATAATTTCTTCTGTTGTTGCTTTTAGCGCTATCGGATTTTTTTCTATCCGAATACTTGGGGAAAAATTTTGAATACCAAAAACTTTCGTTAATTTAGGAATTACCTTCGTGCTGTCTTCCCCGTTTAAAATCAAATGCATGCGGTCACGATCAGCATGAATTTTGAGTGCCGGAAAATCAATCAATGCTCCCCGTACATTTTGGGCCAATTGCATAATGAAGCTGCGTCGATTTTTCCCTTTAGTGGAAAGCTCACCGTAGCGAACCATAATTTCTGTATATTGCACAGTCATTCTCCTCGTTAGTCTAATTTTTTATTATGAACTGATTTTTGCAAATTTCTCGTATAAATGATTGAAAACTATCATGAATTGCTCCGCTTCAGCCATCGTATTCGCTTCGTCTAAACTCACTCGAACGGCAGTTGTCGCCTTGTCCTGGGGTACACCCATGGCATGCAAAGTGGAGCTGTCCGTTTTTTTGCGACTGGAGCAAGCGCTGGTAGTAGAAATATAAATTTGTTTTTCCTCGAAAGCGTGAACCATCACCTCGCCGCGAATCCCTTGCACGCCAAAGCACAAAATATGGGGAGCAAACTGCGCATCTCCGGAAAACACGGTGACCTTTTCATAACTTGCCAGAGCTTCCATCAAATATTTACGAATCGTTTGCGTATGGTTCGGCCGTTCCTGAATTTTCTCCATGTATATTCTTAATGCCTTACTCATGGCTACAATTCCAGGAACATTCTCTGTGCTACTACGCTGGCCATTTTCTTGTCCACCACCAGTTAACAATGGATCAAGCTTTTTGCCACTTTTCCAGTAAATGAATCCGACACCGCGAGGACCGTGGAATTTATGCGCTGAAAAAGTCGCGAAATCCACTCGTGGGGTTAACCAAATGGAATGATCTACCTTGCCAATCGCCTGAACAGCATCCACATGGAAATGAATCGTTGGATAAGCTGCTAATAGCTCGCTGATGGCAACAATTGGCTGGATCGCACCCATTTCATTGTTCACCGCCATCACGGAAACTAAGATGGTTTCAGGACGAATGAGAGCTGCCAGCTTATCCACATCAACAAATCCTCGTTTATCCACAGGTGCTTCACTGACTTCATAGCCTAGTACCTCTAACTGATGAGCAGCCCGACTAACCGCCGGATGCTCGACACTTGAGATAATTACGTGATGGCCAAACTCCTTTTTTGCCAAAGCCGTTCCTTTGATCACCCAGTTATCACCTTCAGTTCCGCCACTGGTAAAATAAATCTCATTAGACTGGACGTTCAATAAATCAGCCACTTGCTTACGTGCCTGTTGCAACAAGCGTTGCGCCTGAGTGCCCAAGTCATGCAGACTAGAGGGATTGCCAATAATACGTTGGCTTGTTTTTACATATGTATCAAGTGCTTGGGGGAAAATACTAGTTGTCGCACTATTATCGAAATAAATCATTACAAAACTTCCCTTCAAAAATTCCTACTTATTATAACGGGAATACCCTTGCGCTTCAAGCGACTTTACCAATTTAAAAGTATTCGCAAAAAAGATGAACCTTTTATTTCCAAGGCACAATTGGAGAAATAAAAAAGAAGTTCACTTTTTGTCGAATTATCGTGAATATTTTCTAATCTGTGAAAAAGGCTAGGTAAGATGTGCTAAAATGAAAAAAATAAAAAATGATATGAATGGAGTGAATCTGTGGTAAAAAGAGTTTTCGCAGTTTTGATGTTTTTTAGTTTGATCAATTGGACTGTCCCCGCATTTGCTCAAGAGGATATTTTAACCATCACTAGAGATGCTGGATATACCGACGTATTAGAGATAAATAAACCTAAAGCTTCCATCATCATTGAAGGAAACAACGGTCAAATTCTTTGGGGAGACAATATTGATATCCCTAGAGAACCTGCAAGTATTTCAAAAATGATGACCGTCTTTTTAGTTTTTGATGCTATTAAGGAGGGTAAACTGACCTTAGATACCACAATAAAGGCAACAGAAAATGACCAGGCAATTAGTCAAGTTTATGCTATCAGCAATAGTAAAATTGTGGCTGGGGTTGACTATCCCGTACGAGAACTTTTAAAAATGGTCACCGTTCCTTCTTCCAATGTCGCTACAGTCATGCTGGCAAACGCAGTTTCTAACAACGACGCTGGGGCTTTTATACGAAGCATGAATGAGAAAGCACAGAAAATTGGCATGAAGCAAACTGCCTTTTACAACTGTAGCGGGGCTTCTGCTGCCAGTTTTGATGGCCTTTACAATCCAGAGGGTTATGACCCTTACGCAAGCAATCTTTCGACAGCCCGCGATTTGGCAACAATGGTGTTTCACCTAGTGAATGATCATCCAGAAGTTCTCGAATTTACTAGTCAGCCAACGGTCACTACGATGGCGGACACTCCTTATGAAGAAACCTTTGAAACGTATAATTACTCATTGCCAGGGGCAAAATATGGTCTTGACGGGGTAGATGGGTTGAAAACTGGTTCCGGACCTTCAAGTGCGTTTAATTATATTGCTACTGCTAAACGAGGAGAAACACGACTAATTGAAGTTATTTTAGGGGTAGGCGACTGGGCAGATCAAGATGGTGAATATTATCGGCATCCTTTTGGTAATGCACTACTGGAAAGAGCCTTCAATGACTACGAATATCAGCGTATCCTGTCAAAAGGTCAACATTTGATTGATGGTGAAGATATCCAATTAACAGAAGATTTCTACGGTGTAGCAAGAAAAGATGCACAACCTACGCTAACCATTCAAGAAGATCAGTTGGTTTTAGCCGACCCACTGGAGCAAGTAAGTGATACATTGCCGAGACTGGCTACGACTTACAAATCGATTGAAAAAGTAAAGCCATCAAAGGAAAAACTGAACGCCGTCCAAAAGCCTCTACGACCAAAAACTTTAAGAGAAACCATTGTAGGCTTAAATGATCCGATCAATTTAATAGTGATAGGGGCTACTGGGATGATTATTCTCGTACTTTCTCTATTGACTAGTAGGATAAGAAGACGAACTACCATCCTTAACATAGTCTTCCGTATTATCGGTATTTTATGTCTGCTTTCAGCAGCCAGCTTATTTATAGTTAATTTTATACTATAGAAAAACGACCTTTGTATGGGTCGTTTTTTTAGACAAAAATTTAAATTACTAAAAAATTATATAGAAAAAAACCAGACGATAATCGTCTGGTTAAGCAAGTTCTCGGTTATTAAAGTAGAAATCTTCGATACGTTTAAACGCACCTGGTTCGACACGTTCTAAAGCTGTGCCTATTTCATCCAATGCATCTTGATAACGATACTCCTTGTTAAATAGTTCAAGACTATTCTCAATCGCTGTTCTAATCTCTGAATGAGTGTGACGATAACGGTTCGCATATTGCATCATTTGTTCCGTTAATGCTGCAGCATCTACTAAATCATTGGTTTTTTGATCCAATAGTTCCATATCTTCATCACAAAGACTAACTAACTTATTAATTTCTTGCATATTGATACGAATTCGGTTTAATGATTGGCTTAGTTCTTCTACTCGATCAGTTGCGATAAAGAAAAATTCTAAATAGTCACCTGGAAGTCCTGGCAAACGTTGCTTCTCTACGTAACGTTTTAAGTTGCGCAATTTAAACTCATAGGTATCGATCCGTTCAAGGGCAATACGTTCCCCTTTTCTCAAATCTTGCAAGTCGTTATCAATTTCTACTTGTTTCGTTTCAATGTCGTCTAAAACCTTGAAAGCGTCTTGGTAGAAGTTTTGAATATCAGAATATGGCATATCGTGTTTATCAATCAATGGTTCCATATTACGATTACGACGTTCCAATTCCTCAATTTCAGTTTGGAATCCACGGGCACGTCCCAACTCATTGTTGTTCAATGTGTAGCTTTGGGATGTGTGATCCAATTCGATCATTAATTGATGATTATTGCGTGAAGCGTGTTGAATGTACTCACTGACTGTTTTGCGATTAGTTAAGACGTATTTTTTCGCTTCGAACTCTTTTTCTAACGTGTCGTATAAGGCGTCGATTAAATTAGCGGTCTCTTTGTTAGCCGCTTCAACTGTATCTAGCTCTACTTTTTCTAAATCTTCTGCAGAAAGCTTCATGCGCTTTTTCACATGTTCAATGCGGCCTTCAAAATTCTCTTCCGGCAACACATAATCATCATCCAGCATTTTGTTGTAGGTTTTTTCAATTTCTGCAACTTGAGCTGGGAAAGTTTTTTCCAGATCTTCATAAAGAGTTGGAACTTTTTGCATGATGGCTTGAACATCGTAAACGTGTTTTTCAGCATCGTCTAGCACTTCTCTAGCTTCCACAGGATCACCGGAGGTATTTAATGTAACAAATTGAGTGAATTCAATTTCTACATTTTTCACTTGCTTTTCAATCTCTGGCAAAGCGTGTCCGAAGTTTTCGCGATTATCCTTTAAGTCCTTTTTCAATTCCTCAAAGACATCTAATGCTTGTTGTACGGCTAAAGAATTACGTTCTTCAGTTTCCCGTAGCTCTTTCAGACCTTCACGGATTTCTGTAACTTCCTCTTCCATTTCTTTCATGGTCCGTTCAGCACTTTCGATCGCTGATTTGCCCTTCATGAAACGGAACGTTTCATTCTGGCTCTCAACTTCAAAAATCTGACTTTCCAATTCAGCAAATGATTTAGTCGAAACATCCGTCCATTTCTGGTTCCATTCACGAAAAGTATTTTGGCTTTGACCTACGAGATGCATTTTTTTCACTTCATCGACTTCTTCAACTACTGGAAGATCGAACAGTGCTTCTTTGCGAGTCTCTAGCTCTTTTAACCGTTCTTGATTCTTCTTTCTCATTAAATAGCCAATCAAACACAGTATTGCCACTAAAATGATGATTCCAATGACTATACCAATGATAACATTACTTCCCATGTATGATTTTCCTTTCGACGTTTAGAATAAGTTCGTTTGCTATTTACAGTTCGATTATTCATCCGTTTTTTCGCAAAAACATCTAACCTAGATTATAGCACAAACAATCCGTTCCTACACTAAATAGTTCGTAAAACTTGGATTTTCTTACGTAAAAAAATTTGTACTTCATTCAGGGATTCCGTTGAATGTTCTTCTCAATATTTTTACAAAAAACTACTTTCTACTCATCTAATTAGAAACAACGCTTGAAGTTCCGATCAATTTCAGATATTATTAGATTCACATTAAAATAAGAGGTGATCAGAGTGAAAGTAATCAAATTCGGAGGAAGTTCAGTGGCTTCAGCCGAGCAATTAAAAAAAGTCTTAGCCATCGTTAAAGACGATCCGAAAAGACGCTTTGTTGTGGTGTCTGCCCCTGGTAAGCGTCATTCCGAGGATAAAAAGGTCACCGACTTATTAATTGCTTATTATGAAAAAGCATCAAATAATCAAGAGACTACTTCACTCATTGAAGAAATCACTGAGCGTTATGGGAACATTGCTCAGGAGTTAGGCTTGGATGACCGTGTTTGTGAAGCCTTTGCTTCAGAAATCACTACCTTACAAGAAAACTTTGATGAGAATAATCCATATATTTTGGATCGTTTCTTAGCAACAGGAGAAAATTTGAATGCTCAGCTGATTGCAGCCTATTTTCAGCATGAAGGATTGAAGGCGCGTTATATTAATCCTAAAGATTTAGGTATCATTGTTTCTGATGAGCCACATAATGCTCGGATCTTGGAAGAATCCTATGAAAAAATGTATCAATGGCACGACACTGAAGAAATTTTGGTGATTCCTGGCTTCTTTGGATATACCAAAGATGGGCAGTTATGCACTTTTTCACGTGGTGGTTCAGATATTACTGGATCGATTGTAGCTGCTGGCGTAAAGGCTGAAATATATGAGAACTTTACAGACGTTGATGGTATTTTTGCTGCAACACCGAAGTACATTCACGAACCTGCTTTAATTGAACAATTAACTTATCGGGAAATGCGTGAGCTATCCTATGCCGGATTCACCGTCTTTCATGACGAAGCACTAATGCCATCCTTCAAGGCAAAAATACCAGTAGTTATTAAAAATACAAATAATCCATCTTGTACCGGAACAATGATCAAAGAGTCCTATGATCGAGAAAATCCGAATCGTGTAGTGGGTGTGGCCAGTGATAGTGGATTCTGCAGTATTACCATCAATAAATATTTGCTAAACCGAGAAGTAGGATTTGTCCGTCGGGTGTTGCAAATTTTAGAAGAACTAAATATCAGCTTTGAGCATATGCCTTCTGGAATCGATACAGTTTCGCTGATTTTGCGAGAATCTCAACTAACTCCAGAGTTAGAAAAAACCTTACTAAAAGAAATTGAAGAACGCATTTGTCCAGATGAATTGGAAGTCGAACATGATATTTCTGTTATCGCATTAGTAGGTGAAGGAATGAAATTCCATACGGGGATTACTGCTGAAAGCTCTGCGGCGCTGGCACGTAAAAATATTAACCTACGCATGATCAGCCAAGGCGCTGATGAGCGAAGCATTATCTTTGCTATTTGTGGAGAGCAAGAACGCTTAGCAGTTCGCTCTTTGTACTATACTTTCTTCGACTAATAAATGAGGAAAGGTTCTAAGAGAAAGGGCTATAATATCGAGCATTTCTTTGGTAGAACTTGAATGAGACATCTTGAAGCACTCCTTTTGATCGGTTTTTGTCGACTTTATTCTGGGGTATTTCAAGGTGTCTATTTATTTTTTCGAAAAAAATAAAAAAGTGTTAACGACAGTTCTGCCGCTAACACTAGCTATTATAAAGCCAAAAACGCCAGCTGTGATTAAGAAGCTTGGCATTTTTGCTTGTCCAATTCAACTTGAATTGCGTTTTCTGGCGCATAGTCTGCGGCCCAATTATCTGGTTTTAACACTTTGTGAGTGACTGGATGGTAATGAGGTTTGCCGTCTGGAAATAGCTTGCCCATGTTAGCACGGTGCACAATCTCGAAAATCGGTTGCGGATTAACCCCAATTAATGCAAATGATCCATAGGTGAAATAAAGCAAATCCGTTAAGGCGTCTACTTCTGCCGTCAATAAATCTTTTACAGGTTCATGCTTAGATAAAATCTTCGCCTTGGCTTGCTCAATATTTTCATGTAGTTGAGTTACCGTTTGATCAAATCGAGTCAAATCCCCTTCAACAGCACCATACATAAACTCAACAATTTCTTCGACCTTGAAACCAGCGCGAAAAGCTGCTTGTTCAGCTGTGAAAGGCGTCGGTGCTTCAGGCGGCTGCGGTTCAAAAACTCGGTGGAACTCTTGGGTCATCTTGTAAGGATTAAACTCTTTTTCCATACTGCCTCCTAAATAATTTCAAAATACTTAAGTGCTTTATAAATTCCGTCATTTTCATTGGTATCTGTGACATAATCGGCATATTCTTTCGTCTCGTCTTGTCCATTTCCCATCGCTACACCAATCCCCACACCTTCCAACATTTCTAAATCATTTAAATGATCGCCAAATGCTATTACTTCGCTAGGATCTATGTTATTCGCCTCTAAAAATTTGTGTATCCCTAACAGTTTCGAACCACCCTTGGGGATAATATCAACCGAGTACGGATTGGAGCGCTGGAAGGTTACATTAGGTAAATGGTGTGACAATTTTTCAGTCTCTGACTCGGCGCTGAATAAAACACATTGGTAAATTGGTTCTTCCAATATGCTCAATCTGCTGTAACGACCTTTACTTCGATTGGGACTGAAAGATTGCAACAATCCTTTTGTTGTCCTTACTGGAAACCATCGAGGCATTATGGCAGCAATTCGTTTCACCCATCCTACCTGAGACAGTCGCATAATATAGCTGCCATCAACACGGCGGCGTGCACCAAAAATAATTTGTCGATGCTCCTGATCAGCAAACGTTACGATTTCTTTTAATACCTCTGGTTCAAAAGGATGTTGATAAATATCTTCATTTCCCTGATAGACCAATTGTCCGTTGTAGGTCACGTACATATCCACCACTAAATGATCCATCCGTTCGGCTAAGTGCACTGGACCTCTTCCAGTAGCGACACCGACTAAAATTCCCTTTTCGCGCGCTTTTTGAATTGCTAAACGAGTGCTGTAGAGGGCTTTTGATTGTTTAGTGACTAGTGTTCCATCAATATCAAAAAAAATCGCTTTGATCATGATTGCTCCTTTTTAGAATAATCCTAATTGACTAGGATTGAGTCCTTCATCCTGAATATCTAGTAGTTCTCTTAATCTTAAAGCATTTTCCGCCGCATCGCCACCTGAATTATTATTAAAAATGACTGCAACCTCTTGACTGTTCTCAGCTACCAGTTTGATTGATTCAGCCAATTCGATCAATTCATCCTGACTATAGCGATACAAAGTTCGCTTTTTTCGCCACTGTGGATCTCGACTTTTCCAATAGGCTTGGTTTCGCCCATGAAATCGAAATAAACTAAAGGCTGGATTGGTGACAGTTAAATCCAGAGGGACTGTATCGGGTAGCTCTGGCTCATCAATCATCGCTAAGCTAAATTTTAGTTTTTTCATAAACTGATGGGTTTTTTCTTTAAACTCAGGACTATACCAACTGTAATCTCTTAATTCAACAGCAATTGGTAAATCAGGAAATAATTCCCGTAATGATTGTAGATAAGCCACGTTTTCTTTCGTACACTTAAATTGTGCCGGAAATTGCGCTAAAAAACAATAGATTTTTGAACTTTCGATCAAAGGTTGCATCACATCTAAGAAATGTTCTTTCATTTCGGTAATGGAATTGTAGTGATCTTGCCATTTTTCTTGGCATGTAAAGCCAGCATAAAACTTTACGACAAAGCGAAATGAATCTGGGACCTGAGCCAACCAATTTTCCACTGTTTTACGACTAGGAAGTCCGTAGTAGGCTGTGTCCAGTTCAACCAATGGTAAAAAGCCAGCATATTCAAACAATGTTGTGCGAGGTTTGCCAGTTAAAGACTGATGTTCATTAAAAGAAGTTAGTCCAATTCGAATCATAGGAACCTCCAATTCTTTTTTTCCTAGTATACAATAATCGTAGTAAAAAAAGAGAGAAAATAGTATTCTAGTGAAAAAGGCTTTAAAGCTGCTTAAAAATTAAAAGTGGTTTATTGTCTTACTAGAATCATCCAATAAATAAAGCAGGTGAACGTAATGAAACGAATTTTAATTTTACATACTGGTGGTACCATTTCTATGAGCGAAGACGAAACCGGTGCCGTACGGCCGGATGAAAAAAACCCCTTGTTAGCCGCCGGTCAAAAATTAGATGTACCAAAAAACGTAGAACTAGTCGTCGAAGATTTTACTAACCTTCCTTCGCCACACATTACAGTTGAAATCATGTTCGAGCTGAAGGAACGAATCAAGCAAGCTAAATCTGACGGAATCGATTGTGTCGTTATCACTCACGGTACAGATACTCTGGAAGAGACTGCCTATTTCTTAGATGTCACAATTGGTGATTTGCTGCCGATCGTTTTAACTGGTGCCATGCGCTCAATTAATGAATTAGGTAGCGACGGATTGTACAACTTCCAAAGTGCCATTCGCGTAGCTGCTTGTCAAGATGCCATCGGCCAAGGCGTACTGGTGGTAATGAATGATGAGATTCATAGCGCTCGCTACGTGACTAAGACTCATACAACCAATGTTGCAACCTTCCGAACACCGACTTTAGGTCCTGTTGGTTTAGTAACTAAATCGAAAATTCTCTTTATGCAAGAACTGCCGGAAACCACTCGTTACGATGTTGCTTCGATTAAGGCAATGATTCCAATCATCAAAGCCTTTGCCGGTATGCAGGGAACTTTTTTTGAATTACTAGAGCAAGCAGTTGGCGTGGACGGCGTCGTGGTCGAAGCACTAGGAGCAGGAAATCTTCCACCAACTACGCTGCCTTCACTACAAAACCTATTAAATAAAGGAATGCCCATCGTACTTGTCTCACGTTGTTTTAATGGGATCGCTGAACCAGTGTATGACTACCACGGTGGCGGTGTCGAACTAGCACAAAAAGGTGTCATTTTCTGCCGAGGTATTAATAGTCAAAAAGCTCGCATTAAACTTTTGATCGCTTTAAATGCCGACTTATCTAAAGAACAATTAAAACATTTTATGGAAGAATAAAATAGACTTGGAGGAGAACTCACTTAACAGTGAATCAATCCTTCAAGTCTATTTTTAGTCTTTTTTACGCCACTGGATATTGGCTTCGCAAGCTAACTGATCTCCTACTCGAATTTCGTGCAAGGTTTTGCTGCTTGTTTCATCGTACTGGTAAACACTTGTAATATCGTTGCCGTAAAGAATCTCTTTATCAAACTTCACATTCACGGAAACAGGTGTATGCTCTACCATAAAGTCGTAGCCCAGCACGTCAATTATCCAATTGAAATACATGGCATTATTCACATGATGATTACTATCTAAGTCATAGAAACGAACATGGTACAGACGGCTTTGTCCATCAGTCACTGGTTCAATTTTTTCCCAGCGCTGAATTTTTTTCACTTGCGGTGCTTCGTAAGGTGCCATCAGTTCTGGAGAGACGCTGCTCATCTTCCGTTCCTTGATCTTCATCAATACAAACGCCATATCAATTTTCACCAATTCAGCACCTTCTGCATCATACAGCCAAAAACTACGATAGCAAAAGAATTTGTTAAAAGCGGTCGGTTCGGTAACGACTGTTATTTTTTCTCCGACATGAGGCAATCGGTTAATTGTAATTTCTGTTTGAGTAATTACCCAAGTAATTCCCAGCTCATTAACCGCTTCGGTTCCCCGTTCCAGTTGATCGCTCTGATCAGAGGAAGCTTTAATGACCACACTCAACATTGCTGGAAAGGTCATCGTCTGATTAATGTCGCATTCATAATAAGTGACTTCGTGATCCATTGAATATTTCTTGCCCAACTACTTTCCTCCTAAAATCCGATCCACCGCTCCGCCATAGCTTTCGCCAAACAGATTCAAATGAACCAGTAAATAATACAATTGATAAACAGGTACCCGCTCTTGCCAGCCTTCATCTAAAGGATAAATTTCTTGATATGCATCAAACAATGTCTGTCTGAAACCGCCAAATAATTGCTCCATTGCAATATCTAGTTCCCGGTGACCATAATAAATTGCCGGATCAACAAAAACTGGTTCACCATCCGTATTAAAGAAAGTATTGCCGCTCCAAAAATCTCCATGCAGCAAAGATGGCTTGAAGGTTAAATTCTCCCAGCGCAAAAGGACCTGTTCCTTTAACGAATAATACCTTTCTTCCCGTTGTCTTGTCCAACGATTACGTTGCTTAGCGATTTCAATTTGGACCTCGAGACGATTGCCAAAATAAAAGGACCACCAGTCATTACTCTTGGTGTTGATTTGCGGGAACAATCCTAGATAGTTATCTTTTCTATACCCAAAACTCTCCTGTTTTTGTCCATGAATTTTTGCGAGTGCATTGCCAATATCCCGCTGATCACCTTGTCCAGGTTCGATCCACTCCATCAGTAAATAAGCATCATTTTCGTACACTCCGCTGGTAAAGGTTTTGGGCACACGCACCACTTCGCTCAACACCTGCAGTCCATCCACTTCGGCTTGAAAGAAAGCTTCACTCATATTGGGATGGACCTTTAAAAAGTAATCCTTACTGCCGTCAGTTACCCGATACGCTTGATTGATGTCTCCGCCACCAATCGGCAACTGGCGATTTTCCAGCTGTAAATGTTTTAATAAGCTTTCCATCACTCCTCAACTCCTAAACAAGATATAGTTGACGCAAATCTTTGATGTCTTGTTTTCCTAACCCAATTCCCACTCGTAAATACTGATTCACATCGCCGTACTGCTCAGCAATTAGATCAAAGCTTGTTTGTAGATATTCTTGTTTCGCTCGCATCATGTCATCAATCCCATACAGCATCTCTTCAGATACACCTGCTTGACGAGCTTGTTGTCGAATTTCTTCGGTTTTCTTAGCTAAATAATAATTAGTTTTGAGATAATCCTCAAAAATAATTGCTCGATTGACACCTAATGCACTTAGCATCATCGCAGCACCAAAACCTGTTCGGTCTTTGCCGGCAGTACAATGAAACAAGACACTTTCATCTGGCTTCTCGTTTTCTAGTAGAATCCCAAAGAATTGATTGTACTGCTTATGAATATGGGGCATAGTGATGAATTTGCGGTACACATCCAGCATTTGTTCATGAGCAGAAAAGCCTTCTTTCATCTTGTTCATCACTTCAAAAGGCGAAGCAGAGACCTTTTTTTCCTCCACAGGGAAAATCGGTAACGCAATATTCTCAGCAGATGGAACCGCTTGATCAGGCTGTTCTTCACGTTCCCTTGGTGAGCGAAAATCAACAATGGTTCGGAGGCCATAATCGGCTAAATAGCTAGTATCTTCCTCATCCAATGTATTGAGGGTAGCCGCTCGAATTAATTTACGTTCGGCAACTTCTCGACCATCTTGCGTTTGATAGCCCCCTAACTCCCGCATATTCTCCGCATGCTGCACTTCTAGCTGTTTTCCCATTTTACGTCCTCCTTTTTTATCAACGCACCTACTTTTACTTTCATTGCATGCCTTCATTGTACTTACCTTCAATAAACTTAATCAACGTTATAATCAATTAAAAGTATAGCACAGAAAGGCTTGTTTCGTAGCGGATTCGCTGGAATCTATAGTAAATTATTAACGAGAAATCTAGTTATTTCTGCAAGATTTCTAGGAATGCTTCACCGTATTTATCTAATTTGTTTTGACCAACACCTTTAATTTGCAACATTTCCAAGGTGGTCTGAGGTTGTTTTTCCGCCAATTCCTGCAAGGTTTTGTCAGAGAAAATAATATATGGAGGAAGATTTTGCTCCTGAGCCAGTTGGGTTCGCAGACTTCTTAATTTCTCGAATAGCTCGTCGTCTACCTGTAAGGTCTTGACTGCATTTTGTTTACGAGTTACCTTTTGTTTTCCTAAAAGCACATTGATACCAGAAGGAGAAATTGTTAATAAGGGAAATTGTCCTTCAGTTAATGTAAAATAGCCTTCCGCTGTTAAATAATCAATCAGTTGAGAAACTTCCTTTTGGCTCCAATCCCGCATCAGTCCATAGGTAGACAGCTTATCAAACTGCCACTGTGTAATTTTTTGATCCTTGGAAGCTGTTAAGACCTTTGCAACTAAGCCTTTGCCAAAGCGTTCTCCCATGCGTTTAACACAAGACAAAACTTTTTGGGCCTCTGTCGTGATATCGATTACTTCACGAGAGTCTGTACAGTTGCTGCAACGTCCGCAATCTTGACTGTCTTCACCGAAATAGCGCAAAATGTAGCGCTGTAAACACATTTGGGTATGGGCATACTGATCCATTTCTCGCACTTTATTGTATTCGTTTCTCTTATATTCCTCATTGCCTTCTGATTGATCAATAAAATATTTCTGCACCTGTAAATCCTTTGGTGCATAAAATAAAATCGCCTCACTAGGCAATCCGTCTCGACCAGCTCGTCCAGCTTCCTGATAATAGGATTCTAAGTTTCCCGGAATTTGAGCATGGATCACAAAGCGAACGTTACTCTTATTGATTCCCATCCCAAACGCATTAGTTGCCACCATTACCTGAACCCGATCAAAGAGAAAGTCCTCTTGATTTTTCGAACGATCTTTTTCACTCATACCACCATGATAGCTAGCAACGGCGATCTTCTGATCCTTCAGCAGATGATGCAGGCGTTCTACTTCTTTACGGGTACTGGCATAAATAATGCCTGCTTGCCCTTTGTTCAGCTTCAAATATTCTAGCAAATAGCTTTCTTTAGCATCCTTCACTACTTGGAAGGTTAAATTTTCTCGGGCAAAGCCGGTATTGATTTGATTATCATTAGGAATTTGCAGTAATCGCAAAATATCGTCAGCCACATGCACAGTAGCCGTAGCAGTCAACGCAATAATTGTTGGCTTTTGTTCCAGTATTTCGATCGTGTCTGCTAGCTTTAAATAACTAGGTCGAAAATCATGGCCCCATTGAGAAATACAGTGTGCTTCATCTACCGCCAACAGTTCGATCGGAACATATTGCAGCAATTGACGAAAAGAAGCAGACTCCAAGCGTTCCGGTGCCACGTACAATAGCTTAATTTTCCCGTCTACGGCTAAGCGAATTCGCTGCTGAATCTCAGGGTTCGACAGGGAACTGTTAATAAAAGCCGCTGGAATCCCCATTTCATTTAAACTGTCCACTTGATCCTTCATCAAAGAAATCAACGGCGAAATGACCAAAGTCAAGCCATCCAAAACCAATGCTGGTAATTGGTAACAGACTGATTTACCGCCACCGGTTGGCATAATTCCTAATACATTTTCATGATTTAAAATTTTCTCTATAATTTCTGCCTGACCTGTTCTAAAACTGTCGTAGCCGAATTTTTCTTTTAGCAGTGCCTGTATTCTATTCATCTTGATTCCTCACATTCCTACGCTTTATTATACGCAATGAATAGTCAATTTTGTTAAAAAAATAGACTCACCCTAGAGGAATGAGTCTATTACAAATAGTTGCTTTAAGCAAGAGCTCCCATTGGATCCCAAGGAGCTAAAACAATCGGTTCAGCTTCAAAAGCTGCCAACTGTTCCTTCGTTAAATACTCTTTGCGAACCACGATCTGGTAAGTGTACTCATCCATCCAAGCGTCACTCATCACAAAGAAGCCTTTTTCACCAACTTTTTCGCCCCAACTATTTTCTACTTTCCATTTCGTACTTTTTCCTTCAATCAAATCAACACCGGTCAGCACCATCGCATGAGTCATCAAACTGTCGCCATGATCCAAACGTTCAGCTTTGGTCATCGAAAAATCTGCTTCAAACAAATCATCCATGTCAAAGGCATTTAAAGCCATGATCCCTGAATCACGAGTGGATGATTGACCCACATCACAGCCGAACCAGACAGACTCCCCATCTTCTAATTGTTTCACTGCCAGTTGTTTGAAGGTCTCCATTTCAAGGTTCAAATATTTCACTGGTGTGCCACCTACTACATTACCTAACATTGAAACAGTGTAGCTTTGGTTGTACGGCTTGTCATCAGTTGGAGCGTTGATGATACTAACATAGTCATCTAGATTTACGCCGATATATTTATCATAGAAGCTTTGAGGTGTTAATTCTTGATCCAAATGATAGTTCTTTTCTTCATCACGGTATTCAAAATCAAATACTTCCGGTGGTGTACCTAAGGCTGTCGCTAGCAATGTATAAACTTCCTGAAGCATAGCCGAACGTTTTGCAGCGACCTCTGTCTCACCCTTTTTATCGGCTACCAATTTCCGCAACATAACAGCGTGCTTACGCAGTAATTTGTTCAGATATTTATTTAAATCCCGAGAGTTTGAGCTGTTGCTGCTTTCCGGCATGACCACCTTTGGTACCACTCCGTATTTCTTAAATAAAGAAACAATCATGTCCCACTGTCCACCATCTTGTTGCGGCGTTTGCAATAAGAAAGCTACTTCTCTGCTAGATACTTCCTGATCTGCTGTAGCTAAAATATTTTCGTAAAAATAATTAGCCTTTTCATACTTGTCCCAGAAAAAAGTGTAATTTTGAGAAAGCTCGAATTCCTTCAATTTAAACTGCTGCAACATCTTATGGCGAAAAGTATTCAATGCAGCAAACATCCAACAACGGCCTGATTGTTTTTGATTGGATACTTTACCAGTTGCTAGATCAATCGAAAAAACTGGTGTATTTTCTACATGAGCAACAACATTTTCTGCCGAGGCAGTGATACCATTTTTGACAACGCTTCGCTGTAAAGCCACCTGTTTATTATTTGCTAAAAAATTTTCTCTAAATTCCTTAGTTTTTTCTTTTGTAATTTCAGTCATAAAAAAAGCCCCCTTCCGCATCTATTTTACGCTTCGAGGACTTCGTTGACAATCAATTTAAAACCGGTCGTAAGAGTTTTCGTTTGCCGCGTTCTAACCATTGGCAAAAATGTTCATTGGATAAAGCCGCTGTTAATAGAATACTAAAGGCAAAAATCAATACTACACCCCAATTTCCCATTTCTACATCATCTACTCCCAAGGCACGTAATCCTTTGACTAAAAAACCATGTAAGAGATAAACAGTTAAAGTATTTTTTCCCCATTTAGAGAAAAAATATTGGCCTTTGGGTACTAACATAAAGAAGGCTGCAATACCCGCCAGACCTAAAACGAAAAAGATCATCCGCTGGGGGCCACCTAATAAGGGATGATTCAAATAATCTTCGTAAGGCTTTGAACCAAAAACCCAATATTTGTTAATCCAATCGTTGGCCTTAATCAGCACGAAAATTCCTGTAAACACACCAATTGCCATCAATTTTTTCGGGGCAGTTTTCATCTTAGCCATCCAACTAGCCGGCAACGCATACCCTACCATAAAATAGGGGAAGAACGTCAGTGTCCGTTGAACCGCTAAAAAACGGCCAAAGAAAGGAATATATCCTACCACTAATGCCACAACGACACTTCCAATTAAAATCTGCTTCGTCGAAAAGCGCTGGCGTAAATACAGCATGCAGTTCCAACAGAATAAACTCAATAGAAACCATAAAGACCATTGTGGTGTAGTGATACTAAAGCTGAAGGATTCCTGCAATCCAATCAACGTATAATAGGCCGAATATAATAGTTGGAAAAAAATATAAGGCAACAACAATTTTTTTATCAGCTTTTTCAGCGGCTTTGGTTTGCCTTTAGCAAAATAGCCTGAAATCAGAATAAAAGCTGGCATGTGGAAAGTAAAAATAAAATAATACAGATCACTATATATGCCCTTTGTTTCAATAAAAGGTTGAAAAAGATGTCCAAAAACTACCAGTATCATTAAGAATAATTTCGCATTATCAAAATAGGCGTCTCGCTTTGCCATCTACCTCGCCTCCTCTTTAAACAGTATAAGAGGTTTCATCGCTATGTCAAAGAAATATGGAAAACAATCGAAAAACTTCTTATTTTCGTCACAAAAAAAAGAGACAATCTTAATGAATTGTCTCATACAACTCCGGCAGTAGGACTCGAACCTACGACATCATGATTAACAGTCATGCGCTACTACCAACTGAGCTATGCCGGAAAAAGAATACTTGTTTATGATACCAATTTTTATTTTAGATGGCAATAGGTTGCACTCATTTTTTTACCCTTTGTTTGTTAAAAGTAACCAAAGTATTTTTGTGTGCTTTTTCATTGAATAGCGATAGTCTCTTAACCAGTCGTCTCCTGCACAGACAACAAAATTCTGAGTACACCTAGTGCCGAAAAAGCAGGCATGGTAGGATAGTAGTAACAAAAATGAGCAGGAGGTTCCTTCTATGCTAGACAAATCAGTACCACTTATTCCCTTTACCATGATTCGCAAAACTAATGCTCCCTCTTTACCTGAACACCAGCTGCCAAAAGGTTACCACTTCGTCTTTTATCAACCCGGTGATGAGCATGCTTGGGCTGAAATTGAAACTAGCGTTGGCGAATTTGACACAACCGACGATGCGCTTACCTACTTTAAACGTTCCTTTGGTCCATATTCTGAGGAATTGCAACAGCGAATGCTTTTTATCGAAAATGCGAAAAATCAAAAAGTCGCTACCTTCACCGCTTGGCGCAACGATGATACGCGTCAGCCTCGGCTTCACTGGTTAGCCGTACTTCCTACTGAACAAGGACAAGGTTTAGCAAAAGCACTAGCCATTCGCATCACTCAGCTTTTAACAGAACTTCATCCTGAAGCTGAATTGTATCTAACTACTCAGACTTGGAGTCATCCAGCCGTTAAAATGTATCAAAAATTGGGCTATGAAATCCTGCGCGACGAAAACTATTCACAAATTATTGAGATATTGGAGAACATCTAAGCTGCTTTTTCTAAGTAGCTTTTTTGTAATTTATTCCTAACAAATTAGTCAGTTTTTGGTTTATACATGAATCGAAAAAAAATATTGACAACCAATAAGATATTCGGTATTCTATATCTTGTGTTCAACAGATGCCGCCTTAGCTCAGCAGGTAGAGCGCAGCCATGGTAAGGCTGAGGTCGTCGGTTCAAGCCCGACAGGTGGCTTAATGAATTTCCTCTAAATGCTATTACATCAGCATCTAGAGGTTTTTTTGTACCTTGATTACCCAAGAATTACACATTCCGTATTTTTTTGCCTTCTTTTTCTATCAAACGATAGATAGTGAAGGCAATTTTTTCTTTACAAAAACGAACAGATAACGGTTTAAAAACTGAGTACTCAGTAAAAAAAGTTATCGAACATATTAAAGGTCCGAAACAGTTAAAACTTGATTTTGAGGAAGAGGAGAAATGAGTCCTAGTCGTAAAGCTGGGGCTTATTTTTTATAAAAAACTTGATTTATCAGTAAAAACCTATTGACTTTATATACTCTAGGGTATATAATATAAGTATAGAGAGGGAGGTGAAAATGATGAAGTTAGATGAAATAGGAAAAGCCGTTGCAATCGTTTTAGGAATTCTACAATCCGCTAAGATCTTAAAAGAATTACTAAAAGACGAAAACAACGACTAGCTACTTCCTAATAAGGGTGAGGTAACACTCACCCTTCATCTAAATTTTATCATGATCGTTATGAAAAGAAAAGTTTATTTACTGTTGCTGCTACTCCTCATAATTATCGGCTTGGTTTTGGTTTTGACAGACAAGATAAGTTGGCTTGCCTACATTATTTTGATTGTCGTAATTAATTCAACAGCGTATTTTTCAAAAAGTAAGGAGCGAAAAATTTAATGAAGTATAATCTGACAGAAATTAGAAAAGACTTGTACACCTTTAAAGATGCGAGTTTGAAGCTAGAAAAGCAGTCAAATTATTTTAATCAAATGTTCAAGTTGCATCCTGATTGGTTTCATAAAGATACCGTTATGCACATCGGTAGAGAAAACATAATCAGTGAAGAAGGCATCGAATTCTATCTTGAGAAAGCTTCTCTTAGAACGCCAAAAAAGACCCCAACCGATTAGGCTGGGGTTTGTTTATTCGTCTTTCATCCTCAATATAAAACCTGATAAATATTAGAAAAATCACTTTTAATAAACACCTTGGTATAGCCTTTTTCTTCACTTTTAGATAAGACTGATAAAACCGAATAAAAAATCGATGCAACTTTTATGCAACCTATTTATCGGTATTCTCTTTACAAAAATGGTGGAGACTGTTTCCTATATCACCGACTTATCATACACATAAGTGACGTTCCCTTTATGTGCAGCTATCCCTCTGAAATACTTCTTATCCTCTTGCTTGATCCACGCTTCTCGCCAAAGAAAAAAGTTGTCTCGTGTTACCTCTATTTTATCTATTTCTCCGTTACGCAATTTCTCAATCTGTATTTCATATGATTCCATGTGTATCACCTCGTTATCATTGTACCACGTTAATTTTATAATTTGTTCCCCTTTACAAAAACGAACGTATGTTTGTATAATGTTTTTGAGGTGATCGTTATGCTTACAGATAGTAACGCAGAATTGACTTTTAAATCACTAAAAGTGTTCGAAATCGATTTTTACAAATATCAGGATTTGCGACAGTACGATTTTTATTTTCTAGCAGTTGAGATAATACCCGAAATTGTGTTGCTGATGGAAACGCAGCATATTGATTATTTTCGTTTACCTGCTGTTTCTTGCAAGATCAGAAAAGACGTGAAGTTTTATTTTAAAAAGCTCGATACCGATCTCTACGATTATCTATATTGCGAGGTTTTGCAATGAATCTTATTAGACAGTATGAATTTGGAATAATTACTATAGAAGAATTAATTAATGAATTATGGAACTTCGGTCCAAACGCAATTAACGAAGTCGATGAAAACTGCTTTCAATTTTATATCGATCGAGCATGTGGGTATCACGAATTAGATTACTATGTAGAGGAGCGGTCAAATGGAATCAAAAACAGGAACTGTAAGTAAAATTCGTGTATTAAAAATGACAGAACGTCCGCTTGTGTACTTTAAGCTGAATGATGAAAACTGCTTGATTGCTTTTCACTCATTGAACTTTCTTGCTGAGGTAGACGAAGGAATGAGAATTACAATTGCAGGTACTTATAATAGTAGAAAACAGTTCGTGGTAAAGAAATATGCTGTTATAGGAAAGACTAGAATCATGCTAGAATTTGATTCAAGTAGATTGCCACTGAAAAATTTAAGATGAGATACATCTAAAACTGGCATGTTGCTTTATAAAATTTAATATTTATTTACTGGAAAAACGTGAGAACACTGTCGCAGATTTATTTGTAAATTTTCTTTTCAAACAGTTTACTAAGTAGAGTTTTAAAGATATACTTGAATTGTAACATGCTAAAAGGGAGGTTGGTAAAATTGACGATGAGAAATTTAGCCACGCATATTATTGCACGAGCACAAAACAATTCTAACGGTATAACTAACCTACAACTTCAAAAAATCCTTTACTTTACAGTTGTTAACGGCCTAAAAAAAGACTTGATCGATTCCCAGTGGTTGACTGACCAATATGATGAAAATTTTTTAGTTTGGAGATATGGCCCCGTAATAGAATCAATTTATGAAAATTATAGTATTTTTGGTGCATCTAAAATATTCTTACCTCAAAGTGAAAGAGAAGAATATACCTCATTAAACAGCATTATTGATCCACTACTAAATGAGAATGTTTTCGACCTAGTTAATGCTAGTCATCAACATAAAAAGTGGAAATCAAATGAGGATAAAATTGTTTATGGCAGAAGCGATATAACATACACGATGGAGGACCTTCTAGATGCAGCAAGAACCGCATGATACACTGCTAAGCAGTAATCAAATAAAAAAACTTGAGCAGGATTACATAAATAGTAATTCTGCTTCTTTCATTGGAGAAATACAAACAATGCTCCATTCTGCCAGTAATGACATTAAGTATTATGAACATGATTTCGCAATCAGCTGTGAAAAACTCTATGATCTAGCTTCACACATCACTCCAGCAGCTCTTCCCTATGCAAATCTCACAACTCTTATGTTTGACTCTGAGGACGAAGGAGAATCCGCAGCAATTTTCATACAGCATTTAAGTGATTTTTTAAAAGAAAAATTTGAGTCGCTAAAAGCAGCTAAAACTCTTACTGTAAAAGATGAATGCTCAATTTCAGTGATATCTAAAGCAATTGAACATTTGAACTTAGCCTTAAGCCAGAAAAGTAGCCTGTATCTTAAGCAAAAGCAAGAACTTATAGTTTTAGACAACAGTCTAAAGGCAGAAAGAAACAATTTAATCAAGTTAAGCGACGATTTGACGAAGGAAAAATCGGACCTCGATATACTAAAAAAAGATACTAAAGATTATAAAGAAAAATATGAAAAAATTACTACGGATTTTCTAAGTATGATGGGCATTTTCTCGACTATTATATTTGCAGTTTTCGGGGGGCTATCTCAAATTGGAGCAATAGGAGATAACCTGTCCGAAACACCTATATATAAAGTTCTAATGTATATTTCTCTATCTTCAATCACATTACTTTTCGTTGTATTTTTATCATTTAATGCCATCTCTAAACTAACTAATATGAAATTAAGGAGTTGTCCTTGCGATAACTCCACTGAATGTAACCATAAGATATACGAAAAACACCCTTCCCTTTGTTTCGCTTTATTCTTTTTTGTTGATCTTTTTGTTTTTTCAGTAATATTAAGAGTTACTCAATACTCAGATTGGACTAATCCAATCAACGAACTATTGGCCTCTTCTTTTACAAATCTAAGCAGTGCATTAAAAATAAGATATGCTCTTATACTCGTTTTTCTATTTACAAACATCTGTATTGGTTGGAAAATTTATTCTTCTAATTTCAAAAAAGATAAAAACGATAATAAAGACAAAAAGTCTGGGAATGAAAAAGAGGTTAATAAAGATAAAAAAGCTGAGATCGACACAGACAGTAATGAAGACAAAAAAGCTGAGAATGATACAGACGTTAGTGAAAATAAAAAAGTCGAAAAAGATACAACCAATAGTAAAAATAAAGAAGCCGAGAACAATAAAGAGGTTAGTGAAGACAAAAAAACAAAAAACAATACAAACAACAGTGCAGACGAAAAAAATAAAAAACGATGTTTGTGTGCCTTACTTCCTAAAATATGCAAAAAAGAGGAAAACAAATCACCTGAGAATAGTGAAGCCCCAACCGATGAAGGTTAGGGCTTGTTTATTCGTCTACCATCCGATTTCTTCGGTAGTTTTTTCAATTCCAAGTACACCAAAGTTATCGTAATTATAACGGAACTCTTTATCAGCTGTCCACGTAGGGTCACTGTGTCGTTTAATTACCTCGCGCATTTCGTTTACCCAAGTCTGGTTAGGTAGGTGGAACCGTTTATTCCCGTTAACAAAGAATGCGTCGAATACCTCGTTATTATTTTTAGATCGTTTCCAATAAATGAACATGTTTTTTTCCTCCTCTATTTGTGGTAATTCTGGTTTTTCGTTGTTTCCAGGATTGCTTGTTGACGTTCCTTCACAAACATCTTTTCTAAACTGTGCTATGCTGATTCCCCATTTTGCTAAATAAGGGTTAGGGTCAATGTGATCAGAATTGTTGTTCGGTTGGTGATACGTGCAATAATTATGAGTTTTAATGCCTGCTAGATTTCCATCATCAACTGTTAATGGGATACCGCCTTGTTTTGCAAGGTCGCGCAGTAGTTCGCAATAAATCTTGTAATCTCGCTCAAACTCAGCACGTGTCGCATGACTCTCAATCATTTCAACAGCCGCATAGGCTTCCGCATTCCAGCCGCCTCCAACATCCCAAAAACCTCTTCCTACTTCACCTACTTGGATAACACGCCCGTTCCCAACGATATGTGAAAACGTTCCAAGGTACATATTTTTATTATGATAGTAATCCGCTTCGTTTTGTGCTGTACTACGTGGGTTCCCTGTACTGTGAGCGTGTACTTGACGATATGGCGGTACACCAACTTGTGGAGATTGTCTGATTCTTCTTTCGACTGTGTAAGCCAATTTTATTCCTCCTTCCCTATTAGAAATTACTCTCTTGATCTTCTTTATCTACGGTGTTTTTACCCGTTTGATCACTGGTTTGCAGCCTTTTTATGATCGGATCAAACATCACCGTCGTAACGCCTAACTTATTTAAATTCTCTACTATACTAACCAGTTCATTCAGTGTTTCGAGGATATACACCCCAACAATCACACTGACTGAAAATAAATTGGGTAAAACAATCGTCAGTGGTACAATCGCCACCAGTACGAGCAATAGCGCAAACTTCTTTAGTAAGCCTGTACTCATTTTTCCTGATTTCAAATCATGGTTAACATATGCCTGAATAAACCCTGTCGCTACATCAATTGCCATTAAAATGAGGATAAACCCTAGCCATATCAATAGCTTTCCATGTTCATCTCTCATCATAGCTTCCGCCCAAAGCAACATTTTCATATCCATTTTTCACACTTTCCTTTTCTTATTTTTGGCCACTTTCTGCAATATAAAAAGACGCTCTATTGAACGTCTTTAATCACTTTCCACAATGTTTCAGCAGTTCCCGGTTCCCAAATGTTGTTGTTCTGAAGCGATTGCCATAATTTCCCATTGTGCCAAACTTTTTCATCAAGCATGTAGGCATCATGTGCGCCGGTTGGTGCAATCCAGATCTTATTCCCGTCGTCCGCGTAAGCTAACGGTGTATACAATGCTCGTTGCTTGTCGGGTAGCCAATCGACTTGTGATGTGTGTGCTTGCTCGATTCTGTATAGTTTGAACGGCTCTGAGTCATAAAATACGACAGTTCCTACCTCATATTGCTTTCCTGTTTCCCACAAGGGGAAAAGTTCGGCAACTTGAACTTTTTGCGCATCATTGAATTGCGTTACTGCGATTTTACTTGCTCTAGTCAATGTTTCTAAAATATGAGGTGGAACCTTTTGGTAGTCCACCTCTATTTTTTCGTTGCGATAAAATTCTTCATAAAAATATCCTTCTCGATCGACTGGTTGTTCATAGTCAACGATAAGGATGTCTTCTGTAGCTACTTCATAGTTTTCGGGATCGTAATGCTTAAATATGACCTTTTGATTTTCATCAATTCTAATATAGATTTCCATTTTACACCTCCAATCGTTGTAGTGTTGTTCCGCAAATTGCGTAAATGAAGCTACCATCTAAACCTAAGTCAGTAATCGTGCTTGGCAATGCTTTCTGCCAAATCATGTTCCCTTCTAGATCAAGTTTTAATACATTTGATCCGCTAGCTATATAAATATTGCTCGCTGTAGCTACAATCTCACTAATCGCTCCACTAAACGATTTGCTGAATTGTTGTTGACTTGCATTTGCAAACTTGATCAAGTTGCCATTCGCAAAGCCTGCTAACACACCATCCGTTGTGGCTTCTAGTGAAACAGGTAATGTCGTGTAATCAACGTACCAACTAACTTTTCCGCTAGTGTTGATTGCATCTAAGCCGTATTGACTCACATCAAATAGATAACTAGCATTTCCAGAAATAAGATTAAATCGAACCCCACTGGTGGCTGCGTATATCGTTCCAGTCCCAGTTGACGTTGTTCGATAAATTCCGGCAGGTGTAGCTACGTACAGTGTTCCATTAAATTCCGCAATGTCATTGATCGCTTGACCAATATTACCGTTAAATTGCTGTGTTCCTGAGCTGTTAAACTTGTAGAATCTACCTGTAGAAGTTCCCACATAGACGTTATCATCATAGACAAACAGTGATTGGGCTGTTCCGCTCACAGTAGCCGTCCAAACTTGTTTTCCTGTACTGTCATATTGATATAACGTAGTACCTGCAATCATGTAGATTAAGTTGCCACTCACAACGATTTTAGTCGGTGTAAACGCCAGATTGACAGGGAAACTTTCGATTACTACCGCTTCCCACTTCGCATAAATCGTGAGGTTAGAAGATGCAACTGTGTTAAAGTCGTAAACTGTTGTTAATCCGATATCGCTATACCAGTTAACAAATGTAAAGCCGGTTTTGCTAGGATTTGCTGGTTGAGTCAACTTCTGTCCAGCGTTGACGGTTTGCGATTCAATCGTATTTCCGCCATTCGTGTTGAACGTTAGCGTATAACGAACAATAATCGCTGTCCATTTTGCATAGAGTTTAATATTAGAGTTTGCCACAGTATCGAAGCTATACACTCTTGTCAATTCTGGATCAGAATACCAGCCATCAAATGTAAAGCCGGTTTTAGTAGGCGGTGCTGGCTCATTGAACCTTTCACCTTCATTTACTGTTTGACTGGAAACCGTATTTCCACCATTGCTTTCAAACGTAACGGTATATTTCACGATTACTTTGGTCCATTTTGCATACGCTGTTAAGTCTTCTGTTGCCATTTTTGTAAAGTCGAATGGTGTTACTAATGTTTGATCGATGAACCAGTTATCAAAAATAAACCCGTCTTTAGTTGGGTCTACAGGTCGAACAAATAATTGACCTTCATTCACTGTTTGTTTTGCTACTGCGCTTCCGCCGTCAGTGTTGAAGGTTAGGCTGAATTGAGGCACTTTGATTTCTTCCCACTTCGCATAAATCGTAAGGTTAGCAGATGCGACTGCATCAAAATCATAGACTGTCGTTAACTCAATATCACTGTACCAATCGGTGAATGTGAATCCTAATTTGTTGGGATCAGTTGGTTTAGTAAACCTCTGTCCTGCTACGACTGTTTGTGATTCAATCGTATTCCCACCGTTTGTGTTGAACGTTAGCGTATACCGAACAATAATCGCTGTCCATTTTGCGTATAGTTTAATATTAGAACTTGCGACAGTATCAAAGTTGTACTCTTTCGTTAATTCCAAATCAGAATACCATCCGCTAAACGTAAAGCCATCTTTTACTGGATTCGCTGGCGCATTGAATTTCTGTCCTTCCTCTACCGTCTGACTGGAAACTACACTGCCTCCGTTGGTTTCGAACGTAACTGTATACTTCACAATTACCTTATCCCATTTTGCGTATAGTTTAATATTGGAACTGGCAACGGTGCTGAAGTTATACACTTTTGTCAGTTCCGGATCGGAAAACCATCCACCAAAAGTGAATCCATTTTTAATCGGAGAAGTTGGTCTAAAGAAAGTCTGTCCTTCTTCTACCGTTTGACTAGAAACTGCACTTCCTCCATTTGTTTCGAATGTAACTGTATATCTCGGCAATGAATCGTCTTTAAGCCTACGCCATCTGTAAACTGTAATGTATGGCTGCAGGTTGTTATGGGGTTTAGCGCCCGAATTATTGTAAACCATCGCTCGGTCTTTGAAGTTTACATCGTTAGGTAATCCTCTTCCGGCAGCCTCTTCACCTGATCGATAAGATCCCGTTTCGTTGTTTGCTCGTGTTGTACTTAGCGTATGCGTTTTAGCCCCACCTGTTTTAGCAACACTATTAAATTCAGACTCGGATTCACTCAGCCCAACTAAAACACGTCCATTTCCCCAACGCTCCCACTTGCCCCCCATGAATTCTGCTGGGCTTGTTGGTTCTGTCGATTCGTAAATCGTGCCAACTGGGTAGAATATATCAATTAATTTTTTCCCCATCATCCATATGTGACCTCCGACATCTAGAACACCTCGCCCTGGTTCGTACATTTTCCCGATACCTACTCCAATATCTCGATATAGGTCCAGTAGTGTTTTAGCAGTTGGAACAGACAGCGTTGAAGTTGCTGACGTGAATTTATCGGAAATAACTACCCGCACGTCATAGGATTTATCCACTGCAAAACCGTCTAGTGCTAGATTAAGAAACGTATTTTCCTCGATCTTTGCTTGTAACCATATTGAGGAATATGCCTCTTTGTATTCTGTAACTGTAGTGTAGGTATTCCTTTCAACATTGCTGACTTTCACGCTTGAAATAGTACCTGATTTTGTAAAATCTACAATTGTTCCATTATCACGCCGTGTTGCGGTAAAACTATTGATTTGAACAGCATTATAGGCTGTAATAGTGATCGCCACATTTTTTGTAGCGGTTCTACCACGGCCGTCCGTTATCGTTACTTTGATTGTTTTAGCACCTGAACCCCAATTTCTAGTTTTTAAATCAAAGTCAGTCGGATTGCTTGTGCTATTTGCTAACAATTCACTTCCTAATTCAAATTTATAAGATTTGATTGGAGAACTATACGCTTGTGTAGTCGCTACACTGAACCGTATCTTTGATAACATCTGTAGAAAAAGCCCGCTAGTTTTTGTTACTCCTAGTATTGTAGGAACAGTACTTTCATCTGTAATTGAAATTGTTCCGATGTTTGGAACAACGCTTGCGGGAACTACTAGCTTCATTCCAACTGTTTTCGTTCCGATATGGGTACTGCCATTAAAGGTTTCTACATGAATAATCCCACCATTTTCTGTTGAATTGTTCATGTAAGGTGCATATTCTGCTAGTGAAGGAGTAAACGCATAACTCGCTCCTGCGTTAGAACTTAGCAGCTTTTTAACCCCGTAAAACTCATAATAGACTTTATGAGTAAAAGCTGTTGAGGTACGAGGTAGATTTATTGTTGCAGTCTTGCCCAATTCTACGCTTGCTGGTGCGGTTGGCTGCGTCGCTCTCGCGATAGGATTCAGCGTATAGTTACCGCCAAAAGCTTTCGTACCTACCCAGCCGTTATAGTTAATATTCATATCAATATAGCCGGAGATGTTAACAGACTTCGTGCCATCCCCGTTATGATTTACCCGTCGGGTCCATTCGCCTAATACTCGATTTGAATTTGGACCAATCGTTACGTTATTTGTAAAATCATGTCGTGTTCCATCGATAGAGAAAGCAATAGCCTTTTGGACATTCCCAGCTATAATATTCCCATAAGTCGATGTGCGGAGACTCAACTTACAATAGATATCCGTATAATTCCCCGATATATTTTGCGTGCCGTACCATTCAAAATACAGATCACAATGTGTCCCTACATTCACTAAAGAACTGCCGCTTAATACCATTTATTCGCCTCCTCTCCTAGACTCCGACAAATTGGAATATAGTATGATCGTCGTTCACTTTAGTCATCTTATGATTCCCAACTTGAAGACTCTCTACTATTGCTCCGCGGTTAATATAAAAAGACTGTCCACTAAAATATGCGACAGTCTTCCCATTGTCGATAAATGACAATGTATCTTCAGTTAATAACATTTTCATTGCGCTATTTTGAGCGCCTATCGTGAAACCTTCTTCTCCCCAGCGCATATAGGTATTAATGAACTCGAATTGAGCGACCTTTTCACCTAGCTGTTGATACAACTCCACAGCTCTTTCCTCGAGTGCTTTCAAATCTGCTTCGTATTGACCGCCATTAGACACAAACGCTTCGTAAGATTTCCGCAACGATTCAGCCATTTCCAGTAAGGCTTGAAACTCTTTTGAATCAGCTTTACCACCAATCACTTCATAAATCGAATCTTTTTCTTGTTGGAACTGGTCTTGATCTAATTTACCGTCCGTTACTGCTTGGAGGAAACTTGGATCAGTTTCCCAATGATATCTGCTTGGATCGATCGGCTGAACTTTGTCATAAGTTGAACAAACACCTCTATAGTGCATGTAGGAATTAACCGCATCTTCTGTATAGGAAGGAACATAAATTGTACTTTTTGGACTAATTTCTAGTTTGGGTTTCGTTGCTTTCAAAGTTGCAATAGCGTCTTTTCCTAAAGCAATATATAACTGTAACGGCTGCGTTATATCAGTAGTTGCTGGCAATGAAATATTTTCAAATTTCACGTTTACCCAATTTCCTTTGTTAACATTTGCAAGGCTAACATTGCAACAGTCTTGAATTCCTCCAGTCGTCAAAGTTGCCCTCAAGAAAAATGCAGAGTTTGTTAAGTTTGTAGCACCCGTGTTCATTAAAACATCTACAGACCCAGAATACTTTTTGTTCAATTCTGGAAACACTTCCGAATTGACTACATACCCTCTCTTGGCATCTGCTTTATTCTTAATGAGTGTCACGATTTTATCGCTAACAGAACAACTGAAAAGATTGGTACTCGCCGTCCATCCAGCCATTGATTCGAATTTACTATGTGTTAGCAAATTTTCATTAGGATACTCCGTAGTAAAATCAAGGTTGCCGTCTTTACTATTCGCCCAAGTATAATAGGTTTTTTCCGACTGGCCGTCACGAATTTTAATCACTGAAATAGTATCTGTTAATTCATCAAGAGTAGCTGTAACAGCAATCATCGTCCAAGCTGCGTTCGTCCACTGTGAACTAGAAAGAACCCGGTTGTTTCCAGATCCGGATAATTTAATTTCAGCTTGGGCTTCATCATCGATATAAGGGATTGCTTTAAACTGCACACTTCCTGTCGCATTCTGTAGCTTTGCGGTGATATGAGCTGTTTGAATGTACTTTGGCGTGTCGTCAGTGTTAAAGATCATTGTCTCAGCGGTTGCTGTTAAATAGAGCAATCGCGCATCTTTACCATCTGCGCCCATCTTTCCTACGGAATAAGAAATTGACGTTGTGTTGTCCGTGTAGGTAAATGTTGTTCGAGTCCATAAATATTGATCAGGAATAACTGGAGGAATCGTTGTTAACCATTTTCCTGGGGGTGGTATGGTTCCTGAAGTTCCAGCTTGCCATTCCACATCCGTCCTCGTGATTCCTTTACCTTCGTTCCCGGGTTTTCCATCTTTTCCCATTAGGGTACTGATGTAGCTTTTAGTCGTTGTATCATCGGTGTAGGTTGTCGTTCGACACTTCCAAAGATACTCACCGGCCGGTACATCTGGAATCTCAGGAGTCCAATTTTCTGCAGCAGCAGGCGGCGTTATTCCGTTTGTTGAACGGGCATAAGTATCTTTTTCCGACTTGATTCCTTTGCCATCTTTTCCGTCATCAATATTAGTGATCGTGACCTCAACTCCGCCGCGAACTGCTTCACTCGTTTTATCAACCGCTTCAAACCGATAGACAGCCTTATTCGGAACATCTGTTGCAGTAACAGTAATTGTTTTACTTTCAGAAATAGTAGCTCCGTCTTTCTTCCAAAAGATTTTAAACTCATCTGTAACGTCTTTCACACCGTCCAACATGCGTGCTGTGAGGACCGTTTGTCCTTCACTATTCTTAAATATTGTGCCGTTATCACTAATGATTTGGTATTCATACGCTTTATTGGCATCAATCAATGCCTGCACTTTGCTCATTAAGGAGGCATCAAGATCGCTTGAAAACTCTATGAAATTGCTGAAAGTCGTTTTATTCTTTGACGCATCACCAATTAATGATTCTGTCTGCTCTGACACACGTGCTTCTAAAAATAGTGTTGGTTTGTAGTAAACGGAATCCTCTAAACTAAACGTATCCCCAGGATCGCTATCAAAGTAGCCGTCTACTTCATACTCAACATTGATGACACTATTCTTTTTTAGTTCAGACAATAAATAGCCTTTCAATGCTTCCTTCGTTGAATATTCAGTTTGCCCTTTGTCTTCCAGAACATAGCCATCATTGTCAGCGTGTCCAGGGTTAGACGGATATCGGTCCCGTGTTTGCGGCGCATAAATTACCCCGTTGCCGTTACTTAAATATAGAATATTTCCTTTTGAGTCTTTCTCCTCAAATTTCATATCTACTAATGATAGTCCATCTTTGCCCGTACCTTTGATCGCTGAGTAAAGATTCGTAATTGATTCTTTCCGATTGATAACACTTAACTCTTCGCCAACTCGTAAAAATTCACCTGTTTTGTTTTGACCGATCCCTTGATTATTCTCATCGTGCTTTTTGTATACGTTGATAATGTTCTTTTTCAAAGAGTAATCTTCATTGAGTTCTGTTGTAAATTCAAGTTCTGCATCAAACTTATTTGCTAGAGAGTATAAGCGTCCGAGGATAGATTGAGAACCTTCCCAACTTAGCTTCAAACTCTTGTCAGACACTTCATTTTTTCCAAGTGTCAACGATCGTTCAAAGTCAAAATACTCCAAATACCACTTGAAGTTTTTTGCTTCGGATGAAGAAAACGCTACTGCTTTCTCATTATTCATTTCGATCGATAAAGAAAAAGCCATCAGCTCACGCTGATGACCTCTGTCACTTGATTCAATAATGTTTAGCCAGTAGTCTTTTCCTTTGTAGGTAAATGCCAACTTATTCCCACTTACAACTTCATTAGCATCAATATGATTTTTATTAAAAGTCATCTGTAGCAACGAAGCGTTCCCTTCGATGTAGCGTGTCAAATCAGCAACAGAATAATGAATCGCATCATCTGCTGAATTATCCATGAAAGTTAAGGTGTAGCTATCTGTGCTATCCCTGACAGCGATTCGTACATTTTCAATCGTCATCTTACAAGAACGCCTCCCTTATTTCTGCCGTAGCTGACTCTATTTCACTAAAATCAGACACATATAATTGAACTTTCGTCTCCCCGGGAGGCGCTTTGAACCATTGCGTTCCTCGAATTTCATCATCTAAGGAAGGAATATTATTAATATAGAACTTCGTCTCACTGCCGTTCATGTAATACTCTCGATTTGGTTGAAACCGATTAGGAACGTCTCGCCATTTTTCTACAGCTGTTTTCTCAAAAATAAATTTCATAAAGAACAATTTCGAAATGTAATTTCTATCAATTACCGTTCGATTCCCCCATTGTCCGATGAACACCTGACAGCCTACTACTTCAGTGTTTTCAATTGAGGTATCTTTGTCCTTGTATATCTTCCCGAATAAGTGGACTTGCACTTCCGAGCCTAGTTTTCTAATTGAAAAGTAGCCTTTATCCGCGGTGAAGGGATTGAATCCTTCGTTGTTCGCGTCAAATGTGATTTCCTGCATAACCTTGCTCCTGCCAGCCCAAGTAACAACTGTTTTGTAGTTATCCCTAGTAGTTTTCCAAATAACGAATTCAAAGACTGACTTCTTGTTTTTGTCATAGAAACAAAGTGTAATCGCACCTGATTGATCGTGAATCCACGCTTCAAAGGCTATTTCGGAATAGCAATACCAGTTCTTCGAACCTTTTTTACCTTCACTATCCGCTTTGAACTCAGCTGTCCTCACACCGCCATGCCAACCAGTTCCACTGCCTACTTTGTCCAACACAAGAATTGGTTGATCACCGTTGCCCGTAACCTTTAAACTACCATTGATTGCATTTCCGGAATTTTGGATATTGACCGTGTCCGCCTGCCATGCGTCAAAACTTGGCGAATTGAGCAATATTTCATTTTGTTTATAAATTTCACTATCTAATTCATCCACTTTACCAAACTGCATAGCACCATATTGTGAGACTAGACCAATGTATCCCGATTCCTTTTTCAGCTTTATTCGATAATCAATAGGAACGGGTGCTGTGCCTTGATTATCAATAGTGAACTCCCATATGCCACTTGAATTTTTAGTTGCCTGAAATGTTTTATTTACTGTAGATTTTGACTTGCCTTTACTCACAATAAAGGACCACTCGACATGAGCGGCCCTTTTATTAATTCGTTCTGGATTGTAATTCCCATTAAAACGAGCATACCAAATTCGGTCGGGTTCATCAGAGAAAGTCATAGCAATGTCGTCATCTGTATAAAGATGAAGCATTAACTCATCACGAATATCCGTTAAGGTATTCCAAGTTTTGTCCACTGTTTCACCAGTACGAATCATCCCTTTTACTGTAATCGTTGTTTCTTTATTTCGATTGCCGAGAATTTCGAGATTGCTCGCTGTTTCGCTTGATTCAAACTCTACTTCTGCGGAAGGTCTAGAAATAGAACTGATCGTTAAAAATGGAGGAACGGTATAATCATTCAACTTCATTTGTGTTCCTCTATGTCTTAAACGCATCAACTTCCACCCCCTGTAATCATATTTCTAATCATTTGTCGTTTTCCTTGTTGTTCACTAATAGACGGTTCTATGACTTTTCCAACCTTTTGAGTATCCATATAAACATCGCCTTCTTTATCAACAATATCCATTAGCAATTCATTGTTGATTTGAAGTAAATAAACAACTTCACTTAAATCAAGTATGCCACCTGCAGCTGACGCAGCTAATGAACCTCGAACCGCTTGTGTATCCACTCCAACTAGATCCATCAGATTCAATGTCATGTTAGAGGCTAGGTTGTTTAAACCAATGCTTGCGGAATCTAAAATATTTGAGCCGTGGCTAGTCATGTAGCTAACTGCTTGTCCGATAAGTTTCATTGCTCGTTTGGGTTTCGTTAGAGGAATTATCATTTCTGGATTGTTGCCTTCGCCAGCTCGGTATAGTCCCTCTTCAGTAATCCATCCTCCATTTTTATATCCGCGAATCCGGCTTCCTCTTGGTCCCCAACCAGATCTTCCGTATTGAATATCGTTCCGCCAGTTCGAGTTGTTGAAAAATGCGATAAGTTGGTGGAAACCATTGTAGATATCCTCAAATCCTCTAACTTTATAGGCATTAAATGTTGAAGGTACATATTGCAGTAACCCTCTTGCCGGATTACCACTGGCCATATTCTCATCCCAAACAGCCGAACTTTGAACTATTCGTTGATTACCACCTGATTCACGCTGGATTTGTGCTAATATACCGTTTATTTGAGACTGAGTAATACTTTGTCCCATAAACGCTGCTGCTCTCTGAATTTGAGCAGCCCAATTAGTGCTACTTGCACCTGGTCCGTAACTAATGTCCCCACCTCCAGTGAAAATATCACCAGACCCCATTGAGCCGTTAATGTGGAGATGATCAAAGTGGTCATTATCTGGCCATCTAACCCATTGCCCACTAGAACCTTGTCCAGATAGCCCCATGCGATCTCGAACTCTTCCGTTAGTAATGACGTAAGCTACTTGCTTCGGAAATTTTTCAAAAGCATAGTTTCCAGCTTCAGTATAGCGAGGGGAGCCATTCATGCTAGATGGAAATGCAATATCAATAGCTTGCCGTTTACCATGATAATAAATATCTCCCGGACGATATCCAGAAGTAACTGTCATACCTGGGAATTTGGCCATAACTTTTTGAGCGACATCAACTAGATACTGATAAACACCGTTAGCATTAACCGCACCATCGAAAGTTCCATGTGTGTAGAATTTTTCAACCTCACTTTTAACAAATGGATTTGCAGCATTTGACATAAGCTTAACTGCGGATTTAGTCATATTTAGCCAAGGCTCATTAATTCCGCTATAATCTACTCTCTTATTAATTAAATCAGATAGAGCTTGATCATTATCTAAAAGATCAATAAAATCAAAATCATCAAACTCACCGACACCATCTTCGTATCGAGGAATTATGTTTGCCTTAGAAAGAGTTTGTTTTGCTTTCATGACCCGATCGGTCATTGTTGCATTAAGAACTTTTGCTCCTTTTTTCAGCCAAACTAAAGTATTTCTACCCTTGGCCATGAACGTAGAACCATCTGGATTTTGGACAATTTCTTGATACTTGGAGCCTTTTTGATCATTAATAATCGCTGGTCCATCGGCTGGATGCCCATCTGTACCTTGGGCATACTGAGGAACACCCCAGTCACTTATTTTTTTGTCAGACCCTACTTCTTTAAGAACATAGTTAACCCCGCTAATGACACCATTAACACCTTTGCCGATACCACCAACCATCTTATTAGCAATCCCTCGCATGGTGGAGTCCAAAGAACCACTTAACGAGTTTATTCCATTAATTAGTGACTGCATCAGGAACGCTCCAGCACTATGGAATCCACCTGATTTACTACGCAAATTGTTGATTGAATCATTACCAAGCTGATTAATGCGATTGATAAACACTTGATAAAGTGAGTTCCAACCGTTTAGTAAGTTTTGTAGCCAAGTTCGTCCTGTAATATTTATGGCATTGTAGAAACTACGCAATAATGTGATGATTTGGTTACAATGAACAGTCACTTGATTGAAGTAAATAGGGAAAGTAGTATTCCAACCCGTTAAGAAATTCAATACCCATTGTGACCCTTCGGTAATCATCTGTGGATCGATCGATGTAAATTGGCCTACAATCCCAGTTGCAGCATTTAAAGCTGTCTGTAACAGTTGAGGTGTAGCATCTGCCATACCCTGATTACCTGCTTGTGATGCTTGAACAGCCGAAGCTTGCATATCGCTAGCGTTCGGCATCCCATACGATTCAGTTAAAATAAGATTGCTTGTTAGTCCTGATGGTTCAGCGTCTTGAACTGCATTAGTCATCGTATCTGTCATTGATTTGACAGCTTTTTCGACAACTGGAACGCCTTTATCTACAGCAACCGCAACGCCTTCAGGAACCCATCGAGCCAGTTTTATCATGACTCGTGATGGAGAATTTATATCCAAGATATTCTTGAAAGTGTCCGTAATACTGGAAGCAACTTCCTTAACCTTTTTCTTTACATCTTTGATCTTTTGGCCAACACCTTTAATCAGACCATCAATGATGTTTTTACCAATTTCGAAAAGATCAATATCCTTCAGTTTGTCAAAAGTATCCTTAACAGTTTGAATGGTATCAGAAACACCTTGTTTTAAATTGTCCCAAGCAGTCTGAGCGGATGTAACCATATTATTGATGGTATCCTCAAAGAACTTCTTAATTGCATTCCACGCACTCATTACACCTTGCTTGATACTTTCCCAAGTATTGAAGAATCCCGTTTTAAGATTCTCCCAAGTGGTAGCGAAGAAATTGACGATTGCATTCCACAATTCAACTGCACTAGTTACTAAATCGTTCCAAGTTTGGATAGCAAATTCTTTCGTTGCCGTCCATAACTCAACGAATCCAGTTTTTATGTTAGTCCATAGTTCTGAGAAAAATAATTTGAGTTGATCCCAAATTGTCAAAGCTCCTTGGACAATTTCATTCCACAGATTGATGAGTGTGTCGTTTAATCCTTGCCAAATTTCAGAACATACCGTGAAAATCGTAGTAAAGTAACCAACAAATAATTGCTTAATTGATTCCCAGATATTGAGAGCTGCTTCCTTGATGTTCTCCCAAACAGCAATCATATTATTCTTAGCTTCATCCCAACCGCCACTAATTAATGATGTGACGAAAAGAACTGGAGCTAGAATTACATTTTTCATGATCTCGAATGCACTTGATGCAATGGTGACTAAACTGTTCCAAGTATCCTCTAAATAGTCTTTCATAACTGAGAATGCACTCATTACACCGTCAACAAGCGGTTGAACAACTGGAAGGATAACTTCTTTGAATACCGACCAAGCTTGCGATGCATTGTCTTTGATTGATGTCCAAAGATCACTGAACCACGTCTTTGTATCTGACCAAGCACCTTTCGCTCCTTCTGCTCCACTTTTAGCAGAATCAACGACATTATCGAAAATCCCTTTTGATCCTTGTTTAATTCCGTCAACAGATTCTGTAAAACCGTCAGTTATTTCTTTGATAGGCTCAGAGAAAAAGCCTTTTACTGCATCTATGCCAGCTTTAAAACCTTTTCCAATCGAATCTAAGACATCTTTACCTAGTTGCAACCAATCAACACCTAGAAATGCGTCAATAATTGAAGTGAATACTTCGGGAAGTAACGCCAATAGTTGACCAATAGCGTCAATAATCCCTTTACCAATCGCAAGCAGGATTTCCACACCAGCTTTTAAAATCTGCGGTAAGTTCTGAATAATTGCTGCGGCAATCGCTACAATTAACTTCAATGCAGTAACGATAAGCTGCGGTAAGACAGACAAAATACCTTCTACTAAAGCCATGATTATTTTAATGCCACTCTCAATAATCAGTGGTAGCATCTCAATGAGAGCTGTTACGAGAGTCGTAAATAACTGAACAGCAGTGTCGATAAGACTAGGAAGCACTGATATAACACCTTGAATCAATGCCATTAGTATTTGAATACCTGCATCAATAATTGCCGGAAGAGCTGCTACAATCGCTCCAATGATCGTATTGATTATAGAGACGCCAGTTTCAACTAATTGGGGAATAAGTTGTGCTATTCCCACTATTATTGACGTAATTATTTCGATGACTTTTTTCAGCAACTCAGGAACAGTAATTCCCATACCTTCAGCAAGTTTAGATATTAATCTGGAACCAGTGAGCATAAGTCCTGGAATACCACCTACTAAAATTGCAATGATTTTTGGTAATAATTGCTGAGCAAACTCCGTTAATGGTCCAAAGTCACTTTGAAAAGCACTTGAGATAGCTTCTTTAAATTGATTAAATTGTTCCTTTATTGACTCGAAAGCTGATTTAACAGCCTCAGCTAATTTATAGATAACAGAAAGCTTATCTTCACTAATGAACGACTTAAATTTATTGTTTACTTCATCAAGACTCGAAGACTCGCCTCTAAGCACTGAGAAGAAGGCCTGAAAACCAGCCTTAACTTGATTAGTGAAGTGAAGTATCTTTGCTAAAGCATCTACAGTTGTATCTGCTAAAGCACCAGTATCACGTAATTGACTAAGTTGGAAATAGTCAGATTTCCCAGAAAAGATAGCAAATAGGTTTTCGGCTATCAATTTTACCTTCTTCATTGATTCGCCGAGTTTATACAATCCCTTTTCGAGAATGTTCATATCGGAACTAAAATACTTTCCGTTAAGACCTTGCTTGAAGCTTTCACGCAGGCCATCAATAAGCTTTTTGAAAGGTTCAAAACGGTTATAAAGATCTTTCAACGCAATAGCTAACCCTAGTACACTTGCAGCGATGATAATAAATGGATTTGTTGCTGCTACCGCAACAAAAGTACCAATCAGAGATGTAATTCTGATAATAGTACTAGCCAATAATACTAATCCTCCAAATGAAGCTAATGCTGAAAATAGTCCTTTCACTATAGAAATTAACGGATTCGAAGATTCTTTAATTTCACCTAGCGCCTTGGCGATGCCTTGCAAAATTTCTTGTATTCTATCTGAACCTATGGTGTTATCTCTGAAATCTTTCATAGCCTGAGTGGCTGATCCTAACGCATCAACAGCCACATCTTTAAATGGTTCAAGCCCCTTTGCAATAGTTGTTGTAATGGCTGTTCTAAAGTTGGCCATAGACCCAGAGAGTGTGTCTCCAGCAGTTTTAGCTAATCCAGCCATTTTAGCGGTTGACCCAGCCATCCCCTCAGTGCCCTCTTCAATACCTTGGCGCAGTTTCTCAATAGCATCTCCCGCTTCCAGAGTACCCTCGGAAACAGCTTTCTTCATTTCCGTCACAGATTTCTGACTTGCGTTTGCTAAGATTTGCCATGCAGGAATACCTGCATCAACTAATCGGTTGATATCGTCTGAGTAAACTACTCCTGCCGATTGCATTGACGCAATCGCATCAGTAATTTGGTTTATTGATTCAGCACCATTACCTACACCGTACGCAGCATCTGCGATTGCTAAGAAGACACCTTTGACTTTTTTACCTTCCATACCAGCAGCTACCATTTTCTTGGCGCCCATGGCCACGTCATTCAACGCAATAGGCGTTCCCTCTATTGCAGCAGCCAGATCATCCATAACTCGTTTAGCAATAGTCCCGCTACCAGTCAACACAGTTAATGATTTCGTTGCCGTATCAATTGTGTCTATTCGATCAATAGCTTTCCCTATAGAATCTTTGACTAAGTCAAATGCTTTTGCAACTAGCTGAATAGACATAATTGAGGAAGCGATGTCTTCAATAGACATCTTCGCGGTCTTGGCTGGATCTTCTACACCTGACTTGATCTGCTTTTTCACACCTGGAAAAATCGACCTAGCCCTGTCTAATATCGATCGGAACCCGTTGCCTAAAGAATTCTTGATTGATGATGCTGCAGATGAGGCGGATTTTGGAATATCTTGAATGCCTCTTTTAACAGAACCCCATACATTCGAAACTTTGTTGGGTATATCCTTTATGTTATTCACAAAGTTGTTCTTGAAGTTGTTAGCTGTTTGACTAGCTTTCGAAGGAAGTTGAGACAAACTATTTCCGACTTTAGATATTGTATTTGCTGCCGCATTTACAATAGAATTAAAACCAGTAACAAATACATCTTTTGTTCGATTAATTGCTTGAGTAGCTTTTACAGGTATTTGTTGAAGATGAGAAATTGCTTGATTTATTGCTTGAGCAAAACCAGAACTAACAAATCCTGACACAGATTTCATAGCATTCTGAACTTGGTTCGGGATGCTTTTAATAGCTTTAACTGGTTGTTTAAACATATCCAAAATAGCTGTTCCAACGTTCTTAAACCCGTTCTTCAAATCGGTAAAGCTTGATTTGAGATTAGAAATGCTGTCTTGCATGGAAATGACTAAAGCACGATTCATAGCTTTGCTGTCTTTAGTCATTTCTGAATAAGAAAGTTTTGCATCTTTTTTCATTTGGTCGAAAGTCTTTTTTGAATCAGCTGAAATAGTTGAATTAGCGTCAGTAATACCTCTTGTCATTGTTTGAAATTCAGTAGTAACTTTTTTGACCGAAGAAGTTCCTTTCTCGCCAAGTTCTTTCGTCTTTTCAATCGTACTGCTGATTTTACCGGCAAGTTCTGTTGCTGCTTCGCCAGTTTTAGCAAACCAATTAAAGAATGTTGCTGCTGCTTTCTCCGCCGGACCAGAATCCGCGGTAATCTCTATATAGGCACCACCGACTTTTGATCCTTGCTTATCCGCTTCTGCCATTTGCTCAACTCCTCTCTTTTATGTATTTTTTATTGGTATAATGTCCTTATCAGTGAGAAAAAGCTGAAATATTAATAAGGGGGTGAAAACATGCGTCTTAGAGAAATCCAAAAAATAATAAACGATAATGCTCCTTTTCTTGACGAAATCACCCATGAGAGTAGTGTATCTGGAGCTCAGCAAATCAGAACCTTAACAGGATATACTAATTTAAGAATCAGTATCTTAGAATTGTTGAGCACAGGGTTATTCCCACAAGAAAAAGAATTGATTGACACTGAACATTGGCTACCTTCTTCCGCTATTGATGAAATGAGTTATGGGCAAAACAGTTTTACTGATTTTATGAATGTAGTCAACAAAATAAGAATTAAAGCCGATGGCATGAGTAATCTTATAACTGAGAATCTTCATAGCCAAAATGAAGAAAGCGATTCATTGATTATTAGTTTGCCTGACAGAGATATGTCATTTGATGAATTTGCAGAAATCCTTGTGATACTCAAAGATACTTTCAAATTGCTAAAAGGGATAAAAGAATTTCAATCTGAAATTTATGTTTCAAATTTTGACGTGGGCTCTAAATGGATAGTAGCTTCTTGCATCTCTTCTTTAGCAGTTTCGTTATTTGGTAACTTGGTTTCATTGGTACAAAGGAGCCAGGTAGGTACACGTCAGATAAAAGCTTTAGACAAACAGCTAGAATCTCTTGATTTATCTGAAGAAGTCAGAGCTACCGTTCGAGATTCACAAATTAAAGCTAATCAAGCTCTTTATGAAAAATTGACTAAACAGTTTCTGTCTACTAACGACCTCGATGATCAAGCTGAGATATTATCGCAGATAACAAAAGTTACTGAAAATATCGATAAGGTTCTATCTATGGGAGTTGGCTTTGAAGCTGCTGTTACAGCTTCAAATGAAGTGGCACAGACATTCCCTGATTTAAAAGAGCAGAAACTTTTAGACAACACAAAACTCATCGATTCAATGAAACAAATTGATCATTCTACGGATGAATCAGAATCATAAATACTCATAAGAGATTCTAAGTCAGAAATTTCCAATTTTAATGTTTCTATCACTCCGGTTAAAACAAGTGTGACTGTGCTCGATTGATCAATAATAGATTCTAATGCTACAATGTCTCTTTTTCTATTATTGATGATTGATAAAATATCAGTTTTCATGTTACACCTACCTTTACTACCGATTTTTCGGTAGTATTTTTATTTCAGCTTATGATCGCTTGGGAATAATCTCAAAAGTGTCTCCAACGATTGTGCAAGTTACCAAAACACGATCCAATGTTTTTTCGCTTGAAATTGATCCTCCAAGAATATTCTTTACTTGGATTCCATCAACGTATAACGACTCTCCAACTTGTTTAATTGCACCAAGCTTTTTCTTTTGATTTCTATTTTCTTTTTCACCATTAATATCCATAGTAGAGGGATTTGATAGCACCTGAGCAACACGACCAGAATCAATAACAAATTCCGTTTGCTCCTTGCTACTCGTAATAGCTTGGAGCATTTCTACTATTTCATTCCGTTCACCTTTAATTGTTATCTCCATCTTTAGCACTTCCTTTCCACCACAATGTGGTATCCACGCCTTCGTTGGATGCTTTACCTTCTAACTTTTGTTTTGCTTCGCTCATCGCTTCTTCGTAAGGCTTCAACAAGCTTGATTCATGATCGTTATTGCCAAATAAGCTCCCAATTATCATGCTGAGCGAATCGACGATAGCTGTCTGTGTATCAGATTGCTTAGTTCTCCTTGCTTCATACTCTCGCTTATTAGCCCATTTGTACTTTCGAGTAAGCCAGCTAAATGATTGATCTAGTACAAATTCTTCAGATAGCGAGTAGAAGTATGAAACAAATTGAATTTGCTCAATTAAGCTTGTTGTGAAGGATTCAATTGCACGACTGGAGCTTTCTCCTGCGTTTCGCTCGCCTGTTTCAGATCCTCTTTGCTCATCGAACGGAATTTTGGACGGATCTTTTTTACTAAAGCTGCTAATTTCTCGATTGGAGTGTTATCTAAGAATGATGCGATAATTAAAGAAGTGTCGAAGAAGTCCATTTCCTCTGTTTCTTCTGTTGATTTATCTAGCAAAATAGCTAACACTTTGGCAATCTTTTCATCAGGAATTTCAGTTAAGAAGAACTCAACGCCTTCTTCAACCGTTGGAAACTTAGTATTAAACAAAGGATTATCCTTTTCACCTTTCTTCTGAACCCCTTGTTCGTCTAACGCAGGTGTAACAACAGTGTTTTCTTGACGCCAATTCGTAAATTTGCTGTAGATAATCATTCCATCACCGGCAACAAACTTCACCAGTTGCAAAACTTTCTTGTTAGTTAAGCGAGGCACAGGAATCTTGCTGTCATTTGACAACTCCACCATTTTCATTTCTGTAATAACGCTATTGATCTGATTAACTGTATTATTTTCTGTCATTTGTTTTCTCCTTCTTTATGCAAAAATAAAAGACCTTGCTACTAAGCAAGGTCTAGTGTTTTACACTACTTGTTCAATTTCAATGTATACATTTTCATCTTCAGGAAGATCATCTTGAGCGAAAGCAGTGAACGAAACAGGTAAAGTCGCTTTCTCTTTTCCGTGATTCGTTTCTACACTATCGCTGATTTTAGTTTCGTAATAGTGAATCATTAGGAACGTTTCGTCTTCACGTTTAACAATCAGTGTTAAGCTATGAGAATCGATAGAAGTAGGAGCACCGTAACTGATTGTTTTAGTTCCTAATTCATTCACAGGAGTTAACGTGTCTGTTGTGGTGTATGCTTGACCAACACCTTCTTTTAACGTAACAATATCGCCAGATACTTGAGAAATCGCTATAGTTTCATCACCAATTTTAGCAAAACGAACACCTGCAAAGCTTGTCCCTTTGCCCGCAGCTACTTTAATTTTACGATTACCTTTGTTTGCTGCAGCAGCTAATGTAGCAGGATCACCAAGATCTGCGGCTGTTTCAGTGATGTCTCCACCAACCCAAGCTAACGCACGGTTATTAATATCTGTTTCCATTAATGTAGTACCAATAGTGTTTGTCCAACCTGAAACAGTTGTATCGATCGGTGTTACTGATTGATCAATGACCACATCTTCAGTTTCATTCCCACGAGAACGACTGATTCCTTCGGTTGTACCACCTAAGTCACGAAAACCAGGTTTCAATTCAAATGTTTTCATATCCATAACGTCTGAAATTTTGGTTGGTCGGAAAGAAGGATCTTCTCCGACAATTAAACGCCCTGCTCCGCCTTGGATATTCTTTTTATTAAAATTAAAAAATTGTTCTTTTGGCATTATTGTTTATCCCCTTTCACTTCTTCATAGTTCCATGAAGAGCTTGCAATTTTTAATTTTTGCAACTGTTTTTCTGTTAGTTCTAAAACTTCACCATGAATGATTTCGACAGGATTGTTGTCGATCTTCACTTTTAAAGTTGTGCCATCTCCTGAATTGCTCAATGCTACAACTTTCATTTTTTTGTCTGCACTTACAGTAGATGTTGCTTGATTAGTTTTAGTTTCCTGCTTTTTTTCTTGCGCTTTTTCTGCCAAGATAGTTCCTCCTTAATTTTCAAAATAATTAATGTTCATATAACACCATGCCTCATCTTTTCCGCTATCTTCGTCAACATTTGGAATAGGTGGCATCTGGAAATCAATATCAAAAACGTTCACACCTTCAATATCAGCAAAGTTACGTTTCAAGTAATTCCCAACCTCTGTACATTTCACCAAAGCTTCTACATCATCCTTGGATCGGACTATCAGTTGGATAGTGCTTTTGCCTATCGTTTTTACTAAAAGACAAGGAAGAGGTGCGCCAGCTTCAATTTTCCACGTTCGAAACGCTTTGAATTCATCAGAAAAAGCAGCCTTCAGATAATTTCGAATGTTGCTTGATGCATCTACATAATCCACTTAATACCACCTCTTTCTTGCTTATTTTCTTTTCAATACGCTGTTCATTGCTCGCAAACCTTCGCTGATCATCTTATTCATGCTATTTTCTAAGCCTCGTGCGTAAATGTTGTATCTAGCTTCAAGAAAGATTGCATAATGAACGCCTGAACCAGTTCTTAGAGTCGTTTTAGTCGCCGTTTCCTCCCATTCGTGAATGATTGGACCAATATCAGCGCCTCGTGGGCCCAAAAAGTGTGTAGGATAACCGATTGAGTTAACATAAGCTGCCGTGTCAATGTGTTGATCATCACTAGTCACTTGTTTAGTACCGGTTGCCCACTCAGTAGCCATCGCTTCAACAAGCGCTTTTCGAGCTTCCTTCATTGTTCCAGAACCTTTTGCGAAAAATTCCGAGTCAATCTGAACGCTGACAGCAGCGTACTTCGCTTTTTGCTTATATCTTTTTCGGGCCATATTACTCAGCGCCTTTCAGGATGACCGTGTAATGATGCAGTCTTTTCCGATCATAATGAGGTTGAATATCTACAACCTTCATTTTTGCAGAAGTAAATGGTCGCCCTTTGCTATCACGTATGTTTACCACTGTCATTTCTGGATCAACTTTGGCATCTGGTAGTAAACTGATACTCGTTTCTAAGACACTCTCTGACCCTGAAGAATCACGAATGTAGATGTTCTTTGCCCTGTAGCGACATTTGACCTTTTTCGGTTCTTTCGGTTTTACGATTGGCCTCCCCCACTGATCCTCTTCGATTTCATCTGATTCAGATTCATCATGAGGTAGAATCAATTCGCAAGTATGAATTAGTAATCGTTCAAATGACACCGATCCTCACACTCCTTTTTCGAAGCAATCCCGTGCCTTCTAAAAAGGCTAAACAAGATGGAGCAACACGCCCAGCCTGACGACTCGAATAGCCGTTACTTGAAGAATAGCTATAATCTCCGATCGTTTCGCTTTGAGCACTTGCTGGCAAACCAGTGACGTTTACTTCAATTCCTTCGACTTGATAATACTCAATTTGAGCGCAGCATGCTTTTTTGATTAATTCTTGAACTTGATCTGAAAACTTGTCCAAACCAATTTTTGGTATCTGGTAATCAGTCAAAGCATCGATCAATTCTGAGGCTCTTTTAGCAAATCGAGGGAAATCAGTATCCCCAACAACTGCACCTTCATACTCTGTTTTATAGTAATCTTCATCAACATAGGGTTCTTTCATAGGTGCTCACCTACTTTTCTAAGGCATTTTCAGCTTCGACAGCTGCTGTCTTATTTCCATCGAATAACTCCCCGTTAGACAATTCATAGTGTCCGCGAGAAATCATTTTTGGAAAACTGTCGTCTTCATGCTGTTTCTGTTCACTACTATCAGTTTTTTCTACTTGAATTGGCTCATTCGTTTCTTTTGAGTTTTGCGATACAAGCTCTAAATATTCAACGCCTAGTTTATCGACGATTTCATTCGCACGGTCTGTAGTCAGAGTAATTAAAACGCCCGCACTGTAAATTTCATTTGTGCGAGCATCTTGAAATACTTTCTTTACTTTATATCGTCCCATTAATCATCACCTACCCTGCTGGAATAAAGGTTTCTTCATCTTCGGTACCGGAAGAATCAATATATGCGATCATTTTGTTCTCACGAATAACGAAGTCGATATCTTCAAGCATAAAGTGATAACTTGCCTGTTTTGCAACAGAAACAGAATCTTGAGCGGCAGTTGTTAGAGTCACGTTCACTCCCCATACAGTTGTCAGGTTCGCAAATGGTGTAAATAGGATTACGCCATTCTTCATTCCGTCGACAATCTCGACAGGATAGCCGGAAATCATAGTAACTTTCCCATCAATAATTGTTGCATCTCCCAAATTTGTTTGACGATTCTGAATCTCGGCAACGTAATGCGCATTAGTGGAGCGTGACATATGCCAAACAAACGTACTGTTAATGTATTTGTCTTCAAATTCTCCAATCACTTTGGTTAAAGTGGTGATCTTAGGCAATTTAGTAAAGCTGTGCTTCACTGCCGCATTTACTTTTGCTTGAACAATAAATCCGTTATTCAGCTTCACGAATGGATCTGCATCTGCTTCATCGCCGTTGTAAGCCAAGTCCTGTGTATCTGCCGCAAACTGTTGTTGCATTAACGATAGCAACGCTTGGCGGACATCTTGGCCGCGTGTGCGAGCAGTATAGAAGGTATTGCTATTTTCAATCCATGTATCTAAGTAAAGTGGCGACAAGTTAAACTTAACTTCGCTTTCTTCAGCAATATCCGTTCCAGTCGGTTCTGTCAAAGTTCCTTTGTGTTGTTTCAAGGTACGACGTTTAACACCTAATTTGTCAATTGATCCAGTGCCAGATTTAGCAAAGTAAACATGTAATTTTGGTAGAGTAGCGCTAGTTGCAATTGCATCCATGACAAAAGCGCGAGCATTGTCATCACGTAACGTAACGTTATTCCCTGCTTTTTGAATTGCTGTCATTTGTTTTAAAATTTCTTCATTCGATAATGTATTTACCATTTATTTTTTTCCTCCCTTATTCTGAAATCGGAAAGACTTCGTTAACGTATGAAGGTACATCCGATTTTTCGATTTTTTCCTGATACGTCGGTTCTTGGTTGTTACTGATCCGAGCTTTTTCAAGCGTTTCGATCTTTTCGTTTAGCGGTGCAACTGCTGCTTGGACTGCTTTTGTGAGAGCTTCAACATCAAATTGTTGAGCTTCGGCTTTAGTAACCTTCTTTTTTTCTTCTTTCTCTTTTTTCTTCTTTTCTTCGTCTGTTAATTCTTCACCTTCATCAGTCTTTGAATTTTCTAGTTTTTCTAAGCGCTCAGCGATTGGTTGCAACACTTCGCCTAGCGCTTTTTGTAATTCTTCTTGCGTCATTTCTTGTTCCTCCTTTGAATTTTGCGTACTAAAAAAGGACTTAATCGTATCGACTAGTCCTTGCTTTGTAACAGATTTAGTTGTTGGGATAGTACCGATTAATGCAGACAATTCTTCGATTTCTTTTTGAATGCCTGCTACTTTGTCAGCATCGCTATCCGTGTAATTGTCTAAGATGGACCATGTCGCTGATTGAAACGCATCAATAGCGGCATTCACATCACGATATGTTTTACGACGATTAAAATTGTCAGTGGTTTGTTTCTTGACTTCCTCAACTTGAGCAGTACCAGCTAAGGAGTAGCCTGTGAACTCACCTTTTTGAATACCTTCCCACATTTCATCAGTTGCTTTAGTGACTAATACCCAAGTACCCTTGGTGATGGGTGTTTCTCCGATTTCCATATCAACTGGGGCCACGTAACTCTCAACAACTTTTCCAGCATTTGTAGTAAAATCATGCTGCTTATCAATTTGCTGGTAGTCCTCCATAAAATTATGAGCTGCTTTTTCGATTGTTTCAGCGTCCATATAGTCGCCGTGAGCGTCTTCTGCGTCTGGCTCATAAACTACACCGTAAACGAGCTTTTGAGGGTCGTCAGCCTTTGTCACGAGCTTAACGATTGTTTGAAACGTTGGCTCTTCTTCAGACTTAGTTAGAAAGAAAGATTTCTTATTAGCTGCTTTGTCTACATAGGAAACGTGCGTTACTTTGACATTTTCTAGTTTTCGCATTTTTTCACCACCTTTCGTTGATAGTTAGAAGCTAGATATGACCTCAAGCCGGATCACCTTGCCTTTCTGACACTATCTGTCTGTTAATTTCCTCGTTAATCACATCTGGCGGTTTTCGCTCATAATTGAGTAGATTTAAATGTGTTTTCTGAAATAACAAAAGTAAATAAGTCAAAGACATCGGTCGAAAGTTATTGCGGTTTTCGTGGTTTTCCATTACTCTCACTCCTTTTTTAAGGCACAAAAATAGCGCAGACATCATTATGACATCAGCGCTGATATTAATATTGTAATACTTATCCCCAAGCTACTAAATCTTCTGCCAGAAACTTATCTTGTTTTAGATACATGTTCAAACGGGACCAAACGTGAACAGCATATCTTTCATGCCTATCTTCTTCAGAAATAATAGAGAAGATGATCTCATTTGAACTTGTATTAACAATAACTTCTCCAGGAGCATTCTTGTCTCCCTCGGGATAATAATGGTAAGTGTAGTTTATTCCATCAAAACCTATCATTTTTAAATCAAGCATGACATCACTTCCCTTCTATATTGTCTAAGTACTCATCTAGTGCTTTCTCATAATTCCAAGTCTTATTTGTTTTTTGATGGGCTTCACTGTATGAATAGTTTTTCTTATTCATTAACTCCCACTCCATCAGCTCATGCTTCAACATGATTATATCATGTTCTTGGATATTTTTCCCAAGAAACAGCCGCTGCCAAGACTCGGCCATGTCAATGTCTGGATCAAATCTTTTGCGTCCCGTCATCAAGTCATATTCGTTTATGAACATGTGATTATAAATCTTTCTCACGTCAGAACGTTTCATTCCAGAATATTTGGCGACTCTCTTAACATCTGATTTTCTGTTTCGAGCGGATTCGTAGATCCTATTTGCTAGCTCGTCCTTTTCCTCAAGTGTTCTCCTTTTCGCACCAGATTCATGACCATATATAAACATGGGTTCTAAAAAACAATGACAATTGATTGATTCACTTATAGGAATAAGTGGATCACGTGGATATCTAATAAACGTCTGGTTGATATAAAAGAATTCACCTTTCGCTACCACTTCGCCGTCTGCTGCTACATGTGTAGGTCGTGGTTCGTTTACTCCATCGGCATGTCGCCATTTTAATCCAATTACATTGTCGTTCAGCATCAACGCCTCATACTGTGATCCTGAGTACATTCTCAAAAGTTCAAGGATTGCTATTGATCGAGCACGAAAATAACCGAACACCCACTGCTCAGCGAGCGACATACTATCAGGTCTTTTGTCTTTATCCTTGTCATAATGCTTTCCAACAGTACGAATAACAGCATCATCCGTAGTTTTTTGTAGAAGGTTCGGTAAATCTTTTAACCATTTCTGCAACTCTTTATAAGCCTCTGATTTCAAATCAAATTCCCCATAGTTGCCATAAATTTCTTGAAAAGCTTCAAGTAAAACAAAAAAAGCTTCTTCCAATTCAGGAAGAACTTCTTCCTTTACTTTTGAATTGAATGATCGCTTTTTAATGGACCTTTTTATCTGTTTTTCGGTTGGAGATTTCTTAACGAATTTAGCAACTAGTTCATCAACAGCTTCTTGTAATTCTTCATAGTCAGTCTGAAATGCATCTTCCATCTTTGATTCGATAGAAAGAATGTATTCAATCAAAATAGTAACGAATTGGTATTCTGCTTGTTCTAAGAGTTTTTTTAGTTCATCATCTTCTTCTTTTTTTATTAACAAAGCTAGTTCGATCAGTTGAGCATCATTCATCTTTTGATCTCACCTCTTTAAGTAGCCTTCTCACAGATGCAGCAAGTTCACTCATTTTAGAACTACCGTATGCTTTCTCTAAATCAATATCACCTGGACCAGTTGCAGATAGCCCATAAGAGATAGGGTTATTCTGACTATTAGTCAGAATCGGTTTATTGTACTCATCGCCTTCAAAAGGTTCTAGTGGCTTATTCAATACTTTTCCTAAAATATCTCTCAAGTCATTTGGAGCAACCGCTCCAGCATTGATTGATGGGTCTAGAATTGATTTAATGTCTTCCATATTGACCAAATTTGAAGCTTTAAGAAATACTTCAACGTATTTGAAGTCGTAATCTCTAAACAGTGAGTTGATCCGCCAAGCATACGTTTCACGAAGCGGTTGAAAGACTTGTTCCTCAGTTAACTCCTTCGCCGTTTCAGCTGTTGCTCTAGTGTAGTCACTTGATCTAGCGACATAAATCGGTGGTAATCTAAAAGCTCCTAAAACTGATTCAATAACATTTTCGTCATATTCTAGGAATAAAGCATCATTTTGCAAGATGTCCGCGAGTTTCTCAATATGAATCGCCGGCTTTAGTTTATCTTCGCCATAACCAACCATGTCATCAACTGGACTCACCTTTTCGGCTTCAAGTAGTAAGAACTTATGTTGATTTTCCTCACCACCAATGGCATTTGCATAAGCCTGCAATGTTGCTTCCGATTCTTTAGTAAGCTGCGCATTCTCTAACGTAATAGCTAAAGGAATGTGTCTGCCTTGCGTGAAATAGCGATAATTCAGTTCATCTGCTTTACGATTACCTAAAATCTTAATCAGTGGACCTATCCACCGGGGCACGCCATACGGATCTTGAAAGTCACCAGTTTTCAAATGAATAACCTCGGTTGCTGTACCGTTACCCTCAGAACCCACGCTTCCGTTGACATTCAAAGGAGTTGGGTCACCGTATGTTTTATACCAGGTTCCAGATGATCGTGCAGAATCATCCATCGCATCTCGGAAAACGAAATACCGTACTTTAATTTCTTGTTTGTCTTTAGTCAGCACTCGATTCATCTTAGTGACTGTCATGTACTCAGGCTTAATTGAGTCAATGCCCACTACTTCACCTTTGATATTACGAATGACTTCAAGATAACCATTGCCGCATTCTTCAACATGACGAATGACTTCTTCGACTACCTCTTTTGCTGGACGCTCAAAAGACAAATCTTTTAAAAGACTCTCTAGTAAATTCCATTCTTCCTTCATTTCTTCCGTTTCTTCAGTATCATCTACTGTATAGCGAATGTCGAAACCAAAACCAGCCACGTTTGTTACATATGCTTCGATAGATTGGTTGAGAATATCTGATATTTCTGTAATTGAGCGAAGTGTTGCGATATCATACGACGGAGAAAGCTGCGTAAAATCTCTTCTCTGATCGACACCACCTTTTGATTTAAAAGTGAGCGAACGTTTTTTAATGATAGCAACATCCTGTTTTCTAACTTTTTCAGGAATCATCCCTGTTTTCCCACCGCTTATTATTCTTGATGACAAATCATCACCTCCTAAAATACTGTTTTCCTATCCGTTCTGCGTACATTTTTTGGTTTATTGTCTATACGAACAAGCGCTTGTGACATACTGTCAACGTCATCATCATGATCAGCGTTTGGAAAAGATACTAATTCATCTACTATTTCATCGGTGTATGGTTTCCATAAGGGATGAGGTAAATAAACGTTGCCTGCTTCCCATAATGGTGCAACAGCTTGCGCTCTTACCTCTTTACCACCTTGAGGAGTCACTGCAATTAAACCTTTGATTTTTTTCTTTAGCATTTCAATTACTGCAGAGCCGTTAGCTTTATCTTCAATTAGTTTAGCTACAGCGTCTGGCCATTTAGCAGTCATAACTTGAATAGCTTTCATGGTATCTACGATCCCCATCCGTTCGTGATGTCGATCGAGCAGATAAAGTTCAACACCTGATCGCCCCCAAACTTGACCAGCAACATAATCTGACGTGCTTTTATCTTTAAACGTACAATCCCATGACTGCAATTGAATATCAAAAGAGCTAGGCATGACTTTAACGTCATCACCTAGCCCTAATTTGATTTTCATTTCAATTGATGGAACATAATAACGAACCCAAGAACGTTTAAATATATCACCGCCAGCGGGTGTCGGTCGTTGCTGATAAAGAGATGCCCAACCACGAGAACCAGTGACAGCTTTTGTTTGTTCAGCCCATTCCTCGTCTTTACCAATTTCAGGCGCTAAGGCTTCGCCGATTTCACGTCCCAATAAGTCGTTTTCTTCAGCAACAGCCGGTATTTTAATCTCAATCCACGGAAGACGTTTCTCTTTTAACAACCGTCCAGCTAAGTCGTCTTCGTGCCACCTTGTCATGATAACTATTACCGATCCGTTGGCAGATAAACGAGAGAAGAATGTATCTTGCCACTCTGCGTAGATCTTATCTCGAATCGTTTTACTTTCTGCCTCAGCTCTGTTTTTTATCGGGTCATCGATTATTAATAGATCAGAGCCACGTCCTGTAGCACCTCCTAGGATTGATGTACTATAAAGTTGACCTAGATGTCCATCAATACCCCACTCTGAAACACTCGCTGTTTCTGAACTAAGTTTTATTCCAAACAATTCATCACTATACAAACGGAATTTCTCACGATTTTTTCGACCAAACTTTTTGTATAGCTCTTCTGAATACGAAACAACCATCGCTAATTTATCAGGATTTTTACACAAATAATATGCCGGGAATGTCTCAGTGATGAAAGTAGACTTCCCATGCTGCGGTGGTAACTCTACAATGATAAATAATTTTTCGCCATCAGCTATTCTTTGTAAGTAAGGAGCGATAAATTCTTGATGTCGCAGCGGCTTTAGCGTAAAACCAGTAGAATAGCAAAAGAAATCGATATAGCTTCTTCGAGCAAGTTCCATTCTCGCTCTTCTTACTAGTCCTGACTTATCCATCTTGGATTATCTTTCTTAATTCTTCAACAGATAATTCACCGAATGGATCTTTAGTAGCTATGCCACCACTATGCTCGATTTTCTGACTGTTTCCAAATTCATCTTTGGCTTTTCGCTCAAGATACCATTGCGAAACTCCGACATCACCGTTTTCAAGTGACCTCACAATATTCAGTTTTGCTCGCATTTTTGGACGACTTTTTAACTGCTCTTTTCGCTCCAAAAACTCTGGATGTTCCTTGCAATAGTTATACAAAGTAGAAGGGCTTATATCCGCATGAAGACAAGCTTCTTCGTCAGTAAATCCATACAGAAAGCCTTGCTCTAGTTTTTGGAGTAAAGATTTCGTAATTTTCTTTGGCCGACCACCTCTTTTCCTCATAATCACTCCTCCCCTCATTTATAAAAACTATACTGAAGATAAATCTATATTAGAATGATTTGTATAAACTCCGTCATCAGGTTCCTTTGGGTATTTTTCCGAAAAGTTCATCAAAAGCTTTCTTGCTTTTTTATTCAAGGGAAAAAGATATTTGTGCTTCCCTTTTGTCTTGTACTTCGTCATATTAGGATCAAGATTTTCTTTGATCCACTTTTCATTTTGAGTTCCTGTGCCATATTTAGCTCCTATAATTCTCATATGAACTCTTTTGTTATCTATGACAAATTCGGTTTCACCTTTTGTTTTTCCTACATAAATCCAGTTTGTTGCTTGATATATACCGCCTTTGTGCCCTTGCTCAATATCTGAGTAGGAAATTATTAGCTTTAATAGAGGTGATTTCTTCTTCAAAAACTTTATCGCTTGTGCTAAAACTTCACTCACAAATACTTTATGTGTTCTCATAGCAACTCTAGTTAATTCGCATATTTGTGTTTGATCTAGTCCATATTTCATTCCCGGTTTATTGTTTGCACCTCTTGAGAAAATAACGCATCCGATAAACTTGCCATCTTCCCAAGCACCAATCTTTACTAATTTTCCAACTGGCAAACATCTTGAGTAATGCCAGTGTTCACAAGCCCATTTAGCAGCTTTGTGGTCACACCAATCTATCACTAAATTACTCGATTTCACGCAAATCAAACCTTTCACCACAATGTGGACATTCGACTATTTTAGGTTCTAGAGCACTCAAATCAGGCTGCTCAATTTCCGAAGCTGGTAAAAAATCTGGTTCTAACTCTTCGAATCCAAACTCACTCATATCGAATTCTAAGTTTTCTAATTCTTCAAGCTCAATTGATAACAAATCATGATCCCATTCAGCTATTTCACCGACTTTGTTATCGGCTAGCCGAAAAGCTTTCACCTGCTCATCTGTCAAGTCATCAGCAACGATAACTGGAACTTCTTTTAGCTTTAACCTTTTAGCAGCTTTCAAGCGAGTATGACCATTTACTATTACATTATTTTCGTCAACTACAATGGGTACTTTGAATCCAAAGCTTCTTATTGAACTTGCTACTGCATCAACTGCATCATCATTCAGTCTAGGATTGTTCTCGTAAGGTATCAATTCATCTAGCTTTTTATAAGTAATGTTAGCTTTTTTCATTTCATTTCCCTCTTTCAACGCAAAATAAAAAGACCGCCTAAGCGATCTCTATGTACAAGCAACCTACCCCGTTATGGGACCCACTTTTTACAGATAGGAATGCTCAGTTGTAAATTTCTAAATCAAAAGGCAGCACCTGTCGAAATTAACGAAGAAACGGAGCGTTTCACCATCCTTAATTTAATGTGTGTGCTGCCTAAATTTGACGAGAAAGGAGATGTTCCCCCTTTCTGAATTTAGATTTTTGTGAGTGTCTAAATTCATTTGATTACTCTCTATATCAACAGCTAGTAAAGTGTTGGCTGACTAGCTGCATCTATACTTTGTTGACAATACCATTATCTCACGCTTGACTGCCTAACGACTGCCATATTACTGCCACATTACTGCCATTTTTCTGCCAAAAGACTGCCATTTTCATAAGCTTCGGCAAAGCGGATTAATGCTTGATCGAGTTCGCGGTAAAAAGTGCGCTCACTCATTTTGTAATTTAAGTAGATAGCAGTGTTAGTCAATTCACGATTATCCATGAACTTGTCGTGAATCAGTTGGCGATCATAAGCATTCAGTTTATTCATTGCTGTACTAATCTTTGATAATTCCTGTTCGGCTGTTACTTTACGTACAACAGCGTTTTCTGTTGCTCTTGATACCGTACCAGTAAAGCTTTTTAGCTCAAAACTATATGTAGCGGTGACCTTTGGAATAAACTCTTCACCAGCTATTCTTATCATTGAACGATAGCATGAAAGAAGGTCCCTCACGCTTTTTTTAGTTTTATCTTTATCAATTTCTGGAAACAATGTCATCAACCAAGCCACCTCGCCTTTCCCATGTGCTATAATATTTTTGTCAGCAACACATCACAGCACTGGGCTTAGGCTTAGTGCTTTTTATTTTGTCCATACTTCCTGACGTTAGCGGACTTGCTTTTTCTTACGACTAGCCCATTCTCACCCTCACTGCCTATATATTGAATTCGTTCTTTCACTTCTTTCGGAAAATTATACTTTGGTGTCCGAATTTTCCCATCTTCTATTTTAAAACCATAAACGGCATTATAACCTTCAACCATTTTATTCGGCTCATCAATCATTTTTTCCATTTGTTTCCCTCCGTTTATCAGCATAGTTTTTGAGATGTTGCTCCAATTTTCCAAGATTCATTTCCATCTCTGTAATTGTTACCCCTCTACTGGTAGGAGCTAAAATAGATCTTGTAAATTCAGAATGAGATAGCTCAGTTAATCCTAAGCGCTTTGCTCGTACCCATATCTGATATATTTTTTTGTACGATTTGCGATTGAAATAATGAAACTTCTTGCGCTCTTCACGATAAGCGATTTCTACAATGCGCCGCCATCTGTATCTATTCATATTGCTCTCCTTTCAACCCTCGGTTAGTGGACTCACTCTAGACCATCTTTTTGATTTCTTTTATACATCCTGTACCAGATCATGTCTAAACTCTTTTTAATATCTAGTAGTCTGTCACCAATAAAACAGACAGCATATAAAGCGATAAAATACAAGGCTCTATCCCACGAACCTACCAGAATTGCAATTAAGGCAAAGATCATCAATGCTGGTAAGAAACCTAAGTTGAAATACTTCACTATTTTTTCTTTCATTCCGCCACCTCTTCCGCTGTTGCTTTGCACCATCTCATGAAAGCTTTAACGAATGGTTGGAGGTTGTTAGAGCTTGCCCAGCCTGCAAAACCAATAAAACCATCCGTATTAAAGCTGATTCCTTCACGTTTATCGAAATAAGGTCCTGATACTTCGACAAATGCACTTTTTAAGCCGCCGCAGTCGACATTGATCTTTACAGATTTAGTGACTAAGCTCATTTTCAAAGTCTCATTTTCATCTGCATTTGCTAGTTCACCAGCTACATAAGCCCATAGATTCCAAATATCAGCTTCAAAGATTTTATCGTAGCTTAGTCCTACTTCTTTAAAGTATTCCCTAGCTTCATTTGTTGTATATTCTTTAGCTAAACCTTTCATTCCGCCACCTCCAACAACTCTGGATTTTCGTAGATGTTGCCAATTACTTCCTCCGAAGAGGTCCAAGCATAGCCTTCTGTTAATCCTGATAAATACCATGCTGGCATTCCGCCAAAGTACTTTCCTCCATACTCTTTTAGCCAAATTACTTCATGCTGGCATCCACTTGTGCAAGTAACAATATCGCCTTGAAAAACATCCCTACCGTTTTTGTCTTTCAAGCCTGTTGACTGCATGAGTTCGTAAGTTCCTTTGAAACAAACTGGATCGTACAGCTCTAGCATGTCGTCATGCCCACGAATCGGATCACAAATTATCGTGCATGTTGAAAAGTTTATCGTGTTAACAGCACGCATTATTTTGTCTTTCTTATCCCACGCTCTAAATTTCGGTATCATTCCGCCACCTCATTCCCTTTTATTTAGCTGATCATCTATCTTGCCGCTCATGAGCAATGACATTAAAGCTACTGCTACCGTGCCACCGAACATTGATCCTGCTATAAATGTTAGAAGTCCATTCATTCAGACACCTCCGCCAAGCCCCAATCGGCAAAGGCTGCTAGGACTTCAAACTGTTGTTTGCTGTCTAAATCTTCAAATGCCGCCAATAAGCAAGACTTCCATTCGCTCGGTCTTGTTTCATCATAAAGATCACTGACTGTTGTCACCGGATCACCGTTCTCTTTATAGCAGTCTGTGAGCCAGCCTAAGATAGCCTGTTGGTTATCATTGAGCGATGCCGATTTAACTTTCTGCGGCTCATCTAATTTCATTACTAATGTTTGAGCACTACGAGCCATATCCAAAGTTCCTTCCCAGTAGCCTTCTACTCTAATACTTATTGCTTTGCTAACAGCTTTTCGGCTTTCATTAATATCCTCTTCAAGTCTTTCGATTAATTCCTGTTTATTCATGATGCGCCTCCTTATAAATCATCGCCTTCATCTTCTTCAAATTCGCCTTTATCAAGATCATCAAAGGCGCTTGTCATTATTTTAATTATTAAATCGTAATCTTCGTCTGAGATTGGATCGTCCAGACCGCCATTGAACATGGCGCTTGTAGTAATCCCATGTTTTTCTTTCAATTTACGATAAGCATCACGTCTTGCTTTCATTCAACCATTCCCTTCTTTGCTGAGTTAGTGGACTGGTTAAAGCCTCTACTTATAGCCCTTTAATAGTCATATATGTCTTCTTTAGTAGCCCATTAGTATGATATAATTGATAAAAGTCTGGAATTATTCTTTAGAATTCCCAGTCGTAATTTACCCCGAATATCAGGGGACGAAAACCGAAATTCCTCTCTCATAAGAAGATTCTCTGATCAAAGTTTACCCCCGATTGTTAGGGGACGAAAACAGGTCCAGGCCTTCTTCTTTAGCTTGATTCATCAAAGTTCACCCCCGATTGTCAGGGGACGAAAATTATCCTTACTACTCGTGGTTAATGGAATCACTCCCAATAATCATCTTGGGCCATTATCCACTGGTCATACTCTTCTTGTTCTCGGCGCTCTCGTTCCAATTGGAGGTCAGAAACTTCAATCACACACTTAGCGGCTGCCCATTCAGCACCGCAATTGCTGCATACTAAATCTCCATCGCAATTTCTTGGTGACATCGGGTTATCGCAATATCTGCATTCTATTCTTAGTTCCGGCATAAATGCTCCTCCTCGTATTGATTAATGGATTTTCATTTCCTTCGAAGAATCATCGATCTCCTGATCACTCCATAAAAATTCAATCGTGCTGGTTAGCCATTTACGTCCTAATTGCTGGTTTTTTTCTGTATTTCATTTCTTAACCTCCCAAGTTCCGCAAACTGGACAACACCAAACTTCACAATTAGTATCTGATTCAACTTCATCCGGTTCAGGATCTTGAAACTGCATAGTGTATAAATCGCATCGTTCACAATATTCCTTTTCGTTCACTTAGCATTCCTCACTTTCTTTGGTTAATGTAGTGAAACTTTTTTCCAGTAAGCTTTCTTTTCAGCGTCGCTTACAGCACTAATAGTTAATTTACTTTTTCATTGACAAGCTCTTTCCGCATATCCTTCATCATTCAAAACCCAATACTGATTTTTTATCACTTCTGCACTGTCATCAATCAAATCGTCAATATCTATGTCAGAATCTTTTTTGTAAGATTCTCCAAAATCATATAAATCAATCTCAAGCAGATTTACAAAGCGATCATCTATATCAATCTCGTCAGATTCTATATAATCAACTTCTCTGTCAAAATCTTTTAAGGCTTGCTTTTTGTTCTCTGTCATTAAAGTTCTATCCCTATCAGTTTTAACCATATATAGTTTCATTTTCTTCTCCTCGACTCCTTACTTTCCGTCGTTAGTGGACTTTCTGTTTTATGATTTATTGATCATACGAACCTCCTCTGTGATATAATTAATTAAAAATTTCGGTGGCACAAAGGAGACTGGTATGCAAATTGTTGGTTTGTTTTTGATCGTTATTGGTTTAGCAATGGCTGTTTTCGACATTATTTACTACAAAACCAAAAACTTGAATGTTTCGTGGATTGGGTTCGGCGTTTTATATGCAGTAGGAATTTTTGGTGTATTAAGCAATGATTCCTTAAAAGAGGCCTTGCAAATCTCTACTGAAAAAAGCTTTTTCAATGTTTGGTCATTGGTAATTTTAGCTATTGGCATCATTTCTTCTTATTTCTACTTTCAAATTTTATCCAACAAAGGGGATAAAAAACTGATCATTGGCATATTAAGCGCTGTTGCTATCCATTTCATTCTGTTCTTTTCGTTGCATGCGTATCTTTTAGCAGCTTTATTATTATTGAACTGTTTTATTTCATATCGAAGGGAACAAATTTCTATCTACTCCACCGTCGCGATGGATGCTGGAATTAAGATGATTGTTGGATTGCTACTATTCATCTCGCCGCTACTTAAATAAACGTCTAAACTCAGCAGACCTGTTGAGTTGTTTTACTGAATCATTATGGTTACGTTTCATTTCCGCGGCTTCTTTTCCAAAACATCATTGGTACTTTATACTTTGTTTCGTTAGCTGACTGACACTGTTGGCTCAAAGTTCATCCATACCACTTCTTTTCGGGTGCCACGCTCTGCATTCGCCTGAAAATCAACCTTGATCCAGTCAGACAATTTCTGATCATAAAGACTATTTTCATAGCCACTTAAAATGACTTGGCCTTTAAACTGATTCAGTATCCCCAGTAATTCTAAATGCCGTTCATCTTCTAATTCAGTCTGATAATACTTGCCGCTGCGCAATGAAGTTAGATAAGGCGGATCCACATAGGCAACTACGCCATCCTTGTTGTACCTAGAAAGTAATTGCATAGCATCCTGATTTTCAATTTGAGCAAACTTCAATCTGTCAGCCACTTGATAGATTCTTTCTGGCAACTCTGACCACTCTCTGGTGTTCTTAGAACCATACGTGGCTATATTTGACCGCCAGCCAGTAGGATGTTTCTGAACGCCGCCTATAGACTGCCATCCTATTACCGCAAACCTTCTGGCATCTTCCAATGGATCCGTGCTAACCTCATAAGCTGCTTGTTGCTCATGCCTGCTTAACGGCGTAAGTGAAATCAAGCGAGCCAGCTCTTCCGGTTTTTCACGGCATATCTCAAAAAAATTGATCACTCTGCCATTCAGATCATTTATGGTTTCTATCTTTGAAACAGGTTTGTTGAAGAAAACTGCGCCGCTCCCAAAAAACGGCTCAACATAGGTCGTGTGCTCAGGGATCAAGGGTACTATCTTTTTTTGCAGTGTCCACTTTGCCCCTGGATAGTTAAATATTCTCTTCACAGCTTCCTCCTTTCTGAGTCCATACTTTCTTCCTAGTTCACGAAATCATCCAAGCTCATTTCTAACGCTTTAGCTATCTTGCAAATGAGCTCAAAGCTTGGCTTCTCTATTTTCCCCAATTTAAGAGCTGAAATTACTGTTGTATTTACATCCGCTCTGCGGGCCAATTCCGACTGATTAATTTGCATTGCTTCCATTCTTTGTTTCACCGTCAACCACAACATATTGTGGTTGTTCGTATTTTGTTCGCGCAACATGTTGCGAACCCTCCTCTTTTTCTGTAAAATAGGTAGTGGTAATTCCTCTGTTAAGACCCCCACGCACTCTTGATAAGAATTAAATACTGAATGAAAGCGAGGTTTTTAAATGGCCAGAGTCAAAGTTAAAATCAAGACGCCTAGCAAAGCTAAAATTAGGCGCGAAATTACTAGGGCAGTTCGCAAGAATTTGAATTGTTTCAATTGCGGAAGAAAACTGCCTAGCGGTATTGCAAGCACTGTTACCTGCCCTAGTTGTGGAGCTCGTACTAAGTTAAACTAGTCTTGTATTTCGATTTCCACTTCAATTACTCGTCCAATCACTACTCCAATAGCGATTAGGGCGAGTATTTTAATGCCTCTTTTCAAATTAATCACCTCCATTATTCTTTCTTAAATCATCTACAGTAATTCCCAAAGCATCTGCAAACTTGCAAACTAAACTAAATCGAGGGTCTTCTACTTTTCCACTTAAAATCTTTGTCATATGGGACGTTGGAATTCCGACTAATTTAGAAAGCTTGTAAGCCGTGATTCCTTTTTCGGTCAACTTATCATTTACCAGTTCTACGTTGAACATCTCTATCCCTCCCTAAAGGGCTACCCTTTTGCTACCTTTTGGCTGATTTAATTTAGCTAATTTAATTCCGCTAATTCTTCCCTTAACCAACTTTGCTTACTTGGCTTTTTTTCCATTTTTGATAGTGCTTTTCCAGCAACCATTTCTCTTTTTGAATATTGCGTAAAGCGGGATTACTTTCTGAAACTCGATTGCTATAATACTGAGCTAAATCTTTTAGCATCTTTTTGTGTTCTTCAAATTGCTGTTTTGTCGTATAATTCTTAATTTGATCGGGATACATTCATTCACCCCTTTATCATTCATGTAGTATTTGATCCAATCCTTTTTTCTTTAATTCACATATTTATCGTGCAACATCTTCATATCGTTATCCCCTAAGTCAAGATATTGAAGTGTTGTATTCATATCATCGTGGCCTAGGAATCGCCGGACATCGTTCAGGCTCATTCCACGTTTGATTGCAAGCGTTGCGGCAGTCCTCCGAAATTTGTGCGGATGTGCATGAATGCTGGCTCTATCGCCGATATCCTTTGTCATTTTCTGAATACCGCTCTTAGTCATTGGATCGCCATCTTGCTTGCCATACAGAATTGGACCAACTGTATGTGGTTTTTCTTCTAGATACTCTCTCATAGCTACTACGGTTTTAGCATTGAAGAAAACTCGGCGTTCCTTTGCTCCTTTACCAACTACGCTACAGGCATTGCTGGCCAAGTCGTAATTTTCGAACTCAAGAGCTACCAATTCAGATACCCGACATCCGGTACTAAGCAACATTTCAATTACTAACCGTTGCTTACTGTTTTTCGCGGATCTCCGAAGTAATTCAACCTCTATTGGTGTAAACGCCTTTTTCAGTCGTTTCTCAACTTTGATTTTTTCTACACGTTTTCCGGGATCGCTGGTGATATATTCTTCGTCATGCAACCATCGGAAGAAGCGGCAGATACAACCACGTTCATGGTCCAACGAAGAACTACCTAAACCGTCAATCAGACTTCGATTGGCTATATATAAACGGATATCGTTTGTCTTCACTTCTGAGAATGATTTCCGCACCGTCCTCATAAACTTATCTATGGTGTACATATATAACTCAATCGTTCTCTCAGATAATCCAGCCAATTTTTTCGAGATAAAAAACTGTTTATAAGCGGCTATATCTGAGGTCTCATCGTAGATAATGATTTCATTTTTACTTTCTTCGATTGAATACTGAGACATTCGAATTGTCATAACTACTTGTAATTTTTGCAGCTGGCTTAAATCTAACTCGGTTTCCATGTCAGCAATTACTCGTTCAACAAGTACTTCTCTTGCCTCTTTCGTTTTCATGGAAAGTCACCCTTTCGGTATAAAACAACTAGTGACTTGAAATTTTTTGATTTAACAGTTCGTGAACTACTTTATGACCTTTCGAAGTAATGATTATTGTTCTTGGCTTTCTCTCCTCATAATTAATCAATTTACGTGTCTTTAGCTTATCTACATGTGCCCAGGTAGATGAAGTTGATTTCAATCCGACTAAATCGCTGATTTCTCTAATAGTCGGCGGATATGGTCGTTCCTCGTTGTAGTGAAAAATACACAGTAATATTCTATTGGCCGTTTTCATCTATCTGCCTTCTTTTTAGGTACCATCCTTGTTAGAACAACTACTGTTCGATAGTTCAACCTATCAATCAAGTGATCATCTTCTTGCTGAGTAGCAATGATTCTTACAACAGCTGTGTTGGTTAAAATCTTTTCAACTTTACCAATAAAGGGGTATTTCCAAGATTCGTCGTCTCTTGGGTAACACAAATAGCTCTCGCCAATTTCAATGTTAGATTTCTTAGTTTTCTTGCGTCTTATCGGCACATTTTTTATAGCTCCTTCTCTGCCAATGAACGGCTCAGTAATCATCTAATCACCTCTCTGCGCTTTTTTCCTGGCATGTTAAAGGGGTAATGGACAAACCCATTTTTTGTTTTCTTAGCCAATTCAATAACGACGCCATATTCTCTAGCAATCATCTTAGCTTTCAGGCGAAAATCTTTCGTTTCAACACCCTTCACGTCCACTAGACGTGTTAGCTTTCCACGATAATAAAATGCGTAATCAGCAACGTATTGCGACTTCCTTATTGACCACTGATTGATTTTCAAGGCCGGTATAATATCTAACCGCTCCTGCAGGCGAAGTTCACACCCTTTATCACTTGCATACTTAACAGCGATCGGATAATACTCAGCTTCTGCCATAGAATCAAACCAATTCCCGTGGCGATAGACTTTCTTATTTCCATACTTCGTTTTTTTCTGCCTCTGTCTAATAGGCCTCATGACACTACCGCATTCTTTCGTTGTAAAGTTATCAGCATACTATTTGCCCATTCATGCCAGTAATCATAGGATTTATCAGCAAGATCCCAATATTCATTTTTATTGGGATAAAGATTCAAATGCAGAAAAACTGTGAACTGTTTAAAAACTCTTTGATCTAGGACAGCATTCTTCAGCCTGTCAAGGCTAAAAATCATCCTGCCTTGATATTCAACAGGTAATAAATTTGTAATTGATTCCGCTAATTCAATATCACTCATTCAGCGTCACTCCCATTTCTTTTAGTTTTCGTCTTTGCTCCGCTTCCACTTCTGCTTCGCTTTTCGGATGTGAAATATGGCTAGGTAGTTCCTCGATTCGTCTATTTTGGTTGTGCTTTCTCTTGGGTTTAGTCGCTGATTTCACTTTTTCTAGAGAATCAAAATCCTTGTTGGTCCAATCGTTCAATATTGCGTTCACGTACGGTTTTACACCTTTTACGTCAACCGCGTTCTGATAAGCGAGTTCTAGCGCATGACTGACCATCTCGTTTGGCCATTGATTACACCATTGGAGAATAGCATCAGTTACAACACCGTTCAGCGGCCTATTTTGTCCCCAAAATGAATTCGCTAATTTCAAAGGTGATTTTCCAGTCTCATCATGATTATTTGTTTCGTTTAGTTTATTTTCTTTTTGTTTATTTAATGTGCTACTGTTTTGTACACCAACTTGTATACTATCTTGTAAACTACCTTGTACACTACCTTGTACACTACCTTGTACACTACCTTGTACACCAACTTGTATACTATTTGACGTAGCGGGATCTTGATACAAGATTATGATTTTATAGGAGGTAGCTTTGGTACCATTGCTTTTGAACTCAATTAACCCTTCCTGCTTTAAAGCGTTTCTAGCTTTGTTAATGCCTTGACGTGATAAACCACATAGGGCTTCGAGTGAAAGATTAGCTGCAGTAAACCACTCTATCCATGCGCATGTATTGTTTATATGCAGCAATGCGTGATATAAAGCAATTTGCCCACTGGATAACGGACTTGAAAGCTGCCGATCATAAAACACTCGAATTTGGCGAATCATATTTATTTGGCGCAACGGCTCTCCTCCTTTCTATAAATAGTAAAGAGAGAGAATTCTCTCTCTTTAATCAAAATGGTAGATCATCATCACTAATATCTATTTCCCTGCCTGACAATGGCGGCTTAGAACTATTAAATAATTCTTCTTGCTCGAATTCTTGGGATTGTTTTTCCATTGCGGAGTCAAGTTTTTTTGTTAGTCTATTAATGAGATCTGCCGCTGTTTTGTAATCAATTATTGCAAGATCATCAATCTGATAAGCTTTGACTACTTCATCTGCTGTCAAATTATTAGCAGCTCCGATAATGCTTGCCAAGTTTTTGATTTCACTTATTTGCTCTTTGGAAATCGATTGAACCTCATTTTTTGCTTGATCTTTGCTAGTGCTTTCTGTGGTTTTTTTTCCATTTAAAAGCATTACTGCAGCTTTTTTCATACTTTCTTGTTTAGCATCTTTTGCTACCCATTCGATATAACTTCTGTCCTTTTTAAGTATTTCGCTTAAAGTTTGACCTTTATACTTACCAAATGTAATTTTCATATTACTAGCGTCATTGTTATTCATTGTTTCCATCTGTTCTTTATCAAGAAACTCCTTCATATCCTCAATATCTTGAGTAAATACATTTGATAATGCTCCTACTGTTAAAGCAGCATCCACTTGGGCACGCTTTTTAGCCATTTTCAATACAGTATTTACCAATGTATATGGATCTTGATAGTTTCCATTCCATAACTTTTTCTGTTCTGTTTCGCTCCATTCATTTTGACGATAGCGAGTTTCCTTTGTATTAGCACTACCAAGTCCTTCAGTAATTAATAAACCATCTTTATATAGAGAGGATTTAATGGTGTATGCAAAGAAACCATCATTGTAGTTTTCAACTTTATCTACGATCACATATTCACTAGTCAAACCCATTAACATAAGAATTTTTTCAGCTCCAGGTTTTAGTAGTGTTGGCTTATTAGTTCCTGGAATAGTTCCATAATCTTGGTCTACTCTCAATGTCTTTTGAACAACCAACTGAAAATTATCGATTGCTTTAAGCTGATTAGACACTTGTTCTAAGTTAGTATTTGCAACTAAATTTATCGTTGAATTTCCCTGTGTCATTACTTCATTAGTCATTACTGATCACCACTTTCCGGAACTCAATGCCTTGTTCTGTCATGTATTGGTTAAGCGCATATAGCTTTGATTTGGGTCCACTAATTTCTAAAGTAAATTTCAAAATCTCATCTTCTGGATTTTTGCTTAACAACTCTCCAGTTTCAGTATCAACTATTCCTGCCTCTACAACTTTTTGGCGTTCTTTTTCGAGATTTTCCATAGCCTTTTGGTACTCTTTTTCAACAGCTTCTTGTCGTGCCTGTTCTGCTTTATCAATGTTCTTTTGTTCTACAGCTTGTTTCATCTGTTCTAATACATCATTGACACTGTGCCCCTGAACAATTAATTTTTCCCAAGCATATGGTTCCAAACCATTCATAGTTGCAAATGTTTCAACAGTTTTTTTATCGCCTTCGATTCTCCGTTTTTCCAAAGCGATAAATCCTATTTTGTCTGCAAGTGTCTTTAAAGTTTTACTATTCACTTCCCCTTTTTTGGTAAAGTTAGATTTGTTAATCCAACTTGGATCGATCTCTACTTCTTCGATTAATACATCATAATTGGGCGCCATTTCAGCAATAGTTGCTTCAAGAACCTCCATGCGTTTCTGTTTTTCACGATTTTCAAAATCCTTAATACCGACATCGATATCGTTTTTAACGTTGTCAATCTGCAATACATACTTTTTAATACTGTCTTCGAACACTTTTAAGGGCTCATTGTATTTTCTCTTTACGTCTTTTCGCTGATCTTCCAATATTTTTCGAATTTTATTCAATGATGCTTTAGCTTGCTTTGCTTCTGGAATGTTGTCATCAGTAAAGATCAAAACGTCATAGGTAGTTACTAATTGGTCTACAATACCTGCCAAGTGTTCTTCGTTTTGAATTACGATTTCGCTAGGGGTGTAGCTCACCCCTACTTGAAGTTCAGTTGATAATTGTGTTGTTTCCATGCTATAATCCTCCTAGATATTAATGTTTGCGTCTGAACTATGCTTAGCGGCGGTTCAGACGCTTTTTTCTTTCTTCGTATTCTTTATCGGCTGAAATCATTTCAGTTGGAACAATGATTACTGCGGCAATGGTAACGACTATAGCTAACGTGACCTCTAACGATGTGTTTGCAAAAATTCGGCAGGATAATATTGCTCCGATTAAGAATGCCATCCCAAACCCTCTGATGATCTTTAGGTTTCTCATACTAGGCCTCCTTTACTTCGACGATCTTCTTTTCTGTAACTAAATCAAGAAAATCCACACCTAGTGCCATTGCTAATTTGATTAGCGTTGATAAATCCGGTCTTTGTTTACCTTCTTTATCATTTTTCAATAAACTAATTGTTGATTCTGAGACACCACTCTTTTTTGCTAACTCTTTGTTGGTCACTCGCAATGTAATATTCATGTACCAAGATAAGTTGTCCGAGATAGTTCTTGCTAAGTGTTGCGTTTTCTTTTCAGCGAAAGCAGATACGTTCATTAATTGTCACCTCCAAAATATCCTTCTTCAATCCATCGAGACATGTACCTTTCTACCAAATCCATTGATGAAATCCCTAACCGATCACATAAAGCAAATAGATATTGATTATTTACAATACAGACTTCCGCTTGTTCTCTAGCGAGTTCTAAGACTTCTTCACGGCTTTTCCCTTCTAACTTTTTGTGTTTGCATAGCGCTCGCCTCACTACTATTTCATCTTGCTTAGCGTCTCGTTCTTCTTCCTCAAGCTCTCGCAGATCGTCGAGATCAGCTAGATTCAATTCATACTCACCATCAAGTGCTGGTGGCATACCAAAATAGAAATAGCCCATCCATTGAGTCAGTGTAGAGTCATTAGCGATTTTAGATAACTTGACACCGTTGTCAGCAGTTACAGGTTTTGCGTTTACTTCTTTTGTCCAATCCGTTATGGTTTGCTGACTAACGTCCATATCTACCGAAACGCTTTTCTTAGCTACGCCCGTCCGCTTTAAAAAATCATTTAGTGGACCATTAAGTACCCTAGCAGTTGATTCCTTTCTCATACTACTCACCTCTCTCTGATTTATTTGACTAGTAATCAACAAAAACTTGCTACATAATTTAGTTAGGTTTCAAGCCTAGACAAATGCCGCCTCATCAAGCTCTCGTTGAAGATCTTTTCGAACTTCTTCTACTAAACGATCAAGTTGATCGTCCGTCGCTAGGAGTATAATGCGTTTCAAGTTCGGTCTTGCGTCTAGTACCGCTGCTATTTTTTGTTCTCTTGTCATTTTGTTACCTCCCCATTTCGGTCTATTTTATTTTTTACTCGCTTACTTAGTTCCATTAGTGTTTAACTCATATTTGTAGTTAAATGCTGCAAAAAAAATTTTCTCCTTGGGGATTTTAAAGAAGTCCTCAATGTGCTGCATTTGATGTGGTTTAGGATTTGTCCTACCAATTTCCCAGGAACTAATCGTTTTTTGCGAAACGTTAAGCTTTTTTGCTAATTGCTCTTGAGAAATACCACGCTCAGTTCGAATTTTACTCAGGTTGTTCTTCATTTTTCCATCTCCTTTCTTACTACCTTATGTAGTAATAATATACTACCTTTTGTAGTAAGTCAACTGTTTTTACTACTTTTTTTTGTATTAAACTACTTTTTATTCACTTTACTACAAAGTGTAGTATATAATCATTATGAAGGAGGTCTGCTCATGTTGAAAGAACGATTAAAGGAACTTCGAAAACTAAATGGATGGACTCAGGCTGATTTATCTAAAAAAGTAAGTGTTTCTCAACAAACTATAGGTAGTTGGGAAGTCGGAAGAGCTGAGCCAAACTATGATACTCTTACTCAACTCGCAGAATTATTCGGAGTAACAACTGACTATTTGTTAGGAAAAAATCAAGCACCTAAATGGGCAACTAAAGAAGAAGTGATTGAGTTGGATAAGATCCTGCAATCAAACGTGGGCATGGCCTACGGTGATGAAGGCCCTATGACTGATGAAGATAGAGAGCAAATCAATGATTTAATAGCTAGCTATTACTGGAGAAAGAAGCAAAAGAAATTGAAAAGTAAAAATCAGGAGTGATTCATATGGCACTACAATCCTCTAAATTACTGAAAATTGCTTCTCGCTTTGGTACATTCAATCCCTTTGCATTAGCAGAGTACCTTGACTTTGATATTGAGTACACCAACGATTTACCTGAGGATTACGAAGGATTAGCAGTATCAGAGTTAAAGGTGCTGTTTCTATCTGAGAAATTCCGAAACACTCGCTTTTGTTACTTCTTGTGTGCTCATGAACTTGTTCACGGAACCCGTCACAACGGTATTCAAGCCTATTACAATTTGAATCGTAAAACAAAAAAAGATTTGGAAAACGAAGCTGATGTAGGAGCCATAGCGTTACTGTGCAATTTCTATTTAGAGCTTTTCCCCGATGCAGAAAAAATTACTGTTGAATCAGTTGCAAATTATTTTGATATTGACGATAGTCTTTACGATTTAATAGAAAATGAGTTAAGAAAGATAATAAACCATAGATTTGGTCTTTCAATGTAAACGGTATCTGTTGCAATTACTATATTAGAATCATTGTGAATTGGTTATCTGCGCGAAGTTATTAACTACTTATAAAATGTAGATCGGAGTGTTTTATATGGAAATGGAGAAGTTTAAAGACGAATTAAAAACATTAGGAAAAAGAGTCGTTAAGTTAAAGGATAGTATCGGTTCTGAAGAAGCCACTAAAACTTCATTGATAATGCCTTTCTTCGCAGCGTTGGGATATGACCTTTTTAACCCAACCGAATTTGTACCTGAGTTTACAGCGGATGTTGGAATAAAAAAAGGGGAAAAAGTAGATTATGCGATTGTCTTAGAGGGCAAGCCCACTATTCTTATTGAAGCAAAATCAATAAACGAGGCTCTAACAAAACATGATTCTCAATTGTTCAGATATTTTGGGACCACAGAATCAAAGTTTGGAATACTTACCAATGGTCAAGAATACAAGTTCTTCACAGATCTTGATGAGCCAAATAAGATGGACCCAACACCGTTTCTTACTGTGGATGTGACCCGACTAAAAGATATTCAAATCCCAGAGTTAGCTAAGTTTCATAAGGACAATTTTGACGTGGATAAAATCACCAGTTCGGCAGCAGAATTAAAATACTTGAACTCTCTTAAGAGCTATCTTTCTAAAGAACTAAATGATCCTTCGGAAAATTTTATAAAATTTTTGCTTACAGAAATATATGAAGGGCGTCAAACAAAGCAAGTACTAGACAAATTTAAACCAATAATTAAAAAAGGTCTCAATCAATTCGTGACAGAACGTGTTAACGATAAAATAAGTGCTGCATTGAAGTCTTCAGCAGTAATTGAAGAACAAGAAACGAAGTCTAATTCAGACACAACTGATACTTGTGATGATGAGGTCGTTACTACTTCAGAAGAATTAGAAGCATACACAATTTGCAAGGTAGTTTTAAAAGATACAATTCCTTTAGACCGACTATTCTATAGAGATAACAGAAGTTATTTTAATATTTTGCTAGATGATAATATTAGAAAGTGGATTATTAGAGTTTGGTTCAATTCTAACGGAATGAAGATTGAGTTGAATGATGGAAACCATACGGTTTACGATTTAAACGAACCAATCGATATTTACAGTCATTCAAAAAGCATCATAGGTGTTGTCGAAACTTTCTTATAAATTTAATGACACGCATTGTTTCAAACCTGACGATACAGTCAGTGTCTATGATTTTTTGAGTAGAAAGGAGACCCCAAGAGTGGTTGATTGGAAAGATATCGGAAAAAAAGCATTGGACGTTACTAAAGAGGTCACTGAAAAAAGTGTAGACACTTTCCAAGAATGGAAAGATGACCCTGAAAGAATTGCTAAAGTCGAAACAAAAAAATCAGAAAAGAAAGTTGTTAAAGTAGAGAAAAAGCTTGAGAAGAAACAAAAAAGAGAGAATAGAAAATCTGTTGAAGAGAAGCATAATTCAAAAAAGACTTATATCATTAAGACTATCGGAAAGACTAGTATTGATCTCGCAGATACGGCTATCACAATTACTCGTAAAGGTTCATCACAGATTTTCAAAGGTGTAAATACCATTCCATACTCGAGCATAACTGCAGTTTCGTTTCAACCTGCAGGCTTAATTGCAAATGGCTATATTAAGTTTTCTGTAATCGGCGGAAATGGTCTTGCTGGTGGCTTATCCTCCGTTTCTCTTGATGAAAATTCGGTTATCTTTGCTAAAAAGTACAATAAAGATATGGAAGAATTGAAGGCGTATATCGATGATAAACTATCTGAAAACACTAGATTGTAATTATCTTGGGAACAGTACAGCAATTATTTAAATGGGAGGAATAACACATGAAAAAACTAGCTATATTACTTTTACTCTGCTCTGCCCTTCTCTTCGCTGCGTGTTCTAACAATGATACGGACAATACAGTAGATTCATCTGCAAAAGTAGAAACGAAAGCTAGTGAGGAAAAAGATGAGAAGGAAAAGAAATTAGCTGAAGAAAAAAAGAAAGCCGAACAGGCCGAAAAAGAGAAGCAAGAGTTGATCTCTCAGAAAGTTAAAGTAGCAGATGAAGCTATGAAGGCTGCTGAAGCTAATCCGACTGATGAAACTTACAATACAGCAAAGACCGCTGTTGAAGCAATACCAGATGGCAACGAAGAATTACAAAAAAGACTTGAAGCTGTAGCTGCAAACTTAGAAGTGATTAAGCAACAAGCAGCCGTTCAAGAACAGCAAACGCAACAGCAACAAACAGCCAATCCAGATCCAGATTTCATTGATGCTGATGGTAATGGCTTTGACGATCGTTCAGTTTTTAATGATCCAGCTGCTAGAGCAGAATATGCTAGAGGTGAAGCAGAAGCTCAACGACAATGGGAACAAGGACAACAAAACATTCAAAATGGCTATGATCCAAATGGTCAGCCACTTCTACCTGGTCAAGACCACGCTGCTGGCTCAAATCCTGACGGAACACCAGATTCTTGGGTGCAAGGTCAACTTGATAGATTGACTCCTGACGGTGGATACATGACTGACTATGGAGTAATTTATCCTGAATAGCATCACCCTCCCCTCCTGGCGCCGCCGGTTCGATTCCGGTATGGGGATTTGAATAGTTTTAGTGGGAAAAGAACGAGAGGAAAAGATATGATGAACAAAAAAAGACCTAAAGTTACATCAGTATCAGAAAAATTTAAAAACGGTACTACTCATCCTTTTTCTGTTAAAACAGATGACGACAAGATTTATGTTCTAAAAGGTATCCATGATGAGTGTACTAATAAGGCTTTAGTTAACGAGTTAGTTTCAGCAAGGTTAGCCGAACTTCTAGAATTACCAATTCCGCCACATTCAATTGTTGAATTGACGCAAGATGTGATATCTGAAAACACTGAGATGTCTTTGCTGAATTTTGTTCCTGGGCCCTGCTTTGCATCTGTATACATTAAAGGTAATCCTAGAATTAATCCAATGTACCTTGAGTCGATTACAAACAAATGCGATATTCCTGGAATAGTTCTATTTGATCAATTGTTGCTAAACACTGATCGTTCTAACAATGATGGCAATCTATATTACAATCCCAAAAAAAAGACCTTGATGATTATTGATCACACAAACATTTTTGGAGGTTTTCAATATTGGACCGTCGAAGATTTGAAACAAAGGATTAAAATTCCTCCATTAATTATTGAAAATTTGAATGGAAAACTTTATAGATATCTAGTACCATATGTTTATGGAAACAGTCCCTTTGATAAAATCGAAAAAAGGATTAATTCTATATCTAATGAAGACATAAGTAGACTTTTTTTAGACATTCCTTTAGAGTGGGGAATATCTGAAGAAGAAATCCTTACAATGCGCACTTTTATTACTCATCAAATTAGTCATTACAAAGAAATTTTACCTCAACTCAAGACTGTTTTTAAACAATGGAAAGGAGCCTACTAAAAATGAATAAGCATATCAAATTAAAATATTCAGTACTGCAGTATATGCCTGATCCAATTAGGAGAGAATCAATAAATGTAGGTATTGTTTTCCATTGTCCTGAACAATCTTGGAGTAAATTTGTTCAAATAAATAATAGGAATAGAATACGCGCCTTTGATGACGAATACGATTCTGATTACATTGCTCTTCAGTTTAGATCTATGCACTTTGAATTTGATTCAGATGTACTAGACGAGTATTCTGATCGTTTTGAAGATATCAACAAAGATTTCTTTTTAGAACAAAATACAAAATTTTACGTTAATGAATTTAGATTCCTTCCTGTTGAAACTATCAACTCTTCACAAAAGACTATCGAAAAAGATATTTTTGATTTAGAAAGAACATTTTTATATTATGATAGGCCTAAAGGAGAGCGAATTAACACTCAAGAAGTTCGAAGTCTTATGAAAAAACAACTCTCATTTTATAATGTCAAAAATGAGAATAAGGATAAACTTTTAGAAGCAGATTATACTAATCAAGATATTTTCGATTTTATTAGTGGAAATAATGCTTATAAGGCAATTTCATTTGACAAAAATAAAATTGGAAACCTATCGAATGAACTAAAGGTTTTCTCGTACGATTTACTGTCAAAAAAAGAATCTGTAAATAACTTCAGAATTTATATTATTTATGACAATAATTTAGACTCTGAGCTTTCATCAGCTAAGAACCAAGCTATTTTTAAAGAATTCATCTCTAAACTCAATAAAGAGTTCGATAATATTTACGCATTTCCTTTGTCTAAGTTTGCAGAAAATATAAGTTAAGCCTTCGGGCTTTTCTTTTATCACTCGAAACGAACATACGTTTGATTCGTCAACAGAAAATCAGATTTATCAACAGATATTGTGGATAACATTAGCATTATCCTTCTTTTTGTTGATTTATTAACACAAAATCAGAAAGGATGACTTAAGATGGCAGATCCAGTGAAACTAGACAATGGTAAATGGAGAATCAGATTTAAATACAAAGACCCTCTAACAAATGAGTGGAAAGACAAAATGATAACTAAAGCTACAAAAAAAGAGTTGAACGAATCCTATATTGATTTTCAATCAAAGGTTATGAAAGGTGAAGTTCTTCGAGATATTAAACTTCTCGATTTTTATGATACGTGGGTAGACACTTTTAAAGAAGGAAAAGTTACCGAGGGTAGGATGCAGAAAATCCGGATTACTAGAAAAAACTTACTAGATTTCTTTGGTGAAAATCAAACATTAAGAGGTGTGTCAAAGATAAATTATCAGAAGTGGATCAATTGGCTTGCTGAACCTGGCAATGTGAATGCAAAAGGGTTAGCAGTAGAAACCGTTGAAAACCGCCATGCTATCGCCAAATCAATGTTTATTGAAGCAATGGACATGCAGTACGTGCACTCTAATCCTACAAGAAATATAAAAATTGTCGGACAACAGGCAGTTCACAAATCAGAAAAAACAATTTCGTTTACCGACATGCAAAAGTTCAGAACATCTCTATTATCCCGAGAGGATACAGCAAGTAAATATTTCATTTTAACTCAAATGTATACAGGTTGCCGATATCAAGAAGTCGCAGCACTTGGATGGGAACATTTAAATGAAGAAGATGAAACAATTTCTATTCGTAGAGCATATAAGTATGATGGTGGTGTTAAGCGCTTCGGTTCTACTAAATCTGACGCAGGTATACGTGACACTGACGCTCCTGCTTACCTGTTCAAGCAATTAAATAAATTTCATATTAAACAAAAAGAAGCAATGCTATCAAGAAAATTGAGGAATCCTCAAAACTTGATTTTTGTAAACGATAAAGATGGCTGGCCAATATCAAACACAGCGGTTAATAATTATATAAAGGATACTTGCGAACTGGCGGGAATCAAGAGAATATCTAGTCATTCGTTCCGCCATGCTAAATCGGATTTTCTTATCATGGCAGAAGCCGATCCTATATACATTAAGAGTCAACTTGGACATAAAGAAATCACTCAATCTTATGAGTATGCTTCATCCACAAAAGAGAACAGAACGAAGAATAAACATAAAGCTGAGCAATTTTTACAAGACCTTATTTAGTAACCATTACCCAATAATTACCCAAAACATCTATTTATTTCGCTAAATACCTAGTTAGTAGAAAATAGCAAAATTCAGTAGATTAAATGGTTCTACATCAGTCTAAATCATACTAGAGCCGACAGGTGGCTTCATAGCAACAACAGCGAACTTTTCTCAACGAAAAGTTCTTTTTTTGTCCATTTCGTTCTTCAGACAATCGACTCCTAGCTATACTCACGGATAAACGCCGTAATCACTTCAGCGGTCTCAACTGCATTCGTTCCTATGCTGGGATGAGTTCCTTCATTAAATAAGCATACTTGAGCACGCGGAACCTCCTCAGCAATCGCCGCATATTCCTCTGCCAAATCCCTGCGCACCATTTGATCCTTTTTAGAGCCCGTTAGCAATAGTGGTACCTGCAATTCCTTCAGCGCTTTGACAAATAACGGTTTTTCCTGATCAATCAGTCGAACAAACGAATCCGTATCCTTTTCAACAATTTCCAGCCAGTCTTCGCCAATACACCATTCATAAAACTGAGCAGCTTCCGGCGTACTCACCGCTGCGCCTCTCTCAGCCAGCAATTCTTCCTTAAACCCCTCATGTAGCGTCCGCCCGTCAAAACTGTCTGCCGTTACACTTTTAACCTTTTCCGGAAGCAACAAGGCTACATTTAGTGCTACCCAGGCCCCGCCGCTGGTCCCCGCCAAATGAACGCCCTCCAGTTGCAACTCTTCTATTAAAGCACCTACTTGCTCCGCCTCGTCCTTCCACAATTCAGTGGGAAACTCTTCCACTCGATCTGACCGGCCATAGCCTAAAAAATCCAGCAAAATCACTTGAAACTCACCATAAAGTGGCAAAATCCCCTGAAACAGCTTTGATGATGACGTATTGCCGTGCAGCAGCACTACTGGCTCTCCGTGGCCCAAGACGTCATAATAAATTTGATATCCTTGGTAATTAAAGTAGCTCATTCTCCTCGCTCCTTGTCTATTCTTAGTTGAACAGATGAATAGCAAGGCTTAGCATTTTCAGCCTAAACTATCCTTAATCTGTTATCCATACTCCCATCATTCACACCTCCTCATTAAATTTGAAGCGCTTTCTTTATTCGATTATATCACGATTTTTTTCTGTCCCGCTACTATTGTAAAATAAGTGGTTCAATTTAGCTAACTTTGCAAACATTCTTCTAAATAGATCAGAAATATCCCGGTACTTAACGTTTTCTTATACATTTCAGGCACTTATTTTTTTGCGTTTTTCTTTAGATAGCTTTACAGAATTATGTCAATGTATCAAACGTGTGAACAATATACGAACGTACATTCTCTTAGGGGATAGTCATCTACTTTGTCGCCAAACCATTTAAACCGCTTTCCAGAAATTATTAAGTATTTCAAAAAAAAATATAATAACCGTTATTTTATTACATTTTTAAACGAACTTGTAATGTCCTGTTACAGTTCCTTCACCTATGAAATATAAAAGGATGTTAAAGTATGAATCGTAATCGAAAGCAATTAACGATAAAAACTTTTTGGAGGAATTTACCTAATGAAATTTGGAAAAGCATTATTACTTAGTACACTTATGGCAGCAGGCGCTTCATTAGCTTTTGGAACAAATGACGCACACGCAGCAGAAACTTATACAGTGGAATCAGGCGATACGTTATCTAAAATCTCAGCAAAATTTGTTGGTGATAACAGCCTAGTGAATTCAATTGCTGCTAACAACAACATTACAAATATGGACTTAATCTTCGCTGGACAAGTACTGAACATCGACACCGCTGCTCAAAATACAGCAGCACCGGTTCAAGAAACTGCTCCTGTCCAAGAACAAGCAGCTCCGGCAGCTCAAGCACCAGTAACCACTTCTTCTGCGAAAGAATGGATTGCCCAAAAAGAATCTAGCGGCTCTTACGATGCAACAAACGGACGTTACATTGGACGTTACCAATTAGATTCATCTTATTTAAATGGTGACTATTCACCAGCTAACCAAGAACGTGTAGCGGACCAATACGTGGCACAACGCTATGGCTCTTGGGAAGGCGCACAAGCATTCTGGATGGCTAACGGTTGGTACTAATAAAATAAAAAAGAGTCGAAGAAACTAGATTCTTCGACTCTTTTTTTACAGTAGTTCTTTTACTGCTGTCGGAATTTCTTTTGCGTCCTTTACAATTCGATCCGCACCAGCTAACTGTAATTCCTCAAGATTACCAAATCCATACAGTACACCGATACTAGCAATCCCATTTTCTTTGGCACCTTTAATATCAAACTCACGATCTCCTATCATCACAACTCCTGACAAATCCTCTGTTAAATGAGCCAATGCATCCTTTATAATAGTCGCTTTCCCTTCACGTTGACCATTCATGTCTGCCCCAAATATACCTGTAAAATAGCCAGAAAATCCTAATTCATTGATGATTTGTTCCGCATAAGGTGCTGGTTTAGAAGTCGCTAACCCCAATATATAGCTCTTTGAAAGTTCTGCTAGTGTATCAGCAATCCCTGGATATACTTCTAATTCATGAATGCCATGAGCTGCATAATAATCACGGTAGATCAGAGTTGCTTTTTGCGCTGCTTCTTTGTCCATGCCATATAGTTTACCCAGTGATAAGCTCAGTGGCGGTCCAATAAAACTACGCAAAACATCGTCCGCAGGAACTTCCAACTTCAAATCCTTTAACATATATGTAATCGAAGCTATAATTCCTTTACTAGAATCAGTCAAAGTTCCATCTAAATCAAATAATACAACTTTTTTCATCCAATTCCTCCTTCTTTTTCTTTTATCCTAGCTTTCTTTAGTGCAATTGGCAATAGTAAGCTAAATATTTGCTTTAATCAAGAATACTCTTTATACTTACTTTTAGTAAGATATTTAAATTCAAGGAGGAATTATTTATGGATACACAGATTCGCGGACTACATCATGTTACAGCTATGACTTCAAGTGCCGAAAAAAATTACCGATTTTTCACTGATATATTAGGACTACGTATGATTAAAAAAACTGTTAATCAAGACGACATTGAAACTTATCACTTATACTTTACTGATGATACAGGTGCACCTGGTACCGATATGACCTTTTTCGATTTTCCAGGCATTCCCCAAGGTAAAAAAGGAACAAATACTATTTCACGTACTGGTTTCCGAGTACCAAGCGATGCTTCCTTAGATTACTGGGTTGAGCGTTTTGACCAACTAAACGTCGAACACGGAGAAATTAACGAACGCTTTGGTAAAAAATATTTAGATTTCAATGATTATGATAATCAATTGTTCCAGCTAGTTTCTGATGAAAAAAATAAAGGCGTAGCAGCTGGTACTCCTTGGAAAAATTCAAATGTTCCAGCTGAGCATTCAATTATCGGCTTAGGACCAACAATTGTTACAGTTGCAAATTTTGATCATATGAAACTAGTTTTAGAAAATGTATTAGGTTTTAAACAAACTGCTGCTGAAGGTACCATGAGCCAGTTTGAAGTAGGAGAAGGCGGCAATGGAGCTACCATTATTGTTGATTTCCAAGACGATATATTACCAGCGCAAGAAGGTTTCGGTAACGTTCATCACTTGGCTCTGCGAGTAGCTGACGATGAAGCATTACAATACTGGATTAAAAAGATTAATGACTTAGAATTTCCAAATTCTGGTTTTGTTGATCGGTTCTATTTCCAATCTGAGTACTTCATGGCTGCACCGAATGTACTATTTGAATTAGCTACCGATGGCCCTGGTTTTTTAGAGGATGAATCTTACGAACATGCTGGTGAAATCCTTTCATTACCACCTTTCTTAGAACCAAAACGTAAAGAAATTGAAGATTACGTAAGACCATTCGATACCTCAGATGCAAACAAAAAACGTCAATAATTTAAAGCAGGCGATTTTCGCCTGCTTTTTTAAGGAGGCAGCTCATGATCCATTATTCATCAAATCAATTAACTACTAAGCAAAATTACAAATTCTTGACTGGCAGCATTATTCCGCGACCTATCGCTTGGATAACCACCGTAAATCCTGAAACAAAAATCATCAACGCAGCACCCTTTAGCTATTTTAATGTTGTTGCCAAAAATGTACCCCTTGTCAGTGTCTCAATCAATCGCCAGCCTGATGAACAAATGAAAGATACTGCAAACAACTTGCTTAAATCTCACGAAGGAGTTGTTCATTTAATAGACGACTCTGTTCTCCATGAGATGAATGCCACCTCAGCAAGCCTTCCAGCTGACATAGGAGAGCTTACTGATAGTCAGCTAACACTGATTGACAGCCGCTCTATTCAAGTTCCAGCGATCAAAGAAGCACCAATAAGAATGGAGGCAAGATTACACCAATATTTGGAAATAAAAGACCACGAAGAACAGGTGATTAGTGATTTCTTTATCTTGGAAATCATAGACTACTATTTCTCAGAAGAAGTATTTGATATTGAAAAGGAATATATTTTACCTGAAAAACTATCTCCTATTGCACGTTTAGCTGGTGATAGCTACAGCCACATAAATAATATCGTTGACATCAAACGACCTAAATAGAAATACCCCCTAACCGAATTTAAGTCGATTAGGGGGTATTTCTATTACAACTATTTCTGATCTCGAAGATCAATAATTTGAACATTGCCATCAATTAAACCGCTCGTCCCATTGAGCTTAGTCAATCCTCGCTGCTTATCAAATTCCAGCTTCATTTTTTGATCCAAATGCATCACTGAATGATCTTTAACAAGAATTTCACCTACATTGCTTTCAATAGGGATTTTATAATCGGAACGATCTTGATCCTCTC
>NZ_JBIOSF010000001.1:2330000-2662500 GCF_051714625.1 Enterococcus sp. AZ109 | reverse complement strand
TTCGGAGTTTATCTGAATTCGGTAACCCGAGATGGGCCCCTAGTCCAAACAGTGCTCTACCTCCATCATTCTTACTCTGAGGCTAGCCCTAAAGCTATTTCGGAGAGAACCAGCTATCTCCAAGTTCGTTTGGAATTTCTCCGCTACCCACACCTCATCCCCGCACTTTTCAACGTACGTGGGTTCGGTCCTCCAGTGCGTTTTACCGCACCTTCAACCTGGACATGGGTAGATCACATGGTTTCGGGTCTACGACCACTTACTCATTCGCCCATTTCAGACTCGCTTTCGCTACGGCTCCGTCTTTTCGACTTAACCTCGCAAGTAATCGTAACTCGCCGGTTCATTCTACAAAAGGCACGCCATCACCCATTAACGGGCTTTGACTTGTTGTAGGCACACGGTTTCAGGATCTATTTCACTCCCCTTCCGGGGTGCTTTTCACCTTTCCCTCACGGTACTGGTTCACTATCGGTCACTAGGGAGTATTTAGCCTTGGGAGATGGTCCTCCCGGATTCCGACGGAATTCCTCGTGTTCCGCCGTACTCAGGATCCTCCTAGGTGCTATCCAAATTTCATCTACGGGGCTTTTACCCTCTCTAGCGGACTTTTCCAAGTCCTTCGATTATTTGAATAAACTACCATATCGGAGTCCTACAACCCCAAGATGCAAGCATCTTGGTTTGGGCTTTTCCCGTTTCGCTCGCCGCTACTCAGGGAATCGAATTTTCTTTCTCTTCCTGCAGGTACTTAGATGTTTCAGTTCTCTGCGTCTACCTCTAATCAGCTATGTATTCACTGAAAAGTAACATCCTATAAAAGATGTTGGGTTTCCCCATTCGGAAATCTCCGGATCAAAGCTTACTTACAGCTCCCCGAAGCATATCGGTGTTAGTCCCGTCCTTCATCGGCTCCTAGTGCCAAGGCATCCACCGTGCGCCCTTATTCACTTAACCTTATCAACCTTACGGTTGGTTCTTGATCTTCTCTTCTAGCGATAGAAGTCCGATCAATAAAAAAAGCAATTGAACTATATAAAAAACTCATTCAACGCGGTGTTTTTTTCTCGGTTTGTTTGTTTATTTTCTGTATCCAGTTTTCAATGAACGACGTGTTTCTTTGAGAGTAAACCTCTCAAAACTGAACGAATAAAAGCAAGCCTGTGTAGTCTTCCGTAACGCTAGTCTGCATTGCTGCATCCTAGCTAATCCTTAGAAAGGAGGTGATCCAGCCGCACCTTCCGATACGGCTACCTTGTTACGACTTCACCCCAATCATCTATCCCACCTTAGGCGGCTGGCTCCATAAAGGTTACCTCACCGACTTCGGGTGTTACAAACTCTCGTGGTGTGACGGGCGGTGTGTACAAGGCCCGGGAACGTATTCACCGCGGCGTGCTGATCCGCGATTACTAGCGATTCCGGCTTCATGTAGGCGAGTTGCAGCCTACAATCCGAACTGAGAGAAGCTTTAAGAGATTAGCTTAGCCTCGCGACTTCGCGACTCGTTGTACTTCCCATTGTAGCACGTGTGTAGCCCAGGTCATAAGGGGCATGATGATTTGACGTCATCCCCACCTTCCTCCGGTTTGTCACCGGCAGTCTCGCTAGAGTGCCCAACTAAATGATGGCAACTAACAATAAGGGTTGCGCTCGTTGCGGGACTTAACCCAACATCTCACGACACGAGCTGACGACAACCATGCACCACCTGTCACTTTGCCCCCGAAGGGGAAGCTCTATCTCTAGAGTGGTCAAAGGATGTCAAGACCTGGTAAGGTTCTTCGCGTTGCTTCGAATTAAACCACATGCTCCACCGCTTGTGCGGGCCCCCGTCAATTCCTTTGAGTTTCAACCTTGCGGTCGTACTCCCCAGGCGGAGTGCTTAATGCGTTAGCTGCAGCACTGAAGGGCGGAAACCCTCCAACACTTAGCACTCATCGTTTACGGCGTGGACTACCAGGGTATCTAATCCTGTTTGCTCCCCACGCTTTCGAGCCTCAGCGTCAGTTACAGACCAGAGAGCCGCCTTCGCCACTGGTGTTCCTCCATATATCTACGCATTTCACCGCTACACATGGAATTCCACTCTCCTCTTCTGCACTCAAGTTTCCCAGTTTCCAATGACCCTCCCCGGTTGAGCCGGGGGCTTTCACATCAGACTTAAGAAACCGCCTGCGCTCGCTTTACGCCCAATAAATCCGGACAACGCTTGCCACCTACGTATTACCGCGGCTGCTGGCACGTAGTTAGCCGTGGCTTTCTGGTTAGATACCGTCAAGGGGTGAACGTTTTACTCTCACCCTTGTTCTTCTCTAACAACAGAGTTTTACGATCCGAAAACCTTCTTCACTCACGCGGCGTTGCTCGGTCAGACTTTCGTCCATTGCCGAAGATTCCCTACTGCTGCCTCCCGTAGGAGTTTGGGCCGTGTCTCAGTCCCAATGTGGCCGATCACCCTCTCAGGTCGGCTATGCATCGTTGCCTTGGTGAGCCGTTACCTCACCAACTAGCTAATGCACCGCGGGTCCATCCTCGAGTGACGCAAAAGCGCCTTTCAAAAGAAAACCATGCGGTTTTCTTTGTTATGCGGTATTAGCACCTGTTTCCAAGTGTTATCCCCCGCTCGAGGGTAGGTTACCCACGTGTTACTCACCCGTTCGCCACTCCTTTTCTTTCGGTGGAGCAAGCTCCGGTGAAAGAAAAAGCGTTCGACTTGCATGTATTAGGCACGCCGCCAGCGTTCGTCCTGAGCCAGGATCAAACTCTCATATAAGATGTTTGAAACAGTCCTAAGACTGTTAAGCTCAATTTAAAAATTGATTCGCTAGCAATTGCTTGCTATGTTGTTTGTTTCTATATAATAGAAACGCCCTACACATTTGGTTTGTTTTATTCGTTCAGTTTTCAAAGGTCTACTTAATGAAATTTGCGTTTCTCGCTGCATCAGCAACTCATATATCATAACAGCTTACTGATTGTTTGTCAATAACTTTTTTGAAGTTTTTTGAATCTTTTCTTCGAAAAGTTATGATTTGTATTTCAGCGACTTAGTTATAATAACTTATATTAACAAGGCTGTCAATAAGTATTTGAATAAAAATGGTAATAATTTTATTCAAATTTTTGGCGTTGGGATAACATTTACCAACGTTTTGTATCATATCAATTAGCAGAAAAAAAGTCAACAGGTAAACAAAAAAAATTCAAGACATTATTTTAACGAAAAAAAAGACCACCCAAGACTGGATGATCTAACTTGCGTGGCGGCGTCCTACTCTCACAAAGGGAAACCCTTCACTACAATCGGCGCTAAGAAGCTTAACTTCTGTGTTCGGCATGGGAACAGGTGTATCCTTCTTGCCATCGCCACCACACTATTTACTTGAGTAAGTTTCGCTCACTCAAAACTGGATCAGAAAATAAACATTTGCCGAGTTTTTTTGGTTAAGTCCTCGATCGATTAGTATCAGTCCGCTCCATACATCACTGTACTTCCACTTCTGACCTATCTACCTGATCATCTCTCAGGGATCTTACTTTCTTAAAGAAATGGGAAATCTCATCTTGAGGTGGGCTTCACACTTAGATGCTTTCAGCGTTTATCCCTTCCCTACATAGCTACCCAGCGATGCCTCTGGCGAGACAACTGGTACACCAGCGGTAAGTCCATCCCGGTCCTCTCGTACTAAGGACAGATCCTCTCAAATTTCCAACGCCCGCGACGGATAGGGACCGAACTGTCTCACGACGTTCTGAACCCAGCTCGCGTGCCGCTTTAATGGGCGAACAGCCCAACCCTTGGGACCGACTACAGCCCCAGGATGCGACGAGCCGACATCGAGGTGCCAAACCTCCCCGTCGATGTGGACTCTTGGGGGAGATAAGCCTGTTATCCCCAGGGTAGCTTTTATCCGTTGAGCGATGGCCCTTCCATGCGGAACCACCGGATCACTAAGCCCGACTTTCGTCCCTGCTCGAGTTGTAGCTCTCGCAGTCAAGCTCCCTTGTGCCTTTACACTCTGCGAATGATTTCCAACCATTCTGAGGGAACCTTTGGGCGCCTCCGTTACTCTTTAGGAGGCGACCGCCCCAGTCAAACTGCCCATCTGACACTGTCTCCCAGCCCGGTAAGGGCTGCGGGTTAGAGTGGCCATAACACAGGGGTAGTATCCCACCAGCGCCTCAGCCGAAACTGGCGTCCCGGCGTCTAAGGCTCCTACCTATCCTGTACATGTGGTACAGACACTCAATATCAAACTGCAGTAAAGCTCCATGGGGTCTTTCCGTCCTGTCGCGGGTAACCTGCATCTTCACAGGTACTAAAATTTCACCGAGTCTCTCGTTGAGACAGTGCCCAAATCGTTACGCCTTTCGTGCGGGTCGGAACTTACCCGACAAGGAATTTCGCTACCTTAGGACCGTTATAGTTACGGCCGCCGTTTACTGGGGCTTCAATTCGTACCTTCGCTTACGCTAAGCACTCCTCTTAACCTTCCAGCACCGGGCAGGCGTCAGCCCCTATACGTCATCTTTCGATTTTGCAGAGACCTGTGTTTTTGATAAACAGTCGCTTGGGCCTATTCACTGCGGCTGATCGTTAGATCAGCACCCCTTCTCCCGAAGTTACGGGGTCATTTTGCCGAGTTCCTTAACGAGAGTTCGCTCGCTCACCTTAGGATGCTCTCCTCGACTACCTGTGTCGGTTTACGGTACGGGCCGTTGTTTTCTCACTAGAAGCTTTTCTTGGCAGTGTGACATCAGGAACTTCGGTACTTTTAGTTCCCTCCCCATCACAACTTGTCCTTAAAGAAGTAAGCATTTGACTCACCTCAAGACTCATTGCTTGGACAGACATTTCCGATCGTCTGATTCCTTAGCCTACTGCGTCCCTCCATTGCTCAAACAAAAACAACGGGTACAGGAATATCAACCTGTTATCCATCGCCTACGCCTTTCGGCCTCGGCTTAGGTCCCGACTAACCCTGGGCGGACGAGCCTTCCCCAGGAAACCTTAGTCATACGGTGGACAGGATTCTCACCTGTCTTTCGCTACTCATACCGGCATTCTCACTTCTAAGCGCTCCAGTAGTCCTCACGATCTACCTTCAACGCCCTTAGAACGCTCTCCTACCATTGCACCATAAGGTGCAATCCACAGCTTCGGTAATATGTTTAGCCCCGGTACATTTTCGGCGCAGGGTCACTCGACTAGTGAGCTATTACGCACTCTTTAAATGGTGGCTGCTTCTAAGCCAACATCCTAGTTGTCTGTGCAACCCCACATCCTTTTCCACTTAACATATATTTTGGGACCTTAGCTGGTGGTCTGGGCTGTTTCCCTTTCGACTATGGATCTTATCACTCACAGTCTGACTCCCAGAGATAAATGAATGGCATTCGGAGTTTATCTGAATTCGGTAACCCGAGATGGGCCCCTAGTCCAAACAGTGCTCTACCTCCATCATTCTTACTCTGAGGCTAGCCCTAAAGCTATTTCGGAGAGAACCAGCTATCTCCAAGTTCGTTTGGAATTTCTCCGCTACCCACACCTCATCCCCGCACTTTTCAACGTACGTGGGTTCGGTCCTCCAGTGCGTTTTACCGCACCTTCAACCTGGACATGGGTAGATCACATGGTTTCGGGTCTACGACCACTTACTCATTCGCCCATTTCAGACTCGCTTTCGCTACGGCTCCGTCTTTTCGACTTAACCTCGCAAGTAATCGTAACTCGCCGGTTCATTCTACAAAAGGCACGCCATCACCCATTAACGGGCTTTGACTTGTTGTAGGCACACGGTTTCAGGATCTATTTCACTCCCCTTCCGGGGTGCTTTTCACCTTTCCCTCACGGTACTGGTTCACTATCGGTCACTAGGGAGTATTTAGCCTTGGGAGATGGTCCTCCCGGATTCCGACGGAATTCCTCGTGTTCCGCCGTACTCAGGATCCTCCTAGGTGCTATCCAAATTTCATCTACGGGGCTTTTACCCTCTCTAGCGGACTTTTCCAAGTCCTTCGATTATTTGAATAAACTACCATATCGGAGTCCTACAACCCCAAGATGCAAGCATCTTGGTTTGGGCTTTTCCCGTTTCGCTCGCCGCTACTCAGGGAATCGAATTTTCTTTCTCTTCCTGCAGGTACTTAGATGTTTCAGTTCTCTGCGTCTACCTCTAATCAGCTATGTATTCACTGAAAAGTAACATCCTATAAAAGATGTTGGGTTTCCCCATTCGGAAATCTCCGGATCAAAGCTTACTTACAGCTCCCCGAAGCATATCGGTGTTAGTCCCGTCCTTCATCGGCTCCTAGTGCCAAGGCATCCACCGTGCGCCCTTATTCACTTAACCTTATCAACCTTACGGTTGGTTCTTGATCTTCTCTTCTAGCGATAGAAGTCCGATCAATAAAAAAAGCAATTGAACTATATAAAAAACTCATTCAACGCGGTGTTTTTTTCTCGGTTTGTTTGTTTATTTTCTGTATCCAGTTTTCAATGAACGACGTGTTTCTTTGAGAGTAAACCTCTCAAAACTGAACGAATAAAAGCAAGCCTGTGTAGTCTTCCGTAACGCTAGTCTGCATTGCTGCATCCTAGCTAATCCTTAGAAAGGAGGTGATCCAGCCGCACCTTCCGATACGGCTACCTTGTTACGACTTCACCCCAATCATCTATCCCACCTTAGGCGGCTGGCTCCATAAAGGTTACCTCACCGACTTCGGGTGTTACAAACTCTCGTGGTGTGACGGGCGGTGTGTACAAGGCCCGGGAACGTATTCACCGCGGCGTGCTGATCCGCGATTACTAGCGATTCCGGCTTCATGTAGGCGAGTTGCAGCCTACAATCCGAACTGAGAGAAGCTTTAAGAGATTAGCTTAGCCTCGCGACTTCGCGACTCGTTGTACTTCCCATTGTAGCACGTGTGTAGCCCAGGTCATAAGGGGCATGATGATTTGACGTCATCCCCACCTTCCTCCGGTTTGTCACCGGCAGTCTCGCTAGAGTGCCCAACTAAATGATGGCAACTAACAATAAGGGTTGCGCTCGTTGCGGGACTTAACCCAACATCTCACGACACGAGCTGACGACAACCATGCACCACCTGTCACTTTGCCCCCGAAGGGGAAGCTCTATCTCTAGAGTGGTCAAAGGATGTCAAGACCTGGTAAGGTTCTTCGCGTTGCTTCGAATTAAACCACATGCTCCACCGCTTGTGCGGGCCCCCGTCAATTCCTTTGAGTTTCAACCTTGCGGTCGTACTCCCCAGGCGGAGTGCTTAATGCGTTAGCTGCAGCACTGAAGGGCGGAAACCCTCCAACACTTAGCACTCATCGTTTACGGCGTGGACTACCAGGGTATCTAATCCTGTTTGCTCCCCACGCTTTCGAGCCTCAGCGTCAGTTACAGACCAGAGAGCCGCCTTCGCCACTGGTGTTCCTCCATATATCTACGCATTTCACCGCTACACATGGAATTCCACTCTCCTCTTCTGCACTCAAGTTTCCCAGTTTCCAATGACCCTCCCCGGTTGAGCCGGGGGCTTTCACATCAGACTTAAGAAACCGCCTGCGCTCGCTTTACGCCCAATAAATCCGGACAACGCTTGCCACCTACGTATTACCGCGGCTGCTGGCACGTAGTTAGCCGTGGCTTTCTGGTTAGATACCGTCAAGGGGTGAACATTTTACTCTCACCCTTGTTCTTCTCTAACAACAGAGTTTTACGATCCGAAAACCTTCTTCACTCACGCGGCGTTGCTCGGTCAGACTTTCGTCCATTGCCGAAGATTCCCTACTGCTGCCTCCCGTAGGAGTTTGGGCCGTGTCTCAGTCCCAATGTGGCCGATCACCCTCTCAGGTCGGCTATGCATCGTTGCCTTGGTGAGCCGTTACCTCACCAACTAGCTAATGCACCGCGGGTCCATCCTCGAGTGACGCAAAAGCGCCTTTCAAAAGAAAACCATGCGGTTTTCTTTGTTATGCGGTATTAGCACCTGTTTCCAAGTGTTATCCCCCGCTCGAGGGTAGGTTACCCACGTGTTACTCACCCGTTCGCCACTCCTTTTCTTTCGGTGGAGCAAGCTCCGGTGAAAGAAAAAGCGTTCGACTTGCATGTATTAGGCACGCCGCCAGCGTTCGTCCTGAGCCAGGATCAAACTCTCATATAAGATGTTTGAAACAGTCCTAAGACTGTTAAGCTCAATTTAAAAATTGATTCGCTAGCAATTGCTTGCTATGTTGTTTGTTTCTATATAATAGAAACGCCCTACACATTTGGTTTGTTTTATTCGTTCAGTTTTCAAAGGTCTACTTAATGAAATTTGCGTTTCTCGCTGCATCAGCAACTCATATATCATAACAGCTTACTGATTGTTTGTCAATAACTTTTTTGAAGTTTTTTCAAGAAAGTTTCGATTGATGTTTTCAATGTGAATCAGCAACTCCAATAATTTATCATTCTTTAGGGAGTACGTCAACTACTTTTTTGAAGTTTTTCAAAAAAAACAGCGGACATTTTTGCCGCTGCGCAGGTATTATGTACTTCTTTAAAAAAGTGGTACGCCTTCGATTTCAAAAGTATCCAAAATTTCACGTACACTGTCAGGTGTTTCCCAAGCAAAGCCCTCAGGCAGTTCCGTTACCTTCTCTTCGTTCATTTCAAAAACATACAATGGAAGGTTTACCCCATTTGATTGGGTATTGGTTAATTCAACTAAACTAATTTCATTGATATTAATTTGAACCACACTTTTCAAAAAATTCAAAAAGCTTGCTAGAACAGTGTTTTCTTTTCTGATCTCTGTACGGGCGAATTCATTTGCGGTACCTTCTTGATGGACCAAAAAACGTTTCGTTCCATCTGATAAATTCAACATTACTGTCCCGGATACTTCTTTTGTCAAACTGCTTCACTCCTATGGTAGCTACTTAGTCTTAACTGAATTCTATCATATCATATTTTCAGAAACAAAGATATCTGCTCATGAAAATAAATAGTCAACTTTCACTCTTTATATTACTCAAGTAGTGCAACGTTTCTTCTATCCATATAGGCATTTTTGTCTGAATAGAACGAAATCCGATATTCTTATTTCGATTGGTAAAATATCGTTTTCGTTGATAGGGTATTGCAGGAGGATGTTCTGCCAATGTTCTTAATGACAGACTGATTTTTTGAGTATATTCGTCAATATCGATGATTTGTACACGCACCTTTTGACCGATCTCTAAGAATTGATGGATATTTTTTGTATAGCCGGATTGTATTTCTGAAACGTGAATTAATCCTTGCGTGTGGCTATCTAAAGAAACAAAAGCTCCATATGGCTGTATTCCCGTTATATCTCCTTTAATAATTTGTCCAATTTTATATCCCATTTAATTCCCTCTTTTCGCAAGTTTTATTATACTGCATTTAACTTCTCACGTCACTAAAGAGTCTTATCTGATTAACAATCAGACTAAATAATGGCTTTACTAGTTTTTTTACCAATCTATTCCATCGTACAATGCGAGATTGCTCATACCTTTTTGCAACCATAGCATTTGATTGCTGAAATATGAACAACGATTACATCGTTCGTAGTAGAACTTTAGCAAAGAGTCCAGCTCACTGACGAGCAATTTCGTGGTATGATTCTAATAACACTAAAAAAGAAATTGGCACATTTTTGATAATCACTCCCCTTTGAATATCAAAATTTTTTTATTATACTATACCTATATTCAAAAGGAAGATAAAAAATTAGGAGGAATAGAATGGTTAATTTTGACGAACAACTGAATCGAAAAGGGACAAATAGCGTCAAGTGGGATGAAATTTGCCAGCGCTATCAAGAAGAAGAATTGCTGCCATTATGGATTGCTGATATGGATTTCAAAGCGCCAGCTGGTGTGATTAATGCCTATCAAGAGATGGTTCAACATGGTATCTTCGGCTACAGTACAACACCTAACTCACTTTATGATGCCATAATCAAATGGGAAAAAGAGCAGCATCAGCTGATTGTAGCTAAAGAAGAAATTCTTTTTTTCAGTGGTGTATTAGCTGCGTTAGCAACAGCAGTTCAAGCTTTTACTGAGCCAAATGATGCCGTTTTGATTCACGACCCAGTCTATCCTCCATTTTCTGGCATACTCGCGGAGAACAAACGAAGAATTGTCCGCAGTAGACTTCTTGAAAAGGATGGTCGATTTGTTATGGATTATGCGGACATGGAAGAAAAAATCAAACAAAACCAGATAAAACTAGCCATTTTATGTAATCCTCATAATCCTGGCGGACGCGTTTGGACGAAAAAAGAATTGAATCAATTCGGTCAGTTATGTCACAAATATGGTGTGCTTGTTTTAAGTGATGAGATTCATCAAGATTTAGTTTTTACACCTAACCAAATGACTAGTTTCTTCAATGCAGGAGAAGGCTTTGAGAATTTTGCTATCCAATTTACTTCTATGACTAAGACCTTTAATTTAGCTGGAATCAAGAACTCTGTTGCTTTTGCCAAAAATCCAAAACTGCACAAACAATTGGAACGAAAGCAAGCTGAAAACTTCCAACAAGAAATCAACACCTTTGGTCTGGTAGGGATGGAAGCTGCCTATCGAACAGGTGAAGAGTGGCTAAAAGAATTAATGGTATACTTGCAAAAAAATATCGAGGATACTTTCGCCTTCTTTGAAGAGCATTTGCCTGAGGCTAAAATTATGAAGCCTGAAGGAACTTACTTACTTTGGGTTGATTTTTCAGCGTATGGACTAACTGACGAAGAGTTAGAAAACCGCTTAGTTCACGAAGGAAAAGTTGTATTGAATACTGGAGTCAGCTATGGACCTGGTGGTAAGCAGCACATGCGCTTAAATGTGGCCTGCGCAAATGCCATATTGCAAGAAGGTTTGCAGCGTATTGCAAATACATTGAATTAAGGAGTACCGCAGAGTCTCACTCAATTTCTGTGTATTAAAACGAAAATTCCGATAAAGCATTCGCTAAGTTTCACTTTATCAGAGCAGATCGGCTAATTGAAGATAAAAAAATCGGCTCAATGGCCGATTTTTTTATTCGCTTACTTCAATAGTTTCAATGACTACATCATGAGTTGGACGGTCTTGTGGTCCACGTTGAACGCCACCAATAGCATCTACTACGTCCATACCTTCTACTACATGTCCAAAGACTGTGTGGCGGAAGTCTAACCAAGGTGTGCCTCCTTGTTTGTAGGTCTCAACGATTTCGCCAGGGAATCCGGCTTCTTCTAGTTGAGTCATCATGTTAGCTGGAACATTTTGGTTGTTTACGATAAAGAATTGGCTGCCGTTTGTGTTTGGGCCAGCATTCGCCATTGATAAAGCACCACGCAAGTTATAGACATTGCGAGAAAATTCGTCTTCAAATTTATCACCATAGATGCTTTCACCGCCCATACCTGTACCGGTTGGATCGCCACCTTGGATCATGAAATCAGGAATGACACGGTGGAAAATTACGCCGTCGTAATAGCCTTTTTTAGCTAATTCAACAAAGTTTTTCACTGTTTTTGGTGCTTCTTCTGGGAATAATTGAACAACGATATCGCCCATATTAGTTTTAATAGTTGCTTTTGGACCCTTATGGTCTGCTAAATTTAATTGTGGAAATTGAGTCACAGATGTAGCCTCCTTTAATTTTGTCTCGTTCTATCATAACAAACTTTACAGGTTTTTCCACGTAAATTTGATTGATGGATTTACTTTTTTATTGGTCATCGATTGAACATGGCTTCTTTACTAAGATTATTTCCCACTTCATCCGTCACACAACCTCATCTTGGTAGGTTTTAAAAAAGTTTGATACAATCAGTAGCAAAGAAAGGAAGAAGACAATGGAACTTTTTGATATAACAATCATCGGAGCAGGTCCAGTAGGTATGTTTGCGGCTTTCTATGCGGGGATTCGCCAAGGCAAGACTAAATTAATCGACAGCTTGCCCCAATTAGGCGGCCAGTTGACTACACTTTACCCTGAAAAAAACATTTATGATATTCCGGGATTCCCAGAGATCAAAGCAGCGGATTTAGTGGAAAATCTGGAAAAACAGTTAAGGACTTTCCCTCATACCTATTGCTTAGAAGAAGAAGTAACTGATCTAATACAACATGAGGATTATTTAGAGTTGGTTACTAACAAAGGGACCCATTACACGAAAGCGGTCGTTCTTGCTATCGGAAGCGGCTCATTTCAACCGAGACGCTTGCAAGTTGCAAACAGTGATCAATTTGAAAATAGAGGTATTGATTATTATATCAATGACCCAATGAAATATGCCGGTAAAAAAGTTGCAATTGCTGGCGGCGGTGACTCGGCGATTGACTGGGCATTGATGTTAGAGCCAATTGCAGAAAAAGTCTCTATCATTCATCGCCGCCCACAATTTCGCGGACACGAACACAGTGTTGCACAATTGAAGGCTTCATCTGTTGAAATTTTGACATCCTACTTAGTTAGCAACGTGTCTGGAGAGCAACAGTTGGATACTGTGACTTTACAAAAAGTTAAAACAGATGAGACAATGGAATTAGATGTGGATTATTTAATCGTAAACTATGGCTTTATTTCTTCCTTGGATCACCTGAAAAGCTGGGGATTAGAGACCACACGTCAAGCTGTGTTGGTGAACTCGGATATGAGCACCTCCGTTCCAGGCGTTTATGCGTGTGGTGACATCGCTACCTATCAAGGGAAGGTTAAACTGATCGCGACCGGCTCGGGAGAAGCCCCTACTGCGGTCAATAATGCGTTACATTACATTGATCCAGAAACCCGGAGACAACCTAGTCACAGCACTAGTTTATTTCCTAAAATTCAAGGATAACGGAGGAGTATTATGGTTTTTGAGACAACTGCTTTAGAGAAAAAGGCGCGCACTTTGCTGATTGAACGAGGAGTGACCATCCAAGATATCGGGGAACTTGTTTTCTTCCTGCAAAAAGATTACATCGACAAACTAACCTTAGACATGTGTATCCATAGTGTGGAACGTGTGTTAACAAAACGGGAAGTGCACAATGCCATCATCACTGGTATTCAATTGGATAAATTGGCCGAAAAGAAATTATTAGATTCCCCACTTCAAGAAATACTCGAGGAAGATGAAGGTTTATACGGAATCGATGAGATTATGGCTTTATCCATTGTCAACGTCTATGGATCAATTGGTTTTACCAACTATGGTTACATTGACAAAGTGAAGCCTGGTATTCTAGAAAAACTAAATTCTCATGACGGCAAATCGGTGCATACCTTTTTAGACGATTTAGTAGGTGCAATCGCCGCTTCTGCTGCCAGTCGTTTGGCACACGAAGATCCTGAAACATTAGATGATTTAATAAACTAAATACACGTCAAAAAGCTAGGCAGCACATTCCTTAAGAATGACGCCTAGCTTTTTGACGACATTTAAACAACCACAATGGACAGACAAAAATCCTCCAGCACAAGATACTTACTCAGCGGCTTGTACTGGAGATATTGTTTACTCATGTGGCTTATTTTTTGGGTTTCATTAATTCATTGTAGCTGGATAGTCGTTGTTCGGCATCTTCTACCGTTTGATTCAGCATTTCTTCTACTTCTGCATCATCTTTTTTGATGTTATGCAGTGCAGAGAAACGAGTCTGACCTTCTAGGAAGTCATTCATCTTGCTAAAATCGGCTTTCTTGAAGTCGATTCGCAACGGATCTTTTCCTTTATCCGCTTGACGAGGATCAAAACGATACAACTGCCAATAACCAGATTCTACTGCTTCCTTAGATTCTTCAATCGACTTACTCATACCACCACGAATCCCGTGATTAATACACGGTGTATAGCCGATAATAAGAGAAGGTCCTGGGTAGCTTTCGGCTTCTTGAATTGCCTTCAATGCTTGGTTTGCATTTGCTTCAATTGAAATTTGGGCTACGTAAACATCGCGATAAGTCATTGCAATCATACCCAAATCTTTTTTCTTCGTTTTCTTCCCACCAGCTGCAAATTTCGCAATCGCCGCTGACGGTGTTGCCTTAGACATTTGTCCACCAGTATTTGCATAAACTTCGTTGTCCATAACAAAGATATTAACATCTTCACCAGAAGCTAAGATGTGATCAATTCCACTGAAACCAATATCATATGCCCAACCATCGCCACCGACAATCCACTGGCTAGGTTTTGCAAACATATCTTTATCCGCTAAGATCGATTGCAATACTGGATCAGTTTCTTCTGAAAGAACCGCTGTTAGTTTAGCGGCACGTTGTTGTGTTCCGTCACCTTCAGACATATGGTCCAACCAATCTTGCATCAAGGCCTTCGTCTCTTCAGAACCTACGCCTTGAGCAAGGGCATCCCGCATTTTATTAGCAACCCGATTCCGCTTGGTTTCATTGGCTACGTGCATTCCTAAACCGTACTCAGCATTATCTTCAAATAGCGAGTTACTCCAAGCAGGTCCGCGGCCATCTGCGTTCACTGTATATGGTGTCGCTGGTGATGAAGCTCCCCAGATTGATGAACAACCTGTTGTATTGGCAATCATCATTCGATCTCCATATAGCTGAGTTAATAATTTAATGTATGGTGTTTCACCACAACCCGCACAAGCGCCAGAAAATTCAAGTAATGGCTGTTCAAATTGCGAGCCTTTAACTGAAAATTTCTTCACTGGGTTTTCTTTTTGTCTTAGTGTCATGGCAAAAGCCCAATTCATTGCTTGTTCTTTTTGTTCTTCATAAGACTTCATTACTAATGCTTTTTCTTTAGCTGGACAAATTTCAACACAAAGCCCACAGCCCGTACAGTCTTCCAATGAAACTTGAATACGGTACTTCAAGCCGTCTTTACCACGCATATCGCGAGTGACAAATCCTTCTGGTACTTGCTCCATTTCCTCTTCGTCGGCTAAGAACGGACGAATCGCCGCATGCGGACAAATAAAGGCACATTCATTACACATTGTACAAGCTTCTGGAATCCACTCAGGAACTTCTAAGGCAATTCCTCGTTTTTCATAAGCGGTCGTTCCAGATGGCATAACCCCACCTAACATACCATTTTCAATTAAGTCGTTTACAGAAAGTTGGTTACCTTCTTGACGGTTAATTGGTTCTAAAATATTGCGAACATAAGCTGGTTTGCTTGGATCTGGATCCGCCAATGGACGAACTTCTAAATCAGCCCATTCAGCTGGAATCTCGACTTTTTTCAAGTTTGCAAAGGTTTCATCAATGGCTTGATAGTTGCGTTCTACGACAATTTTTGATTTTTTGCCATAGGCTGCTTCAACTTCGCCTTTTAATAACGGCAAGAAAGTTTCGCGATCCATAATATCGGTCAATTCAAAGAATGACGTTGACATAACCATATTGATTCTGCGACCCAAACCAACTTTTTGGGCAATTTCCATCGCATTGATAATGTAAAAATTGATGTTGTGCTCTGCTAAGTAGCGTTTAATGCGATTTGGCAAGGCTTGTTTGACCTTCGCTTCATCCCAAACAGTATTAAGCAGGAATGTACCGCCATCTTTCAAGCCGCGTAATAAATCGTATTGATGGACATACGCATTGTTATGACAGCCAATAAAATCAGCTGCTTCGACATTGTAAGTGGATAAAATCGGATCTTTCCCAAAACGCAGGTGAGAATTGGTTACCCCGCCTGATTTTTTCGAATCATAAGAAAAGTATGCTTGCGCATAATAGTCCGTGTTATTTCCGATAATCTTAATCGCTTGTTTGTTGGCACCGACTGTTCCATCTGAGCCAAGTCCCCAGAATTTTGCTTGGAAAGTTGTTTCAGGAGTTAAGTCTAATACTTCACCCTGAGGCAATGACAGATGAGTCACATCATCATTGATTCCGATGGTGAAGCGTTGTTTCATGTCTTCCACCGGCAATAGTAAATGATCATAGACTGCAACGATTTGATCTGGTGTTACGTCTTTTGATGCGATTCCGTAGCGTCCGCCAATAACAATCGGACGATTAGAATGACGATAAAGTACACTTTGCACATCCAATAGCAACGGCTCACCATCTGAACCAGGTTCTTTTGTACGGTCTAAAACGGCAACCTTTTCAACTGTAGCTGGCAGTTTTTCCAACAGATTTTCTGCTGGAAACGGACGATACAAATGCATATCGATAAAGCCAACTTTGCGACCTTGTGCATTCAAATAATCCACGGTTTGCTGGATTGCTGGTGAAGCTGAACCCATAGCAACGATAACTTCAGTTGCTTCTGGATCACCATAATAGTTCGTTAAATCATAGTTTGTACCACGCAGCTCATTAATCTTTTGCATATATTTTTGGACAATCGCTGGCATTTCATCGTAATAACGATTAACGGTTTCCCGTTGTTGGAAATGAATATCGGGATTTTGAGCGGTACCTGAAACATTCGGATGATTTGGATTCATCCCTAATGCTCTAAATTCAGCTAACGCTTCCCAATTCACCATATTTTTTAAGTCTTCGTAATCGATTGCTTCAATTTTTTGTAGCTCGTGACTGGTTCTAAATCCGTCAAAGAAGTTCATGAAAGGCAATTTACCTTCGATACTTGCTAAATGGGCAACAGCTGACAGATCCATTACTTCTTGGACACTGCCTTCAGCTAACATACAAAAGCCTGTTTGACGTGCTGCCATTACATCACTGTGGTCACCAAAAATACTCAACGCATTGGTTGAAACTGCTCGAGCCGCTACGTGAAAGACGCTAGGCAACAATTCCCCTGCGATTTTGAACATGTTTGGAATCATTAAAAGTAATCCTTGAGAAGCCGTGTAAGTTGTTGTTAGGACGCCTGTCTTCAAAGAACCATGAACCGTTCCAGCCGCCCCTGCTTCTGATTGCATTTCAACTACTTTGACAGTTTCGCCAAAGATGTTTTTGCGGCCCTGTTCAGCCCACTCATCAACGACTTCTGCCATTGTTGAGCTTGGTGTGATTGGAAATATCCCTGCAACTTCGGTAAATGCATAAGAAATATGAGCAGCTGCCGTATTTCCATCCATCGTTTTCATTGTTTTCATCAATTTGCCCTCCGATTAGACCGGTTGCTCTTGCAACTTTTTATTTTGAACGTAGTTATCAATTTCGTTTGCTGCAATCTTACCAGCACCCATTGCCAAAATAACGGTCGCTGCACCGGTCACAATGTCTCCTCCAGCATAAACGCCTGGAATAGAGGTGGCACATGTTTCTTCGCTTGCATCGATGTAGCCCCATTTGTTCAAAGAAAGCTCTGGGAAAGTATCTAGCAAGACTTTGTTGGCACCTTGACCGATGGCCTCAATCGCGGTGTCCGCTTCGATAATAAATTCGCTGCCTGGAATCGCAACTGGTCGTCTCCGACCAGAATCATCTGGTTCTCCAAGCTCCATTTGGATACATTTTACTGCTACTAAACGACCTTCTTCGTCACCGATATATTCGATTGGATTCGTTAACCAATGGTAGTTAATACCTTCTTCTACAGAGTGATGGTATTCTTCTTCCCTGGCTGGCAACTCTGCCAATGAACGTCGATAAACGATGGAAACATTCTCTGCTCCTAGACGTTTAGCTGAACGTGCCGCATCCATTGCCACATTTCCGCCGCCAATAACGACAACATTTTTTGATGCTTGAACTGGCGTATCATATTGTGGGAATTGGTAGCCATGCATTAAGTTGATCCGAGTTAAATATTCACTTGAAGAGTAAACACCCTTCAAAGAAGTTCCCTTAATTCCTTGGAAATTCGGCGCACCTGCTCCAACTGATAGGTAGCAAGCATCAAACTCTTCCAAAATCTCATCCATTGTGATGGTTTTTCCTACTACCACGTTGGTTTCGATTGTTACCCCTTGCGCTTTGATCCGTTCGATTTCATTGTTTACTACTTTTTTAGGCAAACGGAATTCTGGAATACCGTAAGTTAACACGCCACCTGGAGCATGCAATGCTTCATAAACTATTACTTCATAACCCAGTTTTGCCAAGTCGCCTGCTGCTGTTAATCCAGAAGGTCCTGAACCAATAACGGCAACTTTGCCTTTATCGCCCTCGGCTTCCTTATACTCAATTGGTTGATCTAATGCCCAGTCTGCTACTAAGCGCTCTAGTTTACCAATGGCAACTGGTTCGAATTTCTTCGAGCGGCCCAGACGGCAGACCATTTCGCACTGCTTTTCTTGAGGACAAACACGCCCACAAATGGCTGGCAAATTGGTATAACGACTTAATACTTCATACGCACGAGGCATGTCGCCTTCTTCGATTGCTTTAATGAATCCAGGAATGTCGATCATAACTGGACAATTTTCGATACACGGTGCATTTTTACATTGCAAACAGCGGCTTGCTTCTAATTGACCTTCTTCAAGTGAGTAACCTAGAGCAACCTCTTCGAAATTATGACAACGAACCTCAGGTGCTTGCTCTTTCATTGGCGTTTTGGTATAACTTCTTTTTACTTTAGCCATTATGACTCACCTGCTTTTCATAGATTTCGTTAGCCTGTAATTCTTCAGGACGATACTGCTGCATCCGGCTAATAAATTCATCCCAGTCCACTTCTTCTCCAAGGAATTCTGGTCCATCAACACAAGCAAACTTAATGCTGTCAGCAACTGTTACCCGACAGCCGCCGCACATACCAGTGCCGTCGATCATAATCGGATTCAAAGAAACATAGATTGGCACATCATGCTTTTGCGCCGTGATCGTACAGAATTTCATCATGATACTTGGTCCAATTGCCCATGCAGTATGGATGTCTTCTCTTGCAAAAACTTCCTCCATTGCTTGAGTAACCAGTCCTTTTTGACCAATTGACCCGTCATCTGTCATTAAAATCAGCTCATCAGAATACTCTTTACATTCATCTCTTAAAATTAACAGGTCCTTTGTTTTCGCTCCAAGAATGGTAATTACCCGATTTCCTGCTTCTTTCAAGCCTTTTACAATCGGGAATAAAGCGGCAATACCTACTCCGCCGCCAACTAGCATAACGGTCCCGTAATTTTCAATCTCTGTCGGTTTTCCTAGCGGTCCAACAACATCTGCTAGGGACTCGCCTTCCATTACTTTTGCCAGCTGTGCGGTTGACTTGCCAATTACTTGGAAAATCAAACGAACAAGACCAGCTTCTGGATCTACATCCACAACTGTCAATGGAATCCGTTCCCCAAACTCATCAATTCGCAAAATAACAAACTGACCAGGTTTTGCTTTTTTGGCGATTCTTGGCGCATCGACAAATATCTCAAACTCTATCGGTGCTAATTCTTTTCTTTTCACTACTTTAAACAAGTTATCACCTCAACCTTTTCCCTGAAGTCTATGCCTCAGCTAAAGCTTTAACGAGTGCTTTTAATACTTCCTCGTCTTCATCGTCTGCTTCATTTTCGATCATGACTGTTTCCCCAACTTTTTTTGCGCCCGTTTTTGCAAAAGCTCCATCAAAATCAATTGCTGCTTGACAGAAATAATCTGGATACAACTCACTATCACCACTTCCAACAACCGCATATACTTTACCAGAAAGATCTTGATCAGGTAATTCTTCATACAAATCTTCTAAATCAAAAGGACGTTCGCCGTCTCCATCTGTATAAGTAGCTAATACACAAATATCTGCATCATCGTAAAAATCTGCGTCAGCGTCATCTGCTTCTACACGTTCTACATCTATTCCAGCTTCTTTTAAAGCATCCTCCAAAATTTCAGAAATTCCCTCTGTGTTACCTGTATTGCTTGCGTAAACGATTTTTGCTAATGCCATGTTAGTCATCCTTCCTTTTTTGTATGATTTATACCAGTAATTTTACTGATATTGACAAGTGTTAAAAGCGCTTTACTAAAACTTTATGGTACTACTTGCAACAAATATTCATCACTAAGGTCGATCGCTTCCTTTTCGACTTACTCGAAATCTATACTAAGGAGTCTATGAAAAAGAGCCTATCTGACCTAGCACTAAATTATTTGTATCAAGATAATTATAACAAAAAAATGGCGCAATTGTAGGAAAACAGTTAAATAAGAATGAGAACTGTTCTCAAGTGTTTACAACTAAATTGCTACACTTTCTAAGCCCTGATAAATACTGGTCTTATAACAAATATTCTTATTTGCATCTTTAATCATTCGACAGATATCTCTATCTGTTTTTTTTGAAATTTAATGTTCATACACCTCTGTTATACATCAACGCTATAATTAATCCGCACTGTTATATAACAACGCAGGCGAATATCCTCTTTACTTAGAGATGAGTTACTATTTACAATCTCCAAAAAAATCCTGCCTCGTACCGGATAGCAGGATTTTACTTCTTAATTATACATGGGTTGAACTACTTTAAAAATTAGCTTTTTACCGTTTCTTTCACTGGCATCTCCACAATACAATTTTGCGGACAGACCTCGACACACTCACCACAATTGATACATAACTCTGGATCGATTACCGCAACGTTATTTTCCATTGTAATGGCCTTTTGTGGACAAGTTTTGACACACCGGTTACAAGAGATACACCCTACATCGCAAATCTTACGTACGCCGCCGCCTTTGTCTTGGTTAGAACAGGCAACAATCGAGGTATTTTCTGCGGGTAATATCTTAATTAAGTTTTTTGGACAAGCAGTGATACATTTTAGGCAACCCACACATTTATCAGGATTGATTTTGGCAACACCATCCACAATATCAATAGCATCATAGGCACAAACTGCCTCACAATCTCCGTAGCCCATACAGCCAAAGCGGCAAGACTGGGGTCCCCCAAAGAGTTGGTTGGCACCATAACAAGTCCCTGTTCCTAGGTAGTCCATTTTTTTATTGGTAAATTCACAAGTACCATTACAACGGACGAATGCGGCCACTTTTTGAACTTCACCGACTTCTACACCTAATATCTCCGATAACGCTTGACGGGTAACCGCCCCGCCAGGTGTACAGTTGGTTGCTTCAGCTTTTCCTTCTGCCATTGCTTTGGCATAGCCATCACAGCCTGAAAATCCACAGGCACCACAGTTAATTCCCGGTAAGGCTTCGCGCAGTGCTTCTTCTTTTTCATCTACCGGTTTATGGAAGATAATTGTCGCTAATGAAAGAATGACACCAGCGATCAGACCCATTCCACTCACAATGCCAATGGGTATCATGATTTCCATCATATGTTTACACCTCCTATTGGAATAAGCCTTCTGCCAAACCGGCAAAGCCTAGAAACGATAACGCAACAATTGCGGCAGCGATTAACGTGATAGGCAATCCTTGAAGCGATTTAGGAATATCATTGCCTTCTAAACGACCACGAACGCCAGCGAAAATTACCATTGCTACTAAAAATCCAACGCCTGCCGCAAAAGAGTTAACGATCGATTGAACATACGAATAACTTTTTGAGAAGTTCAAAATGGTTACTCCTAACACAGCACAGTTCGTTGTAATCAATGGCAGGTAAATCCCCAACGCATTGTACAAAGGTGTCATATAGCGTTTCATCACAACCTCAACTAATTGAACTAAAGCGGCAATTGTTAAGATAAAAACGATGGTCTGTAAATAATCTAAGCCCAATGGAACCAATAACGAACTATATAATGGATAAGTCACCAAAGTTGCCAGTACCATAACAAAAGTAACTGCTAGTGACATTCCAACGGCTGTATCCAACTTTTTGGATACCCCTAGAAAAGGGCAAATCCCCAAAAACTGAGATAAAACAAAGTTATCGGTCAAAATTCCGGCAACTAAAATCGTCACAAAGGCCTGCATCAGCTTTCACCTGCCTTATCTTCACAAACAGTCGTACATGCTTCGGCGATTGGACAAGCAGAACAGTCCAGATCTTTTGACGTACGATCGCCCAATTTATTTGCCAGCATTACTAAAATACCAAAGACGAAAAATCCGCCAGGCGGCAATAACATAATGGTCATCGGCGGAACAAAGCCTGCTGTGATAGGAAAGCCAAGCAAAGTACCGCTACCGATCAATTCACGAATGCCTCCCATACATAAAAGAGCCATCGTAAAGCCCACACCCATACCCAAACCATCTAAAGCAGAATGGAGCACCGGGTTACTTTTCGCATAGGCTTCGGCTCGTCCAAGAATAATACAGTTTACTACGATTAAAGGTAAATAAATCCCTAATGTCGCATCTAATGCAGGTGCTAATGCTTTAACCGCCAATTGAACGACGGTTACAAATCCAGCAATGATCGTAATAAATGCCGGAATCCGAACGCGATCAGGAATCACTTTACGCAGCAGGGAGATCACGACATTCGATCCCAACAATACGACAGTTGCTGCTACACCCATCCCTAATCCATCCATCGCTGAAGTTGTCACAGCCAAGGTTGGACAGGTTCCTAGCATCAGACGAAGAACCGGATTTTCGGTAATCAGCCCTTTCGTAAAAATAGCGGATGCTTTTTCTTTTTCCATTAAATCTCCCCCCTTTAGTTTTCCGAAGCCGCCACTTGTTCAAAAAGAACTAGTGCTTCTTCTACTGATTGTGCGACAGCATTTGACGATCTTGTTGCACCTGTTACTGCTTCAACTTGGTTTTCAGTTGGTGCATTCTTTACAACCTCGGGCGTTCCAGTAAGTCCGGCAAACTGATCAATAAAATCTTTTCTGGTCACATTTTGACCTAGTCCAGGCGTTTCGTTTGAAGCATCTAAGATATCAATTCCCACAATTTCACCATTTGAGATTGCGCTCATTACACTGACATCACTACCATACCCGTAAGCTTGTGTAACAAAAAGATAGCCTAAGGTCTCTCCTGATGCATCTAGTGCTTTAAAAGCTTGATTATCTCCGGAAACATCGACTTCCTCGAATTCATCCGCTTTGATTAGTTGGCTCATCACGCTTTGGGTTTGTGCCCACTCTTGTTCAGCGATTCGTTCTTTAAAGACGGAACGGGTTCCAGCTACGGCAAAAGTAACAACTAAACAGATCACAAAAAGGCATAAGGCATCGGTAAAGATCACTTTTGATTGTTTCATTTTGCTTTCGCCTCCTCACCAAAGACTTTAGGAATTGTCAAATTCTCAATGTGAGGAACTAAAATATTCATTAATAAAATGGCGTAAGAAACCCCTTCAGGTAGTGCTGCGAAAAAGCGAATTGCAATGGTGACAATTCCGCAACCAATTCCGAAAATTATCTTACCTTTTCGGGTGATTGGCGATGTTGTATAATCGGTCGCCATGAAAATAGCCCCTAGCATTAACCCACCAGACATCATCTGATACAGCGGATTGGCGCCTAACAACGTACTCAAAATTGCCACAGTACCTATGAAACAAAGAGGAATAATTGGTGAAATCACTTTACGTGCGATTAAATAGATACCACCAATCAGCAACGCCAGTGTACAGGTTTCACCTAAACTTCCCGCCCGTACGCCTAAAAACATATCCATTAATGAAGGAATTGGCTGACCAGTCTGAACAGCTGAGAAATAGGTCGCTGAGGAAACAACATCTGATCCCACCATCATGTAATCCATCGGCGGCTGCCAAGTACTCATTTGAGAAGCAAAGGACATTAATAGAACGATTCGAGCAGTAATGGCTGGGTTTACAAAGTTTTGACCCACACCACCGAAAAATTCCTTAACGATCACGATTGCAATGGCTCCCCCTAAAGCAGCCATCCAAAATGGCAAAGTCACTGGCAGATTCAGCGCCAGTAAGATACCCGTAACCACAGCGGTTAAATTCTTAATCGTATCCGGTCGCTTTAAAATTTTTCTAGTTAAGTATTCACTTAACACACAGGAACCAACTGTTACTAAAATCAGCATAAGTGCTCGAAAACCAAAAATAATAGTGGAGGCAATAACAGCTGGTATCAAAGCAATAATCACATCAAGCATGATATTGCGACTACTGCGCCCGCAATGGAGATGTGGTGAAATTGAAACAGGTAACTTATTCATTTAGCTGCCTCCCTTTCTAATAATTTTGCTTGCTTCATCGATTGAACTAAGCGGCGACCTGCTGGGCAAACATAAGCACAACAACCACACTCCATACAGGCAGATACATTCAGTTTTTTCAATGTTTCTACATCATTGTTCCGGGCACAACGTTCGATCTGTACCGGTAGCAAGGACATTGGACAGGCGGTTACACAGCGGCCGCAACGAATACACGGTGATTCCTCAGGTAAGCCATGTGCCTCCGATAAAAGCGTGATTGCATTTGTTTGTTTCGTAATTGGCAATTCAAGGGAATATTGGGCAATTCCCATCATTGGCCCACCTAAGATGACTTTACTAGGCTCTTCAATAAAACCACCACAAAATTTCACGACATCACTGATCGGTGTACCAATTGGCACGATGACATTTTTAGGTGTCGCAATATTTCCATCTACGGTGATTCGTTTTTTGATCAACGGAACGCCTGTCTCCAAGTACTCTTGCAAGCGAGAGATTGTTGAGATATTCATGATTAAGCAACCTACTTCAGAAGGAAGTTTACCAGGCGGAACCTTGCGACCAGTTGTCGCATAAACCAACATTTTTTCCGCTCCTTGCGGATATAAAGAAGGAATCTCCATCACATCAATTGTCGGATCCAGATCAGCCAGCTCGTTCAACCGATCACGTAAAATCTGCAATCCTTTTGGCTTATTGCTCTCAATCCCTACAACCCCGTGAGGAATTTTCAAATACTTCATGACTGCCTGCATACCAGCGATGATTCGTTCAGGATATTCCAGACTTTCGCGATAGTCTGAGGTGATAAAAGGTTCGCATTCTGCTCCATTGATTACCAGTGTATCAATCGGTGTTTCATCTTTGACCGCCAGCTTTACGTGCAGCGGAAAACCAGCTCCTCCGATCCCAACTAGACCACTGTCTCTTGCAGCCTTCAACAGATCTTCTTTAGAATCGATCGAAACTGGTCCATGTTCAGCAACCTTTGTATCAAGTCCGTCATTTTCAATATGAATAGCGTCACACATCTGTCCGTTCGACAACATGACCGGCTTGATTGCCTTCACCTTGCCTGAAACCGAAGCATGAATCGGTGCGGACACGAAGGCCTCCGAGTCACCAATTACTTGTCCCACAGAAACAACTTCCCGCGCTTTTATAGTCGGTTTACAAGGACCACCGATATGTTGCTGTAGCGGGATGATTACTCTTTTCGGCGGATCAATTATAACGCTTTCATCTTCTGCCGTATTTTTGTTATGGGGAACTTTCACACCTCCTTTGAACTTTGCAATTGCTTTCACCAATGTTTCCATACACAATCCCCCCTGTAATAAGAAGAGCACCACGAGCTTTCATCAAGTTCGTGAAGCTAGACCTCGTTATTGTTACTAAACTAAGATTTACGCTTGTGAAATACTTCTCATTTAAACGTTTAAAATTAATCAGTTCGTGCTTTGCATCTGTTATTATTATAACCTTTTATAAAGCCCTTTCACAATCGATTCCAGTGAGAATCGTTCTTAATCAAAAACAACGTCAGCCTTTTGGCCAACACAAAAAACGGTGGATAGGACTAAGAAGTCCATCACACCGTTGCTGGTTCATTGATTTTATAATTTTTTTAGCGCACGTTTTCCGATCAAAACTTGCAGAATAAAAAATACTTCTAGCAAGACAAAAAACAGGATGAAGCAATGGAGGAAAAATTCCTCAGGTAATACGTTAATAATCGGGTCCGTCGCTGGATTAAAAATCCACGCATCGTTATTGAAAAAGACACCATGAAAAGCCACAAAAAACCGATCAAAACCCATCGCCATCACGACAGCTACTACTAATGGCACAACTACGGCTATCTGGAATGGCTGAATCAGTGTCCAAAGTCTTTTTTGCTTCACTAAATGGCGCAAATAGAGAACACTAGGAATCAAACTAACTAATAATACACTATAATTTAGCAAAAAAAGTCGTTTCACCTCATAAAAATGTAACGCACCACTAGCCGATACTGGAAAATCAGCCATTTGCAACTCACTTACCCAAGGTGTATTTAAATAATGCATCAGCTGACCAAAATTGGCTAATAGTTCTTTTTCAGACAATGTTGTGTAGTTTAATAAATCCAACTGTTGAATATCCCAGCGATACAACCAAGGGGCATTAATAGTTAAGGTAATTGCCAATGTCAGCAGCGTAAAAATCCAACAAACTAGTCCGGCTCGCTCCAGCCACAGCTGCTTACGCATCAAAATCCCACTCATCTAATGAGTCAACAATATACGTTGGCTGATCTGGCAAGGTAGGGACATCGGATTTTTGAGTGAAGCCAGAAAGAACTAATAAGGAATCAATGCCATTATCGATACCCGCACGGATATCCGTCAGATAATTATCGCCTACCATCACGACTTCTGATTTTTTCAGTCCTAATAGTGCCACAGCTTTATCCATGATAATCGCTTCAGGCTTTCCAATATAGGTTGCTGTTTGCTGGGTAGATGTCTCCAAAAAGGCAATTAGTGAGCCCGCTCCTGGTAATAATCCCCGTTCATTGGGAATGTTTTTATCTGGATTGGTTCCAATGAACATGGCGCCTTTTTGAATGGCTAAGGTCGCCAAGACGAATTTTTCATAAGTCACTTCGTTGTCTAAGCCTACCACTACATAATCAGGCGCCGTTTCATCCCATTCAAAGCCTGCATCTAAAATCGGATCCCGTAATCCAGGTTCACCGATAATAAACACTTTCTTCCCCTTGTTAGCGTCCTTCATGAAATCAATCGTCGCTAATGTTGCTGTATAAACCGTCTCAGCGGTCACATGAATATCAAATTCATCCGCTAAACGTGCGGCAACTGCTGCTGGGGATTTCGTCGTATTGTTCGTCAAAAAACGGAAAGGAATATTTCGTTTTTGCAGCTGCTCCACAAAACGTCGGCCAGCTAGTATGGGTTCCTTCCCACGGTAAATCGTTCCATCTAAATCAATCAAATAACCGTTGTATTTCAATAGCCTTACTCTTCTCTTTGTCGAATAACGAAGCGACCATCATTTTCCTTGGTCTTCATCGTTGCTTCTTTTTTCGGTTTGCGGTTTTTAATCACTGGTTTTTTCTTGGCTGTTTCTTTTACGGGCACTTTTTTCTCTTCAATGTGTGCCTGGTTTGGATTTCGGCGTGATTTTTTACGTTTTTTCCGATTGCTGTTTTGGCGTTTGCCGCCTACACGCTCAATCACAAAATAAGCACAGCCAAAGTTACAGTATTCATATAAGTAATCTTCTAATGTATCGATACGTTGTTCAGGATTGCTTTTGCGATCATCCGCCCGGAAAAAGCCCTTTAGGCGTAATTGATCGTAGCCCCAATCACCGACAATATAATCATAACGAGAGAGCACCTCGCTAAAGCGTTCGCCTAATCGTTCGGCATCAAAGCCCTCGCGATAATCTACCGCTATCCGGTATTGACGTTCACCGATCAATAGGTTCGTCTCGTCTACTCGTGTGACAAGCTCCCCTTTTTTCTTTTCTTCAGCGGGGGTCTCGACGATTTCTTCCAACGCTTCTGCCACTTCATCAGTCACAGTTTTCTTTTCTTTAGTTGTCATCGTTTCACCACCTGTTTGCTATTATACCTTGTTTTTATTGGATTGGGTAGTGAGCTTTTAGATAGTCACCCAACACACTGCGAATAAACTCTGGAAATAAGAACTCATACTCACCAGCAATTTCGATCGTCGGAAAGAAAGGTAAGAACATATAATGGTCTACCGTAGCCAACGTGTACTTAGCTGTTGGGTCCACGGGTTCACCTAACCAGCAAACTTTCCGATTCACGCGATCATAAGACAATCCTTCATAAACTAGATGGCCAAAAACTTTCCCCCGAAAGCCCATCCCGATTACTGGAAAGTTGATCAAGAAATGACGGTTCTTCTCCATTTCTAAAATCAAACGAATCAACTCATTTCCCAGTAATGTCACCTTGATTAAATGCATCGGATGAGGCAAGGAGGTATGCAGTTGATCTTGGTTAACAATCCCGGCAGGAATATCTTCTAAAAATAGCCCAGAATTCAAAATAGCTACATCTGTGCCTGCTTTCTCTTTGACTGCATGCAGTGCATATTCAATCATCGGATGTTCAGCATGTATATCAGCACTCATACTAAACGGCATGTCGGCAACGGTCTTTTCTGCTAATAAACGATGCCCTTCGGTTAAGTAGTCGTCAATTTCTACTTGATCCTCAGGTAGTTCTAGCATTTTCTCCGTCGCATAGGTATGAGCAGATGTACGAACAATCTGATGATCGTCGTCTACATAGATATGCACTTCCCCTACATAATAGCCGTATTTTCCCGCAGCTGCGATTTGAACTCCTGCAACAACTTCACCCCGTTCAAATAAGTGATGGGTGTGAGAACCTAAAATAATATCGATCTCTGGATGAGCCCGAGCTATATGACGATCGGCACTGATTCCTAAATGACTCATTAGAACCAATACGTCCACCTGCGGACGCAAACGAGCGATTAAATCAGGTATAATATCCTCCACTTGTCGGATATCCCAGCCATTGGGATTGTAGGTCAATGGAAAAGGTGCAGTAAAAGCCATTAAGCCGACTTTGGTGCCATTTTTAGTGGTAATAATTTTAGAAGCCTGTGACCACTCCGGTGTCTGTAACGTTTGCTTGTCAAATAAATTATCTAGCAGCACGTCAAAGTTTGCCTGATCATATAAATGGTTCAGGTCGTCTTTAGAGTTTCCAACACCTTCATTGTTACCGATTGTTGCCGCATCGTAATGAATTTGATTCATTAGATGCACATTTGCTTGTCCGTTAGTTGCTTCAGTTAAGGGATGCCAGCGATCGACAAAATCTCCGAGATCCACGGTGATTACCTCTTGACCCGGCTGTTGATCTTCTTGCTGACGAGTATGTAAAAAACGGCGGATCTTAGGCCAATTTTCCAAATGGGAATGCAGATCGTTGGTATGTAAAAGAATAATTTTTTCCATATTTTCGCTTCTCTCTGACCGGTTTTTGTTGGTTCTATAGTACCATAATCCTAGTATATTTAATGGATTGGAGGCATTAATCAACATGAAATTTGATACTTCTTTAGGTCCGCTGTGGTTAGATGCAAACGAACACGCATTGACTACTGTTTCTTACACGGAACTCTCTGAATCGCCAACAGCCAACTCCGCTATCTTGAAGCAAGCAAAAGACGAAATCCTAGCCTTCTTGGCTGGTGATTTAACAAACTTTACGGTTCCCTATGAATTTACTTACGGAACCTCTTTTCAACGGGAAGTTTGGCAGACCCTAGTTGAGATTCCCTATGGTGAAACCTGTTGCTATCAAGAAGTGGCTGCCAAAATTGGACGTTCGCAAGCTGTGCGGGCAATCGGTCAAGCCAATCGACGCAATCCCTTGCCGATCATCATTCCTTGCCACCGTGTGATTGGAAAAAGCGGGAAATTGACAGGCTACACAGGATCAAGTTCTGAAGGATTAGCCATTAAGCAGCAGCTTTTAACCATTGAACAGAGATAGAAAAAAGCTCCGAATCTCACAAAAAGATTCAGAGCTTTTTTATGCGGCCGAGAAGACTCGAACTTCCACGGTATTGCTACCACTAGCGCCTGAAGCTAGCGCGTCTGCCAATTCCGCCACGACCGCATGAATCTAGAGTAAAACAAAGAGCGAAATTTTGCAATGATTTTTTCCTTACCAGTACCGATAAAACTGCTTATTCATTGATATATTCATCTTGCGAAAACTCTGTATCCTCATAGTCACCTTCGTCTTTGCCATAAAAACGATTGTAACGTTGTTTGAATTTTCGGAATAAAAAGACGCCAAAGGCTTTAATGATGGCATAAATCGGCACACCGAAAACCAGTCCGAATAGACCGAACAAATTACCCATCACTAATAAAACAAGTACGATCGTTACTGGGTGAACCCGCAATTGTTCACCTAATACTTTTGGTTCAATTACATTGCCATTTAACACTTGTTCCACAATCCAGACAACGATCAATGCCAACAGCATTTGGAAAGATTCCAGTAAGGCGATAACGGCGCACGGAACAAAAGCAATAAATGGTCCAATATAAGGGACAAATGACGTGATTGTTACCAAGACTGCTAGCGGCATCGCATACGGCATGCCGATAATTAGAAAACCGACAAAGACAATCGCGCCATTGGCTAGTGCAACGATAAATTGCCCTTTCAAATAATTTCCCACTTGAATATCCAAAATTCCTCCTAGCTCATTGGCATCCTCACGAAATTTCGGCGGCATCAACTTTAAGAAATAGTGTTTGAACTTTCTTACATCTTTTAATAGGAAGAAAGCAATGATTGGCGCCGTCAGCATAATCACAAAAAAACCGCTGATAGTAGAAAAGATGTTTCCTACAAAATACTGAATATCCCCAAATGATTCCGACAAGGTGACAATTACCTGCGCTACAACATCTTCTAAAGAACCAAAAATATCTTGAACCGGTTCTTCAAACATTGTGCCAGCTACAAAATTTTGGACAGTTGCTTCAAAGTTAGCTAGGTGTTGCGGAAAATCATTGATTAAGCTAGCCGTTTGACTGTAGAGCTTGGGTACCGCCCAGACACCAAAGGTTGCGATTAGTAAGATTAGTATCAAACCAATGCCGATAATCGTATAAATGCGTTTTATGCCTTTTTTCTCAAAGTAACTCACGATCGGTTCCAATAAGTAATAAAAAATTAGTGCCAACAAAACGGGGGCAAAAATCGTCCCTAAAATAATACCTAGTGGTTCAAAGATAAAGCGTACCAAATAAAAAATAAAAATCAGAGCTCCTAACAACACCCCAGCAATTAAAGTGAAAATTAGGTTGCGGCCGCCGATAAATTCAATCCAGCGGGTATTTTTTGTCGAAGGTCGTTCCATTTCATCAAATCCTTTTTCTTTTATTGTAACGAAACAATGACCATCCCACAAAAAAAAGGCCTGTAACTAGGCCTTAACTGCTGGAGCTTTCATCGGCTTTTACCCGATCGATGGCAATCACTAACGAAATGATCAGATGCTCATAAGTCTCATCCAAAACGGCGACTTCATACGTATCGCCCCAAGAAACCCAGCGTTTATTAATATCGGCAATTCTTCGTCCATTTTTTTCAACCATAAAATCCATATCCCACCAATTGCCTTCGACACTCACGCCCTCAGCCTCGATGGAGTAACGTGCTTTCAAGAAGGTTAACTGCTTGGATATCTCAATCATCTCTTGGCCGTCAATTTCTACAAAGAACTTTGGCAACAAACTAATCGTCTTTTTGGTAATTTTGCTGATCACTTGTCCTTGCTCATCTTCAACCCGGAAGGTTTTCGGCAGTTGCATAAAACTGCCTTCGACAGAATATCGAGGGTTTTCATATTCATCCGTTACGGTGAATTTTTCACCAATGCTGAATACTTTTTGTTTGATGTACAGCTTTCTCATTTGCCGCCTCCTGTCCGAGAATTATCACTCATATCACCAGTATTGATTACTGGTTGGGTCCCTTTATCGGTAATAATAGAAACTAGTAAATTATTAATTAATTGGACTTTACGGTCATCAGTAAATTGGATATCTTGTCCATCCTCAATTTGTTCCAAGGCCATCTGAGTCATCGTGACTGCGCCTTCGACGATTGTTTGACGGGCTGAAAGGATCGCACGGGCTTGTTGCCTTTGCAACATGGCATTGGCAATTTCGGTTGCGTAAGCTAAATGGTTCAAGCGTGTCTCGATAACCTCTACCCCGGCAATGGCTAAGCGCTCTTGTAGTTCTTTTGCCATTTCTTCAGAAACTTTGGTCGTATTGCCTCGCAACGTTAAATCGTCCTCGTTAAAGGTATCGTAAGGATACTGAGAAGCAATGTGTCGTACAGCAGTCTCACTTTGAATCTCCACGAAGTCCAAGTAATAGTCCACATCAAATAGTGCTCGTGCTGTGTCCACAACTTTGTAAACGACCACAGCCGAAATTTCAATCGGATTTCCATCCGAATCATTCACCTTCAACAACGAACTGTTAAAGTTGCGGACCTTCATGGATATTTTGATTTTTTGGGTCAGTGGCATCGTAACAAACAAGCCGTTTTCTTTAATTGTACCCACGTATTTCCCGAAAAATAGAACTGCTTTGGCTTGATTGGGACTAACAATCGTTAATGAACTGATGAATAAAAAGGAAATCCCCCACAAAATTACTGCTAATACAATCAGTCCAATACTGTCATTGGCACTTCCTAATAATACAAACCAAATGCCTGCAATAATCATTAGAACCAAGATAAGCAAAGCTAAATATCCATTGACGTAAAATGCTTTTTTCTCTTTCACTAGTGACACCTCCAAAGGTTTTCTTTCAGTGTACTCCTATGTGTTAGCAGATTCAATAAGGAACTCATCTGGCAAAGCCTTCGAAAAACTTCGTGAATTTTTTCCTTAAATTCTGAAAAAAAGATTTTTTCGCTGACCAATAAATGATAAGATGAAGCCATCATGTAAAAGGAGGCTCTTATGCTGTCACGTTTCAAACACTCGAAGCTGTTTTTTTGGACAGCCGAAATCGTGTTAACGATTATCGGGATTTATTTTGTTTTGCAAATGCCCAATATTTTTGAGCCAGTCTTGGGTATGCTCTCAGCGGTGGTACTGCCTTTGTTGGTCGCAGGATTTCTTTATTATATGTTCGACCCGATCGTTGTCTTTTTAGAAAAACGCGGGGTTCCTCGTGTATTTGGCTTTTTAATTTCTTTTGTCGTCATTGCCTTTATCATTGTTTTAGTGGTAATGAATGTGGTTCCTCAAGTAATTGAACAAGCAGTTCAATTAACTCAAAACTTGCCCTTGTATGCAGAGGAAACAGGGAAATGGCTCACCGAGCTAGCGCAACGAGAAGAATTTAGAAACTTCAACTTAGAGGAACAACTTGCTTCCGCCAACATCACCATCAACAACCTGATCAATTTAGCGATTGTCAGTGTTACTTCCAGTTTGTCACGAATTGTCGGAGTTGCGATGCAATTTTTCGTCCTACTGTTTACGGTACCGTTTATTCTGGTTTTCATGTTTAAAGATGGTCACAAGTTTCTGGATGCTATTTCCCAGTTTTTCCCCTTAACGATTCGTAAAGAACTACGGCAAACGGTGCGGGAGTTAAATGAAACGTTGTCTGCTTATATTAGCAGTACAGTATTGGATGCATTTATTATCGGTACGTTGAGTTTTATTGCTATGACTATTTTTAAACAGCCTTATAGTTTATTATTGGCTCTGTTTTGTGGCGTAACGAATATTATCCCTTATGTGGGACCTTTTATTGGTGCGGTACCAGCAGTTATTGTAGGCTTCTTTATCTCCCCTTTACAAGCTTTGTATATGGGCCTTTCGATTTTAGTCATTCAGCAATTAGATGGCAACTTAATCAAACCCTTGCTGTTTGGTAAATCATTAAACGTCCATCCGTTAACGATCATCTTAGTTTTGATTGGTGCCGGTAGTGTTGCCGGCATTTTAGGAATGCTGATCTGCATTCCAGTCTATGCTGTAATCAAGACATTAATTATTAATATCCACAAGATTTATCATATCCGTCGTGAGAGTCAACTACTTAAAGACGATACTGAGCCACCTTCTAAATTGTTATAGGGCGTCTTAGAAAAATAAATAGGTAACAAAGAAACCCATGAAATCATAATGATCTCATGGGTTTCTTTGGATTAAAAACTACCGTAACAGTCTTTTGAAATAATTTGTCCGGAGTCTTTTTCATAGCGGATATAAACCGAGACGTAATCACCATCTTCTAAATCTTTTTCCCAAGTTGCTTCTACAATTGATGGTTCGGTAGATGTGCTTTTGTTGGTATAAGTTCTTGCAGGCGGTCCGACAGATTCTACTAATTCTGAATATAAATCTCCATCAGAATAGGTTTCCATTGACGTATCATTTTCTTCATCAAATTCTACATTGCTAGTTGCCACTTGGATATCTTCATAAATCGTGCGGTCCCAGTCGCCCACTTCATCGATGTAGTCTAATGCTTCCTCTTCTTCCCAGTTTACCTCTTCCTCGTAATCATAGGAAACCATTGAACTAGCATTAAACAAATCCTTCTCGGAAATGGCTACTGCTAAAATAATCAATAGAATCCCTAGTATGATACTTAACTGCGGGTTTCTTCCTGACCAGGTCTTTTTCTTGGGAGTTATCTTCTTCATGGTATGAGTCGCCCCTTTACTTTTCACTAAGCTGCTTTCTTCAACTTCATGATAGTATAAGCAAAGCACTGAATGCAATGATTTTTTCGAAAAAAAAACAGGCCTCTGCCTGTTGTAAGATTTTCTATTTTATTCAGACACATGCCGGATCCTGCTTAAATATGCCGCTTTGACGTGTGTCCTTGTATATTGTGATAAAACAAGGCTTTTTGCAACACGGTATTCTTGATTTTATGGGTAACCTTGTACAATATTGTAGATGATTTGCCCCTTTTTCGCCCCTTTTAGAGTTGGCAAAACGACTTTCTCTTTTTCTATCTTAGCCTGTAATGGTACAATATAAGGAAACAGTTAGAAAGAAGGTATGAAAAATGAAAAAGTTAATAAGTGTGGGTATTTTATTAAGTAGTTGTTTGATTTTAGGTGCTTGTGGTGGAGATGACACTGGTACAGGAGATTCTAACGGACAGGCAAACATAAGTAATACGAATCAGGTAAATACGCAAGAGGAAGATAATTCGCTTTTATCTAATCACGAAAACTTCAAAAAATTGGCTGTCAACAATGGGGCAACCGATGCTAAGGTACTTGACGAAAAAACTTATAACGTGGAATGGTCTGACAACACTTGGTCTGGTGTTACTATAAGTGCTAATGAAGTCACTATCTTGAAATTATCTGATTATAGCGATTACTCCGATAATCAATATGAGGGTTTCATAATCGTACATTTCAACATTGATAACGCTGAAAGAGATACAAGTTTATACCCTGAGCAAGCTACTTTAGTCACTAATACCGGAGAACAAACTGAGGGCAAGTATGACTTGGATCATTTCGGTGGCGATCTTCTACAAGGTAGTAAAGTTAATGGTTATGCTGCTTACCCTTTAAACACGTTAGAGAGTGTTGATAGCATCAATCAAATCAGAATGAAGTTTAATGGTACTTATATGACAGATGACTATCTTGACGAAAATTCAAATCATGAATATGACATCACTATTGATCTTCAATAGCGCTACTATTAAAGCCCCCACGCAAGTGAGGGCTATTTTTATGTCTTAAATCTTGTTCTCATTCAATCGGCGTTGCATTTCTTTCACACAATCTGATACGGAACTGATTTCTCCGTCTTGAATCGTACCCATGCGAGCTTGCAACGCTCGACAGGTAGCTGGTCCGAAATTGCCGTCCTGTGCTACTGCAAGCTTGGCTTGCAATGCACGGATCACGTTAGAGCCGCCTGTGCCGAATTGAGCTGATGGAATATTCTTATTCGCTCTATTCCGGATTTGACCGCTGATGACCCCGTCTTTACCGGCGGTGTCTAGCACCTCCTGCAATCGCCTTGTCGTAGCTGGTCCCCAGCTTCCGTCTATCGCTAACAATAGTTGTTGTGACTGAGAAACACCCCCGGACGGCTGACTACCTGCAGCAATGATTCGATAAAAGTGATGTTGCAGTCTGGTGCCCATATAGGCATCATTCGAATCTACGCTAATACCATTTCGAGAGTAATTGCAGTGAATGAACCGTTTATTGTCTAAAAAGATTCCAGTGTGTCCACCGCTACCCAAACTTTGCCCAGGCGTTCCAGCTACGAAAATATCACCTCTTCGACATTCACTGCGACTGATTTTTTTAAGAATTGTACCATTCAATCCAAACAACGTTTCGGTTGATCCGGGATAACTAAAACTGTAAAAACCTCCAGCTGCCATTGCATAAGAAACTGCACTAGAACAGTCATAGGAATTAGGTCCAGTTCGCCTTGCCATGCTGTAAGTGACTTTTCCCTGCCTGTCAGTCATCCACTTAATCATATTTTCAATACTAGCCATTACAATTCCTCCTTAGTCGCTTCCTTAGCTGCTTCCTTCATCGTTTTGACTGCTGCTTCAATCAACATTTCCAATTCTGCTTCAGTGTATTTAATGTTTTTCTTGTTCAGATAATCAATTAGCTGAGTTTTAGCTTTTTGAAACTTTACAGGTCCACCTGCCAATTGGTACATTTGTTGAGCAGCTTTAACTACAACGTCTGCGTATTGTTGCTTATTTCGTAAATCCGTCCAGATTAGTTCTTTATTTACGAATCTAATCCCGTTGACTACTAACCAAAAAACACCAGCTAAAAAGCCAGCAGTTAGGTATTGCACAATAATATCTTGCATAAGAATTACTCCTTTCTTATCTCACATTGTTTTCCTGATCATCCGCATCCGCTACGTTGGTTGGAAAATATTTATCTTTCTTAGCCTCAATTTCATCCTGCAACCAGTTTAGTAGCCACATCGGAAATTTATCACCCCAACCTAGTACAACCACATTGGCCAACAAGCTATAGAAATTGTGATAAATGAATGCAAAAGTGAACAGACAAAATATCACTGACCCTGAACCGAAGAGATAGTCAAATCCATAAGCGATCATACAAATCATCACGATTACAAAATCACGAATTGCTGAATCAATCATTATCCCACTTTCCTTGCGTTTTGCTGTTGATGCCCTCGCCAATCGGTGACCGACTATCCACTCTAAAACAAAAATAGCGAGTAAGATTGCCATCAATACACCATGTTGAATTCCTAGTTCTTTAGCAGTCACCCATTGCGGTATAGCTAATGACAAGCCTCCTCCTGCTGCACCCATAATCCAACTTCCATCTGAACACATCTTTGACAATTGACTTTTTAACAACTCTAAAATATCTAACATATATGCACCCTCTTCTACATAAAATAAAAGACCACTCAATTATGAGTGATCTTCGGCTGCCGCTTTTTCATCTTGTAATTTGTTCCATTCTTGTTGCACTTTCTTTCGCCAGATAATCGAGACTTTCGTTTTGATGTACTTCTCAGCTTCAGCGGCGGTCATGTTTTCTCGTGTCATGATTGTTAAGTAATAATTGACCATACTATTTCACCTCAATTGGATCACTTGGTATTTCAGGATCGACCGGATCAGCATCAACGGGTTCCCCTGGTGTTTCAGGATCGACTACTTCAGGGTCGGTCACTTCAGGATCGGCAGGGATTGGTTCTTCAGGAATAGGTTCTTCAGGACCCCCTTCTTCTGGCGGCATATCCTCGCTGTAGACCTTCTCAGCCAATTGACCAACGAACATAGCAAGTTCTTCAAAGCCAGCTTGTTGTGCTTCATACAGCTCCACTGGGACAACTTGCTCGGTAATGTATTCATCTTTATTCCAGTCAAAACCTTTGATAATAATGTTATCCGCTAACGGTGGTTCCTTCTCAGTGAATGGGCGGACTACAATTTTTTCTTTGGGGAATAAAATAGGAACCCTATAATGAGACGAATCGGGTTCCCAAGCTTTTTTATATTCTTCTAGGTTTATAGTTTCCATCTATTTTCCTCCTTCAATGATATTTACTCTGTCGATTGTTTCATTCAGCAATGTGTTAATACTTGCCAGTCGGGTTTCGATAATGTCTGAAAGCTTTAAATTGATTGTATATTCTAAACTAACATAGTCAATATACATTTTAGAAACCGTAATCCCATCCGCACCATCGGTATAGGTAGCAATATATATACACCCATCTTTTGATATAGCTCGCTCTACGTCAATATTTTGGGAGATTTCTTGGTTAACATCTGATTCGTGATACGGTCGCTCTTCTGAGTAATCACTATCATCAATTTGGTAAGCGATGTTTAGTTTACTTCCTAAATAGGAATTACCACGACCAAGTACAGTATGATTACAATTGGAAATTATTTTTCTTGCAACATCAATTTGTTTTTCGAGAGTATCTGCGCCTGATGCAGTGAACAATCCTTCGTAGCGTCGTTTAATATCTTCAACGATATTCCATTTCACAAAAAGCATAGGAAAATAATTCGCACGCCCTGAAACAGAACTTGTCGTTCGTTCTTTACCATCAACTGACATGAGTGAGTCATAGTCGTCTTGAAAATTATCGTGAACGGGGAATTGAGGCAATATTAGCCTACTACCATGTTCAATGAGCATCACATTAGGATTTTCTACTATGCTGCCCCTTACTTTTCCTATAAAGTCCATTTTCGCATTCTGAGTAATGCCACTTCCAACAAAATCAGAAATAGGAGTTTTAGCTGCTTCCGCTGCAATTTCTTCGACCACTATTCTCCCATCAATTTCCAATTCAATTTTCAGTGATATATCTCTAACTTCCACCCATGCGGGGGTTATACCATCAGATGCTGCACCATCATGCGCTGTAACACTAGATTCATTGGATACACACTTAAGATTAACAATCCCATTATCTCTAATTAGCTGAGTTCTATTAGCACTATCATTTCTATCATAACTAACTTGTACTGTTGTAATGTCAGCAGAAGATTGAGAAGGAGCAAAACCGATTGCTCTATCACTTACATTATAAATATAATATAACGCAATATTTTGCAATTCTTTGCTTGCTATTCCAATACCTTGACCTCTAAATGCTGATTTAATAGAGATTTTTTGAACAATATCTTTATATTTCTGAACTTTTTCAACTAGTGTCATGCCCACAAACAAGTATGGATACCGCTTTTCTAACTCAGATATCACATTGAAATCAAATTGAATCTCAGCACCACGACCGACAATGGTAGTTTCCGCTCGGACAACACCTAGCGGATCAGCAAGCGCTGCGTATTGGTCAGTATTGCAAGGAATCATGCCCTTGTTGATTACTGTTAGACCAGAGTCGACTTGTGAGGGTGTCCAGTCGTCCATTACTGCTACCGAACCTTTAATTAATTTAACCTTATGGACAATATACTCAACGTCTTGTGTATAAAAAATTAAACTAGGCGTATTCACAGAATTACCGGTGTACTCAAATATTGCAGTGTATTTCCCGTCCGCTGGTGCGGTAAATGCTTTATCCATACTAGCACTGAAATAGTCCCCAAAATATATTTTACTTCCTGCTTTCATTGTCACTGTAACTAATGAACCGTACTTTTGACCTACCTCATGTATCGTTTGTCTAGAGTACAATCTTGAATTGACCGGATTACTCGTGTCTGTACTACTAACTTTTATTCCGTCTGAAATTGAAGAGTCTATATTCAGATTTGACTCACTTTGAATAACCCAACGAGTCTTCAAAGTGACTAAATTGTTGAACAGTGAAAAGTCGGAACCATCTAGTAAATTAGGCTGACCGTGAACAACGCCGTAATCTTCTGTAGCGTTAATATGCTTCTCCGTTGGTGTACTCCCTTTTACAAGCGTAGCCCATTCAAATCGACATCCTCCAACTCGATCCATATCGTAAGCACCGAATATAAATCCCTGACCCTGATCCACATCAGATGGAATACTGAAAGTGATACTGAGTGTTTGTAGTTCACTTCCCTTAAAATCTAAAGACTGTGTATACGTATAAATGGTTGGGTTCTGAATGTACACTCTCATTCTCGAAGTGCTTGTACCAGATCCACGAACGGTCAAAGTGTACTCAGTGTCTCTTTCCAAACTAGTAAAATTAGTTTTTAAATCAACAACTGATCTAAAATTACAAAAACCATATTGACCCTCCGATGAAGTGACTGCTACATTTGATTGGTACAAAAGATTGACATCAGAAAAAAGCGGTGAGTCTTTCACATAAATACTACCCGTCCCTTGATCACCATCCACATCTAGCTGCTCACTATAAAGAACCGGTCTAGTACCTGATACAGTATCTAACACGTTGACACTAGTTTCCTGCTTAGTGAAAACTTCCGACTTGTTGTAAACATTGCTTTCTTCAAATATTTTATTGACCTTGGCTACGTCTGCCGCTAATCCTGCCTGAATTTCTTGAATAGTCTTTGCTTTTTGATCTAAAGAAGACGTATCCGTCTTGAGAGTAGAGACGCGTCCTTCTAGACTTGTTGTCTCAGCTTTAAGCTCCGTGGATCGCTTCGTTAAATCGGTAACCGTGACATCTAATGCATTAACGTTTTTCTTTGTAGTATCGTAGGCAGCACTGACATCTTTGCTTTTAGTATCAAGTGCAGATAAGTCATTGTTCAACTGAGTTGCTTTTGCTTCCAGTAAAGGAACATCTTTCTTTAGTTGAGTGACGGTTGTCTGAAGAGTACCAAAGTCGATACCTAGTCGAGCTGCGGTATCCGTCAGTTGCTTGTATTGAGTTTCTTTAGACTTAACAAAGTCATCGAAAGTTTTAGTTTTCTTGTCTTCGAACTCTTTCCAGTCTGAATTAAACTTGTTGATTAATGCGTTCAGTATAGAAATGTAAGACTGTGCTTCTTCCCACGTAATGTCGACATTTTGAACAACGTTGATAATAAAGTTCTCTGTTGTCGCTCTTCGTTCATCTTTTTCAAAAGAAAAATAAGCCGTATGATATTGATCTAAAACAGAAAAGACTTTGTTGGAGAAGGTATATTTGAATTTGCCTTCCTTTAAATTAACAATTTCTACGTTGTCAGCATCGACCACCACTGTGTCCGCTCTGGTTGTACCTTCAAATCGTATAGTGTATCCTGTCAGATCGAAAGGTTTGTCGTTTTCTAAAGTTGAGACAATAACCCCAGTTAAAAGGTGATCTCCTAACCGGCCTGTAACGAGCTGATTTAGATTTTTAGAAGCTGCTTTGTCGATATCAAGGGAGAAGCTTTGATAATTTTCCTCTGCCATTAATGCACCTCCTAGTTATTTGCCAGCATTGAGTCCTCGATCTCACGTACTTGCTTAGTAAATTCGTCAATGTCACTTCGGCATTCCTCTTTATTTTCGTTGTATAATTGCCGATTGTTAATTTGTTGTGAAATACTAGCAGGTCCTTCCTGGTCCGCACTAAGAGTTGCACTCATATAAACCACCCGCTGTTCGTCAATCATGGATTCACCTGAGATAGATTTACTAATTTTTAGCATTGTTTTTCCTCCGTTTCAAAAAATTAAAGAGGACGCCAATTATTCGACATCCTCTTGGCTATTATTTTCAAATTCATCTAGCAGACGATCATAGATTTCCGCATCTGCTCCCGATAGCTCACCATCATATTCATTTAAAATACGTGGTATTTCCTCGAAATTTTTGGTGAACATGCCTGATTCGATAGTTACCTGTTCATTGAATAACTTCAACTGCTCTTTAGATATTTTAGCAACCAGTATTGTGTCTTCGTTAACCTCTTTTTTTACTACGCCATTTTCATCTAAAGCATCGAACTCTTCTAATAATAGTTTTTCAGAGGCGGATAAGGCATCTGCAGCACCTGCTAATTGTTTTACAAACTTACTTCGATGACGGCTGTCTGCCGGCTTTAGTGTTAATGATTGCAAAAACTCGATAGCGGGGTTAATTTCAATATTTTTTAAAGTGATTTTCACTTGTTTCAATCCTTTCTATTACGGTCGATGCCAAGCATCTTCAATTTCTTTGTTTGATAACCCTGCTTCAACAAGGCGCTCATTTTCATATCCTCTGCGCTTAGCTTTCAATTCCCATGCAAAACGTGCAAGTGGCATGTCTGATTTAATCAGGAATTTATCAGGTTTAAAATCTGCCACCCAGAACCGAGCATCATCATAGGCTTGTAAAAATACTTCATATGCAATATCAGTATTGACTGTATCACTGAACAGTTGTTCAACAGGAATCCAGACCTCACAATCCTCTCTGGTGTAGTTTCTACCAATATCTCCTAAATAGGATTCAGTCGTTTCATAAGCCGGTGTCGCTCTAACTCCATCTCTTGTGGGATGAATAGCATTTTTTGTGCCCGTGACTCTAAAATTGTTGTAGACAGTCAAATATGTGCTGTCTGAATTTAAGTATGCAGAAAGTCCGTGATAGAATCTTATGCTTCCGCTACCACTAACTGATGTTTCAAATTGAATATCTCCTGATCTTGCAATATAAACTCTAAATTGATCCTTCTGCAAGTTTAATCCGAATGAATCCGTCAAAGATGAGCCAGCTACCATAGGTGCACTATACGTAGCAGAAAAACCACTTGTACTATAACTCAAAGTTCCTCTTTGCATTACCTGTGAACCAGTTCCATATTTCTCCCATAAGGCAACGCTAAAACTTGATGTATCTACTAAAGCACCTCTAATTCCATATTGATTAGCTCCGATATACGCATAGATTGCATCTGTAATATTAATGTTATATCCATCTTCTGGACGTACTTTGTAAGCGTAGAATCCATAGTCATTAACTGCAGTATATAAACCCGATCTTCTGTGAAATAACATTTCGCTACTATCTAGATTGAGTGTTAAGTAAGGAGATTCGATTCCTCCTTTTTTCAAAACAATCTGTCCAGTTGTTAAGTCCCAAAAGCTATTCCCATTTGATGAGCGAATGGTGAGTCCTGTTATTTCACCAGCAGTTAGGTTGTTAGCATTTAAGTTAATTACATTTATTAAAGCAGCGTTTAGTGTAGAGCCAACAGTTAGCTTGTTAGCTTCTAACGAGTCTATTGCAGCGCTTTTTATAGCTGCATTTTCAATGTATGTCTGTCCGGTAATTTGCACTTTGTTACCGGCTATCAAGATACTTTCGGAGCTAACATTGATCTGATTGATAATGTCGCCTTTTTTTACTGCAAGATTGATATCGTTTTGCAAAACGTGTATCGAGTTTTTATTACCCTCAACATCACTAACAACTAAAGATATTTGATCAGACAGTACAGTCAACTGCGCCTTATCTGCCTTATCATCAACAGTGAGCTGGATCGAATCTACTCTTTGACTCAAGTTTGAGAATTGGAGAGTGTCCACTTTACCAAGGACATCTTCCTGTAGAACGGCTATAGTACTGTTAAGTCCGCTGTAGTTGCTTTCCAATGTGCCTATTTTAGACGTGTGACCTTCAACTTTAGTATTCAACACAGAAAAATTTCCAGCTATCGTTGACACTTCAGTTTCGATAGAAGTAACTTTTCCACTTATAGTATCCACATTGGATTGACTAGCCTTTAGTTTTATTTCACTTTCGTTCTGAGTTAGACGGGTCTCATGACTGTCAACTTTTCCATTTATCGTATCAACGCTCAATTGACTTGCTTTGAGTTGTATTTCCTTCTCATTCTGAATCAGTCGTGTTTCATGAGTGTTGACAGTACCCTCTATTTTATCAACAGTAGTTTGACTAGCTTTTGTAGAAATTTCTTTCGCATTTTGACTGATCTGCGTTTCATGTGTGTTCACCTTGCCGGTGAGCGTATTCACGCTTGTTTGGCTCGCTTTTGTGGCAATTTCTTTAGCATTCTGACTAATCTTTGTCTCATGCGTATCCACTTTTCCGCTGATTGTATCAACGTCTTTGATACTTGCTTTTGTAGCAATCTCCGCTGCGTTTTGACTAATCAACGTTTCGTGCGTGTTCACTTTGCCAGTCACAGTATCTACACTCGTCTGGCTTGCCTTCGTTGCGATCTCTTTAGCATTTTGACTAATTAATGTGCCTTGATTCGTTACAGTACCTTCAAGCTTGTTAAACGTAGCCTGTTCGATCTTTGACGAAAGAGCACCATCTATACGGGTAATTTCTGTTGTCAGTTTACTATCGACACCTGAAATATCCTCTAAAGCTTTTTTTGCGTCTTCTAAAGCTGCATTACCCGTTACCTGCGCTTGCTTAGCATCTTCTAGAGCTGCATTTCCAGTCTCTTGCGCTTTTTTTGCATCTTCCAACGCTGCATTCGCTGAGTCCTGTGCTTGTTTTGCGTTCCCTGCTGCTTGCTCGCCGATTTTTCTTGCATCTTCAGCAGCTTGCGCAGAATTATCAGCTCTTGCTACAGCATCCTCAGCGATCACCCTTACGTTGTTAGCATCCGAAATTGCCTTTTCAGCTTCCTTTTTCGCTTCATCAATTTTATTGATTAACTCTTTACTTGGCTCGGTAGACAGTTTTAGTACCCAGTTGGAGATATCCTCACCCGTTTCCTCATATATCCACATCTCGATATAAGGGCCGTTGGGTTTGAACCAAATATCTCCCTCGATAGGGTTCGAAGGTTCCGCAGCACCGTGGAATATCCTGTTTACTCCATTAGCAGCTATCTGTTCTTCAAGGAATTGAATGACTTGATTAATACTCCCGCGGTATTTATATGTTGAAGAAGAGCCCGAAGTCGTTTGCGCAGATGACTTCATTTTCAAACCGCCATTGTAGTCAAAAGACATTAACAACTGCGGTACATGAAAACGCCGTTCCTCAGTGTCAGTGATCGAAATCCAGTCACCCACTTCAAGTTGAGGATTACCTCTCCATTGCATTTCAAAAGGTATAAAACTAATCGGACTCACTTTACGCCAAATCTCATCCAGTAGAGATTGAGTCATGACGGGATTGTTTAGTTCGACAACATTGCCTACTGTTGCTCCAGCCGTGAATACTTTCTCTTCTGAGTTATCAGTTCGTCTTGCTTTGACACGGATGCCATCTGTCGAATACGGCTTCTCCTTTACCTCTAGACCTTTTAATAGATAATCAGAGTCCGTAATCTCGTAATTGGTAGTTAACAGATTCCTAATTTCAAACTTACCCTCACGATTGAAATGGGCAAATCCTGAATGAAACTGTGCAATATAACCAATCGCTTCACGACAAGTAACACCCTCTATCTTGTCGATTTTCTGTTCTGATAATCTTGAGAAATTCACTTCATCAACTTCGATACCTGCTTGGTTACAAATCTCTAAAGCAACTCTGCGCATCTCAGCAGGATAACTGAGTTTCGAGTCGTATGGTTTTTCCATGTAGAGGAAACCATCAGATAATTCGATTGTAGTTTCTAAACTATTTCGATTTCTATAAAAGTCTTCAATATAAAATTTACCCATTGAGACATATTGAAGTTGTTCATTAGGTTCTTCCCAATGATCAACTTCAATACCTAAGTAAACTTTGACTTCTTGATCGTAGTCGATCGACTCTAGAATACTATCAAACACAATTTTTGCCGAGTTACTGTAAGTAGAGCCAACTAAAAACGACGAGCCAGACAAGATGCCTAGATCTCCACTGATCTTTTTGATTTTCCTCTCTGAATAAACCGCTCCGTTTATTTCAACTTTTGCATGTATCTTCCGTGTATCTGTTCGCATTGCTGCCGTGAACTCTTCTGTAGTTTTTAACATGCGTTCACCTACTTCTCAATGAAATTGACTTTTAAGCCATTCCATTCGTATCTAGAAAATTCTTTATTCCAAGAAAAAGCTGGGGCAGTGCGGTCGCCCGGATAGAATGTCCGAGTTTGCATGCCACCAGATTTGGCATCAGGATAAGTACATTGGAAGAAAACTTGAGTGGTTGGCTCAATAATTCGAGATATTTCCCCACTGCTTAAGGGCCCCCATTCGATTTCAAGCTTTACTTTCTCAGTAATTTTATCTCTGTTCATGTCACCATTGGCTGTACGGCTTGATTCACCATCAACATCCATTAAGCTCCATTGAAAACTTTTTGGAGTGGTGACAGTCACTCCATTAATTTGCAAATAACTCATTCACTCACTCCTTAATATATCAATTCAATTCTTCCTGTTTTCTTGTGATACTTGTTTATTCCTTTAACAGTAACCTCACCTAATCTAGTGCTATCCACTTGAAGTACGACCTCTAGGGTAGTATCCTCATTGCGGTTACTACCATCATTGACATTAAGAACACTAACTAGCTGCATAACAGCCTCCGTAACCTTGTTGCCGATTGTGCTTGCCATTTGATTCCCGAGTTCGGATAAGTCGGCTCCTTTGAAACTTGCCAACGATCCCCCTCTGTTTCCTCCTCCAATATTTGAAGTAGAAGAAGATTCTGCTGACCTGAACACTTCTGGCATTGTCAATTCAGGAACACCATCCATGCCCATGAAATCAAATGCATCATTCATTAACTCTAACGCCCGTGCAGGTTGGGTTAACGGAAGAATCATTTCAGCTTTATTTCCTTCAGCGCCCTCAAAGAATCCGTGTTGGTTGATCAACCCACCGTTTTCAAAACCGGTGAATTGGTTGATCATATCGACAACCATATTTACGACTGCATTTTTAGCTGTTCTAACAAATCCTTTTGCAATTGAAAACATTGGGTCTGTCATTCCTGATAAATTAACAAACTTTGAGATAGCTTCATTAACTAGGTTTGACGGATTTGAGATAATTCCCCAAATGCCTCCCAGATCATCCATATCGAATCCCCCAGAGAAAAACTTTTTGAACGTGCTGAATATTCCACCCGCATAATGAGGTACCGCATCTCCAGGTAGTACTTGAGTCCCTCTTGGCAGATCAACAAGCATGTTTTTCTTGCGTGGGAACATACCTAACTGTCCATTAGGCAGTCTAAACATTTCCTGCCAGCGATTGCCTGGTCCATCATTGACTAATGCTGGACCTCCTGGGTGATAGTCTGTCCCTTTGGCGTAATATGGGACTTGCCAAGGGCTTATGCTCCAACCGGAGTTTACAGCACCAAGAACCCAGTTAATACCGCCAATAACATTGTTGACAGCCGAAGCGATTGGTTGGGCTATTGAATTAGCAATTCTACTAATAGCATTACCAATTGAACTGACGCCATTTCTTAGACCTTCACCAATTTTTCTTGGTAGATCTGACGCCCAACTTCCAATTTTACTGAAAACATCAGAAGCTGTATTTTTTAGTGAATTTAGTTTTTCGGACACACCGCTCTGTAAACTGGAGAAGGCTGATACTGCTCCAGTTTTAGCTCTGTCAGCTCCCTTTCTCACAGCGTCGGCTGCGCTAGACATTTTGCTGCTTGCTGCTGATTTGACTTGCTCAAATTTACTTGCTGTGTTAGTTCTAAGTGTTTCCCAGCTCGAAGTAGCCCAATCTTTTGCATTCCCTGCTTTTTGTCTGACAGTGTTAGCGATAGACGTACCTTTTTCAACTGCTGTTTTCGCCATTTCTACGTTTGCTTTCACAAAAACATCTTTCATAGTTGTGAACTTTTCAGATGCCCAATCCTTCGCATTCCCTGCTTTTTCACTAACAGTGCTTGCGATTTCGCTGAATTTATCACTTACGTTCTGAGAAATTTCACTCGCTTTCTCAGAGACAGTAGCCTTCATTCCTTCCCATTTTTCAGACACGGTAGACTTAATATTTTCCCATTTCTCGGATGTGAAAGTTTTAATAGCTTCCCATTTTTCACCAAGCCAATCTGCTAGTTGTCCTGCTTTTTCCTTAATTGTGTCCCAATTTTTATACAGGAGAACTCCAATCGCAATAACTGCGGTAATTGCTATAACGACGAGTCCTAATGGACTTGTCAAGAAAGCGAATGCTGCTCCTAATGCTGTTGTGACTGTTGTTGCGATTCCTGCTACACCGTTCCACGCTATAGTAGCAGCTGTTAGAGCACCTTGAGCGATAGCATCAGCAGTTTTTGCAGCCGTTAATGCAATAAACTGAGCAGCTTGCTTTCCTAGTTGCAATGTAGTTACTGTTAAGTTTTTAATAAAGTCTCCTGCATAAAGAGCCATCAGAGCAAGCGTTTCTACCTTATCCGCAACTTTAGCAGCCAATAAAGCTGCATACTGTGCAATCTGTTTTCCAATCGCAACAGTTGAAGCTGCTATGGATTTAACGAAGTCTCCCGCATATAGTGCTTTGATCGCCATCGTTTCGACTTTATCTGCAATCTTTGCCACAGTTCCTGCAGTAATTGCAGTAGTAATCTTTTGCAACGCACCGACTACACCACCGCTCATTTGTATGAATGCTAGTAATTCAGTAGCTTTCCACGCTGCGAAGAAGGCTAAGACAATGCCAGTCATTGTCGCAACAACAGTTTGGTTTTTCCCAATCCAATTACCTATCGCAGTTAGTGCCTTGCCGATGCTTTCGAGTATTGAAACGATTGCTCCACCTGTCCAGGATGCAATTGGTTGCAAGAAACTATCCCAAAGCCAAGCAAACATCGGCTTGAAACCTTCAATTAAGCCGTTAAGGAGATCTATCGCTCCTGCCAGTGCTTTTAAGAAAGCTGGTATTAAATCCTGAATCGTGTACGAAGCTAGTGGTAATAATACATTCTTATAGAACCATTCAAGCCCTGCACCAATGTTTTGCGTTAGTGGCTCGATTGATTTTAGTAGATTGTCAATTGACAGTAATAGCGGTGTAAAGTCGACCGTTCTAGCCCACTCTGCTGTCGCTTTTGTGATACTGTTTAGGCTACTGAGGACACTCTCAATAATCCGTAAAATCGTCTTAAAGATTGATTCTCCGATTGCTCCCTGCTTCCAAGCTTCTGTAAATCGATCTGCGAGGTTTGCGACTGTTCTGTTTATATTCGTAAAAATCTCTAGAATGTTTCCTGCGATTCTTTGTCCCAAACCGTCATCATTCCAAGCTGCACGAAAGGCTACAGCAATTTCATGCAGCATTTGAAGAATTGAGTTAAACATATCAAAGATGGATTGAATCAGTGCTGTGCCTCGACACCCATCTTCCCAAGCACGCTTAAATGCCCCAGCTATATCTCCAACGATACTGAGGACATCTGCCAGCAGTATGAGCAGATTCTCGACAAATCGTTGACCTGTGCCGTTCGTCCACACTTCCATGAACGAGCGACCGATACCTTGAATCAATCCGATAACTTCACGAAGAGCGTATTTCCAAGCATCGATGACTTTTTGACCTTGAGCGTCCCAAGCAGCCTTAATCGGATCGAATAACTTCGACATAATTTCTTTGAACTTGTTGGCAAAATTGGTTAACCACGCTGGAATCTCAGGTTCGGCGCCTGACCAATCCAGACCTCCAGGAGTAGTTGGTTCATCTAGCGAATCCACACTATCATCATCGGTATCAAATTTTAGTGTGTTGATCTCATCAAATCCCATTAGGACTTGCTGGAGCTTCTTCACTTTATCTTTCGCTTTTTCGGAAGACTTACCAGTTTCTTTCATTGCATCAATATTGGACTGCAGTCCCTCAGCACCAGCTTTTGCTGCTGCGTAGTTTGTTCCAAATATCGTTGCAATAAAACTAGCAAGATACCCTGTAAGCTTAGCGATTCCTGCCATGAGCGTATTGATTGCCGGCATTACTGCTGTATAGATCGGATAAAATGCAGTAAGTAAATTTACTTTTATCTGATTTAGTGAACTAGCAAACTGCTCGTTGGTCTTCATCGCAGACCATAGCCCACCTACAAGTTTCATTATTCCTTGATACAAGAATGAAAAAATGAACAGCTGTGACCATAGCATCTTCATTGTTCGACCAAACCCACCCATCGAATTTGACATTCGATTAGCGCCACTTGAAACCTGTTTAGATTGCCTGCTAAATATAGATCCCATCTTGTTTGAAGAATTCCCAGCACTGCTAAAAGTACCTTTTAGTCTCGATAAAATGCCCTGAGTATTCTTGCTTTGTCCTGCTAGGTTTTTCATGCCATTAGTGGCCATTGCTGATTTAGTAGCTGTTGTTCCGAGTTCAGTATTTAATCCTGACAATGCAACTTTTAAAGCGTCAGACCGATCATCCATTGTCCCGAGTTGCTGCATGAGTTTGTCATTTTCAGCAATGAGCTTCTGCATCTTAGCTTCTATTTTGGCAATTTCACCTGATGTTTTGGTGGAGGACTTAGTATCCTCATATCCTTTTGTCTCCCAACCATTCTTGCCAAAGCTACCTTTTTCAATCTGCTGATTACGCATCTGTTCATTTAAGGACTTCACCTTTGAACGCATTCGTTCTATTTGAGCTTCGTTCTGTTGCATCTGCGTTTCGCCAGTTTTTATTGATTTTGGAATCGCATCATATTCAGATTTCAGTTTCCGCACAATAGCCTGCGCATCACTTTGTGCCCTGTTCATCTGAATTTGCGCATTAGCTATTTTCTCGTCAATCTTACTAACTGCTTTTCCATCACCAGATACAGCAGCTCCGTTACGGTCACCTTGGAGGTTAGCGATTTTCTGTTGAGCGGCTCGAGCCTGTTGCATTTTCAAATTAGCTTTGTCAACTGCCGTTTGAACATCTTGAGATATTTTAACTGTACCTTTCGACACTCCTTTAGCTAAAGAAGCTCCCGTTTTCTTGCCAGAATCTTCAGCAGCCTGTTCCATACGAGAAAGAGTCTTTTCCATAGTAGCCGTCATTTTCTCAACATTCTTATTAAACTTTTCCATGCCTGTGCTGGAGGATAAGTCTTTTTCAATTGAGTCGGTCCCCTTTCCAGTGATCGAAGACAACTTATTCATGGTGTTCTCCATCTTGGAAAGAAACGGAGCCATTTTTTCTTCAATCCGCTCAATGTTGGCATCAAAGATTATTTCAAGAGTTTCTAATTCCATCGACTATCCCCCTTCCTGCTTTCTGGCATTTGTTCTTTTGATTGCTGCGGCAATTTGCATCATGTTTGCTTGCTCACGCATCCATTTACGATCTTCAGCTGAGATTTCTTGTTGCGTCACTTCACTACCGTCAAGTGTTTCATTAGCTTTTGTCTCAGATTCCAACCCGTAAAATTCATCAAGCCCTGGCATTTTCTTAGGATCATTGAAAGAAAAGGCATTGAGTTGGGCTAGTTTATAGTCCATGATTGCTTTCTCTTTCATGTCACGCTCACGGACTTTCTGATTAGCGGTAGCTTGAACAATGATCTCTTCGTAACTAAGTGACCAGTATTTGTCCGCAGGGATACCAGCCTCAACAGCAGGTTGATACATAGCTTCTAATAAATCGGAAAGTGTTGAATAGCTTTCTAAACTAGAGTCTTGTCGTCCGTTGCTTCCTCTGAGGTCAGCTTGGAATCTTCCGTTTCTGTCTTGTCGAAAAAACCTGCTTTTTCCATTAGTTCTTGGATTTTCTCAAACAACTGCATCATAGTGCCGCCACCCTCAACGAATTCATCATAGAACTTCATCATGTCTGCCTGCTTTACATTGGCTGTAGTAGTTGAAGCATGAATGATTGTAAGCATTTCACCCAGTTTAGGGATCTTGAATCCGCCATTAGAGGTCATCATGATTGAGAAAAGAGATTTGTTTAATCGTTTTTCAATTTCAACAGTTGCATTTGCATCCAGTTTTAAAGTAAGTTTCTTGCTACCTAGTTCTAATTCCATTGGTTTCATAATGTTAATTCCTCCTAGTTTTATACATAAAGTGAAAAAGAAGACTAGGTTTCCCTAGCCTTCTTCAATAATCTATTAAACGGTTGGTACAAAGTCTGGACCTTCAGAAACCACGATTGATAAAGTGAAGGCCAAAGCTCCGTTTACTTCTGCCCCGCCCATCTTAACTGTTGGTTTGCCCTTGAAGGTGAACTTCGATCCATCAGGGAAAGCTAGTTCCCAATCAACTGAAGTGTCGTTTGATTGAAGTGTTTCAAGTGCTCCAAATACTGCAGAATCATATAACACACCGAACTCCAGCGTATCAACATCTTGTAAACCAGAAACATACCGCTTCTTGCTGTCAGACAAATCGGTGACTTCGACTTGTTCAGGATCTCCACCGACCTCTGGGGTGCTTTGCAATCCTTTCACGTCTGTGTAAGTAGATCCTCCGCCTGCTTTGTAACCTAGCTTAGTACCTTTTGATAACAATCCACGTTCTCCGGCAAACATCTGTAAATCCATAGAGAATAATTTATTATCCTTCATTTGCTTAATCCCTCATTTCTAATGTGTTACCAGCAACGTCTCGTTATTGACGGTGCCAGTGAATTTTAATTGTATGCGAAAAAGACCAGTGACATTGTTATCACCAGCCTCTTCGTTTTTGAATCCTAATTTTTTCATTCGCTTGATTACCTCTTCTGCTAAATCACCTACAGGATTTCTATTGTCGTACACGTCAATACTGATAATCCATTGAGTGTAGACTTCTTCCATCGACAAATCTTGATTTGTTGCTTTAGATTTAGTCGAGTAAATAGCGCATGGAAACTCTTTCCATTCAGCAGGAATCGTAGAACGTACTTTTTTTAAACCCGATATACCTTTAAGCGTTGCGACGATCTCGGGCTTAATGTTGTACCTAGTTGCCAAGCTCTCTCAGCCCCTTTCGTACATGATCCTGATAAATACTCGGGACATCTTCCAGTACCTCTTTGAGCGAAGGATACAGCCAAGGGCGCGCTGGTTGTCCGCTAGTCATATAGAACTCCTGCTCTTGAATTTTGATCTTTGGAATTCCATAAACAGCATTGAGATCAACTGCCACCTGGTTAACAGGAATAAACCACTTTTCTTGCGAGTAAGTTGGGTACACATCTGGTGGCAAATCCTTTTTAGATGCTTCGCCGACTGGACCTGTACCGAACTCTCTAAAGATTGCATGAGCTTTGTCAGACCAGACACGACCAACAATATTTCCGCTTCCGTCAACAACTACTTCCTGTTTAACAGATCCAGCTAGCTCGCCAGATCCGTGTGTTGTTGATGACTGGATCTTGCTAGCACCTCTAGCAGCTATCTCTTCAACAATGTCGAATGTAGCATCCCAAGTAGCATCAGCCATGATTTTAGACGTAGCTTTGATCTTTCGCTTGAGACTATCCCAACCCTTAATTTCAACTCCCATGGTTATCCCAACCTTTCCAGTGTGACATTAAGGTGTTGGGAAAAGGTTTGGATAGCTACAATTTTGAAGTCAGGTTCGGAGTCTTTATCAGCAAAGACACATACACCATCGCCTTCGTTCTTACCTTCAGCCAGAATGTTGCCTTGATACTTGCAGGCTTTCATGTATGGTAGTCGTTCGCCGTAGATCTCAGCAGCAACTTTCCCGCCAGCTGACTGTACATTCATTTTGAATTGAGTACGAGCTTTTGAGTAAACATGAATAGAATTACCTTCATCGTCTGTTTTGACGATTCGCTTTTTAAGATAACAAGTCCGTAAGTCCTGCTCTCTTAGTCGCATAAAAAAGCCACCTTTCTATTTTTTAGAATCAGCAGCTAATTTGTCTAAAATTTCAGCTTTAGTTTGAATTTTCTCAATACATGCACCACCTGAGTTATTGTCAGCGCTAGTTAGCCTCTTGATGCGTTCGGGTGAAGGCTTCTCCTTTGAATCTTTGTGAGGATACTCCTGTCCTTTTTTGTACACGTGTCCTTCATCCTCGGAATCAGCAAACGTTCGGATTACTTTATAAGCCATTTGATCACTTCCTTATAGTTTCTTTATTTTTGCTACACGGTAACGATTGAGCTTAGTTTGGATCTTCTTAGGAATACCGACCTCAAAAGACTGAGATACGCCGCCCTCAGTCTTAGAAGTCTCCCCTTCGTTTCCTTCGGTATTACGGCGGAAAATGTAGAGGTCCTTAATAGCAGATGACATGTGCCCTATGACAGTCTCCCGATTGCAATAATCAAGAGCATCCATCAAAGCATCTTTAATATCATCAGCCAGAACAGCAAGTTTATCGTCACCGGTAATGGAGAATTTCCTAGCAAGTTCTGACTGCAGGTCCTCCACACATTTCTTATTAGTTTCGTTCATATGATCGCTCCTATTCAGATAGGCCAACCTTTTTCTTCGCTAGTGTCAGTAACTCAGGACGTTTAGCTTTGGGTTCGTATGGGACATTTTCTTTATCTAGAAACAGCTTTAGTTCTTCGACTTTCATCGAATCAACATCAATAACATCCTCAGGTAGTTCATCTTCATCAGCAAGTTCTTCAACTACTTTTTCGATGAAAGCTACTCTGCCGTTTGCTTCAGCATTGACTAGATATTCAGCACGTTCTTGATCGACTGTGTCAGAAAAAGGGTAATCATCATTCTTTTTATAATGATGGCCACCCTCGATAAATTCGGATAATACTTTATACATTCAATTGTCCTCCTGACTACGGTTGTGCTACAGCGTCGAGAATAAACACTTTTTCCATGTTCTCAAAGGTAGGTAGCGACAGCATAGATACTTTCGTTTCGACTGTCACAGGATCTTCTTCCGTCATTGTAGTGATTGCCACACCGGTATCAACGATGGATACATTTGATTTCCCGTTAGTCATTAGGTCAGATTCTTCAGGAGTTGTAGCAAAAGCAGTAGTTCCCAAAGCAGTACCTGGCAACAATGCAAATTTGTCATCAGGAATAAATTTAGTCGCTACGCCAGCTTCATTTTCATAAAGTTTATCGTACAGGACAATATCAATTCCCAACTCATTACGGAAGTATTCAACAACCTTTTGACGACCTAGAATAATATCGCCACCGCCGAAAACAGAGATAGTTTTGTTCAATTTGCGATTGGCCACAATCTTGTTTAAAGTTGCTAGATTAGTAACAGCACGTGTAGGAGTTTCTCCAGTGTCTAATTGAATTTTCTCGATACCTGTTTGAATATCATAAAAAGGATCAGCATTCTCAGCGTCAGACCAAGAAACCTTGGCATTGCCCATGTGATTAGGATTAAACTCGTAATCTAACTCGTATTTTTGACCGTTGCCAGTTAATTCAGCTTTACCAGTCATCAGCAGCTGCATACGAGCTACTTCACGAGTAACAGCGGCGCCGTAAGTAAGATCAGTGATATCATCAAAAATCTTTTTCAAGATAGTATCGATCATCAATTGGTTGCCAGATGCCATAACTAGGTTCAATTGTTGGCGTAAGTTTTCATCAATGTATTTCGACTCTTTGAAGAATCCAAGAGTTGTCAACACTTGATCGAATTCTTTACGACCACGTGGAATTGCTCGTGTGCCGAACGTTGATGGTTTCAACATCTTAGGAGCCCCTGTTTCGCCTTTTAACCATTTAATTTCTGTTCCCAACTGTTTGTCTGCAGGAAATAACTCTTCTCCAAGAAATGGAGGTAGCGTTTGTTGCTTTTCAGTCCAGTAAGCAGCTACTTCTGGCGCTGTTACCATTGTGTAAATAGATTGTTCAGCAAACAACTGTAAATTCATTGGTAATTTCATTTTCATTTGATTATCCTCCTACGCGTTTCGTTTAACGAAAGTGACTTTGCCAGCTAAAGCAGTTTTAGCACCAGACTCTACAGTTAGTGCAGTGTCTAATCGGTTTTCATTGACGAATCCGAAAACCACAACAGTTCCGTTAGCGGGGCCATTAGTTACATCTACCTCATACAGCAATACACCTTGGGTTGATGGGGCATCGCCGGCTGTGTTAGTGACTTTCAATTCAGCCATCTCATCAGCCAAGAAGTTATCACTGCCACCAACTGGTGTACCTGCTGGAATGATCTTCCGTCCGCTCGCATCAGCTACCACGCCGTCTGCTTTGATTTGAGCGCCAAACGCTTGATACAGTGTTGCGTTGGCTAAAATTTGTTTAATGTTCTTTCCTTTGTTCGTTACTGTGCCCATTTTGGCCATAACTAATTCCTCCTAGTTTTTAAAGAATTTACTTTCTTGTTTTTGTTGACCTTGTTTAGCCAAACGCGCACCTAATGAACCTTTTTCAGATGCGCCGCTAGAGCTACCAAACTTAGGTGGCTGAGCAGAACTTGCTAAACGTTCCTTAACACCTTCCTCGACTGCTGCTCGGAAAGCTTTCTCAATGCTGTCAATTGATTTCATGCATGCATCAGCATCAGTAAGAACAACCGCATCGATCAGTTCTTTAGGAAGACTACGCTCCGTCAACTCTTCAAAAGCTTCAAGTCGAAGTTCACGTCGGGTGATATCCGCTAAGCGTTCAGCCTCAGCCTCTTGCTTTTTCTTCTCTTCTAGCTGTGCTTTTTCTTCAGCTGACATTTGAGCCATGCGAGCCGCTTCACTTTTAGCAGCTTCAAGTGCTTCTTGTTGCTCTGCTTTCCACTTAGCTTGGGTGGTTTCCAAGGATTTGGCTAAACGTTTATCGACAAATGAATCAAGTTCCGACTGGTTTGCGAAAGAAATTGGCTCTGTGCCTGCTCCAGCTGGCGGCGTTCCACCAGATCCGCCGGCACCGCCTTGTTCTCCTGATCCGCCTTCGCCACCTCCTTCAGCAAACATTTGCAGATTAAGGTCTAGTAATTTCTGTTCACATTTTTTTGCGATAAATTCTTTCATAGATTGATTTCTCCTTTTCCCATGCACGTTTAAAATTTGGCATAACAAAAAGCACCCCATCCACGCTTTCGCCCAGACACGATGCTTGCTAATTTGCTATTCAGTTTTAAACCCACATACGATTTGTGCTCACTTAATTTATAGAGCCCAAAGTAGCTAATGGGCTTTTCTTTGAAATTCTTTATTCAACTCTTGAACAAAACTGATTTTGTCGATCAGCACCGCGGTTGCAATATCATTTACGGATTCATATTTTATCTCGTCGACTTTTGTTAATTCTTTATCTTCTTGAAAGTCGCCCATTTGTGAGAAAAGAGAGTGCGCATGTTCCTTTAACTCCAAAAACATGGTATGAACTTTAGTATTTAAGTAATAGGTGTTAAAAAATGTGAATAACTCATCTATCACTTTATACAGTCTGATATAACTTTGATGGCTATATAATTCAAGATAATCGCCTCTTTTTCCCTTTTCTTCATAGAATAAAATTAGTGATCGCAATACCACTAGATCACTATATATTGTTTCAAAACTCGCGATAGCTACTTCAAAATCTTCTATTCTTTTCTTCTGATAATAAAACTTATTTTGAATACTTATGTTTTTATCGAAATATTTTTCCAATTGCTCAATAAATTTTTTATCATCGGCTACCTTGTATTCAGCTAGTAATTCAGCATTCTTTTTGTCAACATGCTTGTTTATCAAAAGCGTTGTTATAACCGCTAAAAGTGCAGTGGCAAAAGTAGATATAATTGTAATGATCAAGTCTTCAGTGAAACTTCCAGTATGAATTATTTGGATTGGTGGAAAGTTTTGATTGGTTAAAGTTGGTAGTTGGTTCATTTTTATCACTCCTTTTTATTAGAATATTACCAAAAAGGAGTGACAGTAGCTAATTAATTTTAAGACTGTTTAGTTCCTTCAACCCCACGTGCCTCACGATCAGCAGTACGCTTATCCTGCCACATGATAGCCTCATCAAGCTTTGTTAAAGTGATGGAATTTTCCCGACATGGGAACTCAGCATTCAATGCTGCTAATCGATCACGGCAGACCTTCAGGACATCTACGATCTGAACACCATTTAATCCTGCTTCTTTCACTGGACCTACTTGCCACTTGATATCAATGTTTTCCATTCTTTTTTCCTCTTTTCATATTATTCTTAAACGCTGGGCCCTCGACAGCAACCGTGATGGTCACTTTATCGTTAAACTTATCGGGGACCTTGATTTCTTTCAGCGCCTGAATGATTGCTTGTTCTGTAGTAGCTGCTGTAACGAAAGTAAAATCGCGCCACTTTCCCCACACATGCTTCATTGTCACCTTGAATACATACATACCTCCACCTCGTTTTTGAGCATAAAAAATAGCACCCGATCACTATTCAATGATTGGATGCTATTTATTGAGCTTGATAAAATGTCATTTTGACTTCTGGGAAAATTTCAACAAATGACTTCCCGTCAAAAACGGGTAATCTAAGTATTTCTTCTCTGTCTTCAGAGCGAGTTTCAGCTATCTTTTTCTCAGGAGACTCTATAATGAAACAGCCTGGACCTTCATTGTAACCCAAGTAGTAATGCTTGTTCTTGTAGATGAACTCCATTTCATAGTTAATCTCAAGACTAAAAAGGATATCATTCATCGTAGCCATTCTTCTCACTCCATTCTTTTACGATCTTCTCAGCTGTTGTCAGTTCCCGCCAACCTTTTTCACGTTTCGCTGCAAGTTCGCCTTTTTTCTTTTCATAAGGCGTCCAATTATGCGCATGGGGAACAACAGGGTGAGTAATTGGATTGCCGTGAGCTGTATAATCCAAATCCAAACGTGGTTTCCCCGTTTTTCCATAAAAACGACGCTGGAAATGTTCAGAACCGTCAAAGGCATCTACCACTGAATTAGGCCTATGGTTAAATGGGATATTTCTGCCCGGAACCCTTGAATAGTCATCGAAAGCTTTTTTCATTCCTTTGACATCACGGTAAAGACTCTTTAACTCCGTCCACCCCTCACCATCATTATACTTGGTTTCTTGGTATTCTTCCAATGTTTCTGGACTATATTCAGCTCCAAGAACATCCTTAAGCCTTTTGTAATCAGCAGCGTCTTTCTTACGATTAACAATCTTTTGCTGCTGGACTTCGATCTCTTTATCGGAGTATTTCTCTTTAAGCTTGTTCATCCAATCGTTATAAGTATCCTGCTGTTGAATAGTCATTGTCTTTCCACTAATCGGATCGTTTGCGGTACGTTTCCCACGCAGTGAGCGCCTTCCCAGATAAGCGACGGCAACAGTTCGGCACCATGGGTGAAACGGCGGATACGTGCCCTCAGCACCATTTACAACAGCATCAGCAACTAAGAAAATCCTGCCGTCTTTCTTGCGGCATATTTTGGAGGTTCGCAAATCCAAGACAGCAACGAGAATATACTGTTCTACGCCCCTGTCACGCCATGCCTTGAGTTTTGCCTGATTAGCCATGTAATTGGCCTCAGTCCTTATTAAACGCTGTGCAACGCCGATAGAACGGTCAAACTCCGCAGCAATTGTTTTAGCCATTTCGAACTCGGACATGCCGGTCATGGATTCAACGGTGAACAACTCTTCAAGCCGTTTGGCCAGCGCTTCGGTGTCCTTCCAGATCCGCTTAGAGTAGTTGGACTCATGCCAGTGACTGTCCAAAATATTTTTGGTGTACCTGGTCGACAACTCTTTGAATTCATAATCTGTTTTGCGGTAATCTTTGTTGTTCCAGACCTCAATCGGAACGCCGCGTTCTTTCGCCTGCTTGAAGTTCTCAATTTTCGAGTCATACTTCTGACCATCCCAGACATTGATAATTGCATCAGATTTGGCTTGTTCGATCTGCTGGACAACAGCTTCGGCAGTCGCTTCACGGTATGAGTCATGAATCACATCGATGTAAAACTCAGTTGATTTATCCAGCTGCACGTCGGCAATTTGCTTAGAAAATAAAAAAGACTTGGCTTTCAAGTCTTCGGCGCGGGTTATTCGATCTTTAAATGCTAAAGCGGTGAGCCGCTTCTTTGCCGACTCTTGCAGATCAGGATCTGTAACATCTGCTGCCAACTTCCGTAATTCGACTAATTCATCAACGTGGACAAATTCATTAAGGACGCGTTCAACTTCTTCGGCATCCATCCCTGTGCGCTGTTTAGTCCTTTCGAATAGTTTCCGTGCTTTCCTTGTCAGATAAGTTTGAGCTTGGCGATAGGCGCGGATAACGACTTGCTCGACTTGCTGGGCGACATCGTTTACCTTCTTTTCTTGCTTAATGCCGCGGTTGATCCAGTAGGAGTTTTCTTCTTGCTTCTTTTTCTTCGAAGCCATGCTAAACCTCCCTCCACTTTGGTATAATTCATATGAAATGGAGATGATTGAATGGAATTATTAAATACTTTGCTAAGCCTCATTAATACTGCTTTTTCATATGTTATTGATAATTGGATCGCTATCGCAGCACTTGCAGCTTCTTTTATTGCTATTAAACAAGAATCAATAACATTAGACTTTGATCCAGAAGGAAGAAGCCGGTGGGTCAAAGCTATTATTCTTGATGATGGGCAATCCATAGTAAATGATTACGGTATTGTTCACACAAACATTCGCATAATTAACCGATCGAACTATGATATTTCTTACTTCGATTTGAAAGTATCCGATGGGACAAACCCATGCCAATTGCAGTACTACCATACAAAAAGTTTTAATGTGATCACTGGGCTCAAAGACCGCCACGCTATTTCCTTTTTCGATTCTAATGATGCAAATCAAGGAATTGACTTGCCTGATGGTGATTTTGGAATCCTGAAAGCTCATTCTGTAACATCTATAGATATTATGGTGTCACCAGAAGAAGGTACTGAAAGTCTCTTTATCATGCTTAAGGTTGCAAAGAAAAGAAGCCTACTCAGAAAGCCAAAGCAAGGATACATTAATTCACCTTATCAAAGCTACTCTGCGCTAGTCCCGGTGGATAAATCGTTAAAACCTGATTATCAGGAACTGACACGGATTCTGCAAAACTAACTGCTTCTTCTTCAGAACCGAATACTTTTGAATATCCATGGACAGCATATCTTACTTTTGCTGTCTTTTTTTCTTCAATGTCTACTGAAACATTATCGGGATAATGCATCTGAATATCTGAAAGTGCTGTATATAGCGTATCAACCAAAGTATCGCAGACCTCGTTCTCCACATTGATCAAGACTTCATTATCGTTAATTGTTACAGCAGAACAACAAATCAGTTTGTTGGTGATCGCCGTGTACAAAGCGGAGACAGCAGCGCACACGATATCCTTTCCGAGATCGGCATAATTAGCATGGCCAGTTATTTGATAACGAGTGTACCGATCGTTTTCTTTATTAAATGTTGCTTTGATCATCGTCATCCTCCTCTGGCGGTTCATCCAAGTCGCTGTGGCTGTCATCTGATTGGATGCCTAGCGCCTTAGCCTGCATGGTTAGATTCTTTTCTTTTTGTTCCTCAAGCATTTCAAGCACACTTTTCGGATCATCAATATCATCCAACCAACCAAGGCTGATCAGCAGCGGAATAAACTCCTGTGAGTCTCTGATTTGCTGAATGATGTTAGAACGGTCGATCGGTAGATTAGGTTTAAACTTAATCGTTGTCCCCTCAACATCGATGTTATGACCTTTCACAGTCAAGATATTTTGTAGTAACCGCAGTCGTTCAATGATGCCATCTTCCAGATAACCAATCTTGATGGAGAGAATCAGCAACAATCCAAATAGCTTATACTTCATCGCTTCACCAGATATGTTTCCGGCAAATTGTTCATCGTTCAGGTTAGGAACATAGGTTGTCTTGTGAAAGTCACCCAGCAAAGAGTCAGCCAAGGTCTGAACTTCAGACTCCTGAAAAGTATTTGTTACATACTCAGCATTAGCCCCTAAATCTTTAGATGGTGCTTCAAGTACGACATTGCCATCAACAGATTTATCAGCTTCATCAGGCAACGTGAACCCATAAAGGATCATAATAGCTTTGATGAAATTCTCTTTATCCTTAATGCGGTCCGTCTGCAGTAAATTATATTTATCTATCTGCGACAGTTGCTGTTCATAATCACCTTGCTTTTCCTCGTTATTTCGGAACTCTGTCACCGGAACATCTTGATAGAAGTGTTCACGTACTTTCGGTTCCTTGAGCATCGTTGATTTATCCAACTTCTTATTTTTTGAAAAGTAGGTGATCTGCCACTTGCTGGTAAAAATTGTCACTTCCCAGAATTTAGTACGCTTCAGGTCTTCCTTCTCTAACGGACGAATAGCAAACAGCTTATTCTTCTCAACAGTGTCATCAACAACAAGAATCATTCCTCTAGGATCAATCCAGGCAATCTTTGGAATAGTTTCATTCGTTGTACCAGGTTTGATCGCTAAGTAGTGAAGCTCATAGCCGACTCCCATTGCGGAGAGGCCTTTCTCCAGCTCTTTATCATGCTTCTTAATACGCATAGTATCCAGAGCTTCCAACACCGGACTAATATCTTTATCATTAGCTGCTGTGTAAGAAATAGGTGCACCAACAGTAAAACCTACCATCATGTCCGTTACGTACTTAGCGTTATTTACAAACACTTCGTCACGATCATGTGGTAGGTCTTTTGGTTCTTCATTAATTTTATGCGGGTTGCCTTCATAATAGTCAAACAGCATCTGAAGTCGCGGAATCTCTTTTTCATGCTCCTCAATACAGTAGTTGATGACATCAAACGATGGATTGTTGATATCTCCGGCTAGTTCCCGGTCAATTGCAATAGCCACTTTCTCACCTCAGTCCTATCTTCTTAAATATTTTGGTTTCTTCTTAATTTTCGCAACTCTATTGGTGAACACGTCTTCTAATGAATAGCGTGATGCATCAATTGAGTGATTGTTGTGATCAGGGTATTCACCTTTAAGGTTGCCGTTCTTATCACGTTCTAGTTCATAAGTAGTAAACTCACGCTTAGTATTCGGGCAGCGGTATGGATCGATAATGATTTCCTCCAAATCCTGCAGGAACTTCATACCGTGATCAATACTGCCAGGGCCTTTCTTGGCTCCAACAATTTTAAGTCCTAATTGCTTCAGTTCGTTATTAGTTCTTGGCTCTGCACTATCAGCAGTGATGATGCCATTCTCTGGATCAACCTTTTTAATCTCTTCGACAATACGCAGATTAGACAAAGCTGTCTTATGCACTTCTGCGAAGATGTAGAGCTTCCTTCTTGTAGAATCGAAGTAATTTTTTGTGAAGTGCATTGGATCGCCAGCGTAACCATGGTCCATCCCTCGGTGAATCTTGTCGAAGGTGGCAATCTCCTCATCGGTAATGACACGGACAGTAACATTCTTGAAGACCTCTGCGCCGGTACCAGTGATGAGCCCCATATACTCGTGATCGTATTTGTCCCTGTTAACCTTTTTAAGGTGTTCTGCTTCCTGGATGAATAATTCCCCTAGCCACTCTGCAGGAACCGTTAGGTAATCACTGTGGTGGACGAAAACCTCATCTCGGAGCTTTTGTTGCTCAACTTCAATATTCACCCAGTTAGTATTTGACTCAGGCGGGTTATATGAATAGAACAACGTGATCCCAGAACCACCACGACCAAGTGACTGCGTGATTGTTCGCAACTCGGCCATACTGTTGAATTCATCGACTTCTTCATACCAGATAAACTTTGCGTAACCTCGGCGGAATTTGCTGGCTTTAACCTTCTTGGGTTTCTCAGCACCCTTGAAGACTATTCGCTGGCCAGTTTTGATCTTAGTGATCCGCAGCGGCTTGATTGATGCATGATATTCATCGGTAAGCCCGAGGATATCAATAGCCCAAAGCATCTGTTCATAAACCGACTCTCGCAGTGTCTCAGCGACTTTCCGGAGAACTACTGCATTAGCATTCGGATCTTTCTCCATACCCAGTATTATTTCAACTGAGATTGCTGAAGACTTGGTGGAACCCCGTCCGCCTTTTAACCAGTAAGAAGAATTCAAGCCTTCCTTAACAGCTATATGGAATGGGTAGAATGATGGAGCCAGCACATCAGTGAGCTGAACATTCTTTTGAGTGATCATTTTAGCAGCCATAGAAATCACCTAATATCGTCGATGATATTAATGACTGTGCCGCCATCACTTTCATCGCTATCTTTATTGATAAGTGCCCGAGTGGTCTGAGCTTTCGTGTAATCCGTCTGAGCTTCATTCCTGGTGATCTGCCGATCCATTAAGGCCATACGCTTCTCAGTTAAATTGAGGTCATTCAGCTGCTTAACAGCACGAGTGAGCTGGGCGCTGATCCTGGTTAGTGCTTCCTCGATTGCTAGGATGTCCTCGATCTTGCGAAATATTTTCTCTCGCTTCTCAGTGATGACCATCGCAGGAACCTCGATCGAAACCTTCTTTCCGCCCTTCTCCGAATCAATAAACTGCTTGCGGCCGCGGAGCTCATGAAGTTGTTCGACTTCTTTTTGATCAAGTCCATTCTCGGCTGCCTTGATACGGTTCATCATCCTGTGCTGCCGAATTTTTAATAATCTGATCTCTTCAGACAAAACAAAGAGAGGGTCATCACTCAATCCTGAGTAGATTTCCCTCTCTTCTTTGGTTAACGTATCGGCGAATATGGTTTCGTACTCGCCAGTTTTTACTGCGTTCTTATTGCCAGGCGGTGGTGAAGCTCGGCTGTTACCGCGGTTACCTTTAGCATTTTGATTGCCGATCGGCGCACCTTTTTGTTTAGTAACGTTACCTTTGCTATTGGTAGCATTACCATTTAACTCGCCGTCCCATTTATCTAACGATTTCCATTTTCTTATCTGAGAATCTGAAACGCCAAATTCTTTTGCAATATCCTTCAAAAGCTTTTTGCCGTTGGACTCCAGAAACATTTGCTTCGCCTGTTCTCTTCTAGGGTCTCTTTTTCTAGCCATCCATTCACCACCACCTCGCTATCGTTGTTGTTTGAGTTTTGTTTTACTGAGAGCTATCCTTAGTGATTGATACTCACTCTTTGGTGTCTTTCTTACTAATGAAGTTCAAAAGAAGAAACAAAATAAGAATTCCACCAACAAAGGCGGCGATTGAAACCATTAGTGTAAAAAAAACCTCATACGCTTGATAAGTAGATAACAATCCGGTAAATTTTGCGCTTTGAGTAGTACTCCAATCAATAATCAGCTCTCTCAAAGAAGAAGTGAATTTAGCTGAAGCATAAATAATTACCCAGAAAAATTTATAAAAAGATAGTTTCGCATCAAGTCGATCAGATATTTTTTTGCTTAATAATATCTCATAAGTTTTTTTATCTAGGGCCAATACTAATATTGTTACCAATTCTACAGCAGGTTTCACTCTTGTTAAATTAACTAAAAAGTACATAATCACGTAAAAAAACAATCCCAATATTGCTCTCGAAAAATATTCCTTTATTTTTTCGAACATTTTAATCACCTCAGACTAAAAGCTAGCATACATTTTCAGAAATGTATATGATCACTTTTCAATATCCTTCAACATCAAATCTGCTTCAATTAACGTCTTGAGGTCGCTGACCGAATTAAGCTTTATTTCCCCAGCTTGCAGGTTAGCAAGCCATTTACCTAAAGCTACTCGGATAATCTTTTTGTATTCTTCAATCGATTCTGCTCTTTCCAAAGCCTTTTCGATTTCATACTCTAAGTCAAAGTTTTCATTTTCCATTTGTTTGCACGCTCCGCATCTGCTAAAATGCTAAAAGATACAGAGGGTGTCGAAAATCCACGCGTGGGAATTCTCTGTATCTTCGGAGCTTAGTGCTCTGTAAGAAGGGTCGGTGTTAGCGCACCGGCCTCTTTTTTTAATCCAACCATTGTATATAAATTTGTTCAGCTATCTTTTTCATCATGATAGGTGGAACGCTCATCCCACATACGTACTGGACATTCTTGTCCAAAAAATTATAATCTTGAGGAAAAGTTTGGATTCGAATAAAGTCTTCTCTTGAAATAAATTCAGGGACATCATCTCTAAGATACATTGAAGAAGACGTTATTGTATTTGGAACTAACTGGTCCTTAAAGATGATGGTACTGAAATTACTATCTCTTCCAAATTCTCTCTTCATGACATCCCCTAAACTACGATCATTTGGTCTCCTTTTCTCCCAACGTTTGTAAGTCTCGGATTCAGTAGGGATCTTTCTTCCACGTCCACTTCTTACATCTCCATACGTGATAGGTGTACAAGAAAATTCCAAATTAAGCTTAGGAAATTTTAAATCCTTACGATGACAGATAAAAAAGACTCTTTCTCGCTTTTGCGGTACACCCATCGTTGCAGCGTTGAGTCTGAAAAGTTGCGTTACATATCCTGCTCTATCCAAAGACTCAATGATTTTTGAAACATAGCCTCGTGCGTTTCCCAAAATCAATCCGACGACGTTCTCAGCAACAATTACCTTTGGCTGTAGAATTTCTGCTGTACGGATAAAGTCAAAGAAAAGATCGTCTAGCCTCTGTTTAGTTTGACCTTCTCGGAACTTAAATTCTCCACCCCACTTTTCTTCTCTTTTCCCAGAAACTGAAAATGTAGAGCATGGTGGGGATCCGTCTAGTACATCTAAATCAAATAACTCACTAGGAAGCTCTTCAATCGGGAGTTGATTAAACTCTTGAATAGGCATTTGAAACGGAAATTTGGGATGATGATTTTCTATGTAGAGTTTCATCATGGCTGAATCAATTTCAACATTCCCAATTACATCAAAGCCAGCTAACTTATAGCCCATAGAAGAGCCACCACCGCAGCTGAAACAAGAGAATACTTTCAGTCTATTTTTTTGAACCTTTTCAATATCTTTGATACTCCAATTCCAATCGCTCATCTGCTTCTCTCCTGTGAAAATCTAAAACCACATTTTGGACATTCACAGTCAAACTTGTCCTCCGAAAAATCAGAGATATCAATCTCGCTGTTTGAAAAATCATCACTTAAGTCTTGAGGAACAACCGAGAAAGACTTTAATAAATCCTCGACTTCGTTATCACTAAAGCCAGTTAGAACTATTTGTTCTTTAGATAATTCTTCTAAAAGCGTAGCAAGTTTTTCATCATCCCACCTACCCGAAATCTTGTTAAGAGCCGCATTAAGAGCTTTTTCTTTGTCGATAGGTAAATCGACCACTGATACTTCTATCTCTTCCCATAGACCTAAATATTCAGCTACGGCAACACGCTGGTGACCACCGACTAAGTTGCCTGTCTGAATATTGAATATTGGAGGATCAACAAAGCCAAATTCTTCAATTGACCTTTTTAAAACTTCAAATTCCTCCATTCCAGGCACTAATTCGATTCTCGGATTATACGGCGCTGGTTTTAAATCAGAAATTCGCATCTTCTTAATGTTCATCAGTATTTTCCTCCAAAATAAAAAGACCGCCGAAGCGATCTTAATTCCTATATGTAGCAGCAACCTACACGAAAAGCTCTTATTGCCAGCGGTAAAAGATAAATTACCTCATGAGGGCTCCCGCAAGCTATCCATAATCTCCATTAGGGTTTCACCCAGTTTGCCATTCAACTTTTTTGTAATTCTATGAAAATCCATTATACTCGAATAGGACTCAGTTCTTTCAGAACCTACTTTTGCCGTATTAGTTATCATTTCCATACTATACGACTTAGCATCATCCCATACCGATTTTAAATCTGGAAAGTAATTGACAAGAACATCGACATTTTCTGTCAATTCAATTCTTTTTTTCCGATTCTCTTCTATGATTCTTCCGAGTTCTATTTCTTTATCGAACTCACATTTGTATGATTGAGTCAGTTCCAAATGTATCTCCGCATCTTTTTTACTTACTTGTATCCATTTATTATATTCATGTTGCAACTCCGTCATTTTTTCAAGTAATAACCTGTTGATAAAATTGTGATTATCAAGCGATTTTTGCATTTCATATTGCAGCTCAATCTTTTTTATCTCGCTTTCCAACTGTGCCTTTAAGTTCCTCTCTGTACTTTTAGATTGAACTTTAGCAACGATATATGAAACAACAGCAGATATAATTATCCCGAATAATCCTATCATTGCGGCTATAATAACGTCTGATTTGGTAATTTGATTAACAATGTCTGTCATACTGGTTCCTCCGGTATATTAGTTCGATACAATTATTATACCAGAGAAAATAGGCGGCACTTGTTGAAATTAAAAGGAAGGAGTGTTCATCTCCTTAAGTTTATTTATGCCGCCATCTTTATCGCCTTGCAAACGATTATAAAGAATTGAGAGATAGGAACTGTTCCCCCCCTTCAAATTTTAATAGATTTTTGTGAGTGTCTATTAGAATCGATCTAGGGCTCATCTCCTAATCTTTCAACACTATCATAATACTTTAGAATATCAGCATAGTATCAGCACTATCTGCGTACATAATCCCGATGTTTCACCTAAATTTTAATAACTCTAGCGCTGAAGCAAACTGAATTATTGCTTTCGTTGCTTCTTGTGATACTAAGTCTTCACTAATATGATTTCGTTCGGCAGTCACATATACCGAATAGCCTAAAATGTATCGATCGTAAAATATTCGCTTTCTCCTTGTTGTGATATCCGGCTTAAATGGATGCTGAATTACAGAAAATCCTTTTATAAACAGATCGTGCAAATACTCGAATTCTTCCAGAGCCTCCTCATTCTGGATTAGTATTTGTTCAGCTTCTCCCTGATTCTCATTTACTGTACTGGGAGGAATTAGGGAAAAGCTGCTTGTGACTTTTGGTTCACGTGGTTGTCCTACGCGAGTTCTCGCTGGCAGATAAGCTGACAGAAACACTCCAACATTATATTTTGTTTTATCAATGTCCACGCTTTTGGGATCGGGAACTTCGTATTTGCTAACATCAAAAAGTACCATGACCTAAATTCCTCCTGTGGTATAATAGTTTTGCTGAAAAATTATACTTGCCGGAGGAATCCGGCTTTTTTTATTTTTTCTTTGAAGTGCCATTTTCTTTAGCTTTCTGTTTCAACCGGCGTTTTTTCTTTTTAATCTTTGATTTTGTTTTCCCCACTATTGCATTCCTCCTGGTTTCATTTTGAACATAGTTTCCATCCACTGTGCTGTTAGGTATAATGCTTCAAAGTTTGAGAAACCGTTATAAATCAGAGACTCCTTAAAAACTGCTAAATTTCGCGACAATTCTTTAAGAGCTGCGTCTGATTCTTGCTTTGCGTTAATCGCTTCTAAAATATCATGCAAGTCTTGATTGTTAATCGCTGCTTGTCGTTCATTAGACGAGCGATCCATGGAAATCACTCCTTTCTGATGATATACTTTATAAAAAAGGTGGGCTTACAATGACTGTTACTATCAACTTAGAAGATTTGATGAAAAATGTATCTAACTCAACTATAGATTCTATGACTATCCCTTTGACGGAATTTGAAACCCCTACGCAGGCTGCTAAGTACTATCATGAGCATTTAGATTCAATACTTGCGGAGTACGAAGAATGTTTTAAAACAGATTTACAAGCCTATATTGCTAAGCAGATTGCTGAATCATCTGGCTGACATTAGCGGACTATGCTTCAGTACAACTCGTGGTTAGTGGCTTGGTTAATGTGGTTAAGCTTTATTTTCACCTTCGACACCGCGTGCTTCACGGTCAGCCGTCCGCTTATCCTGCCACATGATAGCTTCATCAAGCTTTGTTAAGGTGATGGAGTTTTCCCGGCAAGGAAATTCAGCATTCAATGCTGCTAAACGATCACGGCAGGCCTTCAGAACATCCACGATCTGAACACCATTTACACCTGCTTCTTTTACTGGTCCTTGTTGCCATTTAATATTAATTTTCTCCATTTTCTTTTCCTTCTTTCTTTTCTATTCTATCTTTGGTTAATTGACTTCTAATTTTTTTAACTGCTCTTCCCAATAAGCTATCTTTTTTAGAAGGATGACTGACAACTATTACAAACCCACTCAAATGATCATCCCTTTCCGTCACCAAATAAATTGAAAATATCTTGCTGATTCATTTTGATTCCTCCCTCGACAAGGTTAGTATTTGCTTGCGTTCGACAGTTTCTTTATTTTTTAGATCATATCGACGTTTTATCTCATCAAAATGAAGGTTGATAATCGGTTGATGGTGGTCATATATCGTTAATTCTTTTCCAGCAAACATTGTGGGATTTCTCAAAATAAAACGATACAGCTTAGTGATCCAGTTATAGTGACGCACGACTTCCGGCGCTTCATTAACTCGACTGACATGCCAGCGATATTTTCCCATTATGTCACTCCATCCTTTCCGTCGTTAGTTTAGTTTCCAGTCTGATATAATAAATATTAAAGGAGTGTTTTTTATGATTATTGAATCAAGTTTTTTCAAAACTCTTGAAGCTTTGTTGGCAAATGCTGATGGTGAGAATTTACGTGAAAGATCATTTGTTAACATTTTTAGTAACTGTATTCTTCAAGAATTGAATTCAAAGAATGTTGATAATCCCCTTCATCTGATCCAATTAGAGAAACCTTTCGATCATTACGCATCAACTGCGACTCATCGCAAAAGATGTGATTTGTATGTTGATTTCGAAGAATTCATTTTAAAAGACGAATTGAAACCTTATAAAATCTATAGTAAAAATTGGTTAGAGTTCAAGTATTTCGGAAACGCTGAGAGAGTTACTGGAAACCCCACGACTGTTAAAAATGTTGGTAAAATAATTAATGATCTCATTCGATTGGGATGGAATCAGTACAAATCAGCAGACAAAGACCAAGGCTATTATTTTTCTGTGGGTTTTAGACACGAAAAATTTGCTTACCTTGCACGAACATCTACAAGAAAAAATAATGATAGGCAATGGCTCTCTACTATCTTCCTTCCAGGAATTCATGATATTACTATTAATTTACAAAATGAAACAAAGGAGGCAAAAAAAGCCGTCGAATTTGATAATATTTCAACTTTTAACTTAAGAGTAAAGACAACTAATTATGAGCCAATTGATAGTGTTAGCAATGATAATCTTTTCTCAGCTTATCTAATTCAAATATTAAATTTTGACCCTACTCTTGTTTGATAGGGTCTCTTGAGCACGCGATTTCTTAAAAGATACAAGTGCACTGTAATTTATTTTAGTAGATTAAATGCCCTATTCGCCACTTACTACTGAGATACTAAATCTTTTCTTGGTCACCACCCTCCATTCCATACTATCTTCCTTTAAGCTTCCCAACCAAAGTCGGCATTCAAAAGTTCTCCTTGCTCCACAAAAGGATGCTCGCTGCACAGTTCTGGTAGGTTTGCTCTAACAAGTACCTCAGCGCAATTTGGTACAACCATGTTTCCGATTCTTGCAGTTTGCTTAGCTTTGCTGATCTTTTTACCATCCTTATCTTTATCAAGTACGTAATTATCAGGAACCCCTTGCGCTCGTGCGAGTTCATGCGGCTGCAGCATCCTCAATGTAATATCCGTGATCCGATAGTCTTCACCCTGAATAGTAACTAATCCGAAGCGATCTTTTGTTGGAATGGTATGAAGAGGTTCGTCAACCTTTTGTCCTTCTCCCTGCCCATAATATTTAGTTATGAATACAGAATCCTTGGCTCTATCGCCAAAAACTGGTTTGTCATAATATTCTTCGAAGAAAAGCTGCACTTCAAGATTGCGTTGCGCATCTTGTTCCATTTCAACTTCAACTAACGAGTGAGTGCTTCTCATTGGAATTGTGTGTAACGGATCGTTCAAATTGCTTGCTACCGATCTTGACTGTCCGGCATACGACTTTGCGATAAACGCAGACACCACTGAGTGATGATCAACTTGAGTAATGGTATCGGGCGGATCTCGCAAATCAATTCCTTCCCCTTGATAGTTGCCACCGTAATACTTGCTAATAAAAGAAGATATCAACATCTGATTTCCGCCAGTGGTGATCGTAGACATCGGGTCTAAAATGTGGCTACCAGGATGTCCAGTATTATTAACTGCTAGATGTGCTGTCATTAATGAATGGTGATTGCTTTGACTCGTTATTGTGGATAAAGGATCTGATAAGTTATCTCCAGTAGAGTTGTTGTAATCTTTTTTTACCCAAGCTGCTGCTAAGCCGAATTTATTGCCGCCAGCTGTGATAGTTCCCAACGGCTTATCTAGATCAAGAACTCTCTTGCCTTCTGGATCGCCATATCCCATTTGAATAAGCGTTGGAGAAATTAGGCAATGCTCCGCTTTAGTGGTTATGGTCGTCAACGGATCTGTCAATGAATAGGAAAGCCTGTCACCACCAAAGCCTGTTTGTCCAATTCTAGAAATATACGGCGAAACCACACCATATCCATTCTTTGCGGTTACAGTATTCAAAGGCTCATGAATACTTTGCCCTCGGAATTGTTCCCCGCTGTGGTTAACAGTTACAATAAAAGGTTCGGGGTTGTCGATGACAAACTTTTTCAATCCTCTAGCTATTCGCTTCATCGTGTTGGGACTCAAAGGTTTTTTACGTCCAAAAATTGAATTACCAGGCACTTCCCAATCTATGCACTCTGCAGCTGCTCGATAAGGTAACTTTTCGCCACGCTGTACCTCTTCACTATCCCGCGGGGCATGTGTTGGTTCTGGCCAAACAATCGGCTGCCCATCACAGCGTGCAATCATAAAAAGCCGTTTTCTAGTGGTTGGTGCTCCATAATCACATGCACGCAATTCTTTAAATTCAACTTCGTAACCCTGCCTCTCTATTGCTCTGACAAAAGATTGAAATGTCTGCCCCTTTTTCTTTGGATCAGGGACGGCACCTTTTTCAGTTATAATCAGCGGTCCCCAGGTTTTAAATTCCTCTACATTCTCCAAGATAATTACTCTTGGCTTAACAGTTGCTGCCCATCTCACTGCAACCCATGCCAAACCTCTGATTTTCTTATTGACCGGTGTGCCGCCTTTAGCCTTTGAAAAATGTTTACAGTCGGGTGATAGCCAACATAGTGCTACCGGCTGGCCATTTGCTACCTCTCTCGGATGGACATCCCAGACACTTTCACAATAATGTTTAGTGTTCGGATGGTTGCTTTCATGCATAGCGATTGCGTCTGGATCATGGTTGATTGCCACGTCCACAGAACGTCCAATTGCCATTTCAATTCCAGTACTGGCGCCTCCGCCGCCAGCGAAATTATCAACTACTATTTCTCTGATTTGCATCTGACATCCTTTCTATGAATCCTTAACAGTTGGAGAAATATTTTCTATAATCACATCTCCGTTCTTGAGACTTGTTGACGTTTTTTTATGAAAAAGGCAAGAGGTTAACATACTATGGTGTTGGTTCCTCAAAACACAATTGACTTAACTTTTTTAAACGGTCTAGTTTGGAACGTGATTACCTTGAAAGGAATCTCGATCCATTCCGTTGTCCTGTACCTGAAAATTTCATTATCAGGCTGATAGTCAGTTGCCCACGAATCAGCAACCGCCAAAATGACAGGGCCCATTGTTTTGAAAACTTCCGGATCAGCGGTCAACGGTGGCCGTGGATTCTTAATTGAGTGGAAAAACCATACTTTACCCTCTGAGTCACGTATTCGCCCATCGCCTAGATGCTCGTGCATTTAACTAATCCCCCGCTTCTGACTTGACTTGTGGTTTAATCTCGTTGAGAGCGGACGTCAACTCTTCGTTCGCTCTCTCAAGCTTTCTCAGCGTTTGCCGAGATATTCCGCTACCTGTCATAGACTCAAGTTCTCTCTCCAATCCCCACAAGCTCATTGAGAGACCGAACTTACCAAGAATCTTTGCAGTCTCATGGTAGCTTTCCTCATATTCAGACAAGCTTTTTACTCTTCGCTGAAGGGATTCTACCTCATCGTTCAGAGATTGGATTTCTTTAGCCATCTTTGATTTCACGTTATAACCGAGTTCTTTTTTACTTTTTTTGTTATTAACATAATCTCGGAGAAATGCTTCACAGTCCGAATACACGGGAACCCGTTCGCTATCAATTCGATTCATAATAATGTATAGCAATAGCCCAGCGTGGAGATCGATTGTTCTATATTTCGCTTTCCGTTTTGTGTAAAGCGTCCCCTTATCAGGATTGAACCAGATTAGACCGACGTCCCCCGGCAGCTCCTCTGGCTGAATCAAACCTCGCGGACAAACAAAGGAGAAGGTGTGGCACTGCTCGTAATATTTAGGCCACTTGTGATCCTGTTCAAAATCAGCCCGGGATACTTTGATTTCATAGCCGATAATATTTGGTTGGGACCAAGATTTCTTGATCGCCACCGCATCCATTCGGACATTGGAGCCTGCCCAGCCAGTAGGTCCGTTCTTAACCTCTGTCATAAAGAAGTCGTTGGAGTGTTTATCTCGCAGGGCTTCAACTAATTGCCATGAAGTAACATACATCTTCAGCAACACCTATCCTCTCTAATCAAACTTGATTTTCTTCTTATCCAGCAAGTGCAAATAAAGAATCCCGATATCGATCACTTTCTGATTCATGATCTCAGCTACCTGTGACGGCTTGAGACCCAAGGAAAAGAGCGATGTAGCCTGCTCTATCTCCTTTTCGGTCCAATCAAATTTTTTGTCCATCAATACAATCAATAGGGATCAACTTCTCCGTCATCTGCTTCACCATCTTCATCATCGGTGCTGGCATCCGAATCGGCATTTTCTTCATCATTTTGTTCAGAATCGACCGCTTTTGTGTCAGAATCGGCAGAATCCGTTACCGAATCTGTATTTTCCGTTTCTTCGACATCAGAATCGGCTTCTTTTCCGTCAGAATCTGATTCTTCACGCTCATCTTCTACTGGTTCCGCAAACACTACCTTGTCACGAACTTTGTCCCATGAGTCAGCATAAGGCGCAAAATGCTTGCGGGCTTTTTCTACCTCGTCTAATAAACTGGTGTCCGACATATCATAGGTGGCAGCAATCTCGCCAATATCTTCTCCGTCTTCCATGCGGGAAATCACGTCGCGAGGATTAATATTCCCAGGAAACTCCAAAGTGGTGGCTTTCATAATAAATTCATCAATTAATTCACGATCCACTTTCTTCTCAATTTCCCGAATGTCTGAGTTCGGTTCTCCGTCAATCTCCAATTGAGTCTGCTCAGTAACTTTAAACTCGACCGTCCCGTCATTGTTTACAATCCATTCTTGGACCGGCTTCTTAGTGCTGTTATCGATTTGCTGCTTGTACGAATAACTTTCAGGAAGGATGGTCACGATCACTTTCTTACCGGACAATTTTCTCAAATCCTCGTATTGACCATCTAGAGAATCGTCCTTCACCTCAAGTGTGATTTTTGTAAGATCCTCTTTTGCGATATTAATTGCTTTGATAAACGGGCTAAATTGTAATGACATTTATATTTCCTCCTTGAATGGTAGTTTGCCGTAGCTATAGCATTGTAGCTGGAAAGAAAATACGACATAGTCTTCTTTCTGCATAAAATCAGTAATATATGTGATGGTTCCTAATACATATTTACCGGTATACCCCTGTTCTTTGGTGAACTCACGCAAGACAAAGTCATCACCTTCACTAAAGTTGCGATCGTTTTTTCTTATTTCAAATTTCTTTTTGCCGTCAACAATTGCTTGGTAATATTCCGGAGCGATTTTGAGACGGTGAACAGACTTACTCTTCATCAGAATTTCCCTCGCAATCTGCACATGTTCTTGGATAGCCTGATTCCTCTCCATCAATAAAACTTCCGCACACCTCGCACAGCAGACCTCCTAGAATCATTTCTACTGCTTCTCCCACAGTCATCCCTCCACTTCTTTTCAAACGCAGCAAGTAAAGCTCGAGCTTGCTGCTCCGTTCCTACCGTGTTCGACTGATACTTTACATTGTTCGATTCATCTAAGACTTGGACGTCCCAGTTTTTAATCTCACTATCCATTAACAGAACTCCTCGTATTTGAATTAAAAGATTGCTTTCCCGATGATAAATAGCAGCTTGATCAACGCCATTAAGATCGTGCCGACCACTGCCAGATAAGCAGCTGCTACTAAACATCCTCCAGCTATGCCGAATAAATCTTTCATCGTATCCTCCTAGTAATTAGTCGCATCCCGCCAGTGGTAGTCAAAGTTATCGGTGATGAATGGTTTCTTTTCGTTAAGCTGCTTGGTTACACCTTGCGTAATAACTTTAAAATCTTGTTTCCGGATAACGACAGCCTCCACTGGATGACCATATTGCATTGCGAAAAGTCTAAAACGCAACTTGTTCGCTTGATCAATACCATAAATTCCAAAACTGTTTTTTACATCGATTACATGCAGCCATTCGCCGCTATGATCAGATATGATGAAATCTGGAGAAAAGGAAATTGCTGATATTTTCCCTCTTCCGCACGGCAGTTCTGTTAGCTCAGCGAGTTTAAAGCGTGGATGAACCTTGAAAGGCAGACCACAATTTTTTACAAACCGCTGGTAAAATAAAGCTTCTTTTTCTGAGTCGAAGGTGTAGCCATCAACGATAACTTTGTTCCCTCTTTTGTTTAGTGCTGTTGGGCTATTTCCCATAGATTTATCCTTTCTGCCGCATCCAAGCTTGATTCGCTTTAGGCTGTGCCGGCTTGGGCTGCATTTTTGTTCGAATTTTCTTTGTATCTTCTTGGCTGATCACTTCAACGACCCGGCCGCCGCAGGTTGCAGCTACGAGCTCGGCCATTACTTGATCATCGTATTTTTTTGCGTGTTTCAAAGACGGGCGCCCATTGCCGCTGTCGTCTAGATAGCACATCACCTTTACTGCGTAACTCAAAGTGGATGCCTCCTTTTGTCTTTGGTTTCTTTAAAATTCATCACGTACTCATTACCGGCATTGTTCATCATCCGAGAAAAGACACGCTCGCCGTAAGCGTTAATTAGCTGCTTAGAAGTTAAGTTGGTGGTGAATATAGTTGCCTTGTCCAAACGAGCCTCTGCAAGCGAAGTGATAACGTCAACATCATATGGAGTTGCCTTCTGATTGTCCTCAAGACGACCAAGTTCCGCCCCAACATCATCAATCAACACAAGATCGGTTTTCTTGATCTCCGTCATTAATGCCCCTTGAATTTGCTTCCTAGCTTCAGAATCATTCATAGCGAACTTAAGTTGTTCCAGCAGCTCACGATAACTGACAACTGAACAACTGACCACATAGCCAGATTTTTTCATTGCAAAGTCTAGGACGCTCATACCGAGGTGAGTTTTCCCGACACCTGGCGAACCAGTAAGAATTGCGTGAACTTTTTTACCTTCTAAAATATCAGCTGCCCACTCTAACGCTTTTTTCTTCGCAAGTTTTGTTTCCGAATCAGGCGTTCGGTAATCTTCAAAGCGGTTAGAAAATATACTTTTATCTGTGACAATTGAAGTGTTCATCAGTCGAGAAAGTGCATCTTTCATCTTTGCTTCATCGAACATTGCACGTTCCTTCGTTTGGTGAAGCTTTGTCATTACACGATAGCCACAATCAACTGCGGTGCAGACGGGGGCGCATCGTTCCGATCCATCTTTATTAGTGTTCTTCCATTTCCGCATTGGTCCGCCACACTTAGGACATTCGCCAGTAACGATCAGAACTTTATCCATAATTCTTTCTAGTGCTGTCGCTATTGATTCCATTTATCTATCTCCGTCACCAGTCAAGACCTGTGTCCGGCAATTCTGAATCCGGAACCGACTTGCTAGATTTTTTATTTTTTTGAACGAGCATTTTGTCGAAGTGTTTCCTCAAACTTACAGGTGATTGAATGACCCCGCTCCAAAATTCATGCTGTGTTGCCCAAATGATCATATCTTGTACATCTTTTCCCGAACGTTTGTCCGCTTCGATAGTCAACCGAATAACATTAGCCCAAGAATTAAAGTCCGGCTCTTTGATATTTATGTTTTCTAGGATTTTTTGATAAAGAATTTTCGCCAGCTTTTTATTTGGATCATCATCGGAGTAAACCCGTTTTTTGGGTTTCTTCGACGTATTATTATTATTCTTATCATTCTTATCATTCTTATCATTCTTATTATTGTTCTCTTGTCGTTCACTTTGCGTTCTCTTGTCGTTCTTTTGGCGTTCACTTATCGGATTTTCGTAGCGCCCAAACCCTTGATACTCCTCGTAATTCACTACAGTAAACAGTGTTCCGTAATCAGTGACTTCAATTTCTATTCGCCCTTCCTTTACAAGTTGATCAATCTTCTTTTTTATAGTGTTGAGCGAGTATTGCTTGTACCCTCTTTTTTCCTTGTACGCCAAGTCATTTTGTAAGTTCCTGTATGATCTTAAGAACTGACCTCGTTTTAAATGAACATCCGCAACGGTGGTGCCATCATTGGCGAAGACGGCATTTCCGTAGATATAGAAAAAGATTCGAAATTTAACTACATCTGTCCAAATCGGATTTTCAAAAATTTCTCTGCTTGTCTGGAAAGCTCCTTTCGCCATTGATTACTCACCTTCTCCTGTGAATATTCTTGTGGCAAGTTTCGCAGAGGGTTTGGCCATTTGAGATATCGAATCGAAGATCTGGGAATTTTGCAAAAGGTTTAACGTGATGCGCATTCAAATCCCCACCGACTTGCCCGCATTTTTGACAAACGAAATTGTCACGTTCATAAACAGCGGTTCGCCATCGTGCATATTCGCCCGAACTGCGAATATCTTTTGAGGTCTTTTCCCATGGTGGTTTACCGATGCAGATAATTATCTCTCCATCTCGAAGAAATACATCTGCACTTTTTGTATCAATTCCACAGAAGTCTAAATATTTCTTTTTCGATATATTCCCTGCCAGATAAGAACAATCCAAACAAAGGTCATTTTCTTCTAGCTCTGAGTGTGGTTCGCAATCCAAAAATCTCTTTCTGCACATGTCACATTCGTACTCTCTTATGAAATCTGTAAAAGTCCCGTTTTCCACTGGAATCGAATCAATAAAACTCATGTTTTCACCACCTAAGCTATATAAACAGGAACTCCGGTTAAGCGCTGAGTGTCCTCTTTAAATTGTTTTTCGATACTGTTCGAGTCTGACAGATGTAGCAGCCAAACTTCCTGCAGGCGGTCAGACTTATTTGCTTTAATAAAAGCCGTGGTCTGTTCAAAATCGAAGTGGCTTTCCAGCAAGCGAGTTTTCCGCTTCAAGTCAAATCCTTCCACCATTTTCTCGTCGATCACGTCTCTGGAATAATTCGCCTCGATCATTAAATGAGTGATGTTAGGAAATTTATACTTCACGTAATACGAGTCAGTGATAAACACAAGCCGGTCGCCAGCTGTATTGTCGATCAAGAAACCGCAAGGCTCCTCGGCATCGTGTTCCGTCTTAAATGGCGTCACGTACCAGCTGCCGATCTTAGTAGTCTCCTTGTACTTCAAAAAGTTGAATCGGTAGCGATCGCTAGCTTCTAAATGAAGCACTGGATCTTCCGACATACCTTTAAAAGTTCCTAAGGTTGAAAAAATATCAATCGCAGTCATATCAATCAGCTGCGGTACATACTTGCAGTGATCCCGATGTTCATGGCTGATTACACATCCAACAACATTCGAGAAGTCAAACTGCATTGATTGCTGGACCTTCTTAAACTGAATGCCAGCTTCAATCATTAGTTGGGAATGGCCATCGTCGATTAAATAGCCATTCCCACTGCTGCCGGAACCAAACGAACGAATTTTAAGCATAAGGATCGTCTTCCTTCGGATCATCAGGGATCAGTGTCGGTTGTTCAGGTGCTAGATCATTCGGAAGTTCCTCTGGTATTTCTGCAGGTTTCGGATCAAACACTTCACTGTTGGCGTTTTGGTCGATCTCCTCGATGATCTCAGCCTCTTTACGTTCGTCATCGTCCTGGTACTCGTTGGCTGTAGTGTTGTTGATTGCTTCAATCAGCAAGTCGCTATCGTCGCTGGTATTGACGAATGCTTTTGCAGCTCGATTGATCACGGTACGTTTGGCCATCTCCTGAGGAAACTTATTTTGAACATTTTTTGTTTTAGCTTGGCTCCAAGCGGCATCAATTTCTTTTTTTGTCATCGTAGTCAAAATTTGCTTGCCATCCGCTTTTTCGATGATGCAATAAGCGCCGATTATTTCATTATCACGATTAGCAAACGCCGTCTCATGACCGACTAATACCTCACGGCCTTCTTGAATCGCTATTTTGAAGTCATCGCCTTTATAGATGACATTGGCCCAAACATCATTAACTTCTGACAGCCGTTTCAAAACAGCTTGCGTTCCAAAGTAGGAGCGAGTCATTTTTAATTGGCTGCCATAAGGAACGAAGTAGCATTGAGTCTTGGCAGGCGACAAGCCTTGGACAACCATATCGAGCAACGAGTTAGCAATTGATTCTTTAGTACATTTTTCCAGCAAGTTTCCCCCTGCAGCGTTCGTCATTGCGAAAAAGGCAGACTTCAAAGCGTTAGCGGGGCTGTATGCTGGTGGCAATGCTAAGCCATCACTTTGCATTGCGGCTACTTTCTGATTTACTTGATCTGTGATATCTTTCTGTAAAAGAGCTGGCGTTTTATTTGTCATTATTTTGTTTCCTTTCTTTGGTATAATTATTTTTGAGGTGAAAATATGAGTAAACCAATAGATAACAGAATTATCGAACATGTCGCTAAAATTCTTGGAGAAGAGTTAACTGGGTCAAAAATTGATGATATGTTTGATCAATTAGGCCTTATTAATCTGGACAAGATAGAACGAGGGTACACATCGACCAAATGGCGGCGAATCCATGAATCTGTACTAGTAAAATGCAAAGAGAATAATAGTGCATTACCATTTTTTTTAGTTATCCAATATGTTTTAACCCCATCATCATATATAGATAAACCTGACTACTGGAAAAAAATTCTCAGAGGAATAAATAGCCAGTTGATGTTCTATGGATTTGAAGTTAATGACGCAGGAAGAGTCATTGAAACAGAAGTCGTTGAATCTTTTGGAGACGGTCAAAGACGTCTGCAATCATTTACTGAAAGACTGTCCGCTTACGAGATTCATCCTGAAATCTTAAAATACTGTACCGATGAACTATTCTCAGAAAACTATTTCCATGCAATTCTCGAAGCGAGTAAAGGATTACTCCATCGACTCCGTGAAATGTCAGGACTAGATCTCGATGGATCAACTCTCGTTAACGAAGCTTTTATCATCAGAAAACCAGTTATAGTGATTAATGGAAATAAAATGGAGTCGTTAACGGAAAAGAGCGAATATAATGGGCTTAAAAGTTTACTAAACACCATAGTTTATTTGTATAGAAACCCCAAAGCTCATGAACCAAAACTATATAATCCATCTTCTGAAAGCGATGCAGTAACTGCCTTTACACTCATGTCAATGGCTCACTCTATTTTGGATAACTGTATCCGCGTCAGGTAAACTTGTTAATGCTAGTTGTGACAATATTGCTGTCGCACTAGCCAAATCAATAACCTTGGAAGTTATCCTTGAAACCTTGCATTCTTGCAACCCAGATAATTCTCTTGCAAGATGCTCATTTAAGAGGATTGCATTATTAAGTAGATCCTTCGAAAAATAAGTTGATGGTTCTATCTTTTCTAATTGAATTTCTAGCTTATTCTCCATTAGTTATCATCCTTCCAAAGTAATCTGTAGGGTTCTTTCTGTGCGCCGACCATATAAACTGGATACTTATCTACCCAAGTTGGGCTACCTAGCTCAGTAAGTCTTGCTTCAACGTCTTCATAAATTGTTTCTAAAGACTCAAAAAGACCAATGAAAACTTTCTCGTGGTTGACTACAATGTAAACAAATGCTTTCATTTCCTATACCTCTACTTTCGTCCCACAGATCGGGCAGAATTTGTAATCTAATTCAAGTTTTTCATACTCACATCGTGTACAATTTTTAGAGTCAGTTTGGAACAGCTCCTCGACTGTTGAATTGCCTATTTCAGCAAATTGTCGTAGCCTTTCCCTGTTGGGGTGGCAACGTCCTTTTTCCCAGTTGCAGATAACACCTTTACTTGCAGGAGGGTTAAATATTTCTCCGAATTCCTCCATGGTAAGACCTTTCTCCATCCGTATTGATCGGATTCTTCGACCAATAATTTGGTTTGTCATCACCTTCACACCTCGACTTTCAGACTTTCGTCATCAGTCACCTGTAGCTCGATCATCTGGCTATCAATAGGAATCAATGTGTTAACCGATTCGGCGTTGTCCACGAAAATTGGCATCGTGATACCGAGTTCTCTCGACAAAGTGTTGACGATATCCAGATCACAGTTGATCCGAGCGCCGTTGTTCAAGCCGCTGCTGTACTCAATCCCAACATAAGTGGCTTCGCACATTTCTTTGATACCCTCGTTTTTTTGGATGTCGAATAATTTCCACTTAACAATCTCAAACTTGGCATTGATGGATTCCTCGATACGTTCAACTTTTTTGCGTGTGAATTCCTCGATCAGCCATAAATCTTTTTCAATTTGCTGATTCTGCTCTTTTAGCGATTTGTCTTGAGCTTTTAACTCTGAAAGACGTTGATTATAAGAGTCAGCAATCTCGAATTTCTGAAGCTCTTGTTGTAGTTTTGCCAAGTTTACTTTGTCCGCTTCGATATCTTCTTCAAGCTTTTTGACTTCTGAGTTGACATCTTTTTGTTTAGCCTTCTCCATTTCAACTTCTAGCTGAGAGTTCTGAGCAGTAATGTCTCGGTAAATCTGACTTTCTTCAAAGGTGCCAACTTTCTTCTTTTCAAATATCAGTTCATTATTAATTTCGTCCAAACGAGCTTCGGCTGCAGCAAACTGAGTTTTAGATTTACTTAAGTTACTTTTAGTAGTCTTAAGTTCAGCCTGTAATTTTTCAAGATCTTGCTTTGTTGCTTTGCCAACCTCGATATTTTTTTCGATGTCTTTCGATCGTTGCTGATTAAACTTACCTTTTATCTTTGAAATTTCTGATTCTGGAAGCACTTGGCTGCAAGTTGGACAAACAGTTTGATGCTCATCAAAGGACGTTTCCTTAAGCAACCGATATTTTTCACGGTGTTTGTTAAGAAACTCTGTTTTCTCGTCAATAGCTGCTTGTGTTCGGTATTCTTCACTCTCTAGGTCTTTCACTGTAGATCTGAGTGTGCTGACTAGCATATGTTGCTTATTGAAATCTTCTTGTAGCGTTGATGTTGCGGCATTAGCATCAGTCAGAAACTTTGTTTTTTTATCGATAAGCTTTGATCTAAGCTCATCTTGTTTCACTTTAAGATCGTTTAGCTCCTTGTTGATATTGCCGGACTTAGCATCAATCAACCAACCTTCTTTCTCGTGAACAAAAGCGGTAACTTCATCGATGTTTTTCTCAAGTTCAACTTTGTTTTCAGCTAGACTGAGCTGCGATTTCATATCAGTGACTTCTTGAATCCGTGCTGGCATACCCTCTATACTTTTTTTAACTTCTTTTTTCTGGTCAGAAAGTATTTTCTTCATTTCATCAATGGTGTGATCCTTCAGAACAAGTTGTAATTCTTTGAGGGTTTCTTCACTCTTGATGATTTCTTCATCAGTCAAACCAGTCATGCCAATTAAAACTTCGCGACGTTTTGTCCAGTTAAGAGACATGAAGAAAGAAGAATTTGAGAGCATCTGAAGATTAGTTTCGCCACCCAAGTCTTCGATATATTCTTTCCAGTTTTTCTCTTTAGTTGGAACCTCATCAATAAAGTATTTGGTAGTATCGCTGGCGCGCTTCTTTTCCAATTCACCCTTCTTGGTGGTCCATTTTTCCTGCTGAACACGTCTAATGACAGTTGCCTTACCGTCGATCAGCAGTTCCGCCTCAACGGTTGGCTCCAGGCCAAGTAGTTCTTGATTGTTACCATCAAGCGACTTAGGGTTAATCTTTGCCCCCAGTGAGTCTTTGCCGAACAACAGCCATTGCAAGCCGTCAGCAAGCGTAGTTTTTCCAGCGCCGTTTTGTCCGCAGACAACAGCATCAGAACCGTTAAGAATCAGCTCGAAGTTTTCAATGCCTTTGAAATGCTTGTAGGTGACTTTGTTTATTGATATTTTTTTACTCATGTTCTATACTCCTTTTAGACAAATCATTTTTTTAGTTCCTATCTCGGTTGCACCCGAGGTGGGATTTTTTTGTTTTCATTTGACAATCCTCCCGATTGTTTTTTGAACAATATTCGTGACTGTCAGAAGTCCGAATAACACTAAGCCGGGTTGCCAAGCTCCTAAAACTAAAGTGGCCGCCATTGCACCAGTTAGACCAACTTTCTTTGCTCTACGCCTTGCTGCTCTCTTTGATAAATCCACACTTATGTTTTTCACAAATACAAAGTCTTCACGCATTCAATCACTCCTTTCATTTTTCAAAGAATAAAAAGAATTCCTGCTGTAATTACTAGTCCCAAGAAGAAAGCAATCATAGCTAGTATTCTTCCAAACTGATCCTTGCACGCCACGTTGATACCAATCCCTACTAAGACGACAATCCATAGAACAAAAGCGAAAACCATTTCAGGCATCAGGTTTTCACCATGATTTTTGCTGGGCACTGCTCCAATTCTCTAATTAATGTTGCAGCATGGACTTTCTTATCGCTTGACTCGTGAATGATGAAGCCACTTGTTTTTAACTTAACTATTATTTTCATTCTGACTTTCCTTTCTTTGCTATAATTCACTTATCAGTGATGATTACGCTGAAATAACTGGTAAGGAGGTTAAAGTCTGATGACTGAAATCTACGCTAATCTAATTGGCACGTGGTGTTGTCTAAATGAAGATGAGAATTGTTACATCGGCGAACACAAAGTATCCCCAAGTCAATGGTGGGAAGAATCTGCTGCAATCTACAGTCCCAAAACAAGATCTGAATACGATTCTTTTTATCAACTGGATTATGTACACATCCATTACAAATCCGTTGACTACAGGATAAATCCCATCTTTATTCAAGTAGTTACTAAGTAAAGTCCTGAAGGCAACTATCTTCTATTTTCTTTATGTCATTCTCTGTAAGTTGCACCTTATGCTGATGATCCGAATAGAAGATATTTGCTTTTTGAACTAACAAACTAAACTGCATACTAGTCAGACCTTCGATCAACTCAGTGAATTGAGTTATCTTTTTCTCTGGTATCTTCATTGTTGTTCCTCCTAAAATTCGTATTTAACGTGATAGTTCGTTCCGTTTAATGAAAGATTCGAACAGTTCAATGTTTAACAATGCCACAGCACCAGTCGGATTTCGGTAGCCATGATTTGTAATCAAGTTAAGGATTGTTACTTTATTGACTGGTAACATCTTACCTGTCCTCCTATTCCGTTCTATTTAGATGCTAAAGCTTAACTCTTACCCACGTACTTTGGTTTGTATAATTCAAGACGACTGCAGCGAGAATATAGGGTTCATCAGTTTTAAATACGATCACGCCACCGCTCAAAGTCTTTACTTTAACTTCCATTTCTACGCTCCTTTGTTTCTTTTAAACTTGTTCTTATGTTTCCATTCTAAAAACTTATCGAACAAATCAATTCTAATGATTGGAACCTTGTACGTCGGTAAACGGTACCCTTCACAATAATCAGGATGCTCCTTGAATTCTGCTAAAAGTTTTTGAAAGGTAGGTTCATGTTCTTTATACCCAAAATACTGTTTGGCTTCTTCTTTGGACATCCACATCTGTGGTATTTCTACCGTAGCGGCAATAACAATCTTGTCAGTCATAATCCCCCTCCTAACTGATCCCGTATGCTTTCAGCAATTTTGTAAGAAGCAAATTAGATTTTTTTGTAGTTCTCTTTCCAGTGACCGCATAATATACTTCTTGTTTATTCGAACCAATAACCAACGCCATAGTCCTATAAGATAAATCATTCTCCTCCTTATACTCCAAAATCTTTTCTCTAAGGATCGCTGTTTCTGGCATTTTCTACCCTCCTCTATACTTAATTATCGAGCGTAACCATTTCCGTTACCTATTTTTATAAAAATCTATTGACTTTTTTTACCCGTATGGATAAAATAGGGGCATAGGAAATAACCCTGGCACCTTTCAAAATCAATGAAAATCGTTTGCAGACGGGTTTTCGATTTTAATCAAGGGCACCAGTATGTCTTTTTTGTTGGTAACGGATTAGGTTACGAGTTAATGATAATACGTTTGGGTAATTTGGTCAAGCATTTTTCCCTACTTTTATTATTTTTCTCTGCCATTTAAAGGAGGATTGTTGAATTGGTAGTGTTTGAGAGGATAAAATTACTATCCCAAAAAAGAGATTTAACCTTACAACAGGTAGCGGAAGAGTTAGGTTTCAGCAAGAATATTTTTTATAAGTGGAAAACAAGCGAACCAAAAGGAGCAGATTTGCAAAAAGTTGCAGATTTTTTTAATGTTTCGGTTGACTATCTACTGGGCAGAACAGATAACCCAACTGGTAGTCTTGATGGGATAAAAAAAGATTTAACTGTTGAGGAGGCTTTAGATTCAGTAATGAGTTATGATGGAGAACCGCTAACTGATAACGACAAAGAAATTTTAAAGGCAATTATCGAAGCCTATCTTGAAAAAAAGAAAGGCTAGTAGGTGAGTTTGTTGGATAGACGCATAAGAAAAATTGTTGATACTTTAAAGGTTACGATACTATACCGCGCAGGTATGGATAAACCAGGACATTATATAGCAGCTACTAATACAATTGTTTTAAAAGAAGGTATGTCAGAAATGGAGGAAATGCGTGTTCTGTTGCACGAATTAGGACACGCATGCAAACACCATAATAATTACCACCTGTATAACTTAACATTTACACTTCGATCAAAGATGGAAGCTGAAGCAGAACAATACATGATAAAGAAGTTGTTAGATAAGTACATGGCGGCTTCTGACATCGATCTTCGGCACGTAAACTATATGAAATTTATTGAGTCTAATGATCTTAATCCAAAATATGAGCATGCAGTAAAAGAACTTTTAAATGATCTAGCTACAAACCAGGGATCATTGTAACTATTTTTTTACCCAACAAAAGAACATACGTTCCTGTAAGCAGTTCCATTTATTCAAAATATATAATTAAATTAGAAAAAGGAGAGTATTTTTATGAACTATTTGGAATTCAAAGAGTTTTTAGAGAGCACTAATGCTTATGAAATCTATATGCAGAAAGCATTAGTATTACAACATGATCGTAATAGTAGGAGGAGTGAGAAAAAAGGAAAAAATGGAATGACGCACGTATGGAAAGAGCTGCAGATGAAATGTGGGATAAAGTCGCGGCTGCAGCTTATGAACAGATCAAGAGTGCTAGGATAGCAATGAAGGCTGGTGCAAAAACTTGGATTGATTTCATGAATGAAAACGATTTTCTCGAATCTTTTAGTGATGGTGTATCTGAAATGGAATTTGATTAAGGAGTTGAACATTAATATGTGGGTAGAAGAATTAAAAAATGGAAGCTACAAGTACTCTGAGAGGTACAAAGATCCGTACACAGAAAAAGTCAGAAAAGTATCAGTGACTTTGACAAGTAAATCCAATCAAGCGAGAAAGCAAGCAAATATGGAGCTACAAGAAAAAATAAAGTTGAAGTTAGAACAGAAGGAGCAGACAAATGTGACACTAGGCCAACTGCTCGATTCCTGGTGGTCGTATCATGAGAAGACCATACGAAATTCTTCAAAAGTAAATTACTTGAAGATATTAAGATACATCAGAGGAAACCTCAATACTGATGCTTTGGTCAGAAATACTGATGCCAAATTTTATCAGGACTTTTTTGACCAACTTACTCAAGCATATAGTTATAAAAAGAAATTCCGGGGTGTCTTAAAGATGGCGTTAGATTACGCTGTCGATATGGAAATGATTAGTAGCAATCCTGTAGATCGAGCAAAAATACCTAAGCCTGCGCTAACTAAAGAAATATATGAGAAAGTGGAAGAAAAGTATTTAGAAGAAAATGAGATGAATAAGCTATTGAAGGTATACTGTGACACCTTTCAGAGCGTGCATCACGGTAGACTCGCTGAGTTTATGTATTTGACCGGGTTACGCGCTGGAGAAACTATCAGCCTGACGTTAGAGGACTATGATGCTGATACTAAATCTATTAAAGTGACGGGTACATTAGATTACTCTAACGGATATAAAAATGCGACAAAGGAGTTACCAAAAACGGCTGCATCTTATAGAGAAGTTGATCTTTCGAACCGAGCGGTTGAAATCATTGAAGAATTAATTTTAGAGAATAAGTTGAAATTCGGAAAAAAGACTTGTTATCTATTCCTTAGCAAAACCGGCAAGCCTATACAAATCAATTCATTCAATAATTCTCTCAAGACTATGAACGACAAACTTGGTGACAAAAAAATAAACAAGAAGATGTCTAGTCATATTTTTCGGCATTCTCACATATCGCTTTTAGCTGAGCTTAACATTCCTATCAAAGCGATCATGGAAAGGGTTGGTCACACCGATATGGACACGACAATGAAGATTTACACCCATGTCACTAAGAAAGCGAAGGCAAGTATAGTTGAAAAACTCAACAAACACGGAAAATGAGATTGCCCCTTTACTGCCCCTTTTAGGTTTTAGGCAAATAAAAAACAGGCTCGAAAGCCTGCTGATAAGCGATTTAATTCAGACACATGCCGGATCCTGCTTAGTGCTGCTTCCTTCCAGATCTGACACAATTCACAAGCCCGACATTGTCCTAGCCTTTCGGCAAAAATTAGTATAACAAATTCTAGTCAGCTTGGCTAGTCTTTTTCATTTGTTTTTTCTTTTCCCGTAGTTGACGGAAGAAATTGGTTAGTAATTGGCCGCAGGTTTCTTCTAAGATTCCACCTTCTACATAAGCCCGGTGGTTAAATCGCTCATCGGTTAATAGATTCATCAAAGTTCCTGCGGTTCCTCCTTTGGGATCATAGGCGCCGAAATAAACTTCTTCGATTCGTGACAAAATCATGGCGCCGCTGCACATAGGACAGGGCTCTAACGTAACAAACAGCTGGCATTCTTCTAAGCGCCAGCTTTCTAAATCTTTGCAGGCTTCTCGAATAGCAAACATTTCAGCATGACTGGTGGCATCTTGACTATGCTCTCGCAGGTTATGCCCGCGGCCGATAATTTCTTTTTGATAGACGATAATTGCGCCAATAGGTACTTCTGCCACAGCTTCTGCTTTTTGTGCTTCAAGGATCGCTTCTTGCATATAGTACGCTTTTTCTTCTTCTGTAAATGAACTGATTCGTTCCACGCTTTTCACCTCGTTTCTTACTTTAGCATATTTTATGTACATGTCAGCAGGAATTTGAAGAATTTCATACTTATGACTGATTCAAACGGGTAACAAGACTTGTATGATAGATAAATAAGGAGGGATCACGTTGAAAAGAATCAAGCGAATCATTGTCGCAATCCTCCTATTGCTAGCTGTTTTTTTAGTCATAGCACCGAACCTAACAAAAAATCAAACCAGTGAATGGGCGGCGATCGCTGATTCCGTGAATCCCTTGATTAGAGAAGAGAAAATTTACGTAAAAACCGCAGAAATAAATCCGGTCATTCAGTTAGCCACCAACACGTCCTCAACTGCTTACATTGCGACTAGTTATAATGACCGCGGTCAAGCCAGAAAGATCTGTTATCAACCTGAGTATATGCCTACTGCTGGACGCTATTTGGAGCTAGTGGCTAAAGGGCAAAGTATCCGCAGCTGGAAAGAAGTATTGCCTGCTCATGTACCAGCTGAAGCAAGAAAACGACTCCGATGAATAGCAGAGCATCCTAAGAAGGACTTTGCAGGTTCGCTCAGCGTTAAAAAAGCTTGGTTAAAAAGCGAAGCCCCGTTAAAATTGCAGCTAAAAACGCCCATCAACTAGGCTTGGTTGATGGGCGTTCGTTTTTAATCGATTACATTGTCGACCATGTTCATGATCTTATCTTTTAAATCATCAGTAGTTTCTTTAATAGAATCTCCGTAGACTGATACACGTTTTTTTCCGTCCTTGATTTTTCCAAGGATGTTCATCAGGTTATCTAAATCTTCATCCGACAATTTATCCACGATAGACATGATTTTGTCGCTACCGTCGAACTTGTCATTCACAAATTTTTTCACTTTGTGACGATTCGACGCATGACGTGCTTTCTCTAAAATTTTACCCGAAGCAATCACTGCTGTGGCAACGCCAGCTACCGCAATGACACTTACACCGATCTTGATTTTCGTTGTTCTTTTCATGGGTATCAGCTCCTTTATTTGCTAATTTAATCATACCATACTCTAAGGGCGAACAATAATAAGAACTCTCTTTTTACTTGATTGTTTGGTATACTGGAACAAAAAAAAGGAGGTTCTCATGCAGATTCAACGGTACCCGAATACTCATCCAACCTATCAACAAGCTAAAAAATATGGGTTGCAGCAGCTTTCGACTGTCGATGGTGAAGGCATCATTGATTGCGAAGCTTTTGAGCTTTCTAAAGAGGTCTATCTGGCAGTTGATGAAAAGAAGCAAATCGCCGGTTTTTTACTGATTGCCCAAGATGGCTTACTGGAAAAATTAGCCAAGGATAATTTATTTGAACCCCAACCATTAGAGGGATTATTGATTCAGCAGTTGTTTGTTGATCCAGCTTTTCGGCAGAAAGGAATTGCCAGTCAGTTGTTAGAAGCAGCCCAACAGCAGCAAAAAGATCTCTACCTTTATGTCAGTGACAAAAACCAGCCTGCTAAGAAATTTTATGCTAAGAAAGGCTTTCATGTAATTGGTGTCTATGAAACACCTAAACATCATACGTTTACCAATTTTAAAGCGTATTTACTAAAGAAAAAGATAAAAAAGCGGTAAACCTCCGAAAATTGGGAGATTTACCGCTTTTTTTAGTTTCGATTGCGATTGCCGCCGAATATCATGATCAAACGTAACAGCTGTAAGAAAGTCGCTAACGCAGCTGCCACATAAGTTAAAGCCGCTGCTGTTAGTACTTTGCGAGCTGCTTGCAATTCATCTGTTTCCAGCATATTGCCGTCCCTTAGAATCGCTAACGCCCGACGAGACGCATCAAATTCTACTGGCAAAGTCACCAATTGGAAAACCAATGCCAAAGAAAACGCAGCGATACCGATGTTGATTAAGGTGGTATTCCAGCTCATAAACACACCGATTAAAATCAACGGAAAGGCAATCGTTGAACCAAAATTAGCAACTGGGACAATCGCGTGTCGGATTCTTAATGGGAGATACCCCTTCGCATCCTGAACCGCATGTCCGACTTCATGGGCAGCGACACCGATTGCCGCAACCGAAGTGGACTGTGCCGTTGCTTCTGATAAGCTAAGCATTTTATTGCCGCTATTGTAATTATCAGTTAAATTCCCAGCAATTTGCTGAACCCCAACATCATTGATTCCTTGACTTTGTAAAATGTATTGAGCAGCCCGTGTTCCGGTTAAGCCGTTGCGGCTACGCATTTCGTCATATTTGCGAAAGGTGGAGTTAACATAAGCTGATGCAGCTCCACTGATCACTAATCCAAGGATAACCAAAAGAAATGTTGGATCAAAAAAATTATAGTATCCAAGGCCATACATAAACATTTCCCCTATCTTAAACTATCTTACTATTAGTGTAACAGAAAGCGATGAAAAAAGTATGAAGACCGCACTAAGATTCTTTCTAGAGCTTTTTAACGAATTCTGATTTCAGCTTCATGGGACCAAAGCCATCTACTTTACAGTCGATATTGTGGTCGCCTTCGACTAAACGGATATTTTTCACTTTGGTTCCTTGTTTGATTGGATTTGAAGCCCCTTTGACTTTTAAGTCTTTGATCACGGTTACGCTGTCGCCTTCTTCAAGCAAGTTGCCGTTACTATCTTTTACAACTAATCCTTCTTCAGCGGCTGCCTCTTCGTTCCATTCATGGCCGCACTCTGGACAAATAAACATTCCGCGATCCTCGTAGGTATATTCTGATTGACACATTGGGCAATTTGGTAATGACATGGTTGGTCTCCTTTTTTGTTTGATGCCTTATTTTAGCGAAAAAATAACCCTTTGAAAAGGGCATTCCTTCTTATTTCGCAAGTTTTCTCTGCAAAAACGAACTAGCCTTGCATGATTGCTAGCAAGACTAGTTCCAAATTCCTACTATTTTTGATGGTACTGGGCACACATTGCTTGTAGTTCACGGTAGATTTCTTCCCGTTCGCTATCGTCACGGGCATTGGCGCCGCTGGCTAGCGGGTGACCGCCGCCGTGGTGACGTTTGGCTAATTCGTTAATGACTGGTCCTTTTGAACGCAGGCGGACACGATAATAGCCTTCAGGTTGTTCCACAAAAAGTCCCCAAGCCAGCACATTGTCGATGACTCCTGGTAGAGGTACCAAAGAAGACGTTTCAGAATCTACAATATCATATTTTTTCATGACTTCTTGGGTCAAGATGACTTGGGCAGCCCCGTTTTCATCGACTTCTAGGTGCTGGTACAAATACCCAGACATCTGAGCGACCTTCAAGGAAATTTGTTCGATTTCCCGATTCAGCTTCGTGGCATCGAAGTGGTGATCGACTAATTTGGCTGCAACGCGCAACGTATGAGAAGTGGTTGCTGGATACAAGAAGCGTCCTGTATCCCCCACGATTCCGCCGTACAATAAGCGGGCTGCGTTGGGTGTTAATGCCAAGTCGTATTCAAAAGCGAAGTCGGCAATCATTTCACTACAACTGCTGGCTTTTGTATTTACCCACACAATATCACCATATGGGTCGTCGTTGGGATGGTGATCGATTTTGATCAATTTATCCCCTAATGAAAACCGATCGCCACTGATTCGGGGAGAATTCGCCGTGTCGGTAACAATCACTAAGGCACCTTGGTACAACGCATCTTCGATTGTTTCCATGCTGGCTAGAAATTCTAACCCTTCGACTGATCCGCCGACTTGGTAAATTTCTTTGTCAGGAAAATTGTGGCGCAACACCTCTGCCAACCCGACTTGTGACCCAATCGCATCTGGATCAGGTCGTTGGTGGCGGTGAATAATGATGCGGTCATATTCTTTGATTGCTGCGATAATTTTTTCGGTTGTTGTCATGTTTTGCCTCTTTCTATGAACGCTCCATCACCTGGCAAACAACGAGCGCTTTTGCCACGATGACATTGTCAATGTATACTTCTAAATCTAATTTGGCAGAACGCCGGCCAAATTCTAGGATTTTCGTATGAATTTCAATTTCACTTTCTAATTGGATCAGGCGCAGGTAGTGTAGATTCATCTGTTCAATTATGGTATTGCGGCGTTGGTCGATCATCAAACTGCGTTGAGCAACGTTGGCCAACAGCTCACTTAACACACCAAATGAAATTGTCCCCACACTATTGACCATTTGCGGACTTACTTCAAATTTGAAGTAAGGATGTTCTAACGGATTGCCTTCACGATCCGCATCCACCATCACAATCTCACCCACAATTTGATCAGAAATAGTATTGGACATTTGCGGTTGACGCTGCACAAGCTGCATGGCTTTCATCACATCTTGTCGGCTGACCATTCCAAGTAACGTTAGATCATCTTCTACCACCGGCATCATTTCCAGACCATCCCAAATCATTCGATGGCTGACAGAAGCAACGCTCATATTGGTTTTCACGACAATCGGCTCGCGTGTCATTACTCGATCCAACAATTGATTGTCGGCTTTGCCTAAAATATCTTTAGCTGTTACAATGCCCATCACTCGCATGTTTTTGTTTACGACTGGGAAGCGGGAATGTCCAGTTTTTTCAGATAAGGTTTGATAGCTGGAAATTGGCTCCCCTGCTTGTAAGTATTGGGTCTTCTCCAAGGGCATATAGATGTCACTGACTTGCATGATGTCTTTTTTGATCAACTGGTCGCTTAACGCCCGGTTGATCATGGTCGCAACTGTGAAGGAATCGTAAGTAGTTCGCAGAACGGGCAATTCTAATTCGTCGGCTAACTCTGCTATTTCCGGATCAGTATCAAAGCCCCCAGTAATTAAAACAGCCGCTCCGTCTTTCAACGCTAGCCTTTGTGCGCCCGTCCGATTTCCGACGATCAATAAAGAACCCGGTGTAATGTAGCGCTGCATTGCCTCTTCTGTCATCGCACCAATGACAAATCTATTTAAATCCTTGTCTAAACCTGCTGTACCGCCGAGAACGTCGCCTTCAATGATCCTAACAACCTCACCGAACGTTAAGCGCTCAATATTTTTCTTTAATTTACGCTCGATCCGAATCGTGCCCACTCGCTGAATGGTCGAAACCAGCCCGATATTTTCAGCATCCTTAATCGCTCGATACGCAGTTCCCTCACTGACACTTAAGTTTTTTGCAATGCTTCGAACCGAAATACGTTCACCAACCGGCAAACTTTCAATATGTTCCAAAATTAAATCATGTTTAGTTGCCACAACTAACCCTCCTGTTTCACCTTTTTCATTGGTACAGTTTTATCTTTTATAGTATAACAGAAGGTCAAATAAAAAAGAAGTCAACTGCTAGTTTTTCAACGAATCAGCTAACTTCTCTCATTTATTTCAATAAACTTTCAATCTGCGGGTGTAACAGTTCGATTAAATCGCTGGACGCTAGTTCCACTGCTCGACCGATTTCGCCACTAGAAATAATGACTTGTTCGTAATTATGAATGCTTTCATCGAATACAATTAAGTAATCAGGATGGTTTAAACGAATACCAATCGGCGTGTTCGCACCATGCTCATAACCGGTATGCTCCAAGACAAAATCCATTGGCGGCAAACCAATCTTACGGTTTCCTGTAGCTTTTGCCGCTTTTTTATAATCCAAGCGGGCATCTAGAGGCACCACTGCGATAACCACGCCTGTTTTGTTGCCTTTCATCACTAAGGTTTTAAAGATTTTATCATGATCGACCGGTTCCTCGGTTAATACGGCGGTCCCATCTTCTCTTTCTACTGGCAATTCATGCGCAGTAAAAGAAATTCCTTGTTTGGTTAAATAGTCTTCTACCTGATTAGCCAATGTTATTCCCCCTGTTTTTTCATAGTAAGTCAGTCATTTTATCTAAAATAAGAGGCTGATTCTTTGTAAGCATAACACAAGTCTTGCAAGTACGGTCCTTGCGGTGCTTGGCAGAAAAACAATCGAACTTGGTTCAATCAAAGAAGTATTTGGGTCAAATTGATCGAAGTTTCCAGCTAAAAACTGGGAAACAGAGTGTCCAAAATTAGGAAGTTAGCAACCTAAGTGGAACTGGCAAGCTAGTTTGCGAAGCCGGAGCATAGCAACCTTGTTGTTATAATCTTTTCAATTGTGGAAAAATTATACTTTCTTTACTATTGAAAAAAACAGCACTCTGAATAGAGTGCTGAAGAAATAGTCGTTACTTCTGAGTGTTGCGCATCCTCCGAAAGCGAACCGCAGAAAGGATCAGCGCCACAAAACACAAGGCAAAGGATGCGATAAACGTGATCCGCATACCAAAGACAAATACATCTGGTCGATTAGTAATATAGGTAGTTACCCGCTCGCCGTAGGCTGCACTCATGCCGCTGTATAGGATCGTGGTCGCCAACGCAATTCCAATGACCATCCCCAAATTACGAGCAAATGAGTTCAAGCTGCCGGCAACGCCAAGATTTTCTTTGGTGACGCTACTCATTACCATGGTATTGTTTGGCGACTGGAACAGCGCATTCCCAAAGCCCATAATGGCGGTAGCCACAACATAATACCAAATCGGGGTCGTCTCATTCATGAAAATGTACATGATCTGAGTGATTGAAAGCATCACTAAGCCAGTAACCACTAATATTGGTGAACCAACTTTATCGGTTAAATACCCGCTGATGGGTGATCCGATAACCATCAAAAAAGGAAACACCATCATTAACAAACCAGAATAACTAGCCGAAAGCCCGCGGGCACTTTGTAAATAAAAGGGGATCACCACGTTCACGAAAAAGTTGGAAGAAAAAATCAACACTGCTGTGATTAGACTCATGGTGAACATTTTATTTTTGAAAATGCTGAAGACAATCAACGGATCGGTTTTCCGTTTTTCCACATAGATGAAAAAGAGAAAAGCGATCAGTGCTAGTCCTAGTAAGCCTACCGGCAGGAGATTTCCATAGCCCATTTCCTGTCCGATAAAGATACTGCCAAAGAAACTCATGATCGTTACCGCAAAAGCGCCGAAGCCGACAAAGTCAATCTTGCGTCGAGACATCGTGATATCCTTCGGTAGGAATTTTTCGCCGATTAAAATCGTGGCAATTCCAACTGGTACGTTGATCCAGAAAATATAAGACCAAGAAAATTGTGATAAAATCAGACCGCCAATACCCGGTCCTGCGATTGATCCCAGAGATACGAATGCGCCAATTGAACCTAATGCACGGCCACGTTCCTTCATAGGAAAGACTTCTGTCGCTATTCCTGAATTAGTTGCCATCGTCATACTGGCACCAATGCCTTGAATCACCCGACCAAACAGTAAAAATTCCAGCGAATGATTAAAGCCGCACAATAAAGAACCTACAGTGAAAATAATCGTCCCAATCCGATAGACCTTAATCTTGCCAAAGCTGTCGCCAATCTTCCCGAATAAAAGTAAACAGGCACAAACAACTATCAAATAGATGGACACAACCCATTCTGCTTCGTTCATTGGGACGTTTAAATCTTTAGAAATCGTTGGTAATGCAATGTTTACAATACTGGAATCCAAGGTGGACATAAAGGCAAACAAAGCCACCGATACCAGAATCCACCAGCGATTCTTTTGGACTAATGGATCGTCTTGATAAGTCGCCATAAAAAACTTCCTTTCTAATCAGTGTGATTATAACAAGTTTTGCAAAAAAAGGAGCAGTAATATGCCACCCTGTGTTATAACGTGTTATAACCGATGAAAAAGAGTAGGAGTTGAATTTTATGGGTGAGCTTAAAATCCGAAAAATCGGCAATTCAGTTGGGGCCATTTTTCCTAAAGAATGGGGATTAGAAGCTGGAGATGTAGTAGAGTACACAAAAGATGGCGACAATTACGTCCTAAATACACAGGACATTGCTAAAGAACACGATCGACAACTGATTGAAGAAAGCTTTGCTGAGTTTGAAGCTGGTAAGACCTTAACGGAAGAACAAATGAAGAAAGCGTTTGGGAAATATGGCTGGGGAGATTAACGAGCAGTGTACTATTGAATACGCCGAAAGCTTTAAGAAAAGTCTTCGAGACATCATTGCTGAGTGGGAGTCAGACTTGCTGCTTCCAGAAGACACCATTAAAAAATATGTGTACACCATCTACACTTCGATTCAGCTTCTGCGATTTTTCCCAGAGTTGCACGAAGATGTCGCTCACATCTATCGATTGAATGAACCTACTTATCGTATTTTGATTGGGAAGAGTTTTGCTATATTCTATCGTTTAGACCAGAAACTTAAAATTGTCCAAATCGGTCATTTATTAAGCAAAAACAGATGGAAGTACCTTTTTGACACAGAAAAACAACCAAACGTCTGCTTCAACGTTTGGCTGTCTCTAAGTTTAAAAAGTTTATTTCCGACGTCCTCTTCGTTGGCTGGCTTCCATAATGACTGGAAGGATCACCGGACGACGCTTGGTTTGTTCGAATAAGTAGCGGCTTAGCTTGTCGCGAATGTCTTGTTTTAATTTACTCCACTCAAAATCATCGGAATGCAGGTGTTTCACCACGATTTCTTCGGTGATGTCGCTGCTTTCTTTCATTAAATCCCGGCTAGCTTTCACATAGACAAAGCCGCGAGAAGTGATTTGTGGGGCTGATACGATCTTTTTGCCTTTGCGATCAATCGTTACCACAATGACAAAGATCCCATCTTCTGACAAGACTTTACGGTCACGTAAGACAATGTTGCCGATGTCGCCTACACCGATACCATCGATCATAACGTTTTCTGCTGGTACACTGCCTGATGAACTTAAATGCTTGTTTTTGTACTCAAGCACATCACCACGACCAGTGATAAAGATATTCTTATAAGCAATACCTAGCTCATGGGCTAAATCAGCATGGGCTGCTAGCTGACGGTATTCCCCTTGAACCGGGATGAAATAAGTGGGTTCCATAAAGTTCAGCATCATTTGTAAATCACGAGGATTGGCATGACCTGAAACTCGTAAATTCTCAGAAATATTCTTCACGGTACCGCCTGCCCGATAGACCATGTCTTCGGTTTTGGCAACAGTGGTTTCCATTGCAGTAGTCGGTGTCGTAGTAATATAAACCAAATCGCCTTCTTCAATTCGCAGGTTGCGGTGAGAACCGTTGGCCATTTTTTGCAAGGACTTAATGGGTTCGCCCATCCGACCCGTTTCTAAAATGATCAATTCTTCTGGTTTGTATTTCTTCATTTCCTTCAAAGTGACAAACAAATCTTCTGGTACTTCCAGTTTGCCTAAACGCATCGCTGTTCGAATGATTCGTTCAAAGTCTTGTCCGGTCAAAACGACTTTGCGTTGGGCTTTTTTGGCAGCATTCAAAATTTGTTGTACCCGTTGCAGGTTGCTGGCAACACAGGCAACAATGATTCTACCTTCCCAGTATTTGATGGTGTCGTATACTTCTGCCGCAATGTCCCGCTCTGAAGCAACTTGGATCGCATTTTCAGCGTTCGATGAAGAACTGAACAATGCCAAGACGCCTTCTGAACCAATTTCTGCTAAACGGCGATAATCCGTTGCATACATAGGAATTGCCGTTGGATCAAATTTGAAATCACCCGTGTAAACCACGTTGCCTTCATCGGTTTTCAAGCTGATCCCGACTGAATCAGGAATTGTATGGGTTGTCCGGAAGAAGCTGACGCTTGCAGTGCCAAAGTCAATCTCCGTATGCTCATCAATCACATGAAAGTCGTTGAACTTCTTGCTGTCGTCGTTGTCTTTGACGTTCAATTTTGCCAATTCGATCGTCAGTTCCGTTCCAAAAACTGGAACATTCATCTGCGACACTAAATAAGGCAACGCCCCGATGGCATCTGCGTGTCCGTGGGTCAAGAAGACACCTGCCACGCGATCTGCGTTTTCGATTAGATAGGTAAAGTCAGGAATCACAATATCAATTCCTAGTAATTCGTTTTCGGGATACTTTAGTCCGCAATCTAGGACAAAAATATCGTTATCCACTTCAACCACGTACATGTTTTTACCATTTTCACGTACACCGCTGAAGGGGATCATTTTGATTGTACTCAAAAATAGCCACCTCTTATATTTTTTTATCTATTAGTTTTACGCTTACTCAGACCCCGTAACAGTTCGGTCTGTGCATATACACTCATTAGCTATTATACATGATTTTTACTGAAAAACCATGTATGGCACCACAAAGGCTTCTCAAACTCGTTCAGCTTTGACGTAATAAGTCTAAAATAGGGATAAATTGCTCCTCAAGTTTCTCCCTATTTTTGCTTATTACCGACAAAGTTAGTTTGGGAAGCCGGACGGCGTTCATTCAACAAACCTACCACTCACGAAAATTAAATTTTTCCTTACCATACCACAAAGGCTTCGCAAACTCGACCAAATCGGAAACCCTCCCTGAAAATTTACGCTCCATACCGGTATCTTCACTTATCCACACGAAAAAAGAAGGCACATAGCCTTCTTTTTATATTCCTCTTGCTTCTTCATCTAGTACATCGGCTGTGTCCATAAATGGTGCTAAATAAGCACTTCCAGCTGCCAAGTCTGCACCGGTTACCATGATTCGAGCATTTCGGTAGTAGGCTGGAGTAAATTCACCCCAAGACTCCTGCGTAGCATCTTGTTGACTAAAGATCGAAAAGCCTTCATCCTTCAAATAAACATAAGATGGATTGCATTCATTGTAAGGCTGCCAAGTACCGATATCGGACCCTTCAGGAAACATTAACAGCGGCGTTTCACCAATGATCGGTTCAACATCAGCTTTAAATTGCACCGTATCTTGTTGAACGATCGCCAAGGTAGAATAGTTAAAATTAATCGGTGCCCACGAATAAGAAGCCAAGGTCCACCCCGTCTCCTTCAAGCGATCGGCAACAGCGGTCGCTCGTTCGATGTCCTTTGCAGTTCCCGTCTCAGAAACATCATAGCCAAAAACACCATCGGCTCCGGTAACTGCCAAGGTTCCTTTTGAGCCACGGTAAGAAAATTCCGGATGCTGCCAGATAAATTGATCCACTAAGGGTACCATATCGTAGTTGCCGGCTAATTCATTGTCACCGTCCCGATAACAGCTTTTCACGCGATTGTCCCGATCAACTACTAGCTTGCTGGAAAGCCCCGCTTCTGCGGTCTCTTCATTATAAGAAACATTTTCTTGAGACAATAGCAACGGTTTTTTTCCGTCAGGTAAAGACACCCCCACAAATTCCCATTCGCCATTGTCTTGCTTTTTAACCATATCGGACAGACGAACCAAAACAAAATCACGTTCATACAATTCATTTAATAGCTGTTTAAATTCATCAATCGTCAAATTGTTCCTTTGATAATTCTTTGTTGCGCTAAATGCCTTCTCTGGTGAAATTACCAGCGGCTGTACCGACAAATGAGGAAATAGTGTCGGATCAGACCACGTTATCAAGTCCTTTTTTTGCAGTTCATAATCTAAAACCTGCGCTTGCGTCTCTTTACTCTCTGAATCTTGCAGCAGCTTTATTGCTTCATCATAGTCGTATTGCTTAGCTTCTGTGTCTGCTTGTTTTAGCAGTTCGGCTTCATTCTCCGAAGCTGCATTTGTTGATGGTAAGCGCGTCGCCTGATCCTGTGCTGCGCTGCGCTGATCTAAACCCAATTTCACCGTAATCCCTGTTGCTAAAAGAATCGCTACAACCAACCCATAAACGATCATTTTTTGCCCTTTTTTCATCAATAATCCCCCAGTAAGAAACATTTCATTAATAATTTTAATGGAAAGTACTCGAAAAATATAGAGGAAATGGTAAAAAAAAGTGGATGAACTAGTTTTTCGACCTTTTGTCCCTGTTTTTTGAATTATAGGGTATATAAATAAGCGATAAAAATTAACGTCAGGACGACAAATACCAAAGAAGCGATTCGGCTGTGCCGCATTTCTTTCTCCCAATCATACGGATGTCCCTTTAGATTACGAATCTTGACTTGAAAATAAACCATGGGGATCAAATTAGTTGCGAAGGCCCCCATAATCGTGAATTGCAGCCACTTTGCAGTTTTCTCAGGCATCAGATAGATAATAGCTAACAGCAAAATACCTGTCAGCATAGTTCCTAAAAATAGAATTTGCGTGAACCTTAGTGCCTGTTCTTGCTTTTTCATTTCTTCTACCATATCTGATCCCTCCAAGAGTAATTCATCCAACGATAATTGATAAAACTTCGCAAGCCGAATTACGCTTTCAATATCCGGCATATTTCGCCCATTCTCCCAGTTAGAAATCGACCGCACCGATACAAAAATTTTCTCGGCTACCTCGGCTTGTGTCAGTTCGGATTTAGTTCGATGTTCTTTTAGTTGTTCGCCAATTTTCATTAGTTGCTCCTTCTTGTTTTATTGTTCTTATCGTAGAAGACTAGAAGCTATTTGTCCATTATAACTGGATGGAAAGGTCTTTCCGGTGTTGGTTTGACAAGGTTTTAAGAAAGATTGCGTGAACACGTAAGTTTTAAAAGATGGATCTGCTCCAAAAAAAAGAACCAAAAAGTACGAATACTTTTTGATTCTTTCTAATGGGTTTGATTCAATGTTTCCATCTGTGCTGCTTCAGAAATCGGTCCTAAATAGGTCACGAGCATTTTACCTGTGGTGCGCTCCTCTTTTGGACTGAGCTGCTCGTGAAGCTGAGAGTCTGCGGCAATAGCGGTTAAAATCGTTTCATCCATTAACGCATCTGTTGGACCCACCTGCATAATTGGTTCATCGCTGTCAGCTACGAACAGTTGCGAAATTTTTGGTAAATCTAGTTCTTTTCCACTTTGGTCTGCTGGTTCTTCCAGCAGGTCCTCACTCACTGCACCTAGCTGGTAAGTCAGCACTTGGTCTGTTGTATAGGTCAAGTAACCTACTAGATAGCCTGCAGCCGCTTCATCCGCAGCCTCACCGTAGAGCTGAATTGCGTAGATCCCCTCATCCGGTAGGAACAATTCTTGCGGCTCGTTAACTGGTGATTCCGCCTCGAATACAACTTGTGGTGTTAGTGGGACCGTTGCGCCAACTGCCAAGTCATCGGTAATTTCTTCACTAGGCGCTCCAACAATTTCTTCAACAGCTGTTTCCTGTTGAACTTCCGGCTCTTCTTCAATCAGTGCCTCTTCACCGGATGGTTGGCTAGGCTTCTCTGGAGGTTCCATCTTATCATATTTCGCATCATTCACACTGATCACGTAAGTTTGCTGCTCCGTAATTTTCGCCAATGTATAGCTAGACGCTGTGATTAGGACTAAAACAAGCATCGCTAAAATGGTCTTGTTGCGTGTCAAAAAATCTCCTCCTAATCAATTTGGGTAAATCTAGGTACCAAATTCATGTACTGATCGGCTTGATACCCGATTCGATTTCCCTCTTCATCGTTCTCCCAGTTGTAGTCCGCTAAGCCAGAGTTTCTCATAGTAACTGAGAAAGTATAAGTTTGTGGTTGCTCACTAGGATAAACATCATGGGAAAGCATCGTCACATCGTTGGGATCGCCCGTCTTTGTTTCGGCAATTCCCGGTCCCTTCAGTTCCACCTTTTCGATTGTCATGGGACGGTCAGCTGGTACTTCTTTTTCCATAGCGAGCCGGATAGCGACTTCGGTTTCTAAGGTAATGGCGAAATCGACTCGTACTTTTTCTGCCACCTTTTCCTCTACACCATTGCCTGTGTTTACACTATATTGGAAGACTCTTGAAGTGGATTGCCACGATTCTGGCTTAAGATCATAGGTCTCGAGCACATCCTCCGCTTGATTGATTTTATGAACGGTACTATCAATCTTGTAGGAAAACTGGGCTGTTCTGGCACTGTCGGGGCTAGCATGAATATCTGTCGTATACCTTGCACTAGTCCAACCAATACTGGCACAAGTTAAACAAGCCAGCAGAAAAAGATACCTGAAAGAGTTAGCACGTATATTAGCGATCACTTTTTTGAAGTTGTGTTTAGTCATTCAGCTACTCCTTTTCCCATCTTTTTTGAATCATAATAAAACATCAATAAAAATAAGAGGATAACCACTAGTATTCCTAACGGGGTCGTCACAAATTGAATCAGATAGCCGATCCACGGTAAGGAAAAGACCACCCGTCCAAAAATCTGATCCGCCACAATTGGGGCATCCGCCACATTGTTAGCATCTCCTTGGGTGGTAAATTGTTCTGTATCCATCGCTATGATTCGGTGGGTAGTCGTACGTGTGTCTTCCTCTTGGATAAAAGTAATTACGTCGCCTACCTTATAAGTATCTTCTTGATGAACCACTACTAAATCCCCTAAGGACAAGGCCGGCTCCATACTGCCAGAAGCTACCACGGCATACCCATAGCCAAAAGCCATCGGAAAGCGCGCGTCATTCATCCTTCGCTGATACAAACTGAACAAATTAAATCCTAGAATCAGCAGCAAAAAAACAATCGTTATATTTTTTAATAGGTTAACTATCCTGTTCATCCTGTCGTCCTTTGCGTCGCCAAATAATAAATACGAAAAATACAATCAAAAACCCGATGACAATACTCGCCTTTGCCAGTGATTCTCCTGTTTGCGGCAGGCTGCGCCATTTTCTTTCGGAAAAGAAAGAGGATGCTCGTTCAATATAGGACTCCCCATCAGCCGGAGTATTCCCATTCGTGTCTGGTACTGTCCCAGAATTTCCCGGGTCCTCATTTGTCGGAGTAGTTCCTTCGTCCGATTCAACGACGACATTTAATGACAATTCATAAATTAAATCGCGTGTGGTTGCCAATACGCCATAATCCGTATCCTCTGGGTCGCGATTTCGTTCAAAAGGCCACTGCCATTGCAGGTTGATGGTTTCGCTCATTCCTGATTCAAGGGTGCGCTTGTAGTTCAATGGAAAAGTAGTTGACCACAAATTCCAGCTGTTCTCTCCTTGGGTAATCCACGGCCCATTGGCTACCCGCAGTTTAAAATCTAAGGGAAGCTCATCGACATTTTGGTCCCTGCCGATTACTGTATACTCAATGGGATATTCATAGGTATTATGAATAGTAAAAGAATAATTTCCGCTTGTCCCTGGCGCAATTACTTTTTCGCCATTCAAAGCAGGATTCGCCACCGTGTCTTCAATAACCGTTGCGAAGATATTAGTATTAGTCATTTCGCCTGGCCGCCAACGCTCACCGTATTGATCGATTACGTAGACGAAATCTTCAATTGCACCATAAGTCTCTTGCGGTTGTACAACAAAAAAGAGGAATAAGGCTGCAACAAATAAGATCAGACGACTTATCTTGCTGGCTGGATAACACAATTGTTTATCCATCATTTTTCCTCCTCTACTTTTTTCAATTTCTCAAAAGGCTGCCTGAAATAGACAACCTTTTGAGAAGCTGAAAACAGCTTCTCAAAACATCTTATTAAATTAGTCGACTTGGACTGCAGTATATTTCATAGTTAGTTCGAATCTTGGCATGCTAGGATCTGTTGATCCCAGGCTAGCTGCTCTATTACCTAATACAGTATCCCAACCATCTACCATGGCAATTGTTCCAGCAAGTTCGTCATCGTTAGGCGATAGCTCAGGACGTTCAAACGGCCATTCCCACACGATTTTCACAGACATTCTCTTTAATTTTTCTTTTTTCACCTCTAAGGTATCGCTAGGATAAATCACTTCTGAGCTTTCAATAGCTTCTAATACCTCGTTCAACCGATTACGCTGTACATCTCCTCCATTTACTCCACCAGGTGTTAAAGCATCCTTACCCATAGCATTGATACCATCATAAACCGGAGTAGTGTATTTATCTGCACCTTGTTCAGCTTCATTATAGGAATAAACGCTAAAGCGAAGAGGTAACCAATCTACTTGTTCACCTGAGTCATTAGACCTTTTCCAATTACCAACGTATGTTCCAAATACGCCATTGGCATTTGGTGCATATCTTAATCGAAAAGCAGTTTCAACTGCATTTAACTCATCCTCATCCATTACCGGCTCAGCAATTACACTTTTGGTAGTCCCTGGCGCAAACAGGTTTTGGTTGTCTGAAGGGTCCGTAATATTCTCAACTGTATTTTGTTTACCTGGTATTTGGTCATAAGCTGTATCAAATAAATCTAGTGTTTGCTCCTGAGGTGTAATTCCCCAACGTGCGACTCTGGCCGTATCAGTAGCTGTCCCAATTTCGCCCACATACTTCGCTAACGTGCCCCCTAACAAACTAGTTGTTAGTAGGACCGCACCAAACAACAAAACAGCGGTTTTTACAGACTTATTACTTTTGCGTTCTGTAATTGTTTTCTTTTTGTCACTCATTTCTTTTCTTCCCTTCTTTAATCAAATTCCCCTTTATTTATGATTCAACTTCCTTGCGTCGTGTCACTCGCTTGGCAACAAAGTCATATCCCAAAAACAGTAGTATTGGAATCCCAATACAAATCAACATACCTAACGGCGTCCGTGAAAACATGATGAAATCTCCCACTCTTGGTACACGCTGCATAAACTTACCGATGATCTGTTCCTTTGCGACTGGATCTAGATCTTCTGTATCATTGGCGTCACCTTTTGTAGTGAACGTATCCGTCTCTTGATCATAGGCGACAATTCGGTGAATAACGGCTGTCTGACCACTTTGGAACATAATGATATCGCCGACTTCCAAAGTATCTGGATCGGTCTTCCTAGTAACCACCATGTCGCCCGCACGAATGGCATCCGGCTCACCGGTGTTCATGGAATTGGTGACCACGGCCATTGGTGCAAAGCCCATTACAGTAGGTATTTCATCTTGGTTCAAGCTACCTTTCACGATAATCACTAGATTGACAATCAGAATTGGCAGCAGCAACAGACAAATAACGATTGCTATCCAACCAGTAATTTTTTGCGGCAATGATTTCGTTGCCTTTTTCTCTTCATGATTCTCTTGAATTACTTCACCATCTTCGTTTTGACGAATTTCCGTTTCACTCTCCTCCACCAAAAGCACGCACCTCCTTCTTATAACTAAGAACACTGCTAATTAAAATATCATTTTTTCCTTTACTAAAAGAGTACAGCCACCTGAATTTCTAATCCTCCTAATGTAATTATAATAATGTAACAATTATTAAAACACAAGATTTTTCTCAACAGTTAAATATTTCTTTTTAAGACTAACAAATCATCTGTTACAGAACAGAAGTGAGCGAAAATATTTATCAAAATTCCTTACATTATCATTTTACCAGATAGAATAAAAACATCAAAGACATTTATGTAAGTGTTTTCTTTAAAACTCAAACTTAAAATGATTACAATAAATAAAGTCAATCTTTTTATTTAAAAATTTTAATCACTAATACACCTGTACTATTTATCAAAAGATAAACCTCATCATTTTGCCGTTTTAATCACATTTTCTTAACAGAAAAAAAGACGCTCCTAAGAAGGAACGCCTTTACTACACTACGATTTACAGTAAATCCATTTCTACCATTTTTTCAGCAATTTGAACAGAGTTCCAAGCAGCACCTTTTAGCAAGTTGTCTGAAACCACCCACATGTGAACGCCGGTTTCAACATCTAAGTCTTTTCGAATCCGTCCAACAAAGGTTTCTTTTTTGCCGACACAGTTTAATGCCTGCGGATAGATTTGTTGGCTTGGATCATCTTCTAAGACAGCACCTGGTGCGCTAGCAATCACGTCTTGGATTTCTTTAACAGTCGCTGGTTTTTCCGTTTCAATATAGATTGATTCAGAGTGACCAGATAAAACAGGAATGCGGACACACGTTGCTGAAACTTGAATACTATCATCGGACATGATTTTCTTGGTTTCATTCACCATTTTCCACTCTTCGTAGGTATAGCCTTCTTCTGCGAAGACATCAATTTGTGGTAGCGCATTGAACGCTAACGGGTAATGCTTTTTGTCGCCGCCGCATGGCAGAATGTTAGCTTCCATTGGTTCGTCATTTAAGAATGCTTTGGTTTGGGTTTTTAATTCTTCCATTGCTTGGTTACCTGCACCAGAAACGGCTTGATAAGTGGAAACAATCACACGTTTCAAACCAAATGCTTGACGAACTGGCTCTAAAGCGACCATCATTTGAATCGTTGAACAGTTAGGGTTGGCAATAATCCCTTTATGGTCCCGTAAAGCTTCTGGATTCACTTCTGGAACAACCAATGGTACCTCTTTATCCATCCGGAAATGACTAGTATTATCGACTACGACAGCGCCGCGTTTTACGGCTTCTGGCGCAAACTTCGCTGAAATACCGCCACCGGCTGAAAATAAGGCTAGGTCAACGCCTTCAAAGGATTCAGGTACTAATTCTTCAATGATTTTCGTTTCGCCATTGAAGGTTAATTCTTTGCCTGCTGAACGGAAGGAAGCTAAAAATTTCACTTCGCCTAAAGGCATGGATGTTTCTTCTAACATCTTGATCATTTGTGTACCTACTGCACCCGATGCACCTACCACAGCTACGTTGACTTTTCTCATTCTAATCACTCTCTCACTTCATAGTATTTTTACCATTCTATCATATACCTTTCAAAAGACAACCATTGATTTTGTTAGCGGAACCAGCATTTTTTGATTTTTTCTAAATTTTCGAATTCTTTTCCCGATATGACTACCCATCTGGCAAAAAAAGTTCATAATAAGCACGAATGATATTAGAAATGAGGAACATTTATGAAAGCTGTCAAACGCGGATTGTTAATCCTGCTAGGCGCCATCGTACTAGTGGAGGGCTACTTCGCTTATTCCTTTGTTCATGGCTACGAATCAACGAAAACGGCTACCACTGAAGCTTCAATTGAGTTTAACGGTGAAGAAGCACCGGACGTCAACGACTTGAATGTCCTGATCATCGGGTCAGATTCCCGTGGAGAGGATCGGGGACGCTCGGATTCCTTAATGGTGGCTCACTATGACCAATCGAAAAAGACACCGAAGCTGATTTCAATTATGCGAGACAGCTATGTCGATATTCCAGGGTACGGGATGGATAAAATTAACGCGGCTTATTCCTATGGTGGGATCGAGCTAGTAAGGCAGACTTTAGAAGAAAATTTCAATCTGCCGATTCAATACTATGTTGTGATTGACTTTGATCATTTTAAAGATGCTGTGGATACCCTGTTTCCAAAAGGTGTGACCATCAATGCGGAAAAAGATTTGGACTTAGATGGGGTCTTCATTGAAAAAGGCAAACAAAAAATGGACGGCAACACGCTGTTGCAATATGCCCGCTTCCGTAAAGATGAAGAAGGCGACTTCGGTCGCGTCCGGCGCCAGCAGCAGGTGATGCAGGCGATCGCCGAACAGATCACTAATGTAACGTCCTTAACCAAACTACCAAGAACCACGGGTAAATTATTAGGCTATGTCGAAACCAATGTACCTGAAAGCACCATGATCAGCGTCGGGAAAGACTTTGCGTTAGGCAACACCGAAAGCATCGAATCCTTATCAGTCCCTGTGGATGGTTCCTGGCAGTTCAACGACTACACCGAAAGCGGTAGTGTCATCGAGCTGGATGCTCAGCAGAATACCGCTGCTATTGAAGAGTTTTTAACTGAATAGTATTGGAAGGTTTCACAAACTCACTTGGCTTGAGAAGCCAAGCATCCATACGAAAAGGTCCTCCTTGTGAGGGCCTTTTTTTGATCGACAAAAATACCCCAGCAACTACCAGCCACTGGGATATGTCTATTTAAACGCCATTCGTACTTCTTTTCCGAAGTTTGTCGCAATTTCGTACAGGACTTTAACACTGACCACTCCCGTAGGAATCGTCAGTCAGATAATTAGTCTTCTTTTTGCTTGTTGAATTTATCTTTCAGCTTTTTACCTTCGCTTTTAAGATCATCACCAAGGTGGCGGGCATCATTTTTCAAGTCTGCTCCGAAAGACTGACCTTTGCCTTTAAGTTCTTGGCTTTTGTCATCTCTTACCTTGCCGGCTGTTTCGTTAGCTTTGCCTTTTGCTTTGTCTTTCATGTCTTTTACTTCTTTGCTTGTGTCTGTCATCATAATGACCTCCTCTTTCATATAGAGTAGGCTTTATTCTGATTTGGCACAACTTTCCTGCCTATAGATTCTCCAGCCAATTACGTGCCGATTGCAGCTCGTCCATAGTAATTTGATGTCCGGTGCTGGTTTCTTCCACCGTAACATCGGCATGACGTTTTTGCAAAGCGGTGACTAATTCATCAAAGGATGCTTGACTTACAATTGGATCACGATCACCGCCATACGACAGCCAAAGTCGTTTATCAGACAGATCGAAATTTTGCGTATGCACTTCTAAGGACATCGGATGGAAAAAAACGCCTTGTCGCAGCGGTGTTTTACGTTCCAATAAAAGATGAGCAGCAATATTGGCTCCATTAGAATAGCCTACCAGTACCCAATCTTCCATTGCCACACCTTTGTCTTGGCTTTCCTTTTCAATCGCTGCCAACAGCTTATCACTTTCTTCTTCTAAACTTTCAAAATCGAATTGATTCAAGCCGTTGCGTTTAAAGAAACGGTTCATCCCGTCTTCTTGAATTTCACCACGGAAAGACAGAATACGGCAACTACCATCTAAAAAGCGGGCAATGTCCACTAAAGAGGTTTCATCGCCGCCGGTACCATGTAATAGTAATAAATTCTTGCCGTTGGATTTCCCAGTATCATAGAATGTTTTCATCGCTATGCCTCCATCGCTTACTTTTTATAAGTTAAAGGTAGCATGTTCCACCGCAGATGGCAAAGAATCTGTTTACAATTAGAAGGTTACAACTTTGTCCGCCCATTCCACCATTTCGACACAGTCAAACATCGTCGAAATCGGGCAGCTAGTTTTGTCTTCCAATTGCCGAGATTTCAGGCATGTTCCACACGCCAGAAGCTCCCCGCCGGCAACTTCGAGTTTCTTCATTTGATCCAGTACATCGTAGGCTTCGTCTTCGATGGCTTCTACTTCTACCGCTTCGCCCATCAAGAAAAATTTGACCGCATGCCCTTTTTTTAAGCTGGCCACGCCAAAACGAAAGGCATTCCAGGCTTTTTCTGGTTCTTTGGTTTCTAATATGATCGCTAGTTTCATTTTTGATTCGCTCCTTTTAGTTGGTAACTGGCTGATATTTCCGACATACGTTAACAATCTCACTAGCTATATTATAGTAGCTTTTTGCGTTTATACAATACGAAGAACCGCACAAATAAGAGGCTAAACAGTTTTCTGCCTAGCCCCTTGCTTATTTCTACGATTATTAAATTAACCGACTAACTGTCCTTCCGATTTCGCCAACTGGATTAATTGCCAGAACTTATCAGTGAAGGCATAGCCTTTCTTCCACTGATTCTTGATGATTTCATCTTGAATGCCCACTTCTTGGAACTTCCCACGAATCTTTTTCACAATGTTGGATAAAGAGGACAGCTGGGAATTGGTTAGGTCATCTCCCCAAACATGTTCGCAAATTTCTTTGCGGGAGATGGTGCCATTTTCCACTGATACTAAATAGTAGAAGACTTTCCGTTCATTGCTGGAAAGCTTACGTAAAGCTTTTAGGAATTGCTCGCCTTCTGACAAGAAGAATTGACTCTTAGATCCAAAGACACCTGCAGTTGTTTGGGCACTTCCATCACTTGGATCGATCATTTTAAGTGCTGAACGTTCAAGTTTTTCCCGCAACACTTCTAAAGGATCTGAAACCTCCAACCACTCATCAATCGCTAAATCTTCATACTGTGCGCGGACCTTTTTGTCTGGCATATCCTGCACTTTACGAAATACCTTAGTCTGTTGCGGATTTAGCACTTGAAGAATCTCTGACATTTGGTTATCCGAGACTGTCTCACTAATAATCACGATTTGGAAAAAATTAACGATGTTCATCAAGAAAACCTTATTATCCAATTGCTCAAAATCACACAATGTACAATAAACTTCATGACTCAAGCGCTGGATATTCTCCTGCAGCTCCTGCTCATTTAATATATTTTTGGTGACAATCAAGACTTTACGCATAGTTGTTCCCTCCATTTTTAAAATAATTTGCGTTTGTTTTTTCCATTTACAGCTACTGATCTCCAATAAACAACCCTGTTAGTTTTAGAAAAATCATTCGAATTATTTCTAGTTATATTCCATTTTTAAATCAAATAATGATCTAACAGCTAAAATTTTCTAACATTAATGCACCGCTAGTTAGTTGATTTTATTCATTAATACATTTTTAACAGCAAAACCTGACTTTTTATACGCTATCGTCCTTTTTATTAGCTTATTTTAATTATCAGACTATTTTTTTACTTTCCTAAACTAAAATCCAAAACAGATATTTCCTTCTGGCAAAAATGATTTTTCTTCGTTTTGCTTCAATTTTTTGTTATAATGAGACTTAAAATGGTTATTCATTATTTTCTTGTTTTGTTTTTAACATAAATAAGAAAACTGGAGGATAAAGGAAGTGAGTCAATGAAGGAGTTATTATCTGCCAAGCACCAGATTCAACTGACTATTATGGAAGCTTTTATCAAAAGGAATGAAGTTACGATTGAGGAACTGGAAGCTATGACTGGTGCCTCAAAGCAAACCATCCTTACATATATTGATGAAATAGAACAGTCCACTGATTTTTTCGAAATCCAGCGCGGGCTGAAAACCTATTTCCTCAAGCGAAACAACCGAACAACATATAGTGCCATCTATCGCTATTTCTACCAGGAATCTGTCCAGCTGCGCCTGATGGAATTCATCTTTTTGAATCCCTATACCCAAACTAAAGATATTGTTAAGAACCTATCCATCAGCCGTTCCCAGTTCAACCAGTTAAGACAGAACCTCAAACATATTTGTCAGTTGTATAACTTCTCGCTGAGTGATTCGCCCTTTCACTTGCAGGGGGACTATCACGCTATCTGCTCTTTTTACATTGCCTACATGTTGGAGAAATACGATCGGTTGGATGAATTTATTTCAGCTAAGGAGAACAAGCTGCTGGATCAATTAGTCTTAAGCTTCACCAATTTGCCGCTTGTAGGTGGGATTCAAGACAATCAACGGCTAAAAGTTTGGCTCTGGGTTCTTATCAAACTGAGCAAGCATTTCCCACAATCCTTGAGTTTAGACGTCTATAAAGGAGACAGTAACCTCTTTGTGTTTAGCCACCAGCAGTTTGAAGAAGCCTTTGAGGTGAAGTTTTCGGGGTTTATCAATACGGTATTAACTGAGCTTGGTTCTTTTCTGGAAGAGGCAGTGAACTCTCCAGAGTTGCTGGAGAAAAAGACTGCCGCCCTGACCTTTGCGAAAAATCTATTTGCCGTGCTGGGGAGCAAGGAAAGCTTTAGTAATAGCCGGGTTCTTGATGCCACCCTTTCCCTTTACAAAACACGAAACTATATTTTGAACAACAAGAAGCTGCGCTTTGTCCAGAGTTTCTTTGAACAAAACAGTTGCTTTTCAGAGCCCATTGCCCAAGGTATCCAAAAAGAACTCTTACACTTTCGTCAAGCAATTAAAAACGATGGGCTGTTCTTTGAATTGGTTTATTGCCTGATCGTCAACGAAACTGCCCTAACAGAACTAGTGAAGAAGAATCAGATCAAGAAAAAAGTCGGTATCTTATACACCTACGACAAGGAGCACAGTGAACTCTTTTCCCATCAACTGAATAATTCCTTTACCAATAATTTAACCTTTGAGGTAATCGATTATGATCAGTTTTGCGACTCTTCGTTGGAGCTGACAGGCTTTGATTTTATTATTACTAGCCTGACAACCATCAAACAAGATAATTGTGTGGTGACGGATGTCTTTCCCACTGTTTCGGACATTCGATACCTGAACCAACTGGTGAATGCTTCGATTCAGCGAGATTTCGAAAAAGGGTTAAAGCAAGTTTTGGCCCTTCCTATTTCCTGAGCCATATCAAAAATTCTACGCAAACTCGCTTTATGAAATCAGTCACTGTTTGAATTGCTGGTATCATCCTGCTAGTTGCGAACAACTGATCCTTTCTCCCCTGACAAGAAAGGTTTTGCAAACTCGCTTACGCTTTGGAGCAACTAAGACTAAAATTGGGATAAACCTATACTTTCTTAAAAAATCGAAAAAGAGGCAAACCAGCTTGAGCATGTTCAAGCCGGTTTGCTTCTTTTTATTTTCGATCCTTATCCTTTCCTTATATTCTCCGATTATAGTAAAGCTATCAAAGGAGGATTTTCCATGCAAAAAATGATCTTAACTACCAAAAACCTGACGAAAACCTACCATAAAGAAACAGCAGTCGATCAGCTCAATTTGTCGATCCCTGAAAAGAGTATTTACGGTCTGCTAGGACCTAACGGCGCAGGCAAATCGACCACATTAAAAATGATCGCCGGAATTGTTCAGCCGACAAAAGGGGAACTGTTCTATCGAGGACATGTCTGGCAGCGGCAAGATTTAGTGGAAATTGGCGCCCTAATCGAAAGTCCACCCCTTTATGGCAATTTGACTGCCTATGAGAACCTTTTAGTACGAACGACGACATTAGACTTGCCCACTTCTCGCATTCAAGAGGTGCTAGAGCTGGTGGATTTAACTGATACCGGTAAAAAGAAAGCCCGCCAGTTCTCGATGGGGATGAAACAACGTCTGGGGATTGCTTTAGCCTTGATTAATCAGCCCAAACTGCTGATTCTGGATGAACCAACTAATGGGTTAGACCCACTTGGTATTCAGGATTTGCGAGAATTGATTCGCTCGTTTCCAGCTAAAGGCATCACGGTCATTTTTTCCAGCCATATTCTTTCCGAAGTCGAAAGTACCGTAGATACTATCGGAATTATCGCCAATGGTCGCTTGGGTTATCAAGGTGCCTTACCCGAAACTAGTGCTGCCTTGGAGAACTTGTTTATGGAAGTTGCTCGAGCACATCGTACCAAGGAGGTTGGGTAACTATGGGGAAGCTTATTTATGCCGAATACATTAAAGGCAGGCGCAGCTTTGGTCGGCGAAGTTTGTTTTTCTTTCCATTATTGATCGCTTTGCTGGCGATTTTCTTGATGGGTGGTCAATTTACGCAAATCGGTGCCTATAACTGGTGGTATATGACGTTGCTGCCGACTGTAACGGCATTGGTCTGTATCAACCTAATTAATCCGGATAAACGCTGGGCTTTTTTCAATCTGGCGGTTTTACCAGTTGCCCAGACAAAGATCTGGCAAGCTAAGCTTTGGACAGGTTGCAGTTACCTGCTTGTAGCAAACTTCATCGTTTTTGGCTTAACCACGCTATCTGGTCTATTGTTCGGTGGACAATATCCCCTTTGGCGCGGATTGGCAGCTGGAATTGTTCTTACCTTGACTTGGCTATGGCAAATTCCGTTGGGGATGTTCTTAGCGACACGTTTCCATTCGATTGCGACGTTTTTAAGTCTGTTGGGGTTAAACATTGTCTTTTCCATTCAAGATTTTGCTGGTGGTTCTTTGTGGTTCATCCCCTTTGCGATTGCTCCTCGATTGATGGCGGCGATTCTGGGGATTAATCCTAACGGTGTGCCGATGACTGCCGACAGTCCCTTACATGATACTCGTGTAATTTTGCCTGGGCTGGTGATCTCGCTTATTTTATTTTTGATTTTTTCTTGGCTTACGACGAAATGGTTTGGCAATCGGAGGGATTCAAATGAGTAATCAACTAAAAGCCGATGCCCTCAAACTCAAACGGACCGCCTTTTTCTGGCTGCATCTAGCCATTCCGTTAGTGGGAATCATCAGTTTTGTCAGCTACCAGCAGGCCACCCCTTATGCGGCAGAAGCCCTCACCGTCAATTATTACCAACTGCTAGCATTGATTTACCCGTTAATAGCAGCTTGGATGTGTACCCTAGTCACCGATCAGGAAATCGAAGCCGGCGGTGGTTTCTTTCTATTATATGCCGCTTCTCGTAATCGGGTTTTAGTGTCGAAGCTGCTATTTCTGATTATTTTCGGATTAGGGGCTTGCTTGCTGATCACTGTCGGCTATCACCTGATCGTCAGTAGTTTTATCGCCGATTATGATCTGCCAATTGCCACTAGTCTTCTACTGACGATGGTCATTTGGGGCTGCGCCTTGTTTCAATATTTCTTTCACACATGGTTGGGACTGCGATTTGGTCGGAATGTTACCTTTGCTGTAGCGGCATTTGAGCTTTTACTTGGGGCATTGCTCTTGACTGGATTAGGAGAAACAATCTGGTTCTTCTTCCCCTGTGCTTGGGGTGTTCGATTGGTTCCAATGGTCGCAAATCAGGCATGGGGACAGTTCGGCTTGCAGCTAGGAATCATCGTCTTATTGTTGGATACAGTGGTGATGGTTGTCGGGCTCTTTAGGTGGTTTCAACGCTGGGAAGGACGAAAAAATGAAGAATAAAAGTCTTGCGGAATGAAGCCTCTCAAAATATACTTAACGCAACGGAGGTGCAACGATGGCACAGATTTTAGCAATTGACGACGACAGAGAAATTTTAACCTTCATCAAAACGGCTCTGGAACGAGAAGGGCACCAGGTAATGACTGCCACCTCCACGTCAGAGGTCACACCAGCCAAGATGACCTTTGCTGAACTGATTTTACTAGATGTGATGATGCCAGATGAAGACGGCTTCACCTACTGCCAGAGAGTTCGTCAGCTGGTGGATTGCCCGATTCTATTCGTTACTGCCCGCACAGCCGAATCCGATCTAATCCACGGTTTGGGGCTGGGTGCCGATGATTACATTCAGAAGCCCTTTTCTGTCGGCGAGCTAAGAGCACGAGTAACGGCTCACCTGAGACGAGAATCTCGCCCCCATCGCCATGTCCTGCATGTCGGCTCATTCATTCTAGATTTATCTGGGCAACAGGTACTTTATCAGGAAAGTCCTTTACCCTTAACTAAGTCCGAATACGCCATTTGTGCCCATTTCATGGAACACGTCGGTCAAGTCTTCTCCAAAACCCAGCTTTATGAGGCGGTTTTCGGCTATGAAGGCGTGTCTGAAGAAAGTGTGATTGTCGAACACATCAAAAATATTCGAGCAAAGCTCAAAAAAGTTGGGCTTGAACCAATTGAAACAGTCTGGGGGATCGGCTACCGATGGCAAAAAGAAAACCAATCAGCTTAACCAACTATGTTACCCGCATCTTACTGGCGGCCTTTGCGATTATTTTTCTGATTTTGCTCATGGCGCTAGTGGGCTTTCAGTTGCTGATTCAGTTCAACTTGATTACGCCAGCCAATGCCGGAGAAACCGCCGCTCGAGCAGAAATTGATCGTTTGAGACAAGCCGGCAGCTTTACTGGCGAGTTGAATTCCCAGCTTTACGAGTACGTCTATTTTGACCAAGAAGGACAGGTGCAAGAGTCTTCATTAACTGGCAATGCCCTCAAACAAGCCATTGAGCGTCATCCGGCAGAGGATGTCACTTATGCCACTGGTGCGTACGTTTCTTTCCCAGATGGCAGTCGCTGTCTGTTTACTTGGCGTTATACCGCTTATTTCACTAACGAAATCTTACAACGGCTTCTTCCTAGCGCTGAGGTCACTTATCTCTCAAGCGTCGGACTGGTTTTACTGCTTTTTCTAGTTTTTTATACCCGCTCAATCAGTAAGAAGCTTAGACAAAAGCTCGTATTAGTCGAAGCTGCCAGCCAGCAGATTGCACAGCAAAATTTAGAAACGCCTATCCCTACTACTGCTGGTATTCGCGAGTTCAATCAAGTGCTGCATTCAATGGAAAACCTGCGAGAAGCTTTAAAGACTTCGCTACTGAAACAATGGGAAACCCAGCAACAGCGCACGCAAGAAATCGCCGCCTTGACTCACGATATAAAAACACCACTAACCGTCATTAACGGCAACGCTGAATTATTATTAGAAGACCCGCTAGATACTGAAACCAAACAATTGGTGCAAGCCATTCACAACTCCGGTACAAAGGCACAGCACTACGTCAGTACCCTCCAGCAAGTGGCAAACTTTGATCTGATCAGCTACGAAAAAGAACCCTTAGCCGTCGATTCACTCATACGTGAGCTTGTAGCTGCCCTTTCACCCTTAGCCAAAGCAAAGAATATCCAATTAAGTTACAACTATGACCAACCGCTGCAAAAGATCACAGGATCAGCCTTTATGTTAAGTCGCGCATTAAACACCCTCGGCGAAAATGCGATTCGCTACACTGATACAGGCACAGTAACCATTCAAGTGAAACAAACAGATAACGAGACCCATTTTTGTTTTGAAGATCAGGGTCCCGGATTTACCTCCGAAGCCCTGCAGCACGCCACTGAAATGTTCTGGCAACAAGACAAAAGCCGCACGGGAGACAACAACTACGGCATCGGTTTAGCCTTAGCTAAAAAAGCCGCCCAGCAACACAACGGTCAGTTGGTGTTAGAAAATACAGAAAACGGGGCTAGAGTAACTCTTGCGATAAAAAATAATGCCTCTTCCAACGATCCAACCGGTCGATCATAAGTCAATAAACGAGTGAAACGGTGGCATGATAATATGTCACTGCTTCACTCGTTTTTGTCATTGTAGAAAGTACAAGTTATTGACCATCGAAAGATGATTAAACCAATGGCGGTGTGCCTTCAGCATTCCCAACAATCGCATCCATTTGGATCAAGGCACCTTTTGGTAATTCGCTAACACCAACGACTCTGCGAGCGGGTGTGCCTTCTGGGAAGAATGTTTGATAAACTTCGTTGACTGCATCCATGTCAGCCAAATCTTTAACGAAAATATTGATCTTCACAGTATCTTCCATTACGTGGTCGACACTTTCAATCACGGCTTTGATATTTTTCAGGCATTGTTTCGCTTGCGCTTTTACTCCGCCCGATACGATATCGTCCGTGTTTGGTGCGATTGGTAATTGTGCCGCAAGATTATTGTAATGAGAAAATGCAACGGTTTGGGTAGCCAATGGGCATTGCCAAGCATCCTTTGTATTGTTTGCTTCTAGAATTAAGCCGTGACGATCCTCAATTGCTTGCGGCGGTGTCCCATCGCCATAAGAAACAACGGCTTCGATTTGGACAGCAGCACCCATTGGTAGATCACTGACAACGGCAATTGTTCGCGCAGGTACATACTTCACGGTTCTAGCAATCGCTGAATCTGGGAAGAAGGTTTTGTACACCTCGTTAACCGCTTTCATTTCGCTTAAATCTTTCACAAAAATCGTAATCTTAACAATATCATCCATCGGAACATCGACACTAGTCAAAATGGCTTTAATGTTTTTCAAACATTGTGCCGTTTGCACTTTGATGTCACCTGCGACTACCCGACCCGTTTCTGGATCAATTGGTAATTGAGCGGAAATGTTGGTGTAGTGAGAAAAAGCAACAATTTGACTGGACAATGCGTCAGCTGGTGCATGTTCCGTATGGTTCGTTAATTTAATTAAATCGCCAGCTTGTGGGGCATCAGGAATAGTTCCTTCGCCATTTGAAAGTAACGCTTCAACTTGAACTAAGGCATCTAATGGTAATGCGTCAACTGCTACGACCGTCCGTGTTGGAAGATACCCGGCAAAATAGTTCTTGTAAACAGCATCCACCGCATCCAAGTCTCTTAAATCTCTGACGAAAATCGTTAGACGAACCACATCGCTCATCACATGATCGATACTTTCAACAATCGCAGCCACATTTTTAAATGCCTGCTCTGCTTGTTCAGTGATGCCGCCTGCGACTAAGTTACCCGTTTGCGGATCAATCGGTAACTGGGCGGAAAGATTATTGTAATGAGAAAATGCAACGGATTGTGAAGCGAACGTATCAATTGGTGCCTCTTGGGTGTTTCTAGCTAATACTACATTGTCTTTAGTCATAAATAGTTCCTTTCTTGAGCTGAAAATTTTTTGTCATAAAAGGCATATTACGGCATAAGATCAATAATGTCAACGCTTTCATTGAAATTTTTTTTGGGTATGTACTCTCCACTGCAAGGCAAACACGAAAAAACCGCATCCAACGAAGGATACGGCTGTACTGATCTAGCCAATATTTAACCGTTCTAACTCGGCATTGATGGCTTGGATATCTTCATCAGCCAGCTGCCATTTAAAGGTTTCGCAGTTGATTTTGGCTTCCTGCGGATTGCGGACACCGATTAGAGCGGTGTTGACAAAGCTTTGCTGTGTAGACCAGTTAATCGCTACTTGAGCAACTGGTTTATTGTATTTTTCAGCAATCTTGTCTAACGTTTGCAACAGCTCCATGATTTTAGAGAAGGAAGGCTCTTTAAAGAATGGATAGAAGGATCACCTTCTGTCGTGGCGGCAAATAAAAGATAGCCGAATTTCCTTAGTTAGAAAAATCGCTCCTTACCTAACATCTAGCACGTTTGCCTCCTCTTTAACCTTAGTATTCTCAATCGTCCACTCACTTAAATCATCAAAATACGACGCCCATATTTTCGTTACCACTTTCCCTACAAATCCTTGGGGGTTAGCCGCTTGCTTACTCAAATAATCGATTAATGGATGATAGAGCAGAGCACCTAGCGCAATTAAACTTACCAGTAATAGTAAAGCAATGAAACCCGTTCACTAAAATGATTCCTGAAATTCTTACCAACCCTTACCACCTATTGAAATAGCTTACAAACTGATATATGATCCGTTTAGATGAACAGATCGTGCTTCACTATTTTTTGTTCAATAAAACACAAGGAGGAAGAACCATGCTACTGTTATCAAGAGCGGATATCAAGCAAGTATTTTCAATGAAAGAGGCCATCGAAGCTGATAAATTAGCGTTTAAGATGTTTAGCCAAGGAAAAACCGAGGTGCCATTAAGAACTCAAATCGTTGCAGAAAAACAAAATGGCACCTTTCTTTTCATGCCAGCCTATGCACCCGAGTTAGATGCGGCATCGCTTAAAATCATTAATATTTTTCCGGATAATATTGACAAAGGATTGCCTTCAGCACCCGCACAAGTGCTCCTAGTCGATGGCGAAACTGGCGTTATCAGTTCCGTCTTAGATGGCAATACGGTGACACAATTTAGAACCGGTGCAGCATCGGGAGTAGCTTTTGACGTATTGGGCAGAAAAGATGCCAAAGAAGGAGCCTTGATTGGTACAGGTGGTCAAGCCGCCAGTCAACTTGAAGCGATGGTGTGTGCTAGAGACTTAGAGGTTGTGCGTGTCTATGACATGAACTTCGAAAGAACAACCGCCTTCGCAAAAAGGATGGCGGAAGAATTAGCTGAATATGGCACTAAGATTGTTCCAGCAAGTTCTTCGGATGAAGCGATTACCAATGCCGACTTAATTGTGACTGTTACGCCAGCTACCTCGCCGGTATTTGAGGGGTCAAAAGTAAAGGCTGGTGCGACTGTTAGTTGCGTCGGATCTTACCAACCCCATATGCAAGAAATGGACCCCGTTATTTTAGAACGAGCGTCTAAGCTTTACTTCGATTCAGAAGAGGCGGTTCTGTCTGAAGCCGGAGACATTCTAATCCCACTGGAAGATGGAACGATCACTAAGGATAAGTTTACCGGTGATATTGGCAACGTATTGCTAGGCGATTTGGTGGGACGAGAAAACGAGCAAGAAATCATTGTTTTCAAAACAGTTGGTATCGGGGCACAAGATTTAGTCACCGCCAAACAAATTTATGATCTGGCACGGGAGAAAAATGTGGGAACTGAGTGGTCCTAAGAAGGCAAAAATCCCTTCGTTAACAATTTAGAATCCTGAAATTAATCAGAATAGATTTTTTATTTAGTAAGGAGGAAGTTCCATGCACGAATATCCCAGTATTTTTAATGATGTCTTAGGCCCTATTATGGTTGGTCCTAGTAGCTCTCATACCGCAGCTTCTGTCCGGATAGGCAGAGCACTAGCGCAAATGGTCAAAGGAAAAATCACCTATTTCCAAGCTGATTTCGATCCCAAAGGCTCATTGGCAGCTAGTTATGTTGGTCAATGCTCTGATGTCGGTCTTGTCGCTGGATTACTTGGAATGGAGCCGACTGACGACGATCTGCTTCACTCGATTAAAATTGCCGAAGCTCAAGGGATGGAGATAAATTTTAGCATCGTGCCTTACGATGCACCCCATCCAAACACTTACAAAATGACAGTCAAGAGTGACTTAAATGAAGAAGTGCATGCCACTGCTCTGTCTGTCGGCGGTGGAATGATTGAGTTCATCGACATTGACGGTGCCAACGTTTCAATCAACGGAGGGTTCTATGAAACCTTGCTATTTGGTAAAAACCTCCAATTGACGGAAAAAGAATTAGTGAATGAGTTAGAAAATACACGCACGAAGTTTTGCTCATTGTCTGTTGTGGAAACGAAGGATCATAGTGTTCTTCATATCCAAACCCATGAACCGATTCAGCCAGCGGAAATCACGCGTTTAAACGAACTGATGACAATCGAAAAGCTCATCGCATTTGATCCAGTCTTGCCGGTAATGTCCCAAAAAATACCTAGTGTTCCTTTCCTTACAGTCAAGGAAATGCTGGAGCAAGCCAAAAAGGACCAACTAGATTTAGCCGATATGGCCCTAAAATACGAAAGCATCCGAGGAAGTATTTCGGAAGAAGCGGTGTATGAAAAGGCAGACCAGATTGTTGATATCATGCGCAAAGGGATCGAAATTGGCTTAAATGGTACGAGTTATGAGGATCGAATCTTAGGGTATCAATCCTATAAAATGTTTGAACCTAACAACAAACTAATCGGCGGCGAGCTAAACACGCGGATTATTGGCTATATTTCAGCCATGATGGAAGTTAAAAGCTCGATGAATGTCTTCGTTGCCGCACCAACAGCAGGTTCTTGCGGGGTCTTGCCAGGAACCGTTATTGCTGTTTCAAGTTTTTATGATAAATCGAAAGATGACTTGGTTCGGGCGATTTTAGCAGCCGGAATCACTGGTGTTTTTATCGCAGAATATGCTACTTTTGCGGCTGAAGTGGCCGGGTGCCAAGCTGAATGCGGCTCGGGATCAGGGATGACAGCTGCGGCTTTGGTTCAATTAATGGGCGGAACGATCGAAGAAGCTGTAAATGCGGCTTCTATGGCTTTACAGAATGTTTTTGGCATGGTCTGCGATCCAGTGGCAATGCGGGTTGAAGTTCCCTGCTTAGGAAAAAATGTGATGAGCGGTTTCAACGCCTTAGGAGCTGCCAATATGGCATTAGCCGGCTATGATCCAGTTATCCCATTGGATGAAACGATCGATAGTTTTAACAAAGTTGGGCGAATGATCCCGTCAGAATTAAGATGTACCGGGCTAGCCGGTGTTGCTCAAACAGAAACTGGTTTAAAAATCGCAAATAAGTTGGGATGTTCACTGGATTGTTGCTAAGGAGTACCATCTACTAAGCCGATTTTTAGAAAAGTTTACCATTCAGTTGGTAGACTTTTCTTTTTTTAGGCCTTTTTCCTAATTTTAGTGAACTTTGGTAGCTAGTTTTTTGATTTACGGGATTTCAACAACTAAAAAACCCAAAGACATCATTGATGGCCTTGAGTTTTTCATTATTCATTAAGAAGCTATGCTGTCAACTGATGCAAAATGATGGTGAACAGAACCATGCCGATCATGGCAAACGGGAAAGTAGCTCCATATCCTGTAGCCGCATCATCTGAGTCGAGTACATCAATTAATGTTCCCATACCAGTCGTATTCGTCATACCACCACAAATAGCTCCTGATAACAGCACCCAATTCATCTTGAAGACATATCTTCCTACAAGGAAACCTGATAACAATGCTACTGCTGCTGTTACAAAGCCTACAACAACAAAGGTCAATCCAGAACCGGTAATAGACTCAACAACACCGAAGCCATAACGTAGTCCTACGATAGCCAAGAAAATTTCTAAACAAAGAGTTCGCAAAACCTGTAATACTTTATCTTCCATGCGAAAGTTAATAAATCTGATTTTGCCGATTGATCCTAAGACTAATCCGCCAAGCAAAGCACCACCAGTCATGCCTAAGCTAAACGTTCCAAAACTACCCAGAGGGATTTCTATACTCCCGATAATTAAGCCCGCTAGCGCAGCCAACGCAAATCCAGTAACATCAAATAGGACATTTTTTGAAAATTTATTTTTCTCATCTTTACCCTCAGTATCTCCATCCGACATAATTTTAGCGAACTCCGCTTTTTCATCCTTAAGATTGATTTTAAATATCTTATGAATGAAGCTCATAGATAGAATTACTACAATTGATCCAATCGGAAATGAGATTGAATGTCCAATACCAACATCAGCTGATGCTTTTTCCACAAAAATTTTTTGCTGGCTTTCAGTAAGAGTTTGGGTATTTTCAATCGTCAGATTTTCTTGAGAATTATCATTTAATACATCAAGAATCATCTGTTTTTCTTTCGTTGGTAAGGTTTCATAATTCTTGGCATCTTCAGTCGTAGTAGCCTGCACCGTTTCAAGTGCTGCAGCTAATGAAGGAGAACTTGTCATTGCCCCTGAATACGTTCCAGATACTTTAAAAATATCTTTCTGTGGGAGTGATTCTGTTAAAACGAAACTTGTAGCTGCACCCATAAAAGTGATTAAAAATCCTAAAATCACGAATTGAAACCCATATTTTTTGATGACTTTCTTTATGCTGTTTGAAGCCAGCAACCCGATAGCAGTAACAAATAAAACTAGAAATGTATTAAATAGCAGATGATCAATGACTCCTTTTTGAATAAAAGCCTGTGCTGCCCCATATTCATCTGAGCCTTCAGTAAAACTATGTGCATATTTTAAAACAAAATATCCGATAAATAGTCCGGCAAACAAGACACCCGAGCCTCCAAAGCAAAAACTTTTGATTCTAATTCTGCCAAAGAGCATTCCTAAAAAGATTGCTGCAAAAATTAAAACGAATGGATTAAAAACAAATTCTGTCAAATTAAAAAACATTATTCTCCCCCCAGTTAATCCAGCACCCCTAATTTTCGAAGCTTCTCATCGATATCAGGTTTGGTGATATGTCCCTCTTCAATTTCAATCGCTCGTTTTGCTTCGTATTTCAACTTCTTCTCAGTTCCACTTACAATTTCTTCAATTTGGTCTGGAGGAATAATCACTATTCCATTGTCATCGGCTACAACATAATCTCCCGGCATTACAACAACACCGCCACAGCTGATCGGATGATTGATTTCACCAGGACCATCTTTGTCACCAACTGCAGGGGTCACAGCTTTAGCAAAGATTGGGTATTTTTTTTCCATCAATTCTTCAATATCTCGAATTGCCCCGTCAATCACAAAGCCGCCAATTTTTTTCTTGAAGGCTGCACTAGACATCAGGTCTCCCATGATTGAATAGTTTTCAGTACCGCCAGTATCGACAATGATAATGTCGCCTTCTTTTGCAATATCTATTGCTTTGTGCAACATTAAATTGTCTGCTGGTCTAAGCTTCACCGTAATGGCCGGACCTGCTAGTTTCACCCCACTAGAAACCGCTTTAATTTTTGAATCTAAGGTATTAAATTTATTAAGTCCGTCACTAAGAGGCGGCGTCCCAAAATCCATTAATTTTTGAAAGATTGACGTATCCTTCGGACGGTTGATATCTTCCCCAATTCTGAAACCAATTCTACCTTTGCTCATACGTTTCTCCTTTATATGTATCTCACTTCCCAGTTTTAGGAAGCGAGATAATTTTATTGTTTTAAACTAGTTCCTCTGAAACTACCGCATAGAAATTTGCAAAGCTCTCAGCATACTTATACGTGTTGTTCCCAGATAAACGACGGGCATGATTGCCTCGCATAAATGCTCGTTGTTTGTAGTACTCAATTAAGTGGTGCTGCCCTGCAAAACACTCCATTGCTTTGACTTTTTTGTCGTATACTTCAGTAATGTCAATGAACTGATCCGGTACGTATCCGCTAATTTCTGTTTGATGAGGTTCAAACCCAAACATTCTCATTTGCTTTGTAACGGGATGTCCCTCTGTTAAAATCCCTGCAGAATTTGACATAATACTTGCCCGCCATACTAAATCATGGACGTTATTGTGATCGGGATTTAATATGTCATTTTTATCATGGGTGATGATAATGTCAGGTTGGGTTTTGCGAATAGTTTCAACTACTCTATTTTCTAATTCTTGGTTGATATCAATTGGATAATCCACCAAATCCCAATATTCCATATCAGTGACGCCAAGAATGGCAGCTGCAGCGGCTGTCTCTTGTTTTCTTACTTCTTTTACTGAATCATAGGAAGCGTTCTCTTTTTTCCATAAACCATTTGATTCTCCTCGAACTCCGTATGTCATAACGACTACCTTAACATTGGCACCATTTGCAGCATATTTTGCAATTGTTCCACCTGATCTCCAGACATAATCTGCAGCATGAGCACTAAATACTAATAAATTTTTTCCTTTAATCATTGCTATTCTCCTCTGCTAATAATTTTGAAGGGTTTTCTACGATCATTTTTCTAATATCATCCTCGGTAAATCCTTCTTCATTGATCAAACGTTCAGCGAATTCGCGAAGTCCTTCATCTGGGTAACAATTTGTTGATTGCCCAAGGTCAGTAGCAAGAATTACTTTATCCGGAGTCAGTTCACGAATTTGGCGAGCTGTTTCAGCAAAATCAACCTTTCCTGATTTCCACGTTACATAACAATGCTCCATGTATGCTCCGAATTCTGCTAACTTTTTCTGGTCTTCTACACTGTAATAGGTGGTTGGAAAATCTACATGGGTGATGATGATTTTCTTTACGCCCCGTTTTTGCGCTTCTTCAACTAGTGCAAAAGTTTCTTCATGTGATAAGTGACCAGTAGCCAAAATAATGTTGTATTTGGCGATTGTATCGATCACCTTAATGGTATCATCAGTCAGTTTTCCGTCTTCTAGGATAGTTATCGTAGGAATTTCAATATTTTCATCCTTAAGGTCTTTCACTATTTTGGCCCAGTAAGGAAGTTTTTTGTTAGGATCACCAGTCATAACATGAGAGATCTCATTTTCAGAGTCGGTAGTCGGGAACCAGACAATTTTTGCTCCCGATCTTGCTGCCATTTCCACAGCGATTGAATTGATCCCCCCAACAGACTGGTTTAAAGCGATAGCTCCAATACAATTGCATTCTGGCGTTACCTTGTTTACTAAATATCCACGTTGCGCAGTATTGAAATAATGTGACTTCAACACATAGCCAGCCATTCCAGATTCTTTGATTCGTTCGGCCATTTCCAAATCATCAAATTTCCGCGGCATGATATCTGGACCTGAATGTACGTGTAAATCATATGCACCTTTTAAAATATTACTCATCTTATCTCCTCCTGTTGATCATTATTGTTGAACAATCTTGTTGACAAGTGAATTGTAACCGCTATCTGAAAGAATGTCAATCAGAAATTAAAAAAAGACATTCGAAATCGAAATGTCTTTTCCAAGAATCCTGTATTGTTAATGTTTCAGGCGATAATTTAGTGATTTAAATAATCATTGTATTCCAAAAGTGTATCTCTCACACTGAAAATATGTTCTTTGGCTCTTTGAGAAGCAAGTGCGCCATCTCTAGTTTTAACTGCTTCTAATATGTTTTTATGTTCTATAATCGTTGCTTCTTTTCGACCCGGAATAAGTATGGTTTTAAAGTTATACTTTGATAGTTGATTTTTTAAGTCTCTTATGATGCCAATAGCCACAGTATTGTCACATTTATTGTAAACGACTTCGTGAAAACTTTTATTCAGCGTGGAATGATTTTGAAGGTTATTCTCAGCAATATTATCAACCATTCGCTCATATATTTCACTCATCTTTTTGATATCATCATCACTTAGAAGTGGTGCAACCTTTCGAAAAACATACCCTTCAAGCTCAGCTCTGACCTCCAATAAATTGATGATATCTTTAGTATTTAGTGCTGTTACCTTTGCTCCTTTGTGAGGCTCGATAGAAACTAAATTATCTTTTTCCAATAATGAAAGGACGTTTCTGATCGTATTCCGGCTTGTTTGAAATCGGTTCGCCAAGTCATTTTCTATCAGCTTTTCATTAGGATTATACACACCATCATTTATGTCTTTTTTTAGTTGATTCAATATTGTAGTGGTTTTGCTTTCACGCATAATTTCACCTCATCCCTCATTTTTTACAAAATATTTATACCCCTTATACTAACTAATTTTACCACATCTTTCATCAAAAATTCTGATTAGATAAATGGTTGTGCACAATGGTTATCTATAAAGAAGGGCTAAAATGAAAAAAGTCTATGACGAATCAATAAAACGTTAGACCTGATCCATTTGTATTGAAGAACAGCGTTACATGGTAATTTAAAATAATATGTAAAAATTCCAACTTTTTACTCAAATCTTTAACAGCTGTCTAAACTATTATGGTACTTGCAATCGTCATTGATCCAAAATAGATTCTATTTCCCTTTAATAGACCTTTTATTTCTCTAAGTCCTACAGTGATCTATTTCTTATGTAGTTCATTTTACGAACATTTTTGCTTTAAATACCCAAATCATTTATACTTTTATTAAACAAATGAGTACTATTTTTCCTAGTTTTAGAAAGACTAAGAAACCTGATAAAAACCTTATTAATTCAACAAAAACCCCCTCCACTTGACGGAAATTGACGGTCTATAATTCCAAAACAAAAGCAAAAAAAATCGAAAAAAATTTCATTTAATAACAGTCGGTCAAAGAGGTGCAACTCACACATGACCTCACTTAAGGATGTCAAATAAGGATGACTATTTTCGATACTTGTGTGCAATTTCAAGCACCTCAAACTGTCGGCATACACATTTTTTTGAAAATGTGGTTATTCCAAGTCTTTTTCCATTTGTTCGACGACTCGGATACGTTGCTCCATTAATGATCCTGCATAAGTATCCAGCGTCATTTGAGTAGAACTGTGTCCCATCAATGCACTTACACTCATGATATCCCCATTGCTTTCTAGACAACGCGTCGCAAAGGTATGTCGTAACCGATGGAAATTGACGCCAGCTAAATTTGCCTCTTCCCGAATTTGATGAAAGTGGTAAGTTAAAAGTCGCGGCTCTGAGGGATAATTTTTGCCAGAAACAACATAGCTCCCCGTAGATTCTTGCTTTCGTTTCCACAACAGTTGAGTTAACATCAGGCTCATTGGAATCGATCGTGTAGCCGAAGGAGTCTTAGAATCCATGTATACCAGCACAGTTTTTCGCTGGTCTTCTGAATTTGAAACCCGCTGATAAGTGGCTTCTACGTGGATCATCCTATTCTCAAAGTCAATATCTTTCCATGATAAGGCTGCTATTTCACCAATCCGTAAACCCGCATGTAACGCTAAGAAAACTGGTATCCCTTTACCTTCTTCCCTTTTCAGGGCTGCTTCTTCCAATCGCTTTTGTTCTTGTTTGGTTAAGGACTGATTTTTCTTCTTAATTACTTTAGGCAACTGAATTGAGGTAAAAGGATTTTCTTTAATCAGTTCTTTATTTAGCGCCGAATGCAAGCATTGGTTGATAATTCGAAAGATTGCATGAATCGTGGATGACTGTAGTTCTTGCTCTTTCAGATGTGCCAATAGTTGTTCGGCAATCTCTTCATTCAATTCATTAAGATTGTAGTCCCCTATCAATGAGAAAACGTAATGGACCAATTTGTGTTCATAGTTTGCATAGGTAGATTGTTTAATCGCTGGTTTAATCTCCTGCAACCAATGAAGTCCCCACTCACAAAACAAAATTGCAGCTTCGCCTTGAAAGTCCATAAGAAACTGATACTTCATCTTTTGGGGATACAGTTTTTCCCGTACTTCTTGCAATGTTTTGCCATAAACAGAACGATACTTTGTTTTCCCATTGGTATTTTTCCCAACTGCGTATCTTCCTTCCCAACGCTTGTCCTTCCGCCGATAAATATTTTCACCTCGACGCATCACGCCACTTCCTTTCAGTTTTTTTTGACGGTAATTTTGACGGTAAATAGATAATCCCGTTATCTCGGTAATTTCTTGACAGACTTTCCCAGACATCTTGAAGCACAAAATAAAATAAACATATATTTTTATTTTTGCAAAAAATTATTCAAGCATTTTCCAAACCGGATCGTAATAAACCCAGCTGTTATTGCGGAAATATAAAAAACAAAAAGAATAATTCACATTTCTCTTAGTCTTTCTAAAACTAGGAAAAGAAAAAGGATATCCCACCAATTAAATAACTAACAAATTCTTATTTTTTCTGATTATCTGTTTTCCGTCAATGACATATCAAAATACGTCAGAATTTTATTATATAACAAAACTATCAAACGAATATTAAAACTAGTTAAAAGTATAATATTTTTCATTTTTTATCAATGAAATCGTTGCCAAAAACTTCATGTTATGTTTCCACAAGGCGTTTTTTTTATAGTATGATTAACATACAGTCACTGTATTATAGCTGTACGCTCTACTAGTGTTGTGAAGATCAGGACTGAAAATAAACACTGATCCAAGGAAGCTTTAGCGCTATAAATACTTGTTAGGATCACTATGTTTTACCAAGAAGATCGTCGCCCAGATTCCGGATAACTGTGGCGAGAACGCTAAAGAAAATGACTCTGCCAGCTTTTAAAAGTACTCGAGTTAAGAACTGCTCAGTCAATGAATTGCTTACAGCGATTGTTACCCCATAACGCTAGTAATCAAACTTGTTAGGAGTTGATCCATGTTGAGAACTACTTTCAAATCAACGAAGCAGACGAATGATTCCCCTTTATTGCTTGACTGCACACAATTTTCGAATACTTGGCAAGAGGCGCTGGATCGAGCGACCCCTTACATGCCTAAGGAAAGTCGGTACCCTTCTTTAGTGATCCCGATTCCCAATCGGACAGATTCACTTATTATTTCTCAGGGTCGCTATTATTATTCACCCCAAAAGACGTTAAGTACTTTAAGAGATCACGAAGCAGTCTTACAAAGTTATGATTATGCTTGCTGGGCTCGTGCCCTTAGATATTTTGATTGTTTTGGTGTAAAGCTATTACCAGTAGTAAATAGAACGTCCTGCTTGTTTCCTATCATTTCGTCTATTCACCACGCTCTCTGGATAAACCCAATGGAGATTGAAGAAATGATAAAAATCGGTGACTTTACACGCATTATTATGGTTGATGGTACTGCCATACAATGTTTTGTGAGCAAACGCACAGTTAGTCTTCATGCAGCTCGTGCCCTAACTGCCCTAGCTACCATCCGCAGAGACCATTTATACCCTGATATTCTTGGACACCACCCGTTAGATTATTTGGAATTGCCAAACACTCCCTTTCTTCGTTCAATCATTAAACGTTCGAAATCACTTCAATTTTCCATTCCACTAAGTGAGTTAAAACGTCAATATGAAACCGAATGTTTGACTCGTCTGTTTACGAAGTTAGGGAAAAAAACGAATCTAGGTGGCTTAACTTACACTTCGATATTAAATTCTTTAAATAACACATATAGATTTTATTAAAATTACACCAATGCGGTTTTGAGCATAATTCAAAAACGTATTGGTGTCTTTTTTTCCTTTTTTCTACTAATTTGCTAACTTTTTTTACCCCCCTCTAACGTGCACGCTTAAAAAGAAAGAATGTTGTTATATCAATATTCTTTCTTTTTTGAAGTGCACGTTAGAGGGGTCTTTTGCAAGTTAGCGTTTTTGTCTTTTTCCAAAAAATGGTTTATCTTTTAGTCACCGGCCGGTACAAAAAAACAAAACCTAAAAAAACGAAAATAAAAATCTAAAAACAGAAAGCAGAGGAAAATAACATGATGCAAAAACTAGGAAACAAACTACAAGTCATTATCGAACAAGAAGGGCAAGAAAAACAAAAGAAAGTCAGCTTCCAAAATGTGATCGACAATCCCGCAGAAGCGGACATCCTTTCATTAGGTGAAATCATGGCAGAGTTATCGGTCAGCGACAGTATTTTTGACAGTGTCATCTTGACTTCGCAAACACGTATCACAAAGGAGGCGGAATAAAATGGTCACTAGTATGAAGAAATTAGTTGTAAACTTTCGAAACGCCGTCGGAAAAAGCCAGACGTGGAGCTTGAAGGACCCAGATACGACGAAGACCCCTTCACAGATCAAAACCTTGTTAGAAAAATTCTCAGGGTTAAACCTGTTCCAAAAAAACGGGGTGCGTTCTTACGAAACCCTTGTCAGTGCTAAATATGTTGAAACCATTGAAACCATCATTTTCACGAATGAGTAACAAGCAATCTAAACAAGGTTAACGCTTGAGCTTCCAACTGATCATCCTTCAACTTCGGCAGTTACTAGTTTCAATGCGCAAACTGCTGGAGTTGGTGGTTGTAATTGTTTAGCTATATTGGCTGTCTAAAAAACTTTAAACTAACTATATTAAAAAAAGGAGTCGAATCACTATGTCAGAGCAACCCTTCACACACTATCAGATCTTCAACCTCACACTTGAGACACTCGAGCAACGCATCGGAGAATACTATGAGCAAACGCAAGACGGTACCACCACCATTCAACTATTGCTTGCTTTACGCGTCCGCTATCAGCTAGGTGCGGAGGAGTTTGCTCTGGTATTACAAGATTTAGTTCGCTATTTATTCCTGCGGACCAAGGCGACCAAAGTTATGAAACGTTTCTTTTACTATTTTGCGGATTATTTTGAAGCACCTGAATGGCAGAAGCTGTGCTTAAAAGTATTTCCCGTACGCAATTTCATTGAAAAAGCCAAGTCCATCGCTGGGTCACTGATTGCTAAATTTCGTCCGACAGAAACGGCGGTTCCTTGAGATACTTGATTTGTTGCCTGGTCCTCTATGCTAAAAATTTTGAAAGGAGTCGCAAAAAATGATCAAATTAGTTGGGACTTTTCTAAATGATGTGGGAAAGAAACATACCTTTACTATGAAAGAGCCAAATATCGAGTTAAGTCCTGCAAAAGTCAAAGAATCACTGGAACTATTGACCGCTTTAAATCTATTTGAAAAAGAGGGCACTGCATTATTTCAAAAAGTAGTCAGTGCCAAGTATGTCGAAACGATCGAAACACCTATTTTTAAGGAAAATGAGTTTTTTGGAGAAGCCGAAGAACCGACCAAATTAAACCAACCGCTAATAGTAACTGATCCTGTCTTAGATGTGGCAGAAGAATCTATAAATGAAGAAAACACTCAAGCTGGCGATCCTCAGCAAATGCCGGCAGAATTAACTGCTCAAAGCAGCTACAGAAAACTGCCAGAAGTCCCAGTTGTTACACTGAAGGAGGTCTCACCAGAAGTCAAAGAAACTTCCCGTATTGCTCATTCAATCCAAGATGAAAAAGAATCAGGACTTTATAACCTTATTTTAGATATGTTACGTAGAAGAAATCAACGAAAAGCGCAGGAACAACAGAAAAAAAATCCCGATTAACCCGCCCACAAGCTGATTTTTATTTGATCGATCAATAAAAAAGACCACCTGCGAAGGTTGGGCACTTCGCAAGTGGTTTGTCCGTTCATTGACAACCGAATACATACGTAAACTTTATCATTGATCCGAAATAGCGTGCTTGGTTCCCCATTACGGATTACTTTTTCACTTTATTCAGTTGATCGCTTGTTTTAGCGATCCACTTTTATATAAATTTACTTAACAGCGTTACATCCTGAGTAACTGTTTTCCATTTTACTAGAAGTACGCTAATCAAAACTACAGTATAGACCGTTCCTGCCAAGGCAAGCGGTAAAAACTGATTACAAAGAATGAATACTAACGGCAGAAAGATTTGAAGAGCCAACATCTTCACATCTGTTTTCTCAAAAAACTTCAGCAAGAAGAGCTCACCTAGCAAACAGCGAATACCTAAAACCAAAGGAATACAGCATACCGCCAGCAAGAGATTTGGAGCAACAAAAACAAAGAAAATGGAACAACCCAGACTAACAAAAAACGAGAGCATGTTCATCAAAAATAGCGTGTTCTCCATTCGAAAAGCTTTTAATCCAGGATTTATCAATAAGGAGACCTTTGATTCAAATAAACAAATCGGAAAAACGATCCCCATATAAACGATACTGCTTTGATAATCCGGCAACCATCTAGTTAAAACGAATGCCAATGGGTAATACATGATCAGCAGGGCAGAAAGGACTAACGTAATACAATTGGATAGACTTGGATAAATTTCTTTGAGTTTTGATTTTCCCAATTGTTTGAATACAGGAAAAAGTACCAATCCCAACGCTGAGATAAAGATCAACAAGAAATTGCACAAACTCAGAGTTAACGACACCCTGCCAAAGGTTTCGATACTCCATTTACGTTCAATTGCCATCCGAACAGTCCCGATGATCAGCATACTCATGGTGCTTGCTAGAAGGATCATCGATCCAGACTTGATATTTCTGCCCACATCTTTTTGAACACTCTTCAACGTAAGTGTTTGGACTGCAGAGGCGCTGAATAGTTCACGATACGTATACATCGCATACAGTAATGAAAAAACTTTTCCTAAAATATCTGCTACCACAAGGTACCGATAGTCTTTTATTTGAAGCAACAGCACCACCACAATTAGAGCCACAGAGAGTACCCGCTCGATAACAATGATTTCTGAATACAACTTGAAATTACTAATCGCCTGCGAAAGATGGATGAAAAAATACCGAATATTCACAAAAACGATAAAAAAGGCAATCGCTTGGATGACAAAGCGCTTCTCTAAATCGGTCACCAAACAGGCGGCGAAAAAGACACCTGTACTTAACATAATCTGTAAGACTGAAAACAGTTTGAACTGGATCTGTAGGTTGCCAATGCCAATTTCCACTAATTGCTTGCCAGTATAACGTAAGCAAATTCCGTCAGTCCACCCGAGTGTGAACAAGGTGACGTACGAAGAAATGAAGATGTAATACTGCCAATAGCCATACTCTGTTATGCCAATAAATTTTGGAACAAGTAAAACCGTGATCGTTGATCCGATCATTTTTATCAGATTCGAAGATATACTATAGGAAAAATTCCTCAAGATTTTTTTATTGTTCATTGACTCATTCCTTCTTGATGGTCTTTTTCCTTACTATGCCATCTTCTTTCTAATTCGCTGCCCTCAAGCCACTGAGTCAAAATTACGATAGCCAAATACGGAAATAACAAGAGATACAAGCAGTGTCTGATATTCAAATAGATGGAAGAGCGACCAATAAATGCAAAAATGTAAAGCGCAATCGCTATAAACGGGATTCGTAAATCTTGATAACGTTTAATCCAACTACCTGACAATACCCAAAAGATAAATAACCCGACAAAATAGATGGCAATAATCCCAAACCAACCAAAATTATAATAGGTCTCCCCTAACATAGAAAAACCTAGACCATACGATTCATGCTCAATTTGAGTAATCCAACGACTCAGTATTGCATAATTAGCAAAGGAAAAACCGCCAAAGAAAAAAGAAGGTATGCAGCTGAGTACGGAGGCTACATAAGAAAAGCCAAAGGAGTAATTTTGTACTTCTGGAACAATCGATTGGAGCCGCAGCCAAATCTGCATGGAAGAACCTAACTCGCCGAAGGTATTGATCGCTAGTTGTAAAGGACCGCCAGCATCTATGTAAGCTTTTAGATAATCATCCAAGGTTCGATTTGCGGCGCCTCTAACGGATGCAATTAATGGATAGACAAAAAACAAGATGCCGATTATTGCTACTGCAAAGATCGTATAGGCCTTTCTGTCTTTCTCAGAAGCTGTGGTCAACAGGAGAAAAATAGTGCCTAGCAGCACGGATGTTCCTGAACCTCGATCACCCACATAAAAACTGAAACAAACCGTCGCAAACAATGTGAGTATTAACAGGTTCTTTTTCAGCAACTCTTTCCTAAACATATAAAACAAAAGGAATACTGCCGGAATAAACCATAGACTTAAGAGATAGGCTAAGCCAGAGCCTTCATTGGAAGAAGCGTAAATCCCTCCATATCCCATACTGCTTGTAACACGATAGGTCGCCATTTTCTGCTGAATAAATGCCGGAGCTGAGAGGGCAAATAGACTGAATGCGACGATTTTTGTGCTGTTAACTCTCGTGATCGAGTCTGTTTGTTCTATGATTACGGGTTCTTTCTTCTGTAAAAAAAAGGTAGAAGAAAAGAGAAAGAACAGCATGGAAAAGATAAAATAAAGAATATACTGATTGATTAGCTCCATTGAATATATTTGAAACAGATTAAAGCGCTTATAGGTCAATCCTAGAGAGTAGAGAAAGATTTGCCCATAAGAGAAGATGAAAATAGCACTCCAAAGCAAACTGAATTGATTGATCACTGTCGCTTTACTCTTCCAAAAATATACGATCCCATAGGCAAACACACCATTGCCAACCCATGCCAAGCCTACTAGGACTCTTGGGTCATCAAGTCCAATAAATACACTAATGCTTGCGGCCAATAAAGCAGCAGCAAGTATAAAAAGGGTGATGACTCGATTGACTTCATGTGTAGAGGCTATAGAATAGTTCTGTTTTTCCATCGATATCAAACCTTTGCCTTATGATTTCTTTGCGCAGCTGTACTTGGACGTCTAGGATCGGTGAAGAGGATCGATTGACCGAAAGAATGGTACCGATCCAATGATCCAATGACGCCTCAAGGTCTAGCCAAGTAATTAATCCTAGCTCTTTGGCTTCCACTTCATTGGTAATAGTGGTTGCGGCCACGATCGGTAATTGGGCAGCTTGTGCTTCGACTAATGTAACCGGGTACCCTTCATAAAGTGAAGGCATGAGCAGCACATCAAATACTTGCATCAATAAAGGGACATCGCTTCTTAGTCCTAAAAACAAAACTTCTTCTTCCAGCTTGCGTTTGGCTACTTCTGCTTTTATGGCTGCATGTAACGGACCATCTCCTACTAAAACGAGCTTAAAATCAACCTTTTGGTGTTTCAATGCTGCGGCTAGTTTAATGAGAAAAGCATGATTTTTCGCCGGGCGGAAGCTGCCGATATGGCCAATCACTAGGGAGTGCTTAGAAAGCTTTAACTTATTTTTACACTGTGTGATTGTCCCACGATCAACCGTGGTAAAATCCTCAGTGTTGATCGCATTATGGTAAATCACTCCTCTAGTACGAAAGGCTTTTTCACCATATAAGGAGTTCCCAGCTAATTGGCTGCAGCCAACTAGTTTCGTCGCTGTCTTTGCAATAATGAAGCGGGTCGTGTGTACATAGACACTTCGGATAAAAGACGTCTTCTTCTCTTGAATAGCACTATGAGAATGGCAAATTCTAATCGGTACCCCTAGCTTTTTCGCAAAAAAAAGCGGGACTGCGCTATGGTGATTTAAGTGCACGTGGATCGCATCATAGCCATTCTCAGCAATGATTTTTTTGAATTGACGGTAATACTGCCATAGATTCTTACGATTGGTTAACACATGGATCTTCGCTCCCTGCTTCAGCGCTTCTTTTACATAAGAGGTGTCCTGCTCTTCGTAGAGTAAAAAATCGAAGGTACAGTTTTTGGGATCGATTGTTCTAAATACACTCATGATCATCGCTTCAGCTCCGCCTTGCTTAAGACCGCCGACTACTTGCAATACCTTCATTTTCCAGACAACCTCACTTGCAGACGAACACCATAAGCTAAAATCACACCGGGAAGATAACACGCTAGGACTAGCGGTTTTTTCGGGCAATCTTTTAGGAAGTTTAACTTTCTAGCATGTACACAATGCATGCAATAAAGCAACGCACGTCTAATATAAAACCTTGGAGTACCACCTTCTAAAGAGAGCAAAAAACGCTTATGATCGGCAAATGATTTGGGACTGTTTAAGTATTGCCTTTTTTTCGATTTAGAGATGCCTTCTTCTTGATAGTTCACTACGATTAGTGGTTCATTCAACAATAAATAGTTTTTTTGCATCGAGATTTGGTGATGCAAATAGGCTTCATTTAGCGACTTTTCATCGTCGTAGTACTTGGAAGGTTTCGTGTGCTTGTAGAGTTCACTTCGGATGACTAACTTTCGATCTGCCCATTTGTAAGCTGAACGCTCCGTAATAATATCAATAAGATTAATTTCAGTTAAGGTATCCGGAAATTTGCCACCGATAATTTCTCCTTCTGCGGTCATATCCAATCCGCAAATTCCAGCGTAGTGATCACTGCCCTTGGCTTCCCATAAGGAAAGCACTTTACTGATTGAATCGTCTAACAAATAATCATCTGAGTCGACACACATAGCTAGTTCAGTAGTTAAGTGTTTAATTGCCTCAACATAGGCTGTTTGTAGACCCCCATTTTTCTTATATTGGTAGTCAATCGAAAAGTCGGTTTCTTGCTCGATCCACTTTTCGACCAAGGATCTTGTCTCATCCGTTGAGCCATCATCAATAATTAGCCATTTAAACCTTTGATTGGTTTGTCTTTTTAATGAGCCATAAAGCAGTGGCAATAGATGTGCCCGATTATACGCGGGTGTGAAAATGGTGATCGCTGGTTCCATCGTATTGTTTCCTTTCTGCTTAAGTTATCGTTGTTTTTTGTTGGTAATGATTCATTGCATCTTATTGATCAATAGTCTGAATTTGCCATTTTTTTCTCTCGGGATTTCTTTTACTTGGTTTATTGTGATCGTAGCATCCTGACCAAAGCGGAATATTCCTTCTTTTAGTAAAATGTGATCGTAACGCTCCTTATAGTTTTCATCGCTGACTATTTTTATTTCAAAGTTGGTTTTACTATTCTGAATAATTTGTCCCCTAATAATGCCTTCTGGGACCGCCTTAAACAAATTGGACACATTGGCCGCGGTTATTCTTGCCCCTGATGTGGCGAAGAGAAAATCTTTTTCTCTTCCTAGAATCGTTTCGACAAGATGCGTTCTTCCACATTTGCAGACAATATCTTTGTCCGCCATCACCATACTGTCGCCAATTGCATAACGAATCAACGGTGTCCCTCTAGTAGTAAAACTAGTAATTACAATCTCATTACTTGTTGGCTTGTTCTCAATTACGCCGCTATAAAGATCCAGATGCAGCCTTCTTTCATTGCATTCAAAGACAAAGGGTGCCCCTTCACTTGAAGCGTATTGATCATACAGCTTGGCTTTAAAGGCACGCTCAATAATGTCTTTTCTAAACGCATCCACCGTCTCTGAAGTTGGAAAAATCGCCAGTGGTTTGAAAGACAGCGTAATGCCATGCCTCAAGATGTAGGCAGCAATTTCGTAAATTGCATAAAAGAAGCCATCAACGGCAGCTGGCTTTACCTTATTCAGACTATCGATATAGTACGGAATATTTTCTTCGGTAATATGAAAGGAAGAGTAAATCATCTGCTTGTTGGCTGCATTCCAACGCCAAAAAACTTTTTTGCTTTGCTTCAGTGGAACAATTGGTTTTCCGTTGAACGTAGCTTTTGTCATCTGATTGTTCAAAAAGCCTTTTTCTTGCTTGAAATGGTCCAATGAGGCCATTCGTTCCATGATATCTGCTTTCATAAAATAGACGGTTAAGGGTGTCCCCGTGGTGCCGCCTGTATGAGAAACAATGCTGCTCTTTTTATCGATCGTTACAATATTTGCTAAATTGGTTCGCAGCTCTTCTTTGGTTAGGTAGGGAAGTTCACTTAACCAACTCAAATCATCCATTTGATGTAGCGGGAACCCCTGCAATCGCTCACGATAAAAGGGACTGTTTTTTTTGGCATACGTAAGGAATTCTTTGAGACGCATCAGTTGAAAGGCTTCTTTTTCTTCCAGGGAATATGCATCAAACTCTTCCAGGCGTTTTAGACTTTCGGTGTAAAATGAACCGTATCTCTCTTTCGTATTCTTTAAACCAGCAGTCGAAGTCATTAGGTTTTGAAAAAAAAGCGGGGATCGATTGTACAGGTGCAGCAATTTCCCTTGCATTTGTTAGTCTCCTAAATAGGATTGAATCGTCAATGACAACCCTTGGTTAAAATCATAGCTTCCGACATACCCTAGCTCTTTTTTCGCCTTTGAAACATCCGCATGAGAGTGTCTAATATCTCCCGCACGTTCTTCTCCATAGATCGGCTGCATCTCCTTACCTAACAAAGACACAATTGTTTGAAAAAGTTCATTTAAGGTAACATTGCCGCCAACGGCTATGTTAAATACTTCACCACTAACAGATGATGGGGCACTAGCTGCCTTCAAATTTGCTTCGATGACATTTTCAATATAAGTGAAATCCCGTGATGTTTCGCCATCGCCGTTTATCTGAGGGACTTCATCGTTCATTATCTTATTGATAAACTTAGGGATAACTGCCGCATATGCGCCATTTGGGTCTTGGCGTTTACCAAAAACATTGAAATATCTTAGCCCAATCGTTTCTAGACCGTACAAGTGAGCATAAAGTCGCGCATATTCCTCGTTGGTTTTTTTGGTCAATGCATAAGGAGATAATACCCGACCTTCGCCTCCTTCAACTTTAGGCAGGCGCGGATCGTCCCCGTACACAGAAGAACTAGATGCATACACGAATTTTTTCACATAGTTTTTTCTCGCAGCTTCGAGCATATTCAAGGTTCCTTCGATATTTACTTCTTCGTAAAAAAGTGGTTGTTCAATACTCCTTGGAACACTTCCCCAAGCAGCTTGGTGCAACACATAGTCGATCCCATCACACGCCTGTTCACAAGTGTCCATATCAACAATGTCTCCTTGGATGAATTCAAACTTATCATTTGAAATGAACGTGTCCATATTTTTCTTAAAGCCTGTTGAAAGGTTATCTAAACAGCGTACTTGGTAGCCTAAATTCAACAAGGCCTCACATAAATTACTTCCAATAAATCCCGCACCACCAGTTACAAGAAACTTGCTTTTTGGTGGAAATAGTTGCATGTTATCCGTCATGAGATCCTCCGATATTCTTTTTTATGTCTATCTTTATTTTTTTGAAAAAAAACGTCTTTTTCGCTTTTTATTTTTACCGCCATAATGATAGTTGCTAGCTGCATTAAGTTCTTCACCGTTGTAAACGGCACCTATAATCTTAGCATTGGCTAGATCCAGCAGCTGCTTAGCTTTGGCTAATTCGTATTTGTTGGTTTGTTGCTTGCGAACAACCAAGATGGTTCCATCCGTTTGCGCCGCTATCAGCTGAGCATCTGTCACTACCGTAACTGGCGGAAGATCAAAAATAATCACATCAAACTCTGAACGCATACTATTAATACATTCTTTCATCCGTTGCGAGCCTAACATTTCCGACGGTTTAGGTGGTCTTGGTCCACTGGTCATGATCTGCAAGTTCTCTATGCCACTTTCTAAATAGTAGTCCCTGATATCTGCTTCACGATCTGACAGGTAACTGCTTAATCCTTTAACTTTTTGAAGTTTAAACGCGATAGCCAAGGATGGACTTCTCAAATCAGCATCCACCAACAGTACACGATTGCCTGCATCAGCAAACACGACAGCTAAATTAGCTGATGTCGTCGATTTACCTTCCTTCTCGCCAGCAGAGGTAACGGCGATGGTCTTTAATTCTCTATCCACCGAAGCGAAACGAATATTCGAACGGATTTTGCGGTATTGTTCAGCAAAAGAAGAATATGGGTCTGCCAACGTCACTAGACCAATCACATCTTCTAACCACTTTCTCTTGTTCATCCAACTTGCTCCTTACCTTTTCATCCCGTTAGGTTGTATTTTTAAGAACGAGACATTTTCCGCGTCTTTCTTAAAGAAACTTTTTTACTAGCAGTCAAATCCTTCTTGCTTAACTCAGACGTTTCACCTAATATAGGAATTCCTAGATACTCTTCTACGTACCATTGGTCTTTTACAGTCTTATCAATCAGCTCCAGCAAAAAGCAAAAAGCGCTCCCGAACATTAAGCCAGTAATCAGCCCTAGCAAAATATTCAGCTTTCGATTAGGTGAAATTGGATTTTGAGGGACTCTTCCCTTCGAGGTGATGGTCACTGTGCTGACTTTCAGTATCTCTTGCGCCTTTTCTTGGAAAACTGCGGCAGTCGTGTTCGCAACCATCGCTGCATCTCTCGGTTTTTCCGCAGTCGCAACAATGCGAAAGATTTGTGAGTCTTCTGATTGATTAATCGCCAAGCATTGGTGCAACTCATCAATCGAAATACGATACTGATACGTTTCTTCCAGCTCATCACTGACTGCTTCTAACACGAGATCACCAAGAATCATATCTTTATACGTGTTAATCATTAAGACGTTTCCATTCACATTGGTTTGTAGATTCGCTCCTGGGTCCTCCGCCGAGTTGGCATTAACAATTAACTGGGTGGATGAACTATAGACAGGGGGCATCACAAAAAAAGTGATGGCAGACGCAATAGCTACGCCTAAAAAACCACCAACAATTATTATCCATAAACGTTTTTTTATTATCCTTATTACATTGATGAAATTTGATTTATGTACCATCTTTCTCCTTTACCTTTGCGATGTTTCTGACAGGTCGAATTGGCTGAAATCCGTTATTTCTAGACTAACTCTACGCTTTACTATTTACAGCTTAAAGCCGCCAGTAACTAATTCCACTTTGCTCCAACAGCGATTTATTCAAAATTCCTTTAATATCAAAAATAATCTTCGACTCAGTCAATCGGTTAATCCAATAGTTGTGATCCTTGTTTTTAAATCCTTCATGGTCAACGGCAATTACCAACGCATCCAATGCCTGCATGTCCGTTTCCTCGGAAAGAGTCAAGCCATAGTTACATGCTACATCTGCTGCATCTGCTTCAGGGTCATAAATGAGCGGTGTGATCGCATAGTCGCTTAGTTCATTTACAATATCCATCACCTTGGTATTGCGAGTATCTGGACAATCTGATTTAAACGTAAAACCGAAAATACCAACCTTTGAAGCAGAGAGGTTTTTATCCTTTTTAGATAGGCTCTTCACAATTTCTTGGGCAATTCGCTTGCCTGAATTGTCATTGATTCGGCGACCGGCCAAAATCACTTCTGGCTGATACCCAAACTGTTGGGCACGATGGGTTAAATAATAAGGGTCCACTCCGATACAGTGTCCACCTACCAGTCCTGGCTGAAAATCTAAGAAATTCCATTTAGTTTTGGCGGCGTCTAAGACTTCTTTAGTATCCACCCCCATTTTATGGAATATGATGGATAGTTCATTCATGAAAGCGATGTTGATATCCCGTTGCGCATTTTCGATAATCTTGGCAGCCTCGGCAACTTTAATTGAAGCAGTCTTATAAACCCCTGCTTTAATAATCCATTCATAGACTTGGGCAATGATTGCTAGTGCTTCTTCATCCGAACCTGAAACTAATTTTTTAATGTCTGCTAGGCGATGAACTTTATCGCCAGGATTAATTCGTTCTGGCGAATAGCCGACTTTGAAGTCCTGACCATACGTTAATCCTGATACCCCTTCTAAAATAGGAATACAGAGTTCTTCAGTCAAACCGGGATACACAGTCGATTCAAATACCACGATTGATCCTTTGCTTAAATTCTCGGCTACTAGCTGAGTCGCCTTTTTTAAAGGGAGCAAATCCGGTGTCTTGTCGTGATTGATTGGCGTCGGGACAGCAACAATATGGAAGCTTGCTTCTTTTAACGCCTTAGGATCAGAAGTAAATTGGATAACTGCCGTTTGAATTGCTTGGCTTCCTACTTCATCTGTCGGGTCTTGCCCTGAACGGTACTGCTCGATTTTACTTGGGCTGATATCAAACCCAATGACTTCTACATACTTAGAAAATGCTATTGCAATTGGTAATCCGACATATCCCAGTCCGACAACGGATAGTTTTGTTTCACGGTGCTTCAACTTGTTAACTAAATTCTTCATGTTTTCCCTCTTCATAAATATATCTTGGTTCTACAGGTTCCGTGTATTCCCTTATTAATTCTAAATAGCTCTCAACAACCAGCTTGCGGTCAAACTGATTCTCCACTAGCTTTCTTCCCTGTAACCCCATCTGCGCCAGCTCGGCTTTGCTCATGATAAGAATTCGCCTGATAGCTTCGATTAAAGGAAGAACTTCTCGTGGGGAAATTAAATAGCCAGATACCTCATCTTCAATAATTTCAGCACATCCGGGAACGTGACTGGCAATAATTGGTCGTCCCATTGCAGCAGCTTCTAACAATGTATTTGCCATTCCCTCATGATAGGACGGTAAAACAATCACGTCCATTTCTTCTATTAATCCTTGAACATCTTCAACATCCCCATGATACTGAATCACGCCTTTGTTCACATAGCACTCAATAGCCATTCGGTAGGATTCGTCCAACAATCCTGCCACATGAAACGTTGCATATGGTTGCTCTTTGAGGACTGTTTCAGCCGCCGAGAGATACTCCTCAATCCCTTTTTCTTTGATAATTCTCGCTAGAAAAAGAAAATGGGTTCTTTGGCTTTCTTTGAAGGGAACAACTTGATATTCCTGAAGATTGACGCCAGATCCCGGCAAGACAGTGCAGGGACTGTTAAGGATTTTTTTTTCTTCAAAATAACTGCGATTGGCTTCGTTTTGGAAAAAAATATGTGCGACTTTACGAAAGGATACCCGATACATGGTCACCAGCATGTTTTCTAAGCGATTGTTTTGAGAAAAGCCTGTGCCTAAACCGGTAATGTTCGGAAAAAAAGGAATATGTAAAAATGCCGCAATAAAAGCCCCATAGATGTTCATTTTAATGGTATAACCTAAAATTATATCCGGTTTGATCTTGTGAATTTTCCGTAGCAGTTTTAAAAAAAGGGTCGCTTCTTTCAGAGGATTCGTTCCATGATTATCAAAGACAAAGTTGTGCAAACGCACTCCGTGTTCTTGAAAATAATCTAGTTCTTTTCCATGGGGACAAAGCAGATGTACCTCATACCCTTGCGCTAGCAGTTCTAAAACTAATTCTTTTCTTGTTCGATAGGTATATTTTGATCCTGTCGATACGATTAATACTTTCGGCAATGGAACCCCCCCTACCTCTATTCTTTCTATGCATCAACCAACCGTTTATAAATTCAGCATACAATACGAATAACTGTTTTTCAATAAAATTATAAATATTTACTCAAAAATATAATCTAAATACAATCACAAAGATATTATTATTAACTTTTTTATCATTATTATTTTTATACATAATTGATATACTGCTCTAAAAAACATTTCCATAATTTACTTTTTCGCCAATGATGCCCCACTCCTTGCCTTTCTATTTCGCATATATTTCAAATAATAAGTTTTTTTCGATTATGCTTGGCAAATAAATTCTTTTGATTGAGAAGAAGACTACTGCACGACAAATTATTCTTCCCTTAACCAGATGCCTACTCCAACATAGAATGCGATACGTGCCAGATCAGTTGAAAGCAAAAAAAGACCACCCTCTCTCAGAAAGGATGATCTACTTTCGTTTTAAATCACATGCTCGGTCCGTTCGATAATGTCGTCTTGTGTGGCTTTTGATAAGACATTAAAGAAGGCAGAGTAGCCGGCAACTCGGACGATTAGGTCGCGGTGTTTTTCCGGATGCTTTTGGGCGTCGATCAGGGTTTCTCGTGAAACGACATTGTATTGAATGTGATAGCCATGGAGCTTATTGAAGAATGCTCGCAGCAGCATGATCAATTTTTGTTTGTCTTCTTCTTTGGCTAAGGTTTGCGGATTGACTTTTTGATTCAACAGCACGCCGCCGATGATTTCATCGGTTCTTAGCTTAGAGACAGATTTCAAGACAGCAGTTGGGCCATTTTTATCCATATTATGGGATGGTGAACAACCTTCAGCCAGTGGTACCCAGGCGTTACGACCATCTGGTGTTGCCATGGTGCCACGACCTTGTCCGACATTGGCAGAGATGGACGAGGTACCGGAATAACGAGTGCCGCCGATTGGTCCGCGACCAAAACGCGTATTGGGATACTTTTTGACTTCTTCAATGTAGCTGTCGTAAGCTTCCGTCACTAAAAGATCGGTGTAATCATTATCGTTGCCGTATTTTGGTACTTCGTTTAGGATCATTTCTTGAATTTCTTGGCTGCGGTCGCTGGCGTAATCGGTCATTAGTGCTTCCCACAGTTCTGCTTGAGTGACGCGTTTTTCTTCATATACTAGTTGCTTAATCGCTGCGAGTGAATCGGCTAGATTAGCGATCCCCACTTGCAGACCGGAAATGAAATCGTAAACGGCGCCGCCTTCTTTCAAGGTTTTGCCCCGACCGATACAATCTTCGGTTAAGGCTGAACATAAAATATCCGGTACTTCTTGTTCTAATCCAAGATCGATGGCATTTTCTACAATGACACTCATGCGGGTTAATTCACGAACGGTTTTATCCCAAGCTGCCAGCAGGTCTTCATAAGAATTCATGTCGTTAAAATGACCATAGCCTTTGACAAACCGTTTGCCAGACACCGGATCGATGCCGTCGTTCATGGCGATCATCAGAATTTTCGGGAAGTTCATGTAGCTCATCCCGGTACAGCGATAGCCCCATTTACCAGGGACGGCCGTTTCTACACAGCCGATGGCACTATAATCGTAAGCATCTTCTTCGGTGACGCCAATTTTCTTGAAGGACGGAATAATAATCTCATCATTATTGAACGCCGGCATCCCAAAACCAAGCTTCATCACTTCAATACATTCATTCATAAAACGAGCATCTAGCCCCGAATGATAACGCACAGTTAGATTCGGCTGCGGCAGTTTGGTTTGAGCAACGCTGCGTAAGACTAGGTAAGACAAGTCATTCACGGCATCTTTTTTGTCACGGGTTTGTCCACCTACAGTAACGTTTTGGTACAACGGACTGCCGGCACTACTGAAGGTATGGGCTTGGCTGCGGACTTTGTTGACAGTCAGGGTCTTGATCCACAGGTTGGTTAACAGTTCCACCATTTCCGCTTCCGTGCTGCGACCACTTTCTAGATCAGCCTTCATATAAGGATACATGTATTGATCGAAGCGACCATAAGACAGCGAGTGACCATTGGATTCAATTTGCAAAATTAATTGGATAAACCAGACCGCTTGCACCGCTTCTTGGAAGGTTTCCGCTGGTTCATAGGGAACTTTGGCACAAATGCGGCTGATTTCTAGTAGCTCCGCTTGACGTTTTGGTTCCGCCGTTGCCGCTTGTTCCTTGGCTAAGGCTGAAAAACGATCCGCATAGGTCTTCACCGCATCCAATACGATGACAACAGAATTATAGAAATGGTATTTGCCAATACTTTCTGGTTGGGTCAGGTCCAAGGCCGCTTTTTCCTTTAGCGCCCGTTCCTTGTAGCCCTTCAAGCCAACTTTCAACATTTCTTGGTAATTCACTGCTAAATGGGCATCGCCGGAATTCATTTTGCCTTCCATGCCGAAGAAGCCGGTTTCCATGAAGACCGATACTTCATCTGGCAATAAAGCGCCTGCTTTAGCACGCAAGTTATTATTTTCCCAAAACGGGGCAATCGAACGTAAATCTTCTTTGGTTTCCTCGGTGATATAGAAGACATCACCATCTCGCTGATCAAACAGATCCAGCTCGTTGATGACAAATTCCAACGTATACTCAGGAAAAATCGGGGCATCCTTATTGGAAGCTGCTTGGTTACCGACAATTAAGGTCTCATCTTCAATGTAGATAGACATCTTTTCCAAAATGTTCTTTAACATCAAGGCTCGCTTCATCACACTTGGCTGATTCTGATGCTCCTTGTACGCTTCAGTAGCTAACAAAGCACGTTCGGCACAAATATATGGCTTCTTGGTCAGGACCGACTCCCGGTACTCATTCATACGATCGGTTAAACGGCCAAAATACGGTTGCTGCTCTTCAGTTCTTTCCTTTACTTGGGTAGTCATCGCGTTTCCTCCTATTTACGTTCGAAATAAATAATAACTTCTTTCGTAACTATAATAGCATGTGACGGCGTGACCGGTCAATGGAAAACGGGGTTTTGGACAAATAAAAAAAATACTGCACAACTGTGCAATATTTAGGTAGTAAATAATTCAATTTTCTTAGCCTGCAAAAATTCAGCCGTCTCTTTTGGAATGCTGTTATCTGTAAAGACTTTGCTGACTTCGTCAAAGCCGAATTCCGAGATCACACCATTTTGGGTAAACTTGCTGGAGTCGGTCAGGACGATGGTTTGGCTAGCTGCGGTTGCTAAGGTTCTTGTGGTATCACAACGAGTAATGTCACTGCCGGTAAACCCCCGCTTTTTATCAAAACCATCGATGCCGACAAACAGCTTGTCTACGAAAAATTCGCTGACGACTTTTTTTACCAAGGGACCGACGTTTACTTGCGATTCCTTCTGGTATTCCCCACCCAGTAGGATCACCTTCACCGATTCAGCCTTTCTTATATAAGAAGCAATGAAGCAAAAATTGGTGATAATCGTGATGTCGTTGCGGTTAAAAGCCAGTTCCTCTGCCAGTAGCGCACAGGTAGAGCCCGATTCAATCATGACAATCTCGCCATCATCCACAATCTTCGCCGCTTCTAAAGCAATCTTGCGCTTCAAGTCATAGTTGTGAGCCAAACGGTAATTTATATCATCAGAATTATTCAACAACGCATAACCATGCTGGCGATGAATAATGCCGCGAGCTTCTAGTTTGTCTAGGTCTTTGCGAACCGTTACTTTGGAAACATTCAGTAACTCCGACAGTTCATTGACTTCGATTTTCTTTTTTTGACTTACGATCGAAATGATATCTTCTTCTCTAGACATAAAATCCTCCTTTATGGTGCTTTCAGTGTATCATATTCTGGAATAGGTCACAATTAAAGGTTTGTTTTATAGTTTCGTTCGTAACTAATTATATTTACGTATCAAACTTTTTCTGTTAAACTAAAGCTGACAAGAAAGGAGTTACATCCCATGGAGAAAGCATGTATCTTCAATATCCAAAAATTTAGCCTCCACGACGGACCGGGCATCCGCACAGTCGTCTTCTTTAAAGGCTGTCCTTTACGCTGCTTCTGGTGTTCCAATCCGGAATCGCAAAAGGGAAAACCTGAACAAATGTGGGACAATCAAAAAAAAGCTTACACCACTGTCGGCGAATATAAAAGCCTCGAAGAAATCATTGCTGAAGTGATGCAGGATGAACCTTTTTACGAAGAATCCGGCGGCGGCGTGACGCTTTCTGGCGGAGAAGTATTGCATCAGGCGGCATTTGCTACCGAGCTGTTGCGGCAATTAAAGGAAAAAGGGGTTCACACAGCGAGCGAAACCACTGCTTTTGCCCGGCGGGAGGTCTTTGAACGCTACATTGAACAAGTCGATCTGTTGTTTTTGGATGTGAAGCACTACGATGAGGACAAGCACAAACAAGGCACTGGAGTATCTTTGCGACCAGTCTTGGATAATTTGGCATTAGCTTTAGAAAAGGATTTGGAGCTGATCGTGCGGGTGCCAGTGATTCCACTGTTTAACGACCAGTTGGAGGATGCGAAAGGTTTCGCACAGTTGTTCAATCAGATGGGCATTCAACAGGTAGAACTATTACCCTTCCATCAATTTGGCGAGCAAAAATATACTTACTTAGATCGAGATTATGCCTTACAGGATATTCCCCAGTTACATACCGAAGATTTGGCTGAGTATAAAGCGGTGATTGAGGGTTTTGGGGTTAAGTGTCGGGTGCTGTGAGAAAGACTTCGCTCATTCATTTTTTCGATACTAAGTGGGTTTGTGGCGCTGAAGCAATGGACATAATTCTGTAGGACTGGCACTCTCAGGCACAAAAAAAGGAGCGTCAGTTCGACGTCTCCTCTTCCTCAAACAAATTCACTCGTAAAAAGCCCCAGTGTGTCGGATAGTAATACCCATCGACTGCATCGTTTTTGAGTCGACTGGAAATCAAGGTTCCTTTTATCTGGTACAGTGCTGGTTTTTCTGGATCAACCGGTCCGATTTTTTCCAGTAATTCTTCCAAGTCGCTTTTGGTCATCATGAAATACTCAAAGGTTACATTTTTTAGATGCTCATGGGTTATCGCACCCTCAAAGGTCATTTTGCTCATTATTTCTTCTGTACTTAATTTCACCGATACCGGCAACATCTCCAACCCTCGAAAGGAAAAGCCTTCCGCCATTTGTTCTCCTCCTCCTCAATTGCTTTCCCATTTATTTTATCATAGTTGAAGCAAGGATAGCAGGAGATTGGTTAGTTATTCTAAGACGAACCCAAAAGCAAAATCATCAAAAGTACAGCGATATTTTTGCAACTGATCTTGTCCGCAGGCATTACTGCCCAGTCCGTTTTGTTTATAATCCAAGTACAGATAGGTCGCATTATCTTCGACTAATTCGTTAGTATGTTTGGCTTTTTCCAGCGTCTCATCCCCATAATGGGACACACTGAAGTTCAGTTTATTTGGTGCTTGGATTTTCAGTGTGTGATCGTTTGCCCGCACGTCCAAATAATCCACTTCCATGCGATTGCCGTGTTCTTGCGGATACACATATGGAACATACATGCCAGCCACGGTATCTTGAAATACCCCAGGGTAAACCGATTCGCGGGAATCGCAGTAGTTCTCATGAGGTCCTAAACCACGATAAGTCACTTCTTCGAACACTTTCGGCAACGTCATACGAACACCAATCCGTGGAATCATCGCCGGTGCCTGATCTTTTGAAGAAGTCGCCCAGCTCACCGGCTTTAGCGGCTATTCTCACTTCTCCAAAATCTTTAGCAAATACAAAGGCTACTCGCCTCATAAGTTTCGCTTACGGTATCGGGTGCATTGATTGGTAAATAAATGAAACACCAACTTACTATCTAGTGTGATAGTAGGTTGGTGTTTTCCTGAATATTCAGCATTAATCCGCAACGCCATAAGGGTCTCGTACATACGGCTCAATGCGGTTCCAGCCGATAGTATCCCCTTCATCAATTTTCTCAGCTACATAAAACTGCTCACCATCATAACATACAGCGTCTTCTACTATGCCCGCCTCGGAACGCTTACCAAGAATAAATACTGGCTCCACTAACTCGTTTTCTTTCGTAAATCCCTCTTTGATATCCGCAGCGCTCAGTTTTTCATAAGCGCCCACGTCTTCTACATTTTGGAATATAGCTGTCGATGGCTTGAGACTCTGGGCGAATTGTATGAACCCATTATAATATAATGGCTCATCTTCAAGTGCACCTTCAAATGCCACATTGGCATAATCGGTAACAAATTCATAGGTACTGTAGTCCGCATATTCGTAGATATCTTGTTTATCTGCTGGTACTTCCGCCATTGTTTTCCCTTCGTAATAAAGCGTACCATCCTTTAAAGTGATCCCCGTATCAGTGCCCGAATAACTAAATTCTTGCGGATTATACAAAGAAGGCTCGAATCGCAAAAAAGGATTTAGGGCATAATTACGATAAGGAGTCGGATCTACAACATCCTCTAGTTCTGTATAAGAATAAAAAACCTCTTCACCCTGTTCAGTTGCTACAATTCCTGATTGCAATTTGGAGCCTGGATACGGTAGTATATGAAACTGAGCATCCTCGTCTGCATAAAATAGCTGCGGTTCCTGTGCCCCATCTGCTGGTGTATCAATGGTAAATAATGTGAACTTCCCATCTTCTGTCACCGTCAACACGGCTTCATGTGCTTGTGCCTGTGCCGAATCAACAATACTCGAATAAGAAATACTTTCATTAGCAAGATAATATTTCCCCGCAATAGCTTTCGTATCCGCTAAATCTTTCTCTTCCCAATGTTTCTCAGAAATACCTACATAGTCATCCACCGAAGCCGCACCTGAACAACCTGTTAATACCAACAAAACAGTTAGTACAAAAGAACCGCTTAAGACCTTTCCCCACATATCATCCACTCCTTATTTTGTACAGCTCACTATCTATAGGTAAAATTGTATCATTAAATAAAAATGAACAAAAGGAGGGGAGATAAAACAATATGGTCACTCAAAAGTTTTTTGAACAAATGATTTAATCTTTTCACCGGCACTATATCCACTTTTTTAATTACAAACATTTCGTCATGTTAAGAAATTAAACTGGTATACTGAAGGCTGAGAATACAAGAAAAACAAAGGAGATTACCAATATGAAGACTACCTATTTTATAGGAATAGCAACCATTTTAAGCATTACCAGTTTAGCTTTAAGCGGCTGTACGAATGAGGAAGATACGGACAAAATCGTTGATTCTTCGACTACAGCTGCTCCTTCAAGTATTTCTAGCACATCGTCCACAGCTACGATTGAATCCTCAGTAGCGCAAGAAACTATCTTAACAGAACAAACCAATGCTGATTTTGCGCATATTTTACAAACCAGTGATGACTTTGAAGCCTATAGAAACTTCGCAACCAATCATAAAGACCAAACAATAGAATTTGATGGAAACATCGCTTCTATCGCAAATCACGAAGGCTATAGTACCAGATACGATATCTTAATTTACGCAGGTGATTACAGCGCAACTTCTGCTACCGGCGCATCCTTCCAATTAAAAAATGTAAGTCCGACTACCATTAACTTCACAGGGGATAATCAGCCTGATTCTTTGCAAGAAGGCCAAAACATTCATATTGTTGCAACTGTTGTCGATTATAATGACGGTGGAGATTTAATTATCATTGAACCAACCACAATCAGCATGAGATAAAATTATCAAACAGGTTAATCAACCTTTGAAGATTCAACTGAGAAAACACGACATTCTATTGAGCTATCTATATTGCATAAAGTTTTTAGGTGTAATCTGGGCTGACTGCTAGATAGCTTCCAATTAAAAGTGACCGCTATCACTCATTTGACAGCGGTCGATAGCTACTCCAGATTTTCACATTTAAAGAGAAACAGCCTGCTTCTCCCTATCCTTCAAACCCTGCATCCAGCGTGTCCACCACCGTACCATCGCTATAAACTTTCACAAATCCTAACGTTCCGGTGCCTCCTTGCTTCATGGTACTAAGGCTGGCTACTTTTACCTTTCTATACGCACCATAGTCATCGGTTCCCTGACCAGAATCAGTGTACCCAAAGTCTGGGTTTTGATCACGATTTTGCAAAATTTGAAGCGCCATTTCCGGACTTGGGGCAACTGTAAGGTCCGGTACAGGTTGATTACCAGATGGTTCAGAATTATTTGGTTGTTCAACCACTGGTGCTTCTGGTTGCTGAGAGCTAGCATCAGAAACAGTTGGCAAGGATTCGCTAGTTTCAACTTCTTGTGTACTACTTGAAGTAGCTTGTGTCGATTCAAGTGTGCTGCTTTCTGTAGTCGAATGGGTACTGTTCGTTGAGTCATTTTCTCTTCTACATCCAGTAAAGATACTTAGCAACGCTAAAGCACTGATGAGCATGATTATTTTTTTCATTAAAAACCCCTCCAATTTTGACAACTTCTCTTATGCTTTAATTGTAAGCACATTTTTTAACGTGGTCAATTAATCGCTGTTACGATCAGAGATGTTGCTAAATACTCTCGAGCAAAAAAAATGACTCTCCCACGGGAAAAGTCATTTCATTTAAAGAAAAACGAGAGCCATTAAGAATTAGATAGAAAACGAAGATTCTCCGGTTGCATTTCCATTCAGCAGTCATCTAAACGTTTAGCTAATCATTGCGTTTAAAAGAACCCCAATAAGTACGTCAAAAAAGATAATATAATCATAAATAATATGAGCATAGAATCCACCGCGGAGACTGTCAGCACTTTTCCATGCGTAATTAAAAGGAATTCTGGTCAAACCAATAACCACAATACATTGATACCAGTTCCATTGATACGTTGGTAAATGAATCATTCCAAAGAAGATGGAACTCAAGATAGAACTAATCAGAAATGCTTGATTTAAGGTTACTTTTTTGGTCAGATAGTGGAATATTGGGAAGGTGACTGCCGCTGTCGCTAATTCTTCACCAACTAAAGCTATCCAAGTTGTCAGAAAGAAAAGGACATTCAGCAATAAACTATTTTGTTCTATCAACTTTACAACCGGATTTTCACTGGTAGTTGTATTCAATAGAAAAGGTTCAAGTTTAGCCGCAATTAGTGCAAGGACAAAACTTAGAATCATAGCCAGCAGAATATACCTTACAGAACCCTTTCTAACTGGCTGCAACATTTTTTTAAACGTATCCGATCCAAATTGAAGAATGAGTGCAACAGAACAAAAAAAGGCAAGAAATAACCAACTGAACTTCCAATTGGTATGCATCCGCAAATAAAGCCCTAAAATAACAAGTACCGGCATGGCAATTACTCCAGCAGTGTTCAGCTTTGCTCGCTTGATTGTCTCTAGCATATTAATCATCTCCTTTTTATTAATTATACAGCATTGATTACACGCGATCCACTAAGCATTGACTGTTCTATAAAAACGAACCTGTCCTTTCGAAAGCAAAAAATCCCTTTATTAATCCCTTGAACAACTTATCTAATCCTGACAAAAAAATAACAAAATTATCGCAAATATCCTATTAATCTTTTGAACACAGTCGATGAAATTATAGGATTTTCTCAGATATCGAACAACTTATTGTAGATGAACCGTCAATCATATCTTGATCCTGATAATTTCACATTATTGCCTCCTCTGACTTACTTTGATGCCCATCACATCCCACTAAAACGGCGACTTGCGAACCTAGAATCCCGATCAAACGACCTTCAAAAAAGATCAAAGCAATGATCAACCTACCAGATCGTGACCATAAAAAAAGCCAGTGAAATGACGAAAAACATCGTCTATTCACCAGCTTCTTATCTTACAAACTGCTTCTTCAATTTCATACACACCTGATAACCCGCCATACAGCCCGCAAAGTTCGTCAAAACATCCCAGATATCAAACGTCCCAAGATAGAAAACATATTGCAACGTCTCAATCCCAAAAATCGTTACCAACGACAACACAACCGTTTCCCACCGCTTCGCTCGCATCCCATACAAAACACCCAGCGGAATAAAGTAACAAATATTCAGCACAAACTCAATCACTGCCGCCGGCGACATCAATGGTATATTAAAAATATTCAAGTTCAACGCATGATAATGCTCCGCCTTAGTAAACAACACAATAAACATCAGTAGCGCATACACACTATAAAACAAGTACAAATAAATCGACCACAACTGCCGCTTCTCCCATTGAATATAGAACAACCACATACTCAAAAACAAAAACGCCCACAGCGCCTCATCCGTATAAACAAAACGATACATCATCCCCGCCAAGCGCGGATAATGCATCAATGTCGGTAGAACTAAATAGTAAATAATGCCAAAGCTGGCAATAAATGATAGAATCCCCGCAATGATTTTTTTCATATAGAGCCTTTCAAGGTTTTTGGTTATTATAGCAGAAAAGCCCTACTTGCGATAGAATGTCTAAGGCAAGCCGGACTTTTCTTATTAATAATATAAAAATTACTAATCTCTCCCAAAAATATCGCGAGTGTAGACTTTTTCCTCTACATCTTGTAATTTTTCCTCGTAACGATTGGAAACAATCACATCAGAAATTGATTTAAACTCTGCTAAATCTTTAATTACACGCGAACCATAGAAAGTATCTTCTTCTAAAGTCGGTTCGTAAACAACTATTTCGATTAAGTAAAAGAAGACAACTAAGAATATTTCCTTAAAAGCGTATTAAAAATGATCTTTTATAAATCATCTCTAATCTACAACACTAAAATTTTCTATTTTTTCTACGTTGCAAATGAAACCCTTTTGTTTTCTGAACCATACATGACTGTAGCTAGTAATGCTTGTTTAAACAGGATATTCTAAAATATATTACTTTTTTATCCCATCCATGATGACTTTGGATATATTGTCAAAATTTTTACTAACTTTCTTTTTAACAAATTTTGATTGATAAGCTAGTTTTTCTTCAGGTGTTTTCATAGCTTTTCTAGCCGAAATAAATATTTGATCATATTGAACCGAGTATTCTTGATCTGGAACAGAATAGTCTTTGAGAAATTCTGTTAGTTTGCCTATTCTTTTATCAATAGCAACAGTTGGAACGTTGTAAGTTAATGCTGTAATATTCCCATGCAAACTAGTCCCTATGAATAATTTCGAATGTGATATTACATACATAGTTTCGAAAATATTAACATCAAATAACAAAATTTTACTTTTAAGATTCTTTTTTCTGTTCATCACACTATAAAGTTTTTTCAAAGGAATGTTGTCTTCATGTAAGGCAGCTTTACCAATTGGTAACAGTACTAACTTCAAATCCTCACTTTCCAGTATTTTAGTCAGCTCTTTTTCAATAATGCTTAAATTTCCATTCGAAAATTTCTTCCCTATTTGAAAAACAATATATTCAGTTCCATCAATTTGTTCAAAAATTTCTTTTGAAGCATTCTCTTGAAGCCATGTCTTAGGGTAAATATCCGACATTATATAGGCTGAATCAGGATACTCGTAGACATCTTCAACACCTATATCTTTTAAATTTCTATAAGTTAATGAATCTCTCACTGAAATGTATGAAGATGACTGTAAATCTTCAAGATAATTTTTGCTTATGTTTGAGTAAAAATCTTCTTGTGTGCCCGACACTGTATTGTATATTACTGTTTTAATATTTTTTGTTCCAGACCTGAAAGTCCACGGGTAGTTCATAAATTCATAGTTCAAAGCTCGTTTAGAGATCTTCTCAATAAAGTTTATGCTAAATACTTTTTTTAAAAATCGACAAACAAAAACTTTTAGTTTTCCAGTTTGCAAATGAATGTAAGTATCCGCCCAAGAAGCTGTAAGAGTTTCCCCACCGACAAATATAATAACATCAAAGCTTGAATCTAATTGAGATAACGACTTGCACAAAAAACCACCTGATGGTCTCATATCAGCTTCAGTTGACCCAAAATATTCAAACTCCACATCAGTAGGAAGTCTCCTCATTAATTCCTTCTCAACAATCATTGGAAAAAGCAAATCTCCGTAATTATACCTATCAATTGCACCAACTAAAGCTATTTTCATTTCTATTATTTACCACCTTGTCAATATTTTTTCAATTCTTTACTCTTCTGAAAATTGAAAAAAGTAGTTCTCTTTCTTCTAGTGAAGAAGAAGTAAATATATATATTATAAAATATAAAAAAGAATAGCAGACAGCGTACAAAGCAATCCCAATCATGCCATTTGTCCCAACTAACGATTTGAAGAAAAATATGCTAAAAGTTGCTAAAGTAAATGGTATTAAAAGATTTTTGATGCTGTTCCAATACAATTTCATATCTAATGACATCTTTTTTTGATAGTACCAATTCATCAAAAATATATTTGCTAAGAATGTATACACAATAAATCCGATCATCACATATCTTATACCATAACCTTTAACTAACAAAATAGTAATTAATAAGTCAATTACTGCACAGGTAAAATATGCAATTGAACGGAACTTATGCCTATTTTGAGACTGCTGGATAGCAACTCCCAAGTTTTGTGCCATTGGAAATAGTGCTGGCGCAATCATCATTAGCAAAATAACGTAACTATATTGATTGTTCTCGCCGGCCCAAATAATTATAAACTCTTTGCCTACAACTATAAATCCTCCCAAGAAAAACGAAAGAAGAATAAATTGTATTCTTCCAACCTTTATCATGAGTTTGGTTAGCGTTAAACCCGAGGCCTTCTCTGCAACTAACTTATTTACATATGGCAGGAATACAGTGCTCAAGGTCGAAGACAACATAACAAATAGATTTTTCAGTTGTAGTGCCACCGAATAAGTAGCTACAGAAGATGAACTATCATACATCCCCAAGATAACACTAGGACCTTGATTCAAAATTATTTCAACTACTTGGGTCATAAAAACGAAAAAAGAAAATGAAAGTACATCTTTGAATAAATTCAAATCAAAATTATTGAATGAAAAGCGCATATTCAATCTAACAATTGAAAACCGAGCATTTAATATTAAAAATATTGTCGTTACTAAAGTTTGACCTATCACTATAGAAATTGATCCATATCCTAATAGAACTAAAGGGACAGTTATCAAAGGAACAAAAACAGACTGAGCTATTTGCCTAGACTGCTGAAATTTAAATTCTTCATGTACTAGAATATTAGAATCAAATACAGATGAAATGAAAGTTAACGAAATGTTAATTGTCATTAATATCATTAATACTTTCACTGTTCTAATTTCTACAGAATTCAATCCTTCAGAAAAAATTACATCGGAATATTGTGCAATAAATCCTCCAACAATTAGACAGACTAATGACAATATTACAAAGATCGTCAGAAACATACCATTGAGTTGGTTGATTTTATTGTAAGACTTTTCTGTTTGGTATTTTACGTGAAATCTTACATACGCTACCCCCATTCCCATTGAAAGAAGTGAAAGAGTCATTATTAACGAGTTGGCCATCTGGTACAATCCATAATCAGATTGACCTAAGTACCGAAGAAGAAATGGTGTATATATCAATACAACTAAATTTTTAATTACGATATTCAAATATGAGAGCGCAGCCCCTGTTTTTCTTTGTGACATCTATTCACCTTATTTCACTTTCACTAAGATAATACTTTTATTCCTATAATCCAAAAATATCTGTTTTCAATTTTTTTCTTTGCACAAATAACAAAGCTATCATTACTGGAAAAGAAGCTCCACCAAAGTAGAAATAGGACTGTGTACTAGAAATAATTAGTCCATATATGAAAAGGAGAAGAAAGTATGCATGCTTTTTCCTTATTCTGCGCTCAAATGATACTGCTATACAAATGATTAATGTAACGTAAAACATCAAGACACCTATCACTCCGTAGTAATATTTAACTTCAAACACCCCTAAGTCAGACAAATACATACCTCGTTGAGTACCAATGAGATGCTCATTATTGATATCCCCATTATTTATTCCGCCTAAGCCGAGTACTTCGTTTCCTTTCAGATTTCCTTCATAAAAGTTCTGTTCATACTCCCGGAACCCAATATTATTATTAGTGTCTGTACTACCAATGTCACCAAGATAATAATCTAAAAAGCTATTACCTAATGGAGTTGCTATCAGCATTGAGGCAAAAATTATCACTATCGAAACTACAATAGGCTTCGCTTTGATTTTTGTAAACAGAAGGATCCCAAGAATAAAAGTTGCTATTACCGAAATAAGCGAGGCTCTTCCTTGGTTGATAAAAATAATTTGTACAAAAAAACCTGTGATGAACATAAGCCGTTGAATAGTAATCTTCTGAGTTATCATTCTGATCCATACAATCGTTGCAGCAAAACGCGTTATTGTGATGGGAACATAGAGTCGATAGCCCAGTCTCATGTTGACAGCCCCCTCAAAAATTATTGGACCGCCTGCATACATCAATATCCACTGTGATATTGAAATTAAAATTATTGCTACAGCGATTCTTGTAATGTAATACTCGATTTTTTCTAGCGGATTATCTTGTCTATAAAGACCTAAACCAACTAATGGTAACAAAATGAAGGGTATTACTCTTCTTTGCGTAAAAATAGTCATTAATATACTTTGATTGGTATTACTTACACCCTTGATACTTCCAATGATTAGTAATGCAAACCAGCCAATTGCTATCAATAATAAACTACTAAAAAAAAGCTTAGGAATTCCTTTTCTTAGCGAGAAAAATATAAAGATGATCAAACATAGTATAGATATATCAACCACTTGAATACTAAAGAATATAATATTCACTTTTTGTGGTAACAAACCGGAAAGAGATTCTCCGAACCAAAAACTCCAAAAAATAGCAATCATAGGATTCTTGATACATTGTACAGAAATTACGAACAATGTTGCTACTATCATCCCGCCGTTTAATAAAGGATTTATTTTCGATGCGACTAGAAGAGCAGTTAATAAAAATATTGTTAATATCTCCTGTTTTGTAAGAAACCTTGAGTCCATCATATCTTTTCTTCTTATCCTCTCTTACCAATTAGCAATCTTGTTCTTATGCTTTAAACTAATTAACTTATTAATTATTCGCTTTTCAAATATAGAGTAACTATTAGCTATATCCAAAATTAAATTTTGCGCTTTCGACAAATCTAGATATCTTCTTCTAAAATATTGTTCAGATTTTGTCATGGCTGCAAACTTCTTAACCGATCCTATGCTCTTAGAATAGTCATGTCTATGTTCGAATACTAAATCTCTAATTAATCCTACTCTCAGTCCTTCTTGTTTCATTCTTTCATACAAAACTTGTTCTTCATAGTATAAGAATATATTTTCGTCTAAATAACCAATTTTTTCTAAACTTTCACTTCTAAATATCAAAAGGCAGCCCCATATTACTTCACACTCAAAAATTCTATTTGAACAGCTTTTTACATCTTGAACTGTTTTATCAATTTGTATTTGAAGATTCTTATTACTGCTAAAATATCTTGTGATGAAAAAAGAATAACTTAGCATTTCTAAAAATGAAGGAATCTTTTTGTGTTGTAACTCATTGTATACCCCTTTTTCATTAGTATGCATTGGAGCAAGAACACCAAATTTTTTATCTAATAAACTAAGTCTAAAGGCTTCGAGTAGTATTGGTTTTTCAATCCAAATATCTGGGTTAGCGATTGCTACCACATTGCATTCGCACTTATCAATTAGATATTTTAATCCTATATTATTACCTGCAGAGTAGCCAGAATTTTTATTATTAAAGATTACTTTTATTCCGTATTCATTTAAAGACTTTAGCACTTCCTTAGAATCCTCAGTAGAATTATTGTCGACTACACAGACTTGCAAATTATTGTCAAAAGAGTTAATATGTTTAGCTAAAACAGTAGTCAGTTCAGCCTGATTGTAGTTCAAAATTACTACTCCACTATTCATCAATTTCATCACCTAATGCTCTCAAAAAGCTTTTTTCTATTTTCTTGTCGGAAAAATCTTTCAAAAATTTGTCAAATTCGTTTGACCTTTCATCAAGATTTACTTCCCAATTTAATATTATCTTTATAAGCTCCTCATATGTACTGAAACTTTTAACTAGAAGAGGATATTGGGTTTCAAATTCTCTCACAACTTCAATATCATTTCCGATAAAAGGAGTTCCTAATGATAGTGAATCTATTATTGTTCCTGAAGACCTAGCGTAAAAATCTAGCGAAAAGAAACGCAAAAATGAATCGCTTTCGGAAATTATATTTTCATATTTTGAATCAGGTAAAAAGCCGCTAAAGATTTTTACATAGCCATCATCGTATTCATTTGAATTATCTTTGATAATAATCTTTATGTCATTTTTTTTGAAAATTTTTCTCTTCTCTTCGTCTTCAATTAATTCGTGGACCCACTTTTTCTCGTTTGTTTCGCTTATAGAAACTATTTTTTTGATTTTTCCAACACTACGCTTTATATGCTTTATCTCTCTTGTGATGGGGAGATTCATTAAAAATATGTTTTCTCCTGCAAAATCACTTAATTGAGAAATTAGATATTTTTTTATGAATTCATGAAAAACAATATGTCTACATAGCATGAAAGTTCTGTGATATTTTGCTTTAAAAAAGTAAGTGCCAAATTTCTTAAAATCACGATCAATATCATTATGATGAAAAGCTATCACTTCTGTCCTTTTTGATATTTTATTAATAAAAAACGAAAGACTTCTATACTCATATGACAATAGCAAAACTTTGTCTATTTTTTGTTTTTTAACAATTTTCAAAATTAAAAATGTAGTACAAAGAAACCCTATTATTCTACTAAACTTATTGGATTGTTGGTTGTAATTACTTGTGTTTATTTTTGTACCTTCTATGTAGTCAAATATTCCATACTTATTATCAATGAAAACAAGATCATAATCATTTACTAACCATGAAACTATTTTCTTGTTAAGCACTTTGTGTGCTTTAATAAATTCGGTGTCTACAACTAAAACAGTCGGTTTCATTTGATAGCTATCCTCCGCAAAAAAATTCCTTTTCATTTTTAAAGCAATCAATGTTTTTTGAATTTCTCAACTATATTTTCTTATGATGGGTAAAATTTTGATCGCATCATTCAAGTATCTTTTTATCAATCTATTTGGTTCTTGAGAAATTCTATACATCCATTCAAATCCATGATCACACATCCATTTTGGTGCGCGTTTAACATTTCCAGCTTCAAAATCAATCGTTGCGCCGATTGACATACTTATTGGAACATTTAGCTCATCTAAATAATTATATATAAATTTTTCCCCCTTAGGAGATCCTAGAGAGACAGCCAATATGTCTGGAGAATTACTTTTTATATTTTCAATGATTGCCTCTACTTCTTCCTGATTTTCTTCAAACCCGTATCTTGGAGAATATGTCCCGACAATTTTTAAATCTTTATATTTTGCACAAAGATTTTCACCTGCTTTATCAGCAACACCTTCAGCTGCTCCTAGGATGAAAATAGAGTAGCCCTCTTTCGCTGCCATTTCACAAATCTTTGGAAACAAATCTGATCCAGAAATTTTTTCGATAATTGGATTTTTTTTAAACTTAGAAATCCATATTAGCGGCTTTCCATCAGCTAAAACTAAAGACGCATTCTTATATATGTCACGGAATACATCATCTTCTTCTAATAAAACTATATGATCTAAATTGGGAGTAACCAAATACTTCGCTTCTTTTTTATCTATCAATTTTTTTACTTCTTCAACAGTTTGTTCCAACGTCAAATTATCGATATTAGTATTCAAAAAGTTTATCTTAGGCATTGTTCTCCTCCGCTTCGAAGCTATTTTTCATCGAGATAATACTCATACATTTCTCTCAGAGCATTGAATACAGTATAATTGGGTTGCCAACCTAATTCTTTTTTTATTAAACTTGTATCAGCTTGTATTACAGGGGTGTCTACAACACGAATTCTATCTAAATTTTTTTTAACCGTTATCTTTCTTGAACTCATGCCTATTATAAAGCTTAGTAATTCCTCTAATTCATAAGCTACTCCAGAACCTACGTTATAAATCGTATTAAAATTTTCATTTTCTATAATCAACCTATAAGCTCTAACTATATCCTTTACATGGCTGAAGTCTCTTCTAATAGAAATATTCCCTACTTCAATTACACCGTTTGAATTACTTTTTTCAATTTCAGCTATCTGTTTACAAAAACTTGGTAACACAAAAGTTTCCTTTTGTCCGACACCAGTATGATTAAAGGGGCGTACTTCATATACTTTAATGCCATATTGTTCTCTGTAAAGGGAAATAAAATTGCCTTGAGTAATTTTTGAAATACCGTATGGATTATTTGCATTTAGACGATTTTTCTCTGTTATCGGACCTTCGTTCGCTTCATATTCCTCACTGGATCCAATGAACATTATTTTAGGATTATTATTGCTACTTCTCACAGCCTCAAGTATATTAATAGTCCCCAAAACATTGACTACCACAGTTGTTTGTGGATTATTCCAAGAATAACCCACGCTACTAATTCCCGCTAAATTTACGATCATTTCTGGTTTTATTTGAGTTATCACCTTCAAAACTTCTTTTTGATTTGTAATATCTGCTTCAAAAAACGGAACCGTATCTTGTAACAACCGAGGTCTCTTTAAGTCAGTTCCATATACCGTATATCCAGCATCTAAAAATTCTTGTGTTAAGTACGAACCTACGAAACCACCTATTCCAAATATTAGAATCTTTGCCATTATTTACGCTTCCTCCTTTATACTTGTATTTAGCTCTATGCAAAAATGAACACAAGCTTTTTATGTAATATATAAGAAGGTGAAACTATACTTATTTGTACAGTTTCACCAGCAAAAAAGATATTAAATAGATCTTATTTAAAATGATCTTCAGCTTCTTTTTTTGCAATATTCAAATCATGTTCTGCCATGATACTGCATAATTCCTCATAACTAGTCTGAAGTGGGTTCCATCCTAAAACTGTTTTAGCCTTGTTTGGATCACCCCACAAGTTTACAACATCAGTAGGTCTGAAAAATTCAGGGCTAACACAGACAATCATCTTCCCAGTCTTTTTATCATATCCCTTCTCATCCATTCCAGTACCTTTCCATTCAATTTCTATTCCATTATGTGCAAAAGCTAAAGTAGTAAATTCTCTAACCGTATGTTGAACTCCAGTAGCAATAACAAAATCATCTGGTTTATCTTGTTGTAGCATTAACCACATACATTCTACGTAATCTTTTGCATAGCCCCAGTCACGTAGAGAATCTAGATTCCCTAGTTCAAGATATTCTTGTAGACCTGTAGCAATTCTACCTGCAGCTAAAGTAATTTTTCTCGTAACAAAATTTTCTCCACGCCGTTCAGATTCATGATTAAATAAAATACCATTACATGCATACATGTCATAAGCCTCTCGATACTCTTTCACTATCCAAAAACCATATTGCTTTGCAACAGCATATGGGCTGTATGGATGAAACGGGGTGTCTTCATTCTGAGGACACTCTTCAACTTTCCCATAAAGTTCTGAAGTAGAAGCTTGATAAATTCGACATGATTCAGTTAGATTCAACATACGAACAGCTTCTAAAATACGTAAAACACCTAGTGCGTCTACATCACTAGTATATTCTGCAGCATCGAAACTAACACCCACGTGGCTTTGAGCTGCTAAATTGTAAATTTCATCAGGTTTTACTTCTGCAATAATTCGTATGATACTTGATGAATCAGACAGATCTCCGTCATGAAGAATCACTAAGTTTCTATCGATAAGATGCTGTATACGCTCTGTTGTTGAGACGGATGCTCTTCTAATAATTCCGTGTACCTCGTATCCTTTTTCGATTAGTAACTCAGCTAAGTAAGATCCATCTTGCCCGGTAATTCCAGTAATCAAAGCTCTTTTCATATATCTCATACCCCATTCTTATTAATTTTATTTTTTATAATCTAAGTTCTATACATCATTGTATTCGAGTTTATGTTTTCTTTTGTCCACAACGCTGATTGAGTTACCTAATTGAACTTCAATCAATTCTAAATCGGGACTATTCGCTACTAACGAATGCTTCATCCCTCTAGGTATTTCTAATGTATTTCCCTTTTTAAGGACATATTCAATGCCTTCAACAATTGCCATACCTTCTCCAGAAATAATCGTCCATACCTCATCCCTGTTGTCGTGACTATGGTAACTCATTGATTCGCCACATCGCATTGATATTTTTATAGTCATAGAATCACTTTGCATGTCAATAACCTTATATGTACCCCACGATTTTTCTGCAAACATAGTACCGTGTCTAAGATTTTCAACAAATGGTTTCATATACCCACTTCGTTCTTTATCAGAAACCAATATTCCATCGTTACTTGCAGCTATGACCATATCTTCGCAACCTAAAGCAATAATAGGAACATCTAACTCATTGATTATCTGTGTATTCTTACAATAATCATCCATAACAGCTTCACCTTTTATGTTGTCAGCCATTACTTCTGTCATCATATTCCAAGTTCCGACGTCTTTCCAATCACCGTTGTATCGTATTACTTCAATATTTGTTTCTTTTTCAACAACTCCATAGTCAAAACTTGTCTTTTCAATGGTTTCATATTTATCGTACAATTCTTCATATGTCTTGAAGTCTACTAGTTCATGAGCTATATCAACTAAGTAACCAAGTTTAAACGCAAAAATGCCAGCATTCCATAAAGCATTTTGATTAATATACTTTTCAGCAGTTTTGGTATCTGGTTTTTCTTTGAACTCGTTTACTTTACTTACGGAAGATGGTGAGTTTGGAATTATATATCCATATTTTTCACTTGGATAAGTAGGTTCAATACCTAGCAAAGTTAAGTTCGATTCATTTTTGTTGACATTTTCTTCTATTTTCTTAAAAGCTTCAAAATATGAAATATCTACATATGGATCTACTGGACAAACAATTACATTTTCATCTTTAGGTATTTTTTTCTTCTCCTTCAGATATACCGATGCCAATAATATTGCCGGAAAGGTATCCCGTCGGCATGGTTCCACGCATATTGACACTTTGTCTCCTAATTGATTTTTTATAGCACTTGCTTGAGATTTACTTGTTGCGATAGTTACGTTTGTTTCCGGATTAACTAATTGTATCTGTCTATAGACACGTTGAACCATTGACTCATATTGGTCATTATCATCTTTGAACAATTTGATAAATTGCTTACTCCTTACATCATTCGAGAGAGGCCAAAGCCTTTTTCCACTTCCACCGGAAAGTAAAATAATATTCATTCTATAACCCCACACTTTTTTCTAATTTCTTCATCAGACATTGACGAACACTCTCCAGTTTAACTACAGCGCTATTCTTGTCTGAACTTTTTATGCTATAGTATACCTTGATTTTGGGCTCTGTTCCTGAGGGTCGAATTGCTATCCATGATTCATCCTCTAAGACAAATTTTAGAACATTTGAAGAAGGTAACGCACCAAAAAGAATATCTTCTTCTACCCCAACTAAATAGTCGATCTTTCTCTCAATATCTTTGAACGGTGAAGGTTCGTTTCTAAGTGTATACATCAGCTTATCAATTTGCTCACTGCCTTCTTTTCCTTCAAAGGTAATACTATCTAAAAAATCTAAATAATAGCCAAATTCAGAATATATTTCCTTCAATCTTTCAACTAAAGAAATACCTATATTTTTATAAAAAGCAGCCATTTCACAAATCAGAATACAGGAAACTACTGCATCTTTGTCTCTAGAATGAGAACCAGTAAGGTATCCATATGACTCTTCATATCCAAAAAGGAAGTCGAAATCGTAGTTAGGATTTTTGTTAGTTTTAGCTGTTTCAAATTGTGTGATTTTTTCTCCTATAAATTTAAATCCTGTTAGTGTTGAAAAAACATTTACACCTTTTTTCTTTGCAATTTCAGCTCCCAAATCTGAGGTAACAATTGTTTTTATTACAGCTGGATTAACATAGTCTTCCAAGTTCGTAGTAGACAAAATATAATCCATTAATAGCGCACCAATTTGATTTCCTGATAGTAATTGATATTTATCACTTTCTACCCTTATTGCCACCCCCACACGATCACAATCAGGGTCAGTTCCCAGAACTATGTCTGCATCAACCGATTTAGCAAGATCAATACCTAAAGTTAGTGCAGCTCTATCTTCTGGATTTGGAGAAGAAACTGTCGGAAAATCTCCATTTTCATCAGTTTGTTTTTGAACTACACTCACTTTTTTAAATCCATCTTGCTCTAAACCCACTGTTATTGGGATATAACCAGTACCATGTAAAGGTGTATAAACTATACTCAAATCTTCCTTTGAATTATTTTCACTGAATCTGCTTTGTTTTAAGACAGCATTTACAAACTCTTTAGTATCATCAAAAGTTACTATATTATTTTCATTTGAATCAAATTTTATTGTTCGATAATCTACTACTTCATTTACATATTTAATCACTTCATTTGCGACTTCAGGAACTAATTGACAGCCAAATTCATCATATACTTTGTATCCATTGTATTGTTTAGGGTTATGACTTGCCGTGATGACTATACCAGCCAGGCAATTATTTCTCTTTACAGAGAAACTAACTTGAGGAGTAGGTCTTGGCTCAGAATACAGGTATACTTTGAAACCCATAGCGCTAAATACACCTGCAACAATTTCCCCGTATGTTTTACTATTATTTCTTGTATCATATCCAATTGTTACTCCTCGTTCATTACACTCACTAATTCCAAAAGTATTGATAAGATAATTACCGAGACCTTTTGTTGCTTTTCCAATAGTATACTTATTAATTCTATTTGTACCTGCTCCCATAAGCCCTCTCAGGCCACCGGTACCAAATTCTAACTCTTTGTAGAATCTATCCTCGATCTCAGAAGTCTCTTTTATCCCTAACAACTCCCTTTGTGTATCCGCATCAAAGAAAGAGTCATTTATCCATTGTTCATATTTCTTTAAATATTCCATCCTATATTCTCGCCAAGCTTTCTATAAAATTTATCTATATATATTAATCAAAAAAAACTTAATTAAATAACATAACGCCGGATTATAAGTAATAAAGCACTCTGCGCAACTAAGCTCAAAGCACTTTATAAAAACAGATAAATGTTTCTATCAAATTTTGTTATTACACATCATCTTTTTATGTCTATTAAAGTGCTTAGCCCACATAATCCTTTAATACGCACCATTTGGCTTAACCATCACTTTGACAGTCTTCCAAATAATCGCAATGTCGTTCATCAAACTTTGTTCCTTAATATACTGAATATCCAGCTCTACCATCTCTTCAAAGCCCGTTTCATTTCGACCACTAACTTGCCATAAACCAGAACAACCTGGCTTAACTAATAGCCGCTGCATATCATATCGACTATATTCTTTAACCTCTCTAGGCAGAGGCGGCCTTGGTCCAATCAGGCTCATGTCTCCTCTAAGAACATTTAGTAATTGAGGCAGTTCATCGATACTCTTACGACGAATGTATTTCCCAATCTTTGTTACTCGGGGATCATCTTTCATCTTGAACATGGCACCTTCAATTTCGTTTTTAGATAATAATTCTTCAAGCTTTTCTTCTGCATCGACACACATTGAGCGGAATTTATACATAGTGAACTCTTTGCCATTTTTTCCAACTCTTACTTGATTAAAGAAGATCGGGCCATTAGGCTCTTCTTTCTTCATCAAAATTGCCACAATCAAAAATACCGGACTTAGACACACTAATCCCACTGCACTTAACACAATATCGATTATGCGTTTCACACATTGATAGCCAATACGATTGTTAACCTCATCTACATCTACCCAAACTGTTTTTACTTTGCCAACAGGCGGAACGTCTTCTTTTGCCACATGTTTGTCCATCTTCATTGCTCCTTCACATTAACTCCTAGTAATTAAAAGGTGGATCATTGTTCTTACTTCCCCCAACACATCTGATCCCAATTTTTCTAACAGTTCTTCCCCAAAATGCTTTTTTATGTACTCTATCCTTTAGTTAAAATCCCGAACCTAAAAACGTAAGACCTCATCCTAGCCGTAATAATAGCCGAGCGATTCTGCATTTTTCTTCCCGTTGTAAACAACACCTAGGATATTCGCTTTCGCTCGTGTTAACAGCTCTTTTGCTTTGATTACTTCTTGTTTTTTTGTCTTTCGCTCACGAACTACTAACAGCGTTCCGTCGGTGTGAGCAGCTAAAATCTGTGCGTCAGTCACTGCTGCGACCGGTGGCATATCATAGAGGATCACATCGAATTCTTCTTCCATAAACCGCATAAGATCTATCATGCGCTGTGAACCCAATAACTCGGATGGATTAGGCGGTTTAGGTCCACTGGTCATGACATACAAGTTCTCAATCTCACTTGTTTGATAATAGTCGTCAATCGCTGCTTCACGATTCGTTAATAGATTGCTTAATCCATTTACGTTGGACAAACCAAAGCTAATTGCAATACTTGGCTTTCGTAAGTCTGCGTCCACTAACAGAACTTTGCTTCCGGCTTTTGCAAAAACAATCGCTAAATTCGCTGCGGTTGTCGATTTCCCTTCATCTGGACCTGATGAAGTGATCACAAGCGTCTTGATTGCTTTGTCTGCAGACGAAAAGTTGATATTGGTCCGAATCGTCCGATATTGCTCAGTAGTAGTCGAGAAGCTATTGGTTGCTGCCACAAGCGCAACTGGTAAAATTTCATTTTTCTTCTTTGCCATAGCTTCCTCCTACACTCGACGTCGCGCTTTTCGTCGGTCATACTTCTGGTCAACAGGGATTACTGGTATTTCTACCTGCGAACTTTGAATGCTCCGACTGGCAGTTAATTCTTTCTTGCTCATTTCCATTACTTGTCCCAAGATTGGCAAGTCCAGTGTCTCGGCAACAAAGCGTTCATCTTTAACCGTCTTATCTAAAAGTTCTAGTAAGAAAGCAATTCCTACACCTAACATGATTCCAATTGCCGCTCCAATTAATAAGTTCAACTTATTATTAGGAAAGACTGGATTCGTTGCTGTTTGAGCGTTAGAGGTAATCGTTACTTTACTGACTCCTAAAACTTCTTGGGCTTTTTCTTGAAAAATCTGTGAGACTTTATTTGCGATCACCGCAGCCTCTTGTGGATGTTCCGCCGTTACGACAACTTGAAACATCTGTGAGTTTTGCGATTGTTCGATCGTCACCATATCCTTGAGCTGCCCACTTGTTAGACTATAACTATTTTCTGCCTGTAGCTGATCACGAGCAGTGTCCATGACAAGATCACCCATAATCATATCTTTGTATGTATTAATCAGCAGAACATTTCCATTGATATCATTTTGTAAATTAGTAGTTTGACTCTCACCTACATTTGATTGCACAATCATCTGTGTTGAAGCATTGTATTGAGGCGTAATAATGAAAAACGTGACCATTCCAGCAATTAAAATCCCTGCTAACATAGTCGCTAGAATCATACCCGCACGCTTTTTTAAAATACCGAATATTTCCCCTAAGCTAATTGTTTCTTCCATGCTATTCTCCCTTTAACTGACTAACAATTTTTGCGGTATAAGATTTTACTGCTAAAACTAGTGTGAACACTAAGTAGTAGAAGTTAAACCAAGACCTTCGATTAGCTAGTGATGTAGCGTTGCCTATCTTCAAACATACGCTTTATTCAGTCAATTCCCTCAGTGAACCAGGTGTCCACAGCCCTGTTCGTCTAAGTAATTAGATTCCCATTGGTGTAGTTCACTGTTGTTTCTTGGCTTTCGGTTTCTTTCATGAATAGTTACATCTACAATGCTAAAAGTATTATTAATCCTAACACATATTACAAAGGTTACAATACCACTAGAACAATTAATAACGTATATATGATACTTTCATTTAGAGATCAATATTTCTAATATTTCCACTTTTGGTTAATCCAGCAGAAAACCTTGTCAAAACCTGTTATTTTAAAAAAACTGTTTTTGATGGTTCTTATGATTTGAAAACGGAAGAACTGGCTTTTTTTATGGTTTCTGTATTCCCGCTTAAGTTAATTACCTGCCGCGGTTAACCCTCGTGCTATCTGCTTCAATCAAGCTACTAGCAGCTTTTTTTACAGAACGATCTTTTACTCTAACAAGATTGGGTACTTTAACCTATTTGATGTGCAAAACAACAAAAAATATCAGAATCAACAGTATTTTCATAACGAACCCGCTTGACCGATATCGGGATGTTTTAACTATTGTTTAACTATCATTATTATAAAAAAATAACGTTTTTTAAATAGCGTGTTGAAATCAAACAAATCGTTTTTTTATACAAAAACGGCATATTTAAGGTTAGTCAAATGCCTTTTTGATATATATAATAAAAAAACGAAAAATTTTTTTGCCCTCTTTGGCAAAAATATAGCGAAAATCGTTTTTTATTATTTTCATTACTTTCAGCCTTAGTTTCGAACTCTTGCCTTGTCGTTTTCAGTAAAGTTAGAAGTTCGTTGCATGCTTTCCTACCCTAAATTAGCTCCCGATAATTAAAAGGGTCTACTGGATCGCCGTTCACTACATCTCTGCTCATCTGGTCCATTTGTTCCCAGTGTTTTTCCCCGAAATGTTTGATTATGTATTCGGAAGCTTCCTTCAAATAAAAATCCCGCTGCTTCAAGCGGTGTGCGTCTGAGGCAACCATCTGCACAAGTCCACTTTCAACGAGTTGATGGCTCAGCTTTTGCACAGATTTTCCAAATATTCCTACGATACTTGGTGCGGTTAATTGGGCTAAACAGCCCATATTCAGAAAACTTAATAACTGATTTGGCTCTGCTTGAAAACCAAGATTGCGCTCTGGATGTACAATGATTGGTACGTGCCCCAATTGACATAACTCATACAACACAGACTCTGCATAATAAGGAATCTCTGCTGTTGGAAATTCAATTAGTAAGTATCGATCCGTTACATCCACGAAAAGAATACGATCCTCTTCAATTTCTTGGACCAATTGATCATGTATTCGTACTTCTTGTCCTTCAAACAAAGTCAAAGGAATACCTTGCTCCTCCAAGATGGTTTGTAACTCCTCGACCGCAGGAATTATCTCAGCCTTCGGATTTTGATAACGCCTGTTATGGTGAGGGGTGCAAAGGATGTGGGTGATTCCTTGCTTCACAGCTTTCTTTGCCATTTTGATACTGTCATCCACCGTTTGGGCGCCATCATCGACTCCCGGTAGAATATGACAATGTAAATCCAACATCCTTGTTCCTCCTAGCCGTAATAATAGTAACCAGCCGAATCGCCTTTTTTCTTTCCGTTATACACAACGCCTAAGATATTTGCGTTCGCCCGTGTTAATAATTCCTTTGCTTTGACGATATCTTGCTTTTTCGTTTTGCGTTCGCGAACCACTAGCAAGGTTCCATCGGTGTGAGCTGCCACAATTTGCGCATCGGTAACTGTTACCACCGGCGGCATATCAAAGATAACTACATCGAAGCTTTCCCGCATGGTATTCATCAGGTCCACCATCCGTTGTGAGTCTAGAAGCTCAGAAGGATTTGGCGGTTTAGGACCACTAGTCATCACATACAAATTCTCAACATCACTTGTTTGATAATAGTTGTCAATCGAAGCTTCCCGATTGGTTAATAAATTACTTAACCCCGTTGCGTTTGGTAGACGAAAACTAATCGCTAGACTTGGTTTGCGTAAATCAGCATCTACTAAGAGCACTTTACTTCCGGCTTTAGCGAAGACCACTGCCAAGTTAGCGGACGTTGTTGATTTTCCTTCAGATGGTCCTGAAGAAGTAATCACTAATGTTTGAATATCTTTATCCGCAGAAGAGAAATTGATATTGGTCCGGATGGTCCGATATTGCTCGGTAGTAGTTGAGAAATTATCGGTCGCTGCAATTAGCGCAACTGGTAATATTTCACTTTTTTTCTTTGCCATAACTTCCTCCTACACTCGTCGCCGAGCTTTTCGTCTGCTGGAATCTTGTGGTGCGGGTGCAACATGTTTGGTTACTTGTGGACTTTGAGCCGTCCGGCTGCTGCTTAATTCTTTTTTATTCATTTCAACTACTTGTCCTAATATCGGTAAGTCTAGTGTTTCTACTACGAAGCGTTCGTCTTTCACTGTCTTATCTAATAGTTCCAATAAAAAGGCAATTCCTACACCTAGCATGATTCCGATTGCTGCACCGATTAACAAGTTTAGCTTGTTGTTTGGTGAAACGGGAGCGGTTGGTGTTTGAGCATTAGACGTAATCGTTACTTTGCTTACGCCTAAGACCTCTTGGGCTTTTTCTTGGAAGATTTGTGAGACTTTATTTGAGATTACTGCAGCTTCTTGCGGATGATCCGCTGTTGCGACCACTTCGAACATTTGTGAGTTTTGCGATTGCTCGACTTCCACCATGTCTTTTAGCTGAGCACTAGTTAAGCTGTAGCTATTTTCTGCTTGTAATTGATCCCGGGCGGTGTCCATAACTAGATCACCCTTGATCATATCTTTGTATGTATTAATCAGCAGAACGTTCCCGTTGATATCGTTTTGTAAATTCGTATTTGGATTTTCAACTGCACTTGATTGGACAATCATCTGCGTTGACGCACTATATTTGGGGGTAATGATGAAAAAAGTAACGATACCTGCAATTAAGATACCCGCTAGCGTAGTAACAAGTATCATACCGATTCGTTTCTTTAAGATGTCAAAAATTTCCCCTAAGCTAATTGTTTCTTCCATTCTATTCTCCCTTTAACCGACTAACATTTTTGCGACGTAAAAATTCACTAACTACTATTAAAAGAATAGCGACCACCAGACTGATGATTCCCGCCTTAACAAAGGTTAAATCGAAAGCTTTCAAGTAGCTGGTGATAAAGTGATACATCCCTTCAGACATAATACCTAATCGATCGATGACACCGCTGAAGTAGATATATAGCGGCAAGACCGTCAACATCAATCCAGCACCACCAACCGCGACTGCTGCAAAGCGAACCTTGCGATGCAACCAGCGACTAGTCACCATTAACCCGATAAAGACAAGTAAAAAGGCCACCCCAACAATGATCATTAACAGCGTCAATGTTTGATTGTAAGCCATCACTTTTTGCCCGTATTCTAATAGGTAGGGAATTGCGACATAAGACTCAAAAGCGCCTGCCGCAGTAGCATTCAACTGATCAATATTGGTTTGGGCTGCTTCATCGATATCAATTCCTTGTTCGGCAGCATAACGTTCAACTGCTGTCTGAATATTGCCTTCCAACGTTTCTTGGCCCACGATATTAAACGGAACCCCCGTATAAATGCCGCGAATATAATTATCGACATTTTCAGCTACCACTTCTGCCGGTACGACATCTGCTAACTGTTCAGGTGGAATATTACTTCCTCGTCCATAGTCTTGGATGCGCTGGGTGATATCATTTTGTACTCTCGTAACATAATTGGTCTGATGGATCTGATCCACCATAAACTCTTGGTTAAAAAGGGTTGCCTTTACACAAACAAGGGACAATAGCGAGAATAGTAACAGAGAACTGATGAAAGCTAGTACCCAACGTGCAATTTTTCTTGATGCGTTCATCGATCTCTCCTATTCGTTCTCATTAATTATTGGTCCTGATGTGTATTCAGCGGTAACAAATAACCGTTCATCAGTCATTCCTAAGCTATCGATGGGATAGCAAGTATATAAGAGCGCCACACGTCTATCTCGTTGATAGATTAATTCGTTGACGTTTTGGTCATCTTTATTTGCGACTTCTTTAGTGGAAACAGTAAATACATAATTGCCATAACTTGTCTGGATCTGAATTTCATCACCGACATTAATCATCGCTAGTTTTCCAAAGCCGTCGACATTATGCCCGCCAATTAAGCTTGTCCCCTGTTCACCAGGATAGACAGAACCCATGAATTGTCCGGCACCTAAGCGTAATAGTTCATCAGTATCTCCAAAATACAACGGAACATCCAATCCGATTGGTGAAACAAGTACTCGACCATATTGTTGTCCCCCAACTGGATAAGCCAGTTCACTAGAAGGAAGCTCATTGTTTTCATTCACTTTTGCTTGAACTTCTTCCTCTTTTACCGCCGTGAAGTCTTCTGCTGCTTGCGCATCAAAAGTTGGCGCATCGGTTAGTAAGAATAATTGTATGGTTGATGTCACGAATTGAATGACAGGTTTTCCGATTACGTACATGAGAGAGTATCCGACCACTAAAAAAACAACTGGGGCAACAATTGCCGCCCCAAGTCTCTTTAGCCAAGAAGTTTTCTTAGGCAACACGCTTTTTAGCTACGACAAACGCACCTGCTGCGAGTACCAATAAACTTCCGAATGATGCGAAACTTACAGCGTAATTAGCGCCAGTTTGTTTCACTGCACTACCAGAAGCGTAAACAGTGTTTCCACCTTTAGCTGTAGTAGTTGTACCAGTTCCTGCTGCGTTTTCATAGATACGCACGCTGCCAGGACTAAATGATACAGATAGTCCTAGTACTCTTGCTGCATCAACAACAATGTTTTTCAACTGATTGATCACATCACGTGGGAACGCTTTGATCAAGTCAGTTAATGAACTAATGCCATCAACATTCACGTTTTGACGTGCAGCAATTTCACGTGCTTGTTGGATGTAACCAACAACCGCATCAACATTAGCAGTAGAGACATCGTGTTGTTTCAAGTAGTTCTCTGCTTGAGCACGATCTGAAGCAGTAAAATTAAATGTTTTACCACTTACTGTAACGCCTTTGTCCATCTCTGTTAAAATACGTTGCTCGTCTGCTGTGATCGCGCCATCCGCGTGTGCAGAAGGGACAGCTAGTAAGAATACCGCCATTACTGCTAAAACAACACTAACAAGTTTTTTCATTCGACAGACCTCCTTTTTCTTTTTATTTGGAAAAGAGTCAACTCTTATTCCCTGTCAATTATTAGTAATCGATTAAAAAAACATACGCCTTCCATTTGCTTATAGAACGGAAAGAGCCATTTTAATCAATCACTGTCCACATTATACGTTTATCTTTTGAAAAATACAACGAAAGTGTGATAACCATATAATAAAAAAACATTGAATTCAGATATTTCAACATCGATATTCATTTGATTGCTATAGTTTCACTTGACCGAATATTAAGAATTTTGTTTAATCCATAAGATTATCTTGCTAAAATACAGGAATTCAACTTTTCACACGTTTAAAACGTTAAATAATTTACAATTTCATTTTCATAATCACATTATTTTTTCTTTGATGTTTCCCACGATATTTCCATAAAAAAACACAATCGGAAAGCCTGTCCATCTTTGATCAAGCAATAGTAACATTTTTATATATAAATTTTTTCTAACAATTGATTTATTTTTGTTCGAATAACTGTAAGAATTCTACGGGAATTGAGATTATCTGGTTATTTCCAGTGGGTTTTGGGCACATAAAAAAACCGAAAAGAATACTCTTTCCGGTTTTTCATATTTTAATTTAACTAATAATGGTTACAGTCACAGATCGACGCCCCCACTGGATACATTGCTCTACTGTTGGAAAATGGACATCTACAATATTGCCTTTAATTGCTCCCCCAGTGTCACCGGCAATAGCAATTCCATAGCCTGATACTTCTACCATTGAGCCTAATGGGACGACAGAAGGGTCAACAGCCACAACCTGCGGATTTTGACGCAAGTCAATTCCTAAAGCTGTGTAATAAGTATTCACTGACTCAGCACATGAGTACGCCGTTGACTGCATTTGGATCGTTCGCCCCGATGTAGTTGGTGTACTTGGTGCTGGTATCGGTGCCGGCGCAGGTGCTGCTGGCTGACTTGGCGCCGTTGCCTGTTGTGGTTCGCTTGAGCTTGCTGAAGCAGCGGCACTTTCCTGTGCTTTTGCCTGTGCGGCTGCAGCGGCTTGTTGTTCCTGCTGCGCTTTTTCTGCAGCAGCTTTTTCGGCTTCTGCCTTAGCAGCGGCTTCTTGCGCTTCTTTTTCCGCCTTTTCTTTTTGCGCTTTCTCGGCTGCGATGCGCGCCGTTTCGACTTCTTTGGCTTGGCTGATTTGTTCTAAGCTCGTTTTGTTTGCGGCAAGTTCAGATTTCAGGTTCGCCATTTTTTTATCTAATTGTGCCGATTCATCAGCTAAGCTTTTTTCATTGGCTAACAGCTTCGTCTGAGTCGTCTCTTGCGTTGCTTTTAGTTCAGCTAATTTTTCTTTTGCTTCATTTAAGCTGGTCACTTTTTCTTTTTCCGCCTGTTGAATCACCGACATGGCATAGGCACGATTTAAAAATTCGTTTAAGTTTTCTGCTTCTAACAAAGTCGTAATCGTCCGGTCAGCCGCATTGTTGACTTGGACTTCTTTCATTCGCTGAGCAATTATTTCTTTGCGCTTTTCTATATTTTTTTCGGTTTCCACAATCTCTGCCTTGGTCTTTTTCATCGTTTCTTGATTGGCTTCGATTTTACTGCGGATGTCGTTAACTTCTTGATAGGTCTCATTTACATCATTCAATGCTATTTGTAGTTCTGCACTGATTTTGTCGCTTTGCCGTGCGATCGTTGAAGCTTTTTGATCTAATTGATCCAATGATTCCGCCTGCGCAAACGCTGGTAAAAGCATACTAGCACTCAATAACACGGTTGCGAAGATCCCAAATGTCTTCCCCTTCACTGCATATCCACCTTTCGTTATCCCTTTGGCTATTATACGAAAAAAAAGGAACAGGTATGTTGCAGCCAGATTACAGTTTGTTACAAAAGAGGGCAAAATCGACAAGTAAAGTTTGTTACTTTTGCAACTGTTCTTTCAACCGTGTTTGTACACGGACTAATTCTTCCAACGACAAACGCTGGTAAGAAATCTCATCTTCCATGAAGCCTTCTCCTTGGGCTTGATCGGACTCGATTGTTTCAAAGGCACTTCGATATTTTTTGACCAAAACCTCGATCTCCTTAAATTGAACGTCTGTTTTGATATTATCACCAACACTAGTTAATATTTCTTGATACCCCGCTAACCCATTAACGCTAAGTGCCTTTTTAGTAATTCCCGTGAGCACTTGACGTTGACGTGCTTGCCGACCATAATCTCCTTCTGGATCATCATAGCGCATACGGACATATTTTAATGCGTTACTTCCATCTAAGTGCTGCGTACCTATTGGAAAATCCGTCTCTTCATAGCTAAAACCAAAGGGATTAGCTACCTCTACACCACCGACTGCATCTACAAGTGATTCGATTCCTTCCATATTAATTGTCATATAGTAGTTAATCGGAATGTCTAGCAGCTTCTCCACTGTAGCAATCGTCATAGCAGTCCCGCCAAATGCGTAGGCATGGTTAATTTTGTCCATACTATCATGCCCAACAATCTCCGTATATGTATCCCGTGGCAGGCTAACAAACAAGGTCTTCTTCGTTTGCGGATTAATCGTTGCAACAATAATGGTATCCGAGCGTCCTTCCTCGGTTCGACCCAATGCGCCGGTGTCCACTCCCAGTAGCAGCACACTGAGGGGCTCTTGCTGATTCAGGTCAACTGAAGCGGCAATGTGGTCTCTTTGAATTGGCTCATAGGCTGCATCAGTCGTTTTTTTTACATCATAAAAAACCTTTGCTCCGATTGCGGTAATCATTACTACAATCAATAGTAAAACACCCGTCAAGGTGAGCAAAATTCGTTTTAGTCGTTGTGTTCGTCGGATGAATCGTTTCCGTTTTTTTCCCATTGGTTCACTCCATCAATTCAACTAGCTGCGGATTTTCAAGTGTGGCTTGCTTGCTTTGGAAATGCTGAAATAGAACTTCTAGTATCCGCTGACTAGACTGCCCATCACCATAAGGATTCTTAGCTTGAGCCATTTTTCGGTAAAGCTCCTCATTTTCTAACAACTTCAACGTTTCTCGATAAACAACCTCTTTTTTGGTACCCACCAGCTTTAATGTTCCGGCTTTCACTCCTTCAGGTCGTTCAGTTGTCTCTCGCAATACTAATACCGGTACACCAAGGGATGGCGCTTCTTCTTGCACCCCACCTGAATCAGTCAAAATTAAGTTACAGCGCTGGGCAAAATTATGAAAGTCAAAGATATCCAACGGCTCAATCAGTTGAACATTAGAAAGCTGCCCTAGTTCCTTTTGGGCTAACAGGCGGACTGCCGGATTTTTGTGCATTGGAAAAATGATTTCAAGTGAGTTATTTTCTTGCGCTAGTAATGCCAAGGCTTGGAAGACTTCGGTCATTGGCTTGCCTAGATTTTCACGTCGATGCATGGTTACTAATATCTTCTTTTTGCCATTGTCAGCTAAACAAGGATGCGTATATTCTTGTTGGATCGTGTACTTCATCGCATCAATCGCCGTATTCCCCACGACAAAAATCTGACTAGGCAAATGGTTTTCCTTCATTAAATTATTGGCACTTTCGGGCGTCGGGGCAAAGCATAAATCAGACAACGCATCCACCAATTGGCGATTGGCTTCTTCTGGAAAAGGCGAGTATTTATCCCAGGTCCGTAAGCCTGCCTCCACGTGTCCGATCGGAATTTTTTGGTAATAAGCCGCTAAAGATGCGCCTAAAGTGGTGGCAGTATCTCCATGAACTAACACGATATCTGGACGTTGATCTTCCAGGACTGGAGTCAATCGGCTAATAATACGGACAGTTATATCACTCAGACTTTGACTTTTCTTCATGATATTTAAATCAAAATCCGGGACAATTTCAAAATACGCCAGGACTTGATCCAGCATGTCGCGGTGTTGGCCTGATACCACCACCTGTGACTGGAAACGTCCATCTCTTTCTAATGCTTTAATTACCGGTGCCATCTTGATTGCCTCAGGCCTAGTACCAAAAATCGCCATTACTTTTATCGGCATATGTATCTCCTTTTTTTTAATCGGTCTTTATAAGAAAGGCTTCGCCCTCTTGCTTACACTTCAAAGCGCTAAGTTAGTTGGTAAGTCCAGACCCCGCATGCTTAATAAAGAACCTTGAAGGAGTGCTTTTACACAGCTCCTCCAAGATCCTTCCTGTTTCATACATTGTGCAAGTGGATTGTTCTTCCAACCAATAAAGATCAATTGTACTTTACGAAAAATGGTGAATGAAAAAGCTATTATTGTAATTCCCATGTTTTGAGGGTCTTATCTGACGGAGTATAGGTCAATTGCTGCGGTTTTTCGCCTGGCTCAATCAGATAATACAGCTTGCCTTTCGACGATTCTTCTGGTTCTAATACGCCGCCAAAAGCTTCCATTTCTTCTGTGACACGGTAGGTTTCTTCTTTATCTGTGACTAATTGAAAATCAATCGCACCAATGCCTTTTTCGTCTGTCCCAATATTTTGCGCTTCGACGACAAACGTAACCAGTTGTTTGGCATCTCCGTTTTCATCCACTGATTCACTGGTGGAGACTCCTGAAAGTTTCATCTCGATGCCCTCGGCTGTAAACGGAACTTCTAGCCCATCTTTTACCGCAATCTCAGTAATTGGAGCTGAACCATCTCCACTGCTGCTAGTATTAGCACCCTTCATATCACAGCCAGTAAGCAAGAAACAAATAGCCAGCATACTCAATAATATTTTTTTCATTCAAAATCTCCATTCGCTAATTTACTAAAACTGTTTTTCTATCTAATTCTTTGCCATCAGAACCAAGTGCCACTAAGTAGACACTATCGCCTTGTTTGATCGCATTTCCTACATAATAGTTAAAGCTGCCATTTCGGAAAGTTCCACCAATTGAAACTAGTTTGTTGTTTACATATAAGTGCGCTTGTTTCACATCACCTGCGTAAACTCCGGTAATTTCAATCGCACCGACTGTATAACTATTTGGTGAAATACTTCCAGATGATGAAGTGTTTGTGAAGGATACTTTCACATTTTCTTGCAGTAATACATCATTTTCGCCGTAAGCATTCATCGTAACAACGTCACCATTTTTAATGCTAGTACCCACGTAATAAGTGAATTGTCCATTTTTGAAGGTTCCACCCCAAGAAATGACATTACCGTTGACAGATAGGCGGGCTTTTTTCACATCGCCGGTATACGTACCGGTAATTTCTCCGTTACCTACTGTGTACGCATTTGGTGTGATTGTTCCTTTTAGTGCTGGTGCTTGTCGTACTGTGACTGGATTGTTTTGGGTCAGTAACGAGTTATTTTGATCGTAACCATTGATCAGCACACTATCGCCTGACTTAATTCTTGATGTCCCTACCCAGTAACTGAAACGACCATTAGTAAATGTTCCACCTAGCGATAGAACTGTTCCATTGACAATAACTTTCGCTTTTTTCACATCACCAGTGTATGTCCCAGTAATATATTCATCGCCAACAGTATAAGCATCCGCCACCATCGCACCTGATGTATTGGATTCTACTTGAACTACTTTGCTATCTAACTCTTTATCCTCTGCACTAAATGCCACCAAACGTACATTTGATCCTTTGGAAATCACATTTTGTCCGACATAGTAAGTAAACGTGCCATTACTGAAGGTTCCACCTTGAGAAACTAGCTGGTCATTCACGTACAACCGCGCTTTTTTCACATCACCGGTATAAGTTCCCGTGATTTGCGTTTGACCAACGGTGAATTTATTTGGTGTAATTGTGCCCGCAGCGGCTGGTGCAGCAATAACCGTTACCTTGTTGTTTTGACTCAATACATCGCCGTCTGCGTCATAGCCATTAATTAGAACACTGTCGCCTTGTTTGATACTGTTTTTACCTACCCAGTAGCTGAATTCGCCATTGCTGAAGCTTCCGCCTAATGCTAGGACTTTCCCATTCACAATAACTTTTGCATTCTTTACATCACCAGTGTAAGTGCCCCGAATATATTCATCGCCAACGGTATAGTCGTAAGCTTTGATGGTTCCGCTGTAATTGGATACGATCTTGACGGTTTTCTCGTCTAATTTCTTGTCATTCTTATCATAAGCAATCAACGACACCTTGGAATTTTTCTTGATCAGGCCAGTGTTTACTTCATAGGTGAACTTCCCATCTTTCAATGTGCCACCTTTTGAAACCAGATGCCCATCAACATAAAATTCTAGATAAGAGACATCCCCTTCATACGTACCGGTAATCATTCCTCCGCCAACGGTATAGTCAGCTGGTGTGATTTGATGCAAGGTTTCTTTTACTTCTACTTCAATACTTTTAGTAGTGACCCCACCATGACTATCTTCAACCGCATACGTAATAAAGTATTTGCCAACGATGTTTGTATTGACGGTATTGGAACGAATAGTCACTTTGGCCGTTAAATCGCCATCTTCTTCGTCCTGGGCTGTAATGCCTTCTAATGGATTGAAGGGCGCACCTTTTTCAATCACTTTGTTTTCCGCATTGATTACTGGCAATGTATTTGCCGCAACTGTAACATTAATTGTTTTTGTGGCAGACAAGCCGTGGCTATCTACTACCTTGTAAGTGACTGGGTATACACCTGGAATACCTGATCGTACTTGATTGTCGATAATCTCAACCGACTGGGTAATATCGCCGTCTTCCTTGTCGTTCGCTGAAACGCCACGCATGGCAAACGCACCGCTAAAGTCGTCATTTAGTACAATCTTGCGATCTTCGGCAGTCAACACTGGCTTTTCAGTTCCGTAAGCTGGATCTAATTGCGCATACTCCAAGTAACCGCTCGACTCTTTTCCACCAACAATCGTCCATTCTATTTGGTTCTTATCTTGTGTTAGTGCTGTATTGAAATGATATTTACCATCCAATGAGTTTGGCACACGGATTTCCGTATCGGTCACAAATCCTCCCAAATCAATATTTAACGTACAAATAACCTGCGGTAAAATACCAATAATTGTCACAATACTAGAGTTTTGAATGATTAATGAGCAGTTTTCAGCATCTACTTGAATGTCTGATGGTTTGTAAGTATAGGATTTGTACAAAATTCCTAGATTATATGACTTCATTTCCCCAGACAAATAGTTAATGAAATTCGGATCTTCTAACAAAGGTTTAAATTCATTTGGCAGCTTCACTTGATAATACGTCCGGTCACCAAGACTAATATTAGCAATCTGAGTGACATTTAAGCTAACGGTCAAGACGCCTTCGGTTTTTTTGTCATTGATCACCAATTCTTTTTCAGTCGATGTTTTTAAGCCGATTTTCCCCCAAGAAATAAGTCCAACATCCAATGGCTGAATACCAACAGGCGCTTCTTCAGTCTCTTCAGTAGCTACTGGTTCTTCGGTTACTTCTGTCGGCACTTCCAATGTCGGTACCTCTTGTGAAGGCGCTTGGGTATTTTCCTCGGTCATTATCCCAGTTGGATCTTCGGTGGACAGCCCTTCCGAGTCTGCTGGTGCAACTTCCTCAGTTGGCGAATTTTTTTCTTCGGCCAACGAAACAATCGGTAATAACCCCGAGTTCAGCAGCATCAGACTGCTGGCACCAATTGTTGCTAATTTCTTTTTCTTCACTTCTTTTCCCCCTAAAATAGTTTTTTATTTTCAGATAAAGCTGTTCCTACCCATCAACCACCTCCTTTGCTTTTAGTATTTGTAGTACTTATAGTTTCCGTCTTTAGCCGATTTAGCTGCGTTGTACACTACCCCAATTAACCGAGCATTCGATCGTTCAAGAACGGTTTTACATTTCAACAGGCTGTTTCTTCTGGTTCGATTTTCCCGCACGACTAATACGACGCCATCCACCTTTGAAGCAAAAATTTGAGCATCTGTTACGATTAACAATGGCGGTGAATCAACAATGATAAAATCATATTGTTCTTCCAATAAAGTGAAAATTTCATTTAGCCGTTGAGACTCCAACAGTTCGGATGGATTAGGCGGAATGGGTCCGGCTGGCAGAAAATCTAAATTTTTGACTTGCGTACGCTGAATCATTTCCCCTGGTTCACTTCTTTTGTTGGTTAATAACGTGCTCAAGCCTGCTCCTTTAGAAGCAAATAAATTAAAGTATTTCCCAGCTGTTGCTCGACGCAAGTCCCCATCAATTAATAGCACTCTTTTTTTCGTTTCCGCCATCACCACAGCTAAATTCGAGGCTAAAGTTGTCTTTCCTTCCCCTTGTTCAGTGGAAGTCACCAGTAGAATCTTTAATGAAGCAGAAGAAGCCATAAACTGAATACTCGTTCGAACATTGCGGTACTGCTCGGTAATCGGTGAAAAGCTATTCTCAATGGAAACTAAACGGGTTTCTTGTTCTTTCATTTTTTATAGCCGCTCCTATTTTCTAAACTCTTTTTCTTTGTCTTCGCGATATACGAAGGGAATCTTCGGATAAAGTCTTTTTCAGCAATTCTTTGTCCTTGGCTGACATTTTCATATCGGCATTCGTCGTGTAGGGAATAACGCCTAACGAATTAATGCCAAAAATTTCATATATCATTTGTTCCGATTTGACAGTTTGGTCAAAGCCAGACCGCAGTAGAACAAATAGCAGGCCAATCATGCCCCCGATAAACAAACTAAGAACTAAATTTAATTTGTGGTTAGGAGAAACCGGGGCACGACTGGCGATTGCTTCAGTAGTAATTGATATTTCACCTGGAATTTGACTTTCTGCCAACACCGCTTGAAATATTTGTGACGTGGTATTGGCTATATAGGCCGCTACTCTAGGACGATCACTCACCGCACGGATCGAAAAAAAAAGCGACTCCTGCTGCTGTTCTAAGGTGATTGATTCTCTTAACTGATGCACCGAAACATTGGACTGATACTCCGTTGCCAGCCGTTCTTGAACCTGCCCTAAGACTAAATCACTTAATACCAACTCTTTATAGGTCTTTACCAATTGAAGATTCGCTGTGATATCACTGGAAAGGTGCTCTTCACTGGTTTTTGTCGCTGCGATCATCTGAGTTTGGGCGCTGTATTGTGGCGTAATCCAAAAAAAAGAAATGTAGCCACCAATGAGCACTCCAACAATGCTGCAAAGTATAATGACTAGCAGTCTTTCCTTGATTATTCGCATTAAAAAAGAGAAATTGACTGTTTCATTCATAATGATTTGTTGCCTCCGATAGTTTGTATGCTGGCTTAATAGGCGCCGTCCCGTGTAATAATTACCAATAGTGTTTTAAACATGATTTTTACATCTAGGAATAGACGGGCCTGTTTTATGTAAAACAAATCCAGATTGACCATTTCCTCAAAGTGTAAGTTGTTGCGCCCACTGACCTGCCAAATTCCAGTACACCCAGGTTTCACCAACAGTCTCAACCGATGGTGATTGGAGTACTGTTCGACTTCATGAAGCAACGCTGGTCTAGGTCCAACAATTGACATGTTCCCTTTTACGACATTGATCAGCTGTGGAAATTCATCAATGCTAAACTTTCGCAAAAAACGACCGATTCGTGTAATGCGCGGATCATTCTTCATTTTGAACATCGGTCCTTGAATTTCATTTTGTGCAAGCAGCTCCCCTAGTTGCTCTTCTGCACCTACTGACATCGTTCGTAGTTTGTACAAGGTAAAGCTTTCTCCATTCAAGCCCACACGTTTCTGAGTAAAAAATACCGGACCAGCGGGATCTTCAATTTTTATCAGCAATGCAATCATAGCCAGCGGGACAAACAAGACCACCAAGCCAAAAACACTGATGAGAACATCCAGCAGACGTTTTCCCCAGCCGAATAAGTAGCGACAACTTTCCGAATGAGCGTGTAGAAATACCCCGTCTATTTCTGCATGTGGGCGATCATCGTATAAATTATTCATTTTTTCACATCCAGCAGATCGGCAGCTTTCCGATCTATTTTTTTGTTTCTAAAATTTCCTTTCACTCTTAAGAATCATTACAACCAACAGTGTAATAATAGAACACAACGGCTTGGCTGAACCGTCAATCCATTGTCTGTTTTGGTACTTTTTTTCACCCAAAGCCTCACTTTTCGGCGAAATATGAGACAGCAGAGTAGATTCCTTTCTTTTTTTGTTCTATTCTTTTCACTTTCTGACATTTCATTCTTTCTCAACAAAGATGAGAGCTTATACACCATTAAGACTATGTTTCTATTCTGATGATCTCGCAAAACTCATCCGAAATCTGATATCCTAGTCCCCAAACAGTCACAATCGGATTGCACTTCACGCCACATTTTTTTACCTTTATTTTGATATTATGAACACAGGTTGATAAGGCGGACATTTGGGAATTGGTCACTAATTCTTTGTCCCGCCAGATTTTCTTACATAGTTCTTCACGGGATAAATAATTGCCGCGGTATTCATATAAGCACATCAGTAAGGTATTCTCCCGTTTCGAAAGCCCAAAGTTATAAAAGTGATACTGCTTCTTTACAGCTGTATATTTTTCACCGCTCATGATCGGTCTTAGCTGCTTGTCTGGGTCATATTTCATTTTTAGTCGGTTCACTGCTTGGCAAAGCTCCCGAATTTCTTCTAGTGAAGCGCTCCCTTCAATCCACTGATCAATCGCATATTCCGTTTGCTCCTCTTCGTAGCTTTTAGTAAAATCACTTTCATATTTCCTAACAATAGCCGTTACTTGTTTGCGGATCTTGGGCATAATTTCGATTATTTCTTGATAAGAGATCGTTTCACTTAAAATGATGAAATCGAAATAGGAAAGAAATGTTCCTGTTTCCTGTCCTTTCAAGCAGCAATCATCTAATAAGCAGGTACTGCAAAACACCTCATTGTTTAATTGCTGGAGTTTGCTTTGAAAACTCATTTCCGCTAACAGATTTTTGGTCAAGATCAGTACTTCCATCGTCATTCTCCTTCTACTACTATTGGTTGCTCTTTTCTGGCTGTCAGATTCTCAATACTACAAACAAATTCTTGATAGTACCTTGCTTGCGAATGCCGCTCCCGCCTAATTAAGGCTTCTTGACTCAGTTGCTTCCGAAACTGCTGGTCATGAATCAAGCGATCTAACCCTTTGGCAAAATGTTCTACATGGCGTTGATCATAGTCAATTAGCATCGCACTTTTACTGCTGATATATTCTGGAATACCACCAATCTTGGTAGCAATTACTGGAATTCCCATCGCCTGGGCTTCAACTGCAGATAAACAGCAGGTCTCGTGAAAAATTGATGGAACCGCACAAATATCTGCAGCCTTTAAATAGTAAGGAATCTTAGCTTTTTCCACGTAACCAGTAAATACCACCTCTATTGGCAGCTTTTCCGCCTGAGCTATTACTTGATTGAAATACGCATCCTTTTGAGTTGAGCTATAAGTCATTCCACCTAGAACAAACACTTTCACCTTTTCCAGTGAATCCAGCTGACTTAATGCATCAAAAAGCAGATGCAGTCCCTTTGTCTTGGTAATCCGTCCAGAAAAAACAATCACGCACTCCTCTGCGTCTATTTGTAAGTCTGCCCGTATTTTTGCTCGTTCGGTCGGATCAATTGGCCCGTAGTCAGCTAACTGAATGCCATTGTTCACACGATAAAGTGCCGGTCGATCTTTAAACCTAGCGATCTTTTTTACTTGATCATTGAGAAAGTCGCAAACAGACAGCACGCCATCTAACTGTTGGAGAAGTTGTTGGCTATTGGCGGTTCGGGGATTTAAATAGTCATTGTGCAAGTAAACCGCCAAGCAGCCCGAAAAAAATTGTCTCAGATAAGGGATGCGCTCGGGGCAGTTCAAATCGATACAGCAATCCACTGAATGCTCCTTCAAATAGCGCTCAGCAGCACTAATCAGTTCAGGATAAGGGATCAAGTTCTTTTTCTTTCCGGTCAGTAAAGCGGCTAGTTTTCCCCCACACTTTTGGAAAAACCAGCGAAACGGACGTTCCTTCGTTTTTACGGGGATCACTTGCGTATGTTCATGCGTTTGATTAAAAGGTATAATTGCTGGATGCTCGCTCGAAATCACCACCAACTCGAGGCGTTGCTTCTTTTCATTTTCTTCAATTAACGAGTCCAGCAAGGTCTCAATGGCTCCACCTTTAACTGCTGGAACTGGTAGTTTTCCATAAGTGAGTAATAAAACCCGCAGCTTTTTCATTTGAACTTCTCCAGAAGCATGAGATAGACAAAGTATAAATTTTCAAAAATATAGCGTTTGTATAGCCGTTGCGGTTCCTTCATAAAACGGTGAAGCCACTCGAGACCGCTGCGCTGCATCCAAGCTGGTGCTCGTGAAATCTCTCCTGCCAACACATCAAAGCTGCCGCCGACTCCCATGATCAGATTGGCATTTAACGCTCGTTTGTATTTACTCACAAATTCCTCCTTATAGGGTGACGTCATCCCGATAAATAACATATTGGGCTGACATGCAGCAATCGCTTCAACCACTGCTTGTTCGTCTTTGAAGAAGCCATGCTGCGCGCCAGCAATTTTCAAATTAGGATACTGCTCCTTCATTACTTGCAGCAGCTGATTTAAGATAGCTTCTTTAGTGCCTAGAAAATAAACGCTCAAGCCTTCTTCCTCTGCTCGCTTCAACAGTTCAATCATCGTATCAATACCTGTTACTCGTTCAATTTTTTTCTTTTTAATCCACTGACAAGCCCTCACTACCGAATAACCATCGGCACTTACCATATCCGCTTGTTGGATAATTTGCTTTATTTCAGTATTGCGATGACTTAAAACAACTTTGTTGGAATTCACCCCCACATGTTCAATCACTTCATCTTGCTTAATACGTCTAAGCATCTCAGCGACCGTTTCTTTTAAGCTGCCATCATCTATCTGCAAATCGAACAGTTCGATTTTATTCATTTCAACACACCTTTCTCTTGGGACTACTGTGGAAGACATCAATTAGAACGATCAACACCAGTAATACACTTTGTCCTCCCCACTGAATCGGCTTAGGAACGCTTCCCCATTGAATGAATCCAATTTGTAAAACCAATAAACAAAACTGCAAAGTCATTTGACGGGTGGATAGTTGACTTTTCATCAAGTTCTTGGTCTGTTGTTTACGTAAATAAAACATCAGAAAAAAACCGCCACAAGAGGCTAAAGAGGCTCCATTAACCCCGATCAAAGGAATCAGTAAGAAGCTGCCCACTAGATTAACTGCCGCTCCAGCCAATGAAGTTGTCAGCACTCCTTTGGTTTTTTTTACCACTACATAGCTAGTACCAAAAAAACCGGACATACAGGAAAAGAAATTACTCAATAAAAGAAGAGGAATATAGGCTTTAGCAAAATAAAAGTCTTTTGAAAGCAGAACAGAAGCTAGTGGATCTAAAAACAACAGAATGAAACCAGAGAATAGCAGCAACAAGGTACTATAGTGATTGAATACTTGTTGATAGAAGGCTCCGACATTCTTTTTCCGATAATTTTCAACCGCGGACAACTGCCAAGCCTGTAAAAAAATGGAGCCTAGCACTGAGAGTAAGTTAGGAATCTTGCTGGCAGCAGCGTACATCCCACTACTAGCTACCCCTAAGAAAAAAGTCATGATAAAGCGACTAGAGGTGGTCAATATCCACCACATCGCTGCATTTGGAATCAACGGCAAACTGTAGGCAATTAGCTGTTTTGCTTGCGTCCTAGTCAACCGATTTTCTTTAGTAGGCCACGTGTTCATTGACGCATGGACCAATAAAAACAACAATGACAGACTATTAGCTAGGACCAGCGATAGAAAATAAGCGGTTAGCTTATCAGCCAATTGGCGGAAAAAAAAAGCACCAAAAATCAAGGTCAACAACGATAGCAAGATGCCGTTTAATGCGTAAATTTTTAGTTTTCCAATCGCTTTTATATATTGCATAAAAATTAATTGAAAGGATTGAACCGTCAGTAAAACAAAACTTAGCACCAAGCTAGTGGTGGTGAGTCCCAACTGAGGAATCAGCCAATACACGCCTAAAAGCAAACAACCTACCAAGCAGAGTCCAATAAAATTGATCAGAATAGCTGTATTTACTAGTTTTACTTTTTCGCGGCGCCCTTTACTATCTAAGACAAAGCGCAGTACTCCTTCAGAAATACTCAGACTGACAACTGGCAGCAGTAAATTAATGCTGTTTAACAGTAAATCCGCCGTTCCGTATTCACTGGTGGTTAGATAGTAAGTATAAAAACCGACTAAAAAGAACGTAATAAGCTTGCTGCCAAAACTACCGATCGCAAAAATCACCGAATCATTTAAAAGCTTTCTAGCCTGACTCATACATCCGCCAACTTTTGTTGCAAATCAGACATAATTTGTTGGTTGATAGCAAAGGCGCCCTGCATGCTTTCTTTGCATTGCTTTATCTTGTACATCTCTTGTTTATTATTCACCAGTTTTTCTTCTACTTTCTTTACTAGCGTTACCATTTCTTGTTCGAGCGCCTCAATAGCTAGTACTTCTTCTTCCAGACCTAAGTTTTTGAACATTTCCACTACTTTTTGCTGCCACGATAGCCCGATAATTGGCACGTATTGAGAGACCGCCACAATCATAGAATGCATGCGCGTGCCCACTACTAAATTCAAGGTTTGATATAATTCCAATAACTCCTCTTTGTCTCTAATCACGGCAACATTGATTTGCGGATGAAGTAGAAACTCTTGATAAATAGTTTCGATCGTTTCATAATCTTGTACTTCAGAGGAATATAAGATTATTTCCCTTTGCGATCGAGCCAATTGGCGGATGAAACATTTCATCTGCTGCAAATAGCTTTCGTATGCTCTTTTCGAACATCCAGTGATTCGATAGTCAATAAGACAAATACCAATGCGCTGCTGCAAACTTCTCTGCGCTTTTAATTGTTCAAACGAGCCGATCGCTGGCAAAAGAAATACCGGATCCACCGACGCATAGGCAGCTGGGTGTTGAACCTGTGCTAAATAATCTAAAGATCGCTGATCGCGAAAAGTTACATAATCACATTTTTTCAAGGTTTCAATCGCAGCGTTTTGTTGCTTATCTGTACAAAAGGGACCAATACCAATTGAACTAACGAAAATCGGCACCTGATGTTTACAAGCCAAGGTAACTACTTGGTCAAAACGTTGCGCCGACAAAGTTGCTGGCGACAAATCGAAGATGGCATTCCCACCACCGATGACTAACAAATCGGCTTGTTGCAATGCATTTTCAAATTGCAAAATGGCTGCTGGATCATACATTTTTTTGCGAGAACGCGACCATTTCTTTTTGCTGACAATATTCTTTACCCCTGGAAGCTCCCGTAAATAGCGATAATAAAACTCTTGAATAATCGAACGGCGCTCCAAGAACTTGTTGACGTTAATCTGGGACTCCTCTACCAATTTGTAGCTGTATTTTATTACTTCGGTATCTAGTAATAATTGCTGGGCTAACATTTCTGCAATCAATCGATCCCCTATATTTGAACTGTCGATAAAACTGACTAATAGTGTTTTCACTTCCTACACTTCTCTTTCACTTGTTTTCGATCATTTATAAAAAGTAACCACACCGATCACCTCTACACCAACATCATCTGCAGCTGCCTCGGGTGTACACAAAATTCTTCTTTCACGGGAAGAAACCCAAAGAAAACTACAAGAAGTTGCAAAAATAAGACTGATAATCAACGAACTAAACAAAATTTTTTGTACACTTGGCGTTCGAAGAGGGATCGATGCAGGTGTCGTAATCACATAAACATCTCTAGGAAGTTGACTATCGACCACTTGCTGCGGGTAACATGCACCTAAGTTTTCAGCTATTTTTTGACTCTGCTCTGGACTGGTTGCTGTTACCTCTACAGTAAAAATTTGTGAATTAATACTGCTGTTGACTCTCACCGTCTTAGTAAACATTTCTTTAGTTAACGTTGGATCAGCAGCCTGCATCGCTTGAAAAACTGAATCGCTTTTTACCATTTCTTTATAGGTTTCTACCAGCTTGATATTACTGGCAATCACCTGATTTTCTACTTCTTGTTCGTCTCGGTCTTCTTCTGTTGCATCAGCCTTTTCTTCTGTCACTGGTAAAAGAAAAGAGAGCTGACTAGTATAGCGAAAGCCTCCTATGTAAATAAAACCGCTACTTACAACAAACATCGCACCGATAGTCAGTAGCAAGACAGCTATTTTTCGCTGCCACAGGAAAAATAAAAAATCTCTAAACGTGTACATGAAGGACTCCTTTTTACTGCATCAAAATTGCGTAAACCTGTTGCCAAGCTTGGTGATACTCTTCAATGGAGAAATGATCCACTATTTTAGCTCTCGCATGAGCGGAAAACTGGCTCCGTTTTTCTGGCTCAGAAAAAAAGTCTACTAGGGCTTGTTCCATCTGATCGATGTCTCCTGGCTGAACTAAATAGCCATTCACCTGATCCTCCACTACTTGTTTTACCCCACCGATATCCGTTGCTAAATTAGGAATGCCATGAGCCATCGTCTCCAGAATGGCCATCGGAAGCCCTTCATGATAAGAAGGCAATAAATGCAAGGCACACTCTTTTAATAATTCAGCCTGATTGGTTGTCCAGCCGTGTAATTCCACATTTTTACAGCCTAAGCTCTCCATTTGCTGAACAATCTTAGCGGTCGTACCATCCGTATCCCCGTATAGATGAAATTTCAACTCGGGGAATCGCTCCTGTATTCGTCTTGCCAGCGTTAGGATATCGTGACTGCCTTTACGTTCACAGATGCGACCAAATGTCATAATATTCGTTGCACTTTTTTGATAAGTATTCTCCTTTGGTATAAATACGGCGTTGGTGATTACCTTCACTTCGCTGGTTGTCAATGTTTGATAGTACTTCGCCCACTCATCACTTAAAGCAACAATTAAGTCCACTTGATTTAATACTTTTCTTATAGTATTTTTTCTTTTAGTCGATGCTTCAGCGTAAAATTGATCGAAATGCGGTGCATGAAGGTGAAAAATAACCTTCGTACCTTTTTTTATCGCTTTAAGCAGCCCCGCTTTCCGGTAAAAACTAGCATCCTGTGAAACATGTATGTGTACGATTGCAACCTCTTGACGATGCGTACAATAAAATAATTGCCACCAAGCCCTTACCGCATAAAACAGCTTGGCTCTTTCGCACCAAGAAACGATGTAATTAATCTGCCATTGCTGCTCCTTAGGAAAATACTGAATAAAATTGCGTATTACAGTTGATATACCACCTTTTCCTGCACTTTCTGGTCCCACCATCACTATTTTTGCCATATCTGCTCCTTATTTTCTTGAATAAATAGGCACACTACCCCAAATACTGTTGCGGATAAGGCCGAAAAAAAGACATGCCCCACTATGAAACTATAGACAATCGTAAAAATTAGCAGAAACAGACAAAACCTGCGATTGTCCTGTTGTGCAGCTGTATTTAGAAAGTAACCCATCACTACCAAAAGGACGAATGTCCCGATGATTCCGTAAGAAAAAAACATATCGAAGAAATCCATTTCGATCAGCCCACCTTTTCTGCCATACCAAGTCCAGCGGTTCTCAAATCCCGAACCGAAAAAGAAAATAACTTGATTATTCGCTGTCTGTAAAAACTTGTCCACAGCGTCTTGCAAGTAAATATTCCTCGAACTCAGCAATAGCCGCGGCCAATCATCTTGGTACAGAATTCGGAAATAAGAAAATCTCCTAATCACCCCAGATAGCGCTTGTAGTAATAGGTCTTTTCCTTTTAACACCATCAAGACAATGCCTGCCAATATAAATTCGAATACTAAAAATTGCTCAAATAAAAACGGACTTTTGTAAGCAAATAAAAAGTAGCAAAGTAAATAAATAGAATACAGTGCACCTACTACCAAGCCTGATTTCGTTCCTAAAATTAGCAGACAATACATATTAAAAAAATAGAGAATGATTGATAGATATGCAGGAACTGCGAATTGCTTACGTTGGATAAGGTACCACCCCATTAGAAACAACATGATCAAAAAAGCGTAAGCAATATCGTTTGTAGCAAAGTAAAAACCTTTAAACCCCGCCGTATTATCGTAAGTACTACTTCCTAAATTGAACAGATAGGGAACAACCAACCCCGTAATTAAAAGCATATCTAATACAACAGTTAGTTTGATTACTTTGTCCAAGGATACTTGCTCTTGAAATTGCTCTGCAAAAAAAGGAATCAATAAACACAAGCAAAAGCGAATAATATAGGAGGACTCTTTTACCAACACAGAGATACCCGTATTAAAAAAAAGTGTTTGAACAATACAAACTGCTACTAAGGAAAAGGTAGACAGAAGCAATAACTGATAAAGCTTGGTGCTGCGAATACCTCTGATAGACACTTCCAGAAGAATATACGCAATGAATAACAACCGATAAACAGTTCCAATCGGTAGGTTGTAGCCGTAAAATAAAAAAACACCATTTAGAACATCTATCATTGGAAATATCATTATTAACAATAAAAATATGTCGACTTTTAATCGGTCTACCAATCAACTACTCCTTTCTCTTAAATATTAAATAACCTCACAATAGAACTAACATATTGCAAAATATAATTAATGATACTTCAACACCTTATCAACGAAACATCTTTTTTTGCTAAAAGATTGCCCTTTTTTGACAGATTGAATACGTCAATAACGTATATAATGATATGAAAATAAAAAAAAGTCTTTTTCTTAGTTGAAGAAGATTGGAAACAGTAAATATATTTGAAAAAGATTTGTTTTATTCTTGTTCAATTTTTTACTTTCCTGGTATTTATCACTTTTTAAAGAATTTAATGAATAGAATGCTATAGAAAGGAGTTATACAACAGAGGATGTTTCTAGTTAATCAGTTGGCTGAGTTATTTGATAAAGAAACGATAACAAAGATCAAAATTATCAATTTACTTCATGAACAAAATACTTGGTTAAACATCGAGGAGTTATCGTCAAATTTACAAATAAATTCACGAACTATTTCGAAATATCTTACATTTATTGAAAAAGATATTGCAAGCTTTTCACCAAATAAAGACATCATATTGAAGTGTAGAGGGAAGAAAGAATATGCTTTACACTATGATTTTGAGCCGATTTTAGAAGATTTAATTTTCCACATGATCGAAAACACTATTAATTATCAAATCTTAATAGGAATTTTTTTCTCTGAAATGCCTTCAATTATTCAGCTATCTCATAAATATTACATTAGCGAATCTTCCCTATGGCGTATGATTAATAAATTCCGAAAACAATTACTACTTCATGGGATTTCGATTGAGCGCCGGTCTTTGGAGCTTATGGGAAATGAACTTCAGATTCGTAAATTAAGTTTGTTCATACTACACAATTCTTATATAAGAGGCACTTGGCTCTATAAAGGAAGAACAAGGTTAGTTGCTGAAAAGATCATCGACAAAATTGCCGACTTTTTTCATCTATGTTTATCTGAATTTGAATACAAAGAACTTTTTTGTGTAATCGCCTTGTGTATTGAACGGACAAATCGAAAAAAATATATCTGTTTATCTAAAGAATCGTGGGAAAATCTCGAAAAAAATCAGCTGTTTGATCATTTTTTTTCCGAGCTGGGAAGTGTTTTACCCAAAGAAATGCACCGAAGGGAGGAAGTAGGGTTTCTCTTTTTATTTCTCTTTACTAAAGATGGCGTTTTCGACAACACTTACATATGGACACGTTTCAGCAAATTTCATCATCAACAGAAAACACAACTTTTTCAATCAGTGGAGGTCTTTAAAACGCTCTGCTTTAATAAGAAGCACCTTTTTATTTCTAAAGAAGACATGCAGCTGCTTGAAAAAAGCCTCTATAGTGCTCACTTGTATTGTCAGTTATTTCAGAATAAGGAACAATCAGGTACTAACGAGGTTCATTCGTCGGTGTATTCCACTATGGTCTACTCCCAAAACCTGAAAGAAAAGACCAAAGAATTGGTTCATTCACTTTATAAGAAGACAAGATTTCCACTATTTAAGGAAACCGATTACTTAGTATCGACTTATTCACTGCTTTTTGAAATAATCACGCCTCTATTACAAATAGAAGAGCCCATACAAATCTTTTTCGTATCTAATCTATCGAAACTAGAGGAACAACGATTAATTCAAATGATTAAAAATGAATTTGCTGGACGCTTCAAAGTTGAAATCTATACCCATCATGATTGCTTATGCAACTTTGAGTGTCTTGATCTTTTACTTTCAACCAGAAGAATGACCTTGGCTGAACAACCGTTGCTTCCAAACATTGTTATTCCCAAAAAGCCGACTAAACTTGATTTTCATAAGCTTGAAGAAAAGATCAGTACGTATGTCTGCGGGTAGTATATTCAAGTGCCCTTTCAGACTTTTTGGGATATATAAAAATACTCGTCAAAAATCAGTCAACTGATTTTCAGCGAGTATTTTTTTTATCTTAATTAAGCAAAGCCCTTTTTCTGAGTAGCAGTTTATCTTAAAAAGAAACGTTTTTTGACTTTCTGGTACGCAGGTCGTTGAACAGGATCACCATTTAACAAATCTTTGGCCATTTGCTGCATAGCGTTAGTATAACTTGCCCCAAATTCTTTCGTGATTTCTTGATAGGCTTCCATCAAATAAAACCCTCGTTGGTCTACACTGTGAGCATCCGAAGCAACCATAAAGCCCAACTGATGGTCCAGCATTATTTTTGCTGTTTTTTGAATTTTTTTGCCAAAAAAACCTACAATACTAGGTGCTGTTAACTGGGTCAGTACGCCCATATCCAGAAATGGAAGCAACCGATTCGGATCGTTTCCAAAGATGGCATTACGTTCTGGATGAACAATCACCGGGGTATGACCTTGTCCAATCAGTTGAAAAAACAATTGTTCCGCATAAGCAGGGACCTCCATAGTAGGAAATTCGATCAACAAATACTGATTATCCAAGTCGGTAAATAGAATTTCCTGACGTTGAATCGCCTCTACCATTTGCCCACTTAATCGAACCTCTTGCCCTTCATACAAAGACAACGCTAATCCTCTTTGATCCAATTCGCGCTGCAGATTCTGAACTACTGGAATTATCTTGTCAGCCGGATTGATGTAACGGCCATTATTATGATGTGGGGTACACAAAATATGAGAAATTCCCTGACGAATGGCCATACGAGCCATCGCAAGACTCTCTTCAACCGTCTCAGGTCCGTCGTCCATTCCCGGAAGAATATGACAATGTAAGTCAATCATCTCTCTCACTCCAAGCAAATTAATCTCTTTTCCGCATTTCCTTCACTACCTTGCGAATTTCTTCAATTGAACTAGTGATTTCTTTTGGCTTCATTCGCGGGAAGCTGGACAGTAGGCGCCGTTCCTGTAGACTCAAGCGGGGCAATCGGCTTTTTAAGTCCTTTTGCTCCAGCAACTCACCTAACCAGTCATAACGATCCGTAACCTGTTGCCTGATTTCGGATAAGCGTTGCGTCGAGGCGTCTTTGTTTTCCTCCATTGCCAATTGCAGTTGTTCTTTCTTTTCCTGAATGGCATTACTAATTTCATTAAGACCACGACGGAAGGAATGAACACTGCTTAAAGTAAAGCCTAAGTCAAAGCTGATCGCCATCAACAGTATCAGCGGCAGGAAGATCCCAAAACGATCCGCCCAGCTAGTGACCACTTCCATTAATCGTGGATTGAGCACTTCGATAATAAATAAGCAACATAGTCCCCAAAAGATCGAGACTGGCACAGCTACCCGACCATTGATGTTTAAAGGCACATCTTTGTAATCCCACAAGCTTGCTTGAAAAAGCTCCTCCAGTAAAAAGCTGGTGACGTATTCTAATAAAGTCACTAACGCAAAGGCCAGACCAAACACGACAATTTCACTATTTTGATAAGGAGCGATAAAATACAGCACCCCAAGTACCCCAAAGCCATAAATCGGTGTGATGGGGCCTAATAAAAAGCCGCGATACACAAACTTTTTGGCCCTAAAGGAGCAGTAAATCGTCTCCCAAATCCAACCAATAAACGAATAGCAGAAAAATAATAGCACAATAATTGAAAATTCTCGTTCCATCTCTTCCCCCCTCTTGTTTGATTTTACCAGATATCACAAATCTTCCGTATCAAAATTCGTCCGTTTTTCCACAAAATAAGCTACAATGGATGAGAACCCTAGTTTAAGGAGGGAAACATTTTATGGTTCGGCTATTACGTTACGCCAAAGAATATCGCAAACAAATTATTCTTGGGCCCTTTTTTAAATTTTTAGAGGCAGTCTTTGAACTCGTCCTGCCTTTGTTTATGGCGCGTTTAGTGGATGAAGGAATTGCTAAAAACAACCCGGAAAAAGTAATTGAGATGGCTGTATGGATGTTCGGTCTGTCTATTCTGGGCTTATTGTGCGCTTTGGTCTGTCAGTATTACGCCTCGATTGCCTCACAGGGCTTTGGTACAGTGCTGCGGAATCAAATGATGACTCACATTAATCGCTTTGCCCACAAGGAATTGAACCGCTTTGGCACAGATACCTTAATTACTCGGATGACCAACGATATCAACCAAATGCAGCAAGCGTTAGCGATGCTGATTCGGCTAGTCGTGCGGGCGCCATTTTTAAGTATCGGTTCAGTCATTATGGCCTTTTACATTGATTGGGAAATGGGCTTGATTTTCTTGATTTTGCTGCCTTTTTTCTGTTTGATCTTGTATTTCATTATTCACTATTCCGTACCCTTATACCGCAAAGTTCAGCACCAGCTGGATCAGCTGAATCAGCTGGTGACCCAGAATTTAAGTGGCGTACGGGTAATCCGTGCCTTCGCTCGGACGAAAACGGAGACGGATCATTTCGAAGAAAAAACCGTTGAGCTGTCGGACTTGAATCAAAAAGTGGCAAACATTTCGGCGTTATTGTCCCCCAGCACCACCTTGATTATGAATGTCGGTGTTGTAGCTTTGCTTTACTTTGGTGGCTTTAAGGTCAACGTAGGGAATTTGGAGCAAGGACAAGTGTTAGCACTTATTAACTACATGAACCAAATGCTATTGGCTTTGATTGTGGTTTCCAATCTCGTCGTTCTCTTTACCCGAGCAGCAGCTTCAGCTAACCGAATCAATGAAGTATTCGATACAGAACCTTCTTTAATAGAAGAGGAAAAACAAGTACAGCCGGATGCTGCGGCTCCACTAGTTCGTTTTGATCACGTGGATTTCCGTTATACGGAGGATTCTGGTCTGGCATTGGAAGATATTACGTTTGATCTGCCGGAAAATGAGATTCTGGGGATTACAGGAGCAACTGGTAGCGGGAAATCTACCTTGATTCAACTGATTCCTCGCTTTTACGATACCTCAAATGGCAGTATCTTTGTGGAAGGTGCCAACGTAAACGAGTGGCCTTTAAGACAGCTGCGTTATGAGATTGCAATGGTTCCACAAACAGCGGTCTTATTTACGGGAACTATTCGTGAGAACCTGCAATGGGGCAAACCAGATGCTACTGATGAAGAATGCTGGCAAGCCCTCGATACGGCTCAGGCAACGGAATTCGTTAAAGGCCTCCCCGATGGTTTGGATACGCCTATTTTCGAAAACGGTAAAAACTTTTCTGGTGGTCAACGGCAACGACTAACGATTGCTCGTGCCTTGATTCGTAAACCGAAGCTGTTAATTTTGGATGATTCCTTGTCTGCCTTGGATTATCAAACCGACTTGGATTTACGAACCGCCATGAAAAAAGACCTAAATGCGTCAATTATCATCATTTCCCAACGTCTACGCTCAATCCAAGATTCCCCAACGATTTTATTGATGGATAATGGGAAACTAGCAGCCAAGGGCAGTCACGAAGAATTGATGCAAACATCGGAAATGTATCGTGAACTGGCCGCATCTCAAGCAGAAGGAGGTGCGCCTCATGAATAAAAAGAAAAATTTCTTTCGGTCCTTTAAATTGTTCATTCCTTATTTAGCTGCGTATCCTAAACAGCTGACAGCAGCCGTTATTCTAGGAATTGCCAGCGGGGTGACTTCGGTCATGATGACCTACTACATCGGGGTCGGAGTCGATCAGATGGTGGCACAAGGACAAGTTGATTTTGCGCATCTATTTTCTATTTTGCGTTTATTTGTCGGACTATTCTTAGTAACCGTCGTCAGTCAGTACTTGATTCAGCGGATTGGGAACAAGGTTGCTTTTGATTCGGTAGCTAGTCTGCGGGATAAAACCTTCCGGCATTTAAATAAATTGCCGTTAAGCTATTACGATCAATCCTCTCAAGGAGATATCGTCAGCCGCTTTACCAATGACATGGATAATATTTCTACTGCGGTTTCAGCCGTCTTTAACCAAGTCTTTTCGGGAATGTCGGTTGTTCTAGTAGCATTAGTCTTTATGCTGTACTTAAGTCCGTTGTTAACACTTGTTGTATTAGTAGCTACACCGATCATATTTCTAATCACATATGTTGTAGCACGGACTTCGCAAAAATATTTTACTAGTCAACAACGAATCGTCGGGCAGATTTCTGGATTCATTACCGAAATGGTCGGCAATCAAAAAATTGTCAAAGCCTTCCAACGTGAAGATGTCAATCAGCACAACTTTGAAGCGATTAATCAAGAGTTGTACGTCCGAGGACAAAAAGCGCAATTTGCTTCTTCCTTAACCAATCCATCATCGCGCTTTGTCGATCATCTCGGTTACTTAATGGTTGGTTTAGTCGGTGGCCTTTTAGCTTTGAGAAGTTCGGGGGATATTACGATTGGGATGATATCTAGCTTTACGATTTATTCCAGCCAGTTTACTAAACCCTTTATTGAGCTTTCGGGGATTACGATTCAACTGCAAACCGCGATTGCTGGTTTGGATCGGTCCTTTGATCTATTGAGCCAACCGGTAGAAAAAGCTGATTCAGCCGATGCGCTGCGCTTGGATCAGGTAAAAGGGGCAGTCGTTTTCGATCATGTCTATTTCAGCTATCGCCCTGGACAAAAGTTAATTGAAGACTTCAACTTACAAGTTAAACCCGGTGAAACCATTGCGATTGTTGGGAAAACCGGCGCTGGTAAATCAACGCTGGTTAATCTGTTGATGCGCTTTTACGAAGTGGATCAAGGCAGCATTCGGATTGATGGCACCGATATTCGTGAAATTAAACGGGAAAGTCTTCGCAAGCATTTCGGTATGGTGCTGCAGGAAACTTGGTTAATGGACAGCAGCTTGCGTTCCAACCTGCGTTATGGTCGCAAAGAAGCCACTGACGAAGAAATTTATGCCGCATTAAAAGATGCTTACATGTATGAATTTGTCATGCGTTTACCGAAGAAACTTGATACGGTAATCGGTGAAGCCGGCTTGAAACTTTCTGACGGTCAACGTCAGCTATTAACCATCGCCCGTACTATGATTAGTCGTCCGCCGATGTTGATATTGGATGAAGCGACCAGTTCGGTGGATACCTTGACCGAGAAAAATATTCAAAATGCCTTCTTGAAAATGATGGAAGGTCATACCAGCTTTGTGATTGCCCATCGCTTGTCCACCATTCAAAATGCCGATCAGATTTTGGTCTTGGATCAAGGACAAATTGTTGAAGTTGGTACGCATGAGGAGCTTTTGAAAAAAGGCGGTTATTACAAACGATTGTATGATGCGCAATTTTCAAATCAAGGAGTCTGAACAAGGCTTCATAAACTAAATAAAAAGCTGTTCGATCCGCAGAATTTTGGATCGAACAGCTTTTTTTACTTTTTAAACAATCCTAATTCTAGTTTCCACTTCAAAACTCGTTCGACTGATTGGTTCAACTGTTCTTCGCTATACTTGCCTTCTTGAATTGCCTGTAAAATATAAGGAATTTGGGTGCTGTAGCTAGACGATAGTATTAAATCATTCCCTGCCTGCAATGCCTGCAGCCCGGCTTCTTCTTGTGAAGTAAACTCAGCTAAACCAGCCATATCCATATCATCTGTCATGACCACACCGTCAAAGCCTAATTCCTGACGGATGACTTCATGTACCTTCGCCGAGATCGATGCGGGTCGTTGCGGATCAATCGCAGTAACAATATTATGAGATACCATGATGCTATCCGTCCCCGCTTGAATCCCCGCTTGAAACGGTAGAAAGTCATTCCCCCGTAACTCTTCTAATGATCGATCATCTGTTACGATCTCGATATGGGAATCGCGATTATTGCCATAGCCAGGAAAATGCTTCAAGGTTGAACCAATTTTTGCTTCCTTCATCGTTTGAACACTTCTGGTAACATACTCACTGGTTCCTGCCGCATCCATCCCAATCGTCCGATCATAAATAAATGATTCAGGATCTGTCGATACATCTGCATCCGGCGCCATCCCCACTTGTATTCCAAGTTCATGGAACACCTCAGCCTTGCGAGTAATATCATCTGCAATCGCCTGCCAGCCATTTTCTTGATAGAGTGTCTGAGGACCAGCAAATGGCGGATCGACTAGCTGATTATGGCTCAAGCGACTAACCAATCCACCTTCTTCATCAGAAGCGATCAGCATCGGATAATTGCTCTCAGCTTGGTAGCTAGCAATCTTCTGCTTCAAGGAATCTTGTGTTTCACCTTCCATGTCACGGTCAAATAATAAATAGCCTCCTAAATGATAGGTTTGAATATCCTCTAATTGATTTTCTTCAGGCACGCGGACTAAAAACAATTGCCCAACCTTTTCTTCCAAGGTCATTTGATCCATTGTCTGTTTCACCTTTTGATCTCCCGTCATTTCAGGTGCTTTGGATATTGCAGTTGAAGACGACTGACTCACATTCGTACTCTCAGTTTCCGAATGGGTGCTGCAAGCACTTAAAAGAAGTGCCAATAAAATAGCGGCCCCTGCATATACTTTTTTCTTTACCATAAGCGGCCTCCTTCAATCGCTCCATTCTATCATGAGTACTTCAAATTTTCCGTAAGAAAGACCTAGCTAAAGAAAAAAAGCCCAATTCTAAGAATTGAACTTTTTTCTAGGTAAAAGAACCTATAATTTTTAAAGCTAGCAAGCCTTTACAGTAATATCAACTATACGTTTATTGTTTTAAAATATACCCTTTACGCCAAACAGTCTGAATAAGTTCCCCATCAATATCGTTGGCTTCAAATTTAATTCGCATGTTTTTGACTAGCGAAGACAATTGAACCATTCTTGATTGCGTCACTTCATTCCATAGCAATTGGCAAAGTTCCTCGCGGGCAACCGTATGTCCTCGTTCTTGTTTTAGCTTTTGGAAAACTTTGAATTCGCTTGCTGAGAAGGAAGCCAAGACATTTTCCATTTGCTTGTTATCGATTTTCGAGAATTGCCCTTGAGTGAATGGATGATACGACATATTGCCTAATTCCAAATTATAAAATGGGGAAGCAATTAATTCACGGATTTCTTCTGCTGAAGCATCGGAATGTATCCACTCAGTAATTTGTTCCTGACCTAAAATATTTTTTTCTTCCTCAACAAATGAACGATCGGCTTTACGGAAAATCAGACGGCCTTCCTTAACAATGTGCGGTAAAATTTCTTGAACTTCTCGGCATGAAATGGTTTCACTTAAGATAATCACGGAAAAATAATCTGCTAACCCAGCACTACTTTCAGATACGATCAATGAGTGAAGTGTACTCGAAGACGAAAATACTTCGAAGTTTAATCGTTGGAGCTTTTGCAACAATTCTTGTTCAGATAACACGTTTTTGGTAAGCAATAGTATTCTAATCATATCGTCCCTCTTCTTACTTATTAATTTCATAAAATTAAACTTTCTATTACTATACAATAAAACATTATTATAGTCTCGCTTTTTTAGAAAAATCTTTTTCTTTCATAGTTTGTTATTAAAGAAGAGGAATGCCCGTGTTTACTGGTCTCGTTTATTCTTTTTTCACATTTTTTACAAAATAGAAAATAATTAATCAATTTTATTCAGAATAAATTAAAAAATCGCAGTAAAAACTGCGATTAGGCGACCATTTTTTTAATATTGCTCTCATGTTTAATTGCTTTATCAAATATTGGCAGATTGAAATGTTTATAAAGCGTGCCAGCAACAAAGTAGGCGATATTGTAGTCTACTAAGCTATGAATCACACCGCCGATTCCCATTAAGATAAATACAGTATAGATATATCCTTGCGAATAATACGTATCTGGCATATTTCCCATGAAATAGAATACGCTGACGACAATCATCTCTGCAGCTGAGTGGATCAAGCCGATTACTAAATTGAATACTTGAAACTTCCCGTTTGCTAAAGTGAATTGTCCATTTTTAAAAACAATCTCTGGATGTTTTTGCAAATAGTGTGCGCCAATTACCGCAAAAAGTACGTGAGATAATGCCCGCAGTGCGATAATTGGTGAAGTCGAGATGAAAAAGCCAAATGCTGTTCCCAGCACAACGGCCACGGCCATCCCTGGTGAAAAGAACATTGCAATGAATACTGGTACGTGGCTCGCCAAGGTAAAGGATGCTGGCGGAATCACCACCTTGGGCATAACCATAGGGATTAAAACCCCTAGTCCGATTAGTAACGCTGAAATCGTTAAATGTTTTACAGAATTAGTTTTCATAATTGCCTCCCAAATGTGTCTTGACATGTATAACTGTTTTCCAGTTTAGTTGAAGTTCTCTAATGTGTCAAGACACAAAAAAGAAGAAGCATGATACGATGCTTCTAACGAGGGGCTATTTGAGCTAAACGTTGTTGCTTTTCAGTTGCTGAAATTCCATGATCAATTATATAGCGATTGCGTTCATGGCTCGCACATTCGTAAGTACAAGCGCCTAAATAGCGAGCTTCATTTTCTTCTGATACTAAGATTTGACGATTGCATTCTGGGTTGCTGCAGTTAATGTAGCGTTCACAAGGTGTGCCGTCAAACCACTCTTTACCGACAATTTGTTTATCCACCTGATTAATTTCAACGCTGATCCGCTCGTCAAAGACATACATTTTACCATCCCAAAGTTCTCCTTTAGTCGCTGGATCTTTGCCATAATTGGCAATCCCACCATGTAATTGCGCAACATCCTCAAAACCTTCTCGCAGCATCCAGCCAGAAAATTTTTCACAGCGAATCCCACCAGTACAATAGGTAACGATTCTTTTATCCATAAACTGCTCTTTATTGGCCCGAATCCATTCAGGCAACTCTCGAAATGAACGAATCGCCGGACGAACCGCCCCACGAAAATGACCTAAGTCATATTCATAATCATTACGGGCATCAATTACAACAGTGTTCTCATCTAAAAGTGCTTCCTTAAATTCTTTAGGCTCCAGATAATTACCGGTTAATTCCTTGGGATCGATATCTTCTTCCAGATTTAACGCAACCAATTCTTTACGCGGACGGACAAACATTTTCTTGAAAGCTTGTTCTTCACTTTCGTCTATCTTGAAGAAAATATCTTTAAAGCGTTCATCTTGTTGCATGTGTGCCATGTAGCGATCCGTGGCTTCTTTGGTGCCAGACAAGGTCCCATTAATCCCCTCTTCTGCCACTAAAATACGACCTTTCAAATCCAGCTCACGACAAAAAGCCAAATGCTCTTTCGCAAACTGTACCGGATCAGCAATTGGTGTGTATTGATAATATAATAAAACACGATAATTCATAATGATTCCCCACTTTCTTTATTCACTATACGGAAAGTTGAAGAAAATGACGACTCCTTTGCTTGCTCGTTTATGTACAAATAAAGAATATCTTTGAACATCCTCATAATTTATTATCAGCTAGATTCGAATTTCAGATAGTGGTAACTCCACAGCAGCAGACTTAGAGAACTAAGCAAGAAAGATAGTCACCTAGGTAAAAAAACTGACCCAAGCATCCTCGCTGGGTCAGTCAAATCATTTATTGCACAACTTCCTCTGCCACTGGTTCTTCCGCAGGGACAGCTTCAGGATGAGCCGCTAAGTATTGGGTCACCCGATTTTCAGCATTTTGCTGCAGGCTGTAATAATAGAAGCTGATATCATTATTATGGAAAGATCCTTCAGGGAAAATCTTGCGCGCACTTTCGGGCATCCCGTAACGGCTGACATCGGCAGTCGAGCAAATGACTAAGCCGCGCGCTGTATCCACTCGTGCATCAGCTACGCCCATTGTTTTCACGTAGTTCCCTTCTTCATTCCGCACGTAAGAGCCTAGGTTCGCCTCTACCGGTGCAGGCGTCTCATCTCTGGTCCATGAAATTGGATTAATTGCCACAGCCCCAGGTGCGCTAGTAGACAGCTCTCCTTCGAAGGTAGGTGAAACGGTATTATAGGAGATAATCACGCCCGTATCATCTGGTCCGGTTGCAAATGAGGTTTGCGGATTCGCATTCAGTTCAGCTTGAGTAACTGATTGCCCTAAAACATATGCTGCAATCATCCGCTCATTTACTTCTGGGCGATTCTTCAAATAATCAAACAAAATTTCTTTAACCATTGAAGCTCCTTGAGAATGACCAACCAAAATAAATGGTCGTCCATTGTTGTAATGTTCAATATAATAGTCGAAGGCTGCCATCACATCGGCTTTTGGTACGCCGTTAACATATTCTGACTGCTTTTCTGCTGATTGTGTAAGCAACCAGTTCGCATCCAACTGACGATAATACGGAGCAAATACATTGCCGCTGCTTTCAAAAGCTGAACCTTGGTTAGCCAGGAACACTTGAGCACCGGCCTGCATACTTAAATTATCAATCTTTGATAAAGGTGATTGATTGCCCTGCTTCTGATACGCAGTCGGGTATAAGATAAACACGTCAGCCGGTTCAGTTGGATCAGTCGTTTTAGCAAGCCAATTATCCACATCATTATAATCAGATGCTTCAATGACATCGCCTGTCTTAGCCGGTGTCTCCACTGCCGCTGATGATTCCTTCGTTTCCGTCTTTTTTTCTTTTTGGTCACAGGCGGAAAGAAACACGAGTGCTGCTATTCCGATCATTGCGCCATAAATCAATTTTTTCATGAGAATCCTCCTTGCAACTCAGTATAAATAAATTTTACATATTATAACGGAGTTGTCGGTTCATTTTAACAAAAAATACGAAAAGAATTAATCTTCTCGTATTGGTTTATTGGCTTCTAAGGCATTTGATAATGCGGCAAATTCCGTTAAGGACAAGGTTTCACCACGACGCTTAGGATCGATTTCAGCTTGTTGCAAACTTTTTTCCAACCATGCACGGGTTTCTTCGTCTTTACCATAACTGTGCAGCAAGTTGTTCCAAAGGGTCTTTCGTCGCAAGGCAAAACCGGCTTTAGTCAAACGGAAAAATTCTTTTTCGTTAGTGACTGTTACTGCGGGCTGCTTGCGGCGCACAAGACGTAAAATCGCCGAATCCACATTCGGTTGTGGAATAAAGACCGTTTTCGGTACAATAAAAGCAGTCGTTGCTTCCATATAATATTGCACGGCAATAGTCAACGAACCATAAGCTTTAGTGCCAGGTTTTGCTGAAACCCGATCAGCTACTTCTCGCTGCATCATGACCACCATTTCGTCTACTTCTAAAGCTGAATCCAAGAGGTGCATCATGATAGGCGTAGTGATGTAATAAGGTAAGTTGGCCACGACTTTAATCGGATCTGCCTGATCAAAATATTCGGCTTCTTTGACCAGATCAGCCTTCAAGATATCCTCGTGCACTACTTTGACATTGTCATAAGGGCTAAGCGTATCCGCCAATACAGGAATCAAGCGATCATCAATCTCAAATGCCAATACTTGATGAGCCGCTCTAGCTAAGTGCTCCGTTAAAGCACCAATCCCAGGACCTACTTCAATGACATTTGTCTGGGCATCAATGCCGGCTGTTTCCACAATCTTTTGTAAAATATTCGGTTCGGTCAGGAAATTCTGACCAAGGCTTTTTTTAAAGGAAAAGCCGTGCTTTTTCATAATTTCTTTGGTTCTCGATGGGGTTGCTATATCTTTGTTCACAAGGTCTCCTCGACTTTCTTCATGGCCGCGTGTAATTCTTCTTCAGTAATTCGAAACATGGCTAAGCGTTTTTCCAACTGCTTGGCATTGGTGTAGCCGATCCGCAGCTCTTCACCTAAACGTTCCCGTTTTTCACGGGCTTGAGCTCCCGCTATTAAACCATATTCCATCAAGGTTTGTCTAGGGATAGTCGTACTTTTTGTTTGCTTGGGGGTAACCACTTGCTTCAAGGCTTCGATGATCGCCTCGTCGCTAGCATGCTCAACCCCCAGACTGGCACCTCGTTTAGCGGGAGTCGCCATACGTCGTGACAAAAAGGCATGCTTGGCTTCGGGAATTTCCGCCATAATCGTTTTGCGAATTTTCTCACCGGAAAAATCCGGATCAGTAAAGACGATCACACCCCGAGTATCTTGGGCATGTTCGATTTGTTCTAAAATCTCTTCATTAATAGCTGAGCCCCGCGTCTCAATCGTATCGACTTCACCAAAGACTTCTTTTAAGCGTTTGGTATCATCTTTGCCTTCAACAACAATAATTTCTTCTATACTGTGCTCAGTCATGGGCCGCAATCCTAAATAAGCGATGAGCATTTTCAGTCGTATGCTTCGCAATTTCTTCTAAAGGCATCTCCCGCAGCTCGGCAACTTTTTCTGCTACATAGCGCGTATAGCCCGGTTCATTACGCTTGCCGCGATAAGGCATCGGTGCTAGATAAGGCGCATCCGTCTCCACCAAAATTTTGTCCAGCGGTACTATTTTGGCAGCTGCTTGAACATTCGGCGCATTTTTAAAAGTCACCACACCTGAAAAAGAAATGTGCATTCCAAGATCTAAGAAGCGCTTCGCCCATTCGTCATCACCACTGAAGCTATGCATGATGCCACCGATTTCGCGAATATCTTCTTCCTTCAAGACTTTGTACGTATCCTCTATCGCATCCCGCGTATGAATGCTAATAGGCAGGTTCATTTCTTTGGCAATCGCAATTTGGCGACGAAACACCTTGTCTTGAACCTCTTTTGGATCTTCCATCCAATGATAGTCCAAACCGATTTCTCCCAATGCCACTACCTTTGGCAAGGTTAATTGCTTAATTAGCTTTTCTTCTACTGCTTTCGTGTAGCTGCCGGCTTCAGTCGGATGCCAGCCGATAATCGAATAAATCCCGTCATAGGTTTGGCTCAACTCTAAGCTTTTTTCAATCGTAGGCTCTTCAAAGCCAACGACTGCCATCTCAGTTACTCCTAGTTCTTTTGCCCGTTCGACAGTTTCAGAAATTTCATCTTTAAATTGTTCTGCATTCAAATGCGTATGTGAATCAAAAAGCATTCTTTAATCGCTCCTTATATCTTCAATCAGTTTAAGTTTCCTCACGCTTTCTATTCTACTACAATCTGGCTTGAAATGCAGAGTTCACCGGTTTCTATAGCGACTCTTAAACTTATCGCGAGAAAAGCTTCGCAAACTCACCTCCGCTTTGGAGCATTGCGACTATGAGAGAAGCTGTCAAGAAACACAGCGAGCGCAGAAGCTGATGTTGTTTGGTACTTACTTAGTGTTCGTCAAGTTTAACTTAATGCCGTCAAAGCTAAACCCTTAATGCGGAAACTTACATCTTTAGTCGGATGTAAGTCAAGCGAAAACTTTCTATAATAGCTTAATGTCGATAACTTATTGACTCAATTTAACTAGATGGAGGATTTCTATGAATAACTTTCAAAAAGAATATCCCAATGCAGCAAAAGCGTTAAAACAAAAATTTCCCGAAAAGGCACCTTTATCCAGTCTTTGGCACTGGGTGGTCCTAGTGCTTTTTAGTTTTTTAACTATCACTAGTATTCAAAACCAGTTGTGGACGATCGGCGGATTAATCCTGTTGACCGCACTGGTCAAAGGTCCAGGCTTATTGATCTGGGGGATTGTTTACTCCTTTTTAGTCAGCTTGTTTCCACCTTTGGGTATCGTCTTATCAGCGATTTTCTTTTTGCTGAATATTCGGCTGCTAACTCGCAGTTGGCGCGTGAATTTGATCACCACGCTGTTTTACTTTTATCCATTGGGGATTAGTATTTTACAGCACTTTACCGATTGGACAGCCACTTGGCAAACAGCTTTACTACTGTTGCCTGGTCTGATTCTTTTGCATTTTGGCCTGATTAAGGTATACACTTACCACCCGAATGCTCGCCAAGTCGCTTGGACTGTTTTAGCTACCCCGTTTGAACTAATGTCCTTGCTGCTGCCGAAGCGCTTCAAGAATCACTTCAACGGACCGGACTATCGCAAAAAACCAACGATTCATAAAACGAACCGCTTCTAAGCGATTTGAGCATAAAAATGACTTTATGCACTCGCTAATCTATGATCCACCCAGCTAGTTTGCGAAACCAATCACCATGGATATTGTTGTGGAAGACTTACTACACAACAAAAAAACCGCTAACCTAATTAGCGGTTTTTCATTTTCCTAGTGAATCTAAGCTACTTCTCCTAGCTAAGAGTCCTTGCTTTTTCTACAAAGCTTCTACCCATGCTTCGTTCAAAGTCTTAAATGATCACGTCACCATTGCCTTATTGAAGATCCAATCGTTCTTGAGCGTGCATCTCTCTTTTTAACTTTTTCGCTGCTCCGATGTACAATGTGCCAGTCAATAACACGGACACAGCATCAGAAAACGGTGCGGAATACAAGATACCTTCCAAGCCCCAAATATTGGAGAATACGAAAATCGCAGGTAGCAACAATAAAAACTGACGAGTTAACGTCAAAATAATTGCAATGGTCGTTTTACCGGTCGCTTGGAAATAATTGGACGCCACGATTTGGAAGCCAATGACTGGCAAACAAGTAAACCAAGCTTTTAAAGCAAATGAGCTAAAAGACATTAACTCGGGATCACGGTTAAACATCGAAACCAGTAGTTCCGGTGCTACGCGAGTAACGATCCAGCCGATCACGACGATTGTTGTTGCAGCCATGATAGCAATTTTTTGCGCCTGCCACACGCGGTTGAATTTCTTCGCCCCATGGTTGAAACTGATAATTGGCTGCGTTCCTTGCACAAGTCCTGTAATCGGCATTAAAAGGATCGTTTGAATACTGTTTACAATTCCCATACCAGAAACTGCGATATCACCGCCATAAGCCGTTAAATTCACGTTCAACACAACATTTAGTAAACTGTTGGCCAATTGAATGAAAAACGAAGGCAGACCTAGTCCAGTTAAACGAGTAGCAGTACGCCATTTTAGCCGCATGTTCCTAACATGAATCTTGTGACGGCTGCGTTTGCCTTTGAAATACGCTAAGATCCAAATCATCGAAATAAATTGTGAAAGAATGGTTGCCCAAGCAGCCCCGGCCATCCCCATATCAAAAAGATAGATAAATACCGGGTCCAACACAATATTAACACCTGCTCCCATGAACATTGTGATCATAGCAAGCTTTGGTTGGCCATCCGCCCGCATGAAGTTATTCATCCCTAGACTAACAATTTGAAAGACAGCTCCAAAGAAAATGATCCGCATGTACTCCATTGAATAAGGCAGTACCGTTGCGCTTGCACCAAATAAAGTTAGTACCCGTGTTAAAAATAATTGCCCCAGCAGCATGAAAGCTAATCCGCTGATAATTAATAGTGTAAAAGCATTCCCTAGCGCTTCTTCAGCTTCGTCGGGTTTTCCTTCGCCTAGTTTGATTGAAAATAGTGTTGCTCCCCCGACGCCAAACAGCAAGCCAATTGCAATTAAAATAATCATAATCGGAAAGCCGATCGTAATTCCTGCCAGACCATTTTGGCCTAAGCCTGGTGCATTCCCAATATAAATCCGGTCGACTACATTGTACAAAGCATTAATGACCATACCAATAATTGCTGGAATTGAAAATTGAATAATTAATTTTGATACCTTCTCGATCCCTAATGGATTTTTACTTTCTTCCATTGCTTCACCCCTCATGTTTTTCGACTTTTTCAACAATATCTAACAAACTATTGTAAATAAATTCCTGTTGCTCTGCATCGAAATCTTCTAATAAAAATTGATTCCACTCCTGCAGTCTTTCCATAATCGTCGGCTTAATTGCTGCTCCCTTTTCGGTAACTGACACTAGGTTATACCGTTTGTCTGCGGCATCTTTTTCCTTGATTACATAATCTTTTTTCATTAACGATTGTAGCGTTCGAGTGATCGATGCCTTATCTAATTGCAGGTAGTGAGCAATTTCATCTTGAGTAACCTGATTGTTTTTGTATAGATACATCAAAACGGCTTGTTCACTGGCTGTCAGATCGTAAGTCGTTAACGCTTCATTTAAGTACGCCTGATTTTTACGATACAGAATCGAAATCAATCGCCCTAAGCTTTTTGCCATAAGAACACCTCCATCTTCATACTATGAACAATTAGTTGCGTTGTCAACTATTTTTTAGCGGATAAGCATTAATTTTGTCGCAATTTTGACTATTTGTTAGTATGGGGCTGAGGAAGACTTAATTGAAATTATTATCGAAAGGAAGTGAGAACAATGACAGCCGTACGAGCGCCTTTTCTTAAAACTATTATGCCTTACAAGGAAGCCGAAGAACTAACCTTTTACTGTGCTTCATCAATGGTGAGTACCCACCGAATCACTCCCTATCAGAAGGCAAATGGTTCTTTATTTTACATAGCTGAATATTTATATGGCACACCGGCTACTATGTGGTGTGAGCAAGACTTCATCATTGCCTGTGCTTATTTAAACACACAAGATCTCGAAATGTACTTCCAATTACCTAATAATCGGTTCGAAAAAATCGTTTTTGAACGGAAACTTTCAGCTTTGTAAGGTTACCGATCCGCTTTGTAAGTAGTTTCTCTTGGGTTCTCTTGGTATGATAGATACAACAAGAAGGACAAAGGAGATTGATGAAAATGGATCAAGTATTAGTAACAGCAGCAGCAGTAAGTGCGATGTTAATCGTTAGTTTAATTCGTAGAAGACGCAACCTAAATAAATAAAATCGTTTAGGAGGTTGTGACAGAAGTGTTCAGCTCCGAGAAATAAGCCGCATAATCGCAAAAATATGAGAAGCTATTTTTGCGATTATGCGGCTTATTTCGTAAAAGAGCTACTTCAGTCACATCGATTATTCGGTTTTCAGCGGCTGTGACGTTTTATGTCACAGCCACTTTTTTGTTATAATAGCCTGTAAAAACGATGGTTGTTGGGAGGCCTGTCATGGATCAAACTTACTGGTGGAACACTCACGAACAGCTTGAAAAAAAACAATTACCGACCGCCCCCAAAATTAAACTATTAGATGATCCGCAGCTACGCCTCCAATTGGAAGTAACTCTAGAGCAACTTCCCCATGCATTAATCGCTGAGTGGTCAATTCAACAGGCGCTGCTTTACTTGCGCTATTTAGAACCACCTTTACAAAAAGATCCAAGAATTCAGCGAGGGATTGGAACACTGCAGCGGCGAATCAGTTGGCACAAGAATCCTCATCGGAACTTAGCAAATACGCTGCACGCATCTTCGCTCAAGCTGTTGCTACCGATCACATGCGGGGACATGCCTTAGTCTCAGCAGACTACGGAATTAAAGTCATCAATCTACTTTTTCCTATGGACTTATTACAGGTGACACAGCAGCGAGAAATGCAGCTAGCTAGCGCTCGTCATTTTTTAGCCCACAAAAAATAGCGTGAGTAACAGCAACGGGGGCTGCTGCTGCTCACGCTATTTGTACTAACTAATTGCTTAAATCTTGTCCATTGGTTTCGATCACTTTTTTGTACCAATCGAAGGATTTTTTCTTGCTACGTTTCAAGGTTCCGTTGCCTTCGTTATCGCGGTCAACATAGATGAAACCATAGCGTTTTTTCATTTCACCAGTTCCCGCTGATACTAAATCGATACAGCCCCAAGTTGTGTAGCCTAAAAGCTCTACGCCATCTTCATCCACTGCATCACGCATTGCTTGAATATGGGCCGCAAGATACTCGATACGATAATCATCTTCTACATAACCATTTTCATCAGGCGTATCGACAGCACCTAAGCCGTTTTCTACTACGAATAATGGTTTTTGGTAACGATCATAAAGGTCATTCATCGTAATACGTAGACCTAATGGATCAATTTGCCAGCCCCACTCGCTTGCTTCCAAGTAAGGGTTCTTCACAGAAGCGAAGATGTTGCCTTCGGTTTGGTCCAACAATTCTGCATCAGTAGTTGAAACACGAGAAGAATAGTAAGAGAAAGAAATGAAGTCAACTGTATGAGCCTTCAACAATTCTTTATCGCCTTCCTCCATTTTGATTTCGATGCCTTTGCGTTCCATTTCTTTTAATGCGTATGCAGGATATTCACCGCGAGATTGTACATCGATGAAGAAGTAGTTTTCTCGGTCATCCGAGCGTGACGCCCAAACGTCCTCTGGTTTTGGTGAATACGGATAGTAAGCACCAGCTGCTAACATACAGCCGACTTGGTTCTCTGGGTCAACTTCGTGAGCAATTTTAGTTGCCACTGCCGAAGCCAATAATTCATGGTGTGCGGCTTGATATTTGATTTGCTCTACATCATCGCCTTCTTCGAAATAAAGACCTGCGCCCATAAATGGTGCATGCAAGATCATGTTGATTTCATTAAAAGTCAACCAGTATTTTACTAACCCTTTGTAACGAGTGAAAATCGCTTTACACAAGTTTTCGTAGAAGCCGACTAATTCACGGCTGCGCCATGCGCCATATTTTTCCACTAAATGCATTGGGCAGTCAAAGTGCGTAATCGTTACTAAAGGTTCGATGCCGTGTTTTTTACATTCTTTGAACATGTCTTCATAGAATTTCAGACCTTCTTCATTTGGCTCCGTTTCGTCGCCTTTCGGGAAGATACGGCTCCAAGCGATTGACAGACGGTAAGTTTTAAAGCCCATTTCAGCAAATAGAGCAATGTCTTCTTTGTAATGAGTGTACATATCAATGGCTTCTTTAGCTGGATAGAAATGCTCGTCATCAAATTCAAACATTTTCTTTTGTCCGCTGATAACTGGGAAACGATCCTTACCGATTGGTACAACGTCCACATTTGCTAAACCGCGTCCGCCTTTGTCATAGCCGCCTTCACATTGATTGGCAGCTGTTGCGCCGCCCCATAAAAAGTCTTTTCTAAATCCCATGTTTTATCTTCTCGCTTTCTGTTTATACTTCTCGTAATGATTTTGCTACTTCGTCTTGTACTTCGATGCCTTCGTTTTCTAGGCGTTCGATGGTTTCTTTGAAGTTTGGTAAATGTTTCTTGTGGGCAATAAATAATTCATCCATGATTCGTTTGGCAGTTTTACCCGAGCGAACCATTGGGTTGATCGTAAATGCTTGTAATGCCGTATTGTAATCACCAGTTACAGCAGCTTCCAGCGTTAATAATTCCATGGCTTTCATTACTTGCAGCCACCCGCGTTCGGCAGTTGGCAATGAACCAAAGGCAACATTGCGAGCACCCTGTCCGCCGATGTAAGCTGATACTTCTACTACGCAATCGGCTGGCAGGTCAGGAACCGCCCCGTTATTTTTAGTTGAAACAACTAATTGCGTATTTTTATTAGCATAGATTGAAGCAATGGTTTCACAAGCTGCATCTGAGTAATAAGCGCCGCCGCGTTGTTGTAATTGTTCAGGCTTGTAATCCAACTCCGGATCTTTGTACAGCTCAAACAATTCAGCTTCAGTTTGTTTGACTTGCTGTGCTCGTGTACCTGTTGGACTATCGTACTCTTCCAAGGCATGCTCCAGCATTTCTTCTTCTAAATAGTAGTAACGGTGATAGCCGCAAGGAATCATTTTCATTTGTTCTAACAATTCACGTTGGAACGGAATGTCATGGATGTTCTTTGGCAGGCCAGTTTCGCCTTCGTACATTTTATCGACAATTTCCATTGTTACATCTTTGCCATGGTTGTCGGTCACTTTATGCCAGTGGAAGTGGTTTAAGCCGGCAAACTTGTAAATCAGTTCTTCTGGCTTTCTACCTAATAATTCGGGCTCCACCATCGTTGCCATAACAGGTACGTTACATAAACCGATAACTTTGTCCCATTTCCCATAACGAACAACCGCTTCAGTTACCATACCGCTTGGGTTGGCAAAGTTAACCAGCCACGCATCTGGACATAGACGCTTCATGTCTTCAACGATCTCCAAGATAATCGGAACAGTTCGGAAGGCTTTAAACATACCACCAGCACCATTGGTTTCTTGTCCCAGCATGCCGTAATAAGCTGGAATGCGTTCATCTTTGATCCGAGCTTCTAATAAGCCAACCCGGAATTGAGTCGTAACAAAATCCGCATCCTTTAAGGCTTCTTCCCGGTCTAAAGTCATGTAGATCTTCACGTTGTAAGGAGAAGCATCCCACATCCGTTGAGCCATTGCACCGACGATTTCCAGTTTTTCTTTACCTGCCTCAATATCTACTAACCAAATTTCACGAATTGGTAATTCGTCGTAGCGTTTGATGAAGCCTTCCATTAATTCTGGGGTATAGCTGCTGCCGCCACCGATTGTCGCAATTTTCACACCTTGGGTCATTGAATTCTCTCCTTTGTTTTTATTTACAATATGATTATCAACCATGTAAATTATCCGCACAATAGAAAACGCTTCGATTGCATCGCTGTTTACAAACATTCACGAAAATCCGAATCTATTTGTAAATATCGTTTATACATCGGTGAAAAATCCTGACTTACACTGTTCAAACCTCGAAATATCATTTACAATAATTATACAATTTTTGTAAAAACCGGAGGTGACCCACATGTTACTTAGTGAAAAAATGAAACAAACCGATTTTTCAACGGCTGAATCAGCTTTAGTGAACTATATTTTGGGACAAGGTATACTAATTGAAGAGAAAACGATCAAAGAAATTGCTCAAGCAACGTTTGTACATCCCTCTACCCTAATTCGAGTGTCGAAGAAGCTGGGGTTCGATGGCTGGGTAGAGTTGAAGGGAGCCTTCTTAGAAGAATTAACTTATTTTCAAACCTACTTCGACACCGTGGATGCTAACCTGCCCTTTGATCCCAACGATGGTTTAATGACGATTTCCAATAAGGTAGCGACCTTGGAACGCACAACCATTGATGACACATTGAGTCTGCTGAATCATGACAATCTTCAAAAGGCAAAACAGCTATTGCTGAAAGCTAATCAAATTAAGATTTTCGGCAGCAATGCCAATACCTTGATTGCTCAAGATTTCGCCCTGAAAATGCGCCGAATCAAAAAGAATGTGACCATTTCTCAAACCATGGGAGAAAATGCCTATGAAGCCTACAATTGTCACCCCAAAGATTGCTGTATTTTAATTTCTTATACCGGCGAAAATGAAATGATCGTCCAGACTGCTGAAATTTTACAAAAACAGCAGATTCCCATCATCGGTTTAACTAGTATCGGTGAAAATTCACTAGCGGCTGCCAGCGATGCAGCTTTGCGATTAACCACTCGTGAACGTTTGTATTCCAAAATTGGCAACTACACAATTAATACTTCTATTTGTTACTTGTTGGATGTGTTGTACAGTTGTTGCTTTGCTGAGAACTATTCTTTGAACCTCAATCATTTGATCAAAATCGGTGAACACGTGGATACCCGCAAGTCCAGTTCTTCTATTATGGAAGAATCTACGGAAGCGCGGATCCACTTCACAGAATCTTTTCGCCCGAATTAAAGGAGGGGAATTCCCCTCCTACTTTTTATACTAAGACCGTCAACAGATCATCGTCATTGCAAACATCTTTTTTATCAGAATCAATGATATCTAAGTAGTCTGCCGAGTTGGTAACAATGACAGGTGTTTCCACACTGTACCCTGCTGCTTCAATCGCTTCTTTATCAAAGCTGACTAATTTTTGACCTTTTTTCACTTTGTCCCCTTGTTTTACATGGGCAGTGAAATGTTTACCGTCCAATTGAACGGTATCTAGACCGATGTGAATCAATAATTCTAGACCATTTTCAGAGACTAAGCCAATAGCATGTTTTGTTGGGAATAAGGTCATCACTGTGCCATCAAATGGTGCAACAACTTCCCCTTTAGTCGGATGAATCAATACACCTTTTCCTAAAATACCTTCAGCAAATGCTTGATCTTTTGCAGTAGATAAAGGCATCATTTGCCCTTCTACGGGTGATTGGATTGTTTCTTTACGAACACTTAAGCCTTCACTTTTTTCTGGCTCATCAACAACAACTGCATCGTCTTTCCAGAAAAGCATGGTTACAACGAAACTAAATACCATCGCAATACCAACAGCGACAAATTGACCGATCATATGACCTACTTCATTGGTTTCAGTGTTGATGTGGTTAACAAAGCCGAATACGCCTAAACCACCCATAACATAGCTTTTCGCACCAAACAATGCGGTAACTAATCCACCAATCGCCGCACCAATCATTGAAATGATGAATGGTTTCTTTTTAGGTAAAGTCAAGCCATAGATCGCTGGTTCGGTTACCCCGAAGAATCCTGAAATAACTGCTGGGATACATAATTCTTTTAATTTTTTCTCTTTCAGCTTGAAGTACATTGCCATAACAACGGCTGTTTGGGCAAAGCTGGCAGAAAATGATGCTGCTAAGATAATATCAGAGCCTAATGTTTGAATATTGATCATTGCTAATGGAATCAAGCTCCAATGCAAACCGAAGATAACCAATGGCTGCCAGAAGAACCCTACCACGACACTCATTACAATTGGCGAGAAATCATACAAGGCAGTAAATCCAGCGCCTAAGATATTTGTCGCAAAGGTAATGATTGGGCCGATAATCAAGAAACCAACGAACATTGAGATAACAATCGTAAAGAATGGTACCAAGAAAGTTTGAACGATTTCTGGAATAATTTTCTTAGCAAATTTTTGAACATATTTCGCAAACCAGACTACCAAGATAACTGGAACTACACTACTTGTGTAGTTATTAGCAATAATTGGTAAACCAAATACTTGGATATAGACAGGGCTTTCAATAATCGTCCCTTGGAACAACGTCATCAAAGGTTCGCCGGCTCCAACTGCTGCTGCTTGGATTGTTGGGTAAACCAGGGCTGCACCAATCGCGATACCAGTAAATTCACTAACTTTGAACTTACGAGCAGCAGTCAAACCGATCAAAATTGGCATGAAGTAGAAAATACTATCGCCAACAGCAGTAAAGAACAAGTCAGTCCCTGAAAGAGCTTCATACCATCCTAAATAAAGGAACAGCGCATTGAAACCCTTCAGCATACCGCAGGCACATAATGCGCCCAAGAATGGTTGGAAACAGCCGCTGATGACATCGATTAATTTATTGAAAACATTGGTTGAGTCCTCTTCTTCTGAGCTGCTGCTGTTGCCACTGATACCTGCAACATCTAATACGTCGTCATATACATGAGGAACATGGTTGCCGATAACCACTTGATACTGGCCGCCGCTCTTCATTACGGTTACGACGCCGTCCATATTTTTCAATACGTCGTCATTGGCTTTGCTTTCGTCCTTTAATTTAAATCGTAAACGTGTAATACAATGGGTCAAGCTGTTAATATTATCTTTTCCGCCGACGTTTGCGACAATTTTTTCTGCTAAATCATGGTATTTTCCCATGAGGTAATTCCTCCCTTTATTGTTGTCATGTATCGACCTTTTGGACAAGTCGTGCAATGTGAATCGTTAAATACAATTTTTCATCGTTAGACATTGGATACTGGTATTTCTTTTGAATAAATTCAGCGATTTTTTCTACACACTGATAGGCATTTTTATATTTCTTTTGAATGATCAGCAGCAACTCATCGTCGGTTTCATCGGATAGTTGATTTTTGCTCATAATACGAGAAGCAAAGAACCGTAAATGAGTAGTGAATCGGTAAAAATAGACCGAGTCTTCTTCAAACTGAACTTTAAAATAATAGCTGGTAATCTGGATAATCTCTTGCATCAGTTCGGTTAGTTCGTACACATCTTCGTTATCAGCTTCGGTCTGGGCATTCACTAGGTGTAAAGCAATATTTCCCGCTTCATCTTCCCCAAGATCAACCCGATACTTCTTATAAATATTAGCAACCGCTTTCTTGCCAATGGCAAATTCTTCCGGAAAGAAACGTTTAATATCCCATAGTAATAAATTGCGGAGACGAACGCCTGATTTTACTCGTTGAATCGCTGAATACAAGTGATCGGTAATAGAAATATAAAGTAAATCGCTTAATGGATCTTTCAAAACTTCTCTTGCATCTTCAATAATGTCATTGGCCAATTCTAAATAGCTTACCGGAACGTCTTCCAATAATTCCTGCAGTTTTTGAGATAACTCATTGTTTGCTAAACGATATTTCTTATCAATACATTCTTCTGAAATCTCATCTCCCACTTTTTTTTGAAAGGCTAGACCCCGGCCCATTACCACGATTTCGTTATTTTTTGAATCGGTGGCAATTACAACGTTGTTATTCAAGATCTTCTGGATCTGCATGTAAAGCTTCCCCCGTTCTACGCTGTACGTTGCAGAGAAATGAATGATTCTTAATTTTTCTCTCACTAAAATGATAGATTGTTTAGTAATTGGTGTCAATCAAACTTTGGGCTGCTCGTGTTTTTTTTCACCTCCAAAAAAGCAACAAAAAAACCCGACGAACGCACGACAAAAAAACTTGTCTTACGTCATCAGGTTTAGCTTGTATTTAAACAATCACTATCCATCACTGGTCTATTTAATTCATACTCATCTTAGCAAATGTAGAAAACGCTGTCAATAACTTTTTTTCAAAAAAATATAATTAATTACTAAAAAAGACTTGAAACCATAAAATATGATTCCAAGTCTTTTATATTTATCCTACAATTGAGCCATTGGGCATATCTTTAGGAGCTTCAACAACTTTTAAGGAACCATCTGGGGCTTCAGCAGACAGAATCATTCCTTGGCTGATTTCACCGCGCATTTTACGTGGTTTCAAATTAGCTACAATGATCAATTTTTTACCAATTAAGGAAGCTGGATCAGCATAGTATTCCGCAATACCAGAAAGAATTTGGCGATCTTGCTTGTCACCCGCATCTAAACGGAATTGAAGTAACTTATCAGCACCCTCTACTTTTTTACAATCAATGACTTCGGCAACTTTCAACTCAACTTTATCGAATACATCAAATTTGATTTCCTTATCCTTCACAGAAACTAACTCTGTTTCTTCTGGATTCCATTTGATAGCAGATTCTTCAGGTTGGCTGCCTTCACTCATTTTTTGCTTGATGTAAGCAACTTCTTCTTCCATATCCAAACGGGGGAAGATAGGTTTGCCTTTAGGAATTACCTTAGTATTTTCTGGGAATTCACCAAAATGGATTTTTTCAAGCTGCATCATTTCAGTATTCAAGCCAAGCTGTTCGAAAATTTTCTTCGGTGCTTGTGTCATGACTGGCTGCAGGAGAATTGCGACAATTCGTAAGCTTTCCGCTAAGTGAACCATCACACTATCCAGTTCATCTTTTTTCTCTTCGTCTTTTGCCAAAATCCAAGGTTCGGTTTCATCGATATATTTATTCGCACGAGAAACCAATACCCAAATTTCCGCTAAAGCCGTATTGAATTCCATTTTTTCCATTGATTCACGGTAACGACCGACTACATTAGCCGCCGTCGTGGACAATTCACTGTCAAATGGTGTAACCAATGATTTATATTTAGGTACCACACCACCACAATACTTATTAATCATTGCTACTGTTCGGTTCAATAAGTTACCCAGATCATTGGCCAAATCATAATTAACTCGTGAAACAAAATCTTCCGGGGTGAAGACACCATCAGAACCAAATGGCACTGCCCGCAACAAATAGTAACGTAATGCGTCTAAGCCATAACGTTCCACTAGCATTTCTGGATAAACGACATTGCCTTTTGATTTAGACATTTTTCCGTCTTTCATCATTAACCAGCCATGACCGAATACTTTTTTAGGCAAAGGCAAATCTAGTGCCATTAACATAATTGGCCAGTAAATAGTATGGAAACGAACGATTTCTTTTCCAACCATTTGCACATTAGCCGGCCAGTATTTTTGGAACAGGCTATCATCCTCTGAACCATACCCTAAAGCAGTAATATAGTTAGATAATGCATCGATCCAAACATATACGACGTGTTTTGGATTAGCATTTACTGGGATTCCCCAAGCAAATGTCGTCCTCGAAACCGCCAAGTCTTCTAAGCCAGGTTTAATGAAGTTATTGATCATTTCGTTTTTACGAGATTCTGGTTGAATAAACTCAGGGTGTTCTTCATAATACTTCACTAAGCGATCCGCATATTTACTCATACGGAAGAAGTAAGATTCTTCCCGAACCAATTCAACTTCGTGTCCACTTGGCGCTTTCCCACCAATGACATTGCCTTCATCGTCGCGATAAACTTCTTCTAATTGGGTTTCAGTGAAATATTCTTCATCAGAAACAGAGTACCAGCCTTCGTATTCGCCTAAGTAGATATCCCCTTGTTCTAGCAGCTGATCAAAGATTTTTTTCACACCTGCTTGGTGATACTCATCGGTGGTACGGATGAATTTATCATAACTAATATCTAGATTTTTCCATAGTTTGGTAATGTCTGCTGCCATTTTATCAACATATTCTTTAGGCTCAACACCTAATTCTTCAGCTTTTTTCTCAATTTTTTGACCATGCTCATCGACACCAGTCAAATAGAATACGTCATAACCCATCAGACGCTTGTACCGAGCTACTGCATCACAGGCAATCGTTGTATACGAATTTCCAATGTGCAGTTTACCGCTTGGATAATAGATCGGTGTTGTGATATAAAATGTTTCTTTCTCTGCCATGAGGCTCCTCCTTTGATCACAAATCATTCTTTGCTAGTATACCACAATTTCTATTTACAGTAGGTGATTTTTACTATTACTAACGTGTTACATCCTCTTGTTTAGCAAGCCTTAGCTCCCTCAAAGCGATTGCTTCCAGCAACTGTTTATCAAAGGCTGACTAACCTGTTAAAAATCACTAGTCACACATTCTGATCCACTCGTAAAATCAGTATTTCAATTAGCTGTAACCTGTTTTACAACTGAGGGTTCCTCTAGTTTTTGTCTCCAATCATCTTTTCAGGACGTACCCACAGGTCATACTCTTCATCGGTTACATATCCTAGTGTCAATGCAGCTTCTTTTAGAGTGGTTCCTTCATTAAAGGCTTTTTTGGCAATCTTTGCTCCTTTGTCATAACCAATATGACTATTTAAAGCAGTCACCAGCATCAAGGACTGGGATAAAAGCTCAGCCATACGCTCCTTATTGACAACGATCCCCACTAAGCAATTGTCGGTGAAAGATTCTAGCGCATCCGCTAGCAACCGAATGCTTTGTAAAAGATCAAAAGCAATCACCGGCAAATATACATTCAACTCAAAATTCCCTTGAGAAGCAGCAACGCCAATCGCTGTGTCGTTGCCCATTACTTGCACCGCCACCATCGATAATGCTTCACATTGGGTTGGGTTGATCTTGCCAGGCATGATCGAGCTGCCAGGTTCATTGGCAGGAATGGATATTTCACCTAATCCACTACGGGGACCACTCGCTAACCAGCGCACATCGTTGGCCATCTTCATACAGTTAGCGGCCAAAGCTTTCAACGCACCACTTGTAAATACTACCGCATCACGATTAGCTAAGGCATGGAATTTATTTTCTTCACTGATAAAATGAATGCCAGTTTCAGTATGCAAGAACTCTAGAAACGCTTCTTCATAGGCAACAGACGCATTCAACCCGGTACCCACCGCTGTTCCGCCAATTGCCAGTTGCTTCAACTCAGCCAAGCTATCGATTAACATTTTGCGGTTACGTTCCAAGCCCACTCTCCAGCCGCTGACTTCCTGAGCGAAAGTGACAGGCGTTGCATCTTGCAGATGAGTCCGTCCAATTTTAATAACTTCCCGATTGGCTTCTTCCAATTCTATTAACGCAGAAACTGCTTTTTCAATCATAGGCAACAGACGTTTTTCAATTGCCAAGCTACCTGCTAGATGAATTGCGGTCGGAAAAACATCGTTAGAGCTTTGAGACATATTTACGTCATCATTAGGATGGACTTGTAGCGTGCCGTCACTAGCTAAATGGGCGATCACTTCGTTGGCATTCATATTGCTCTGCGTGCCGCTGCCGGTTTGCCAAACAACTAAAGGAAACGCATTCCAGCGTTTTTCTTGCAATAACTGGTCCGCTGCTGCTTTGATTGCCTCAGCCTTCTCATTGGATAATTTACCTGTCACCTGGTTTGCCGCAGCAGCAGTCTTTTTAACAATGACTAACGCTTCTAACAATTCAGGTGGCATCTTTTCCCCACCGATTTTGAAATTTTGACGACTTCGCTCCGTTTGCGCTCCCCACAAAGCATCAACTGGTACCTCAATCTCACCCATTGAATCTCGTTCTACTCTCGTCTGCATTGCATTGCTCCTTTGACTTTTTTTTAATTATCACCTATTTTCTTCACTTTTGGTAGTTTTCCTTGCAAAAAAGACCCGAAACCTTTGAAAAAGTTCGGGTCTAGGTTAAAGTCAGCCAATAAATAAAGTTATATCTTTAGCAGACTTCATTGATTATTCGTCTAACGCTTAATTTTCTGAAAAAATCTTGTCTCTATTTTAAGAAGCTTTTTTACGGTTGTACCAAACCCAAGCGCCTGCTGAACCTGATACTAACACAAGTCCAATTAAGCTGTAAGAAACAATCTTTTCACCGGTACTTGGCAAGTTTTTGCCAGTACTTGTTTGCTGGACTGTTTGGGTTTTCGCACCCGTTTGAGGAACTACTCGGTCTTTTCCGTTATCCCCATCTCTTCCATTCTGACCGTCTTTCCCATCTTCGCCGTCTTTTCCCGGCTCGGGTGCAGGTTTGTTCATTTCATTGAATTTTGCTTCTGAGATAGGAATAATTCGATCTTTAGACAATTCGACTTGGTAATCGTTTAGGTCGACGTTGTTTTCATCCAATAATCTAAGTTTTGTGGCACTTTGCAGATAATTAATCAGAACTTCGTCTAGTGACGGTCCTTCTTCACGAGAGCCCCCTAACATGTTGTAGCCATCTCCACCAGCTGCTAAGAAATCATTGGTAGCCATGTTATATGTTTTATTACTATCGATTTTCTCAAATTCTTTCGTCTCACGGTTATAGATTTCAATTTGCAGTACCCGTTCACCAACTTGTTTATCCGTTGAACCACGCTTATTGGAATCGTAGTAGAATTTCACTGTTTTAGAAACGTGCAGGAAGCCGCCGTTCACGCCTAATAAAGGTTGCCCTTCTTCGTCTGTAAGAATATTCCCTTCAGCGTCTTCTTGAACTTTCGAACGAACAGAGTATTCAAACATCTCTTTGATTTGTGAACCCTTAACTTTGATTTGGGAAATGCTATTACCAAATGGCATAACCGAAATAATATCCCCTTTGGTGATTGGTCCAGCATTAATATTTTCCCGGATACCGCCGCCATTTGTCATAGCAAAGTCAGTTGGTTCACTAAAACCTTCTTGACCATAAGCCCACATAGCATCGCCGATTAAGTTTCCTAGATTTGTTTCACGTGTCCGAACATTTTCCCGTTCACCATTAAAGAATACTGTGTTGTTAGGCACTACGATTTCGCTGTTCGCAAGGTCGAAATCAGCTTTAGCTGCTGCTACCAAGGCTGCTACCTCTGGATCAGCTTCGTAACCACTTAACGCTGTATAAGAATGTAGTTTAGCCGTATTGTTTGTCGGATCAGTTGGATCAATTGTTACTTCGCCAATATTGTTCAAGTAATTCCCCGTTTGAGCATATATAACCTTGCCGAAGCGTTGCCCACTTTCAGAATGAGAGTGCCCATCTAGAAAGACAATATTTTTATCATCATATGCTTTATCTAATTCTTTTGCGACAAAATCTCCCCGCCACTCTTTTGGTGTGGTTTCATCAATGCCTAAATGTCCAGCAACAATATATGCGTCAATTCCTTGTCCATTTAGCCGATCGATTTCAGCCTTCACAATCTCTAACGGATCTTCAAATGTCACTCCTACAACGTTCTTCGGATGGGTCTTCACAGCTGTTTCTGGTGAAGTAACTCCGATAATTGCAATTTTCTTGCCATTTTTCTCAACAACCGTAGAAGCATCAAAGGCTGGGTTGCCGTCTTTGAATGTATTCGCTGACAAGATTGGGAAGTTCAGTAATTCTTTGTATTCCATTGCCACATCGTAGCCGAAATCAAATTCATGGTTCCCTACTACCATCGCATCGTAGCCGATACTGTTCAATACCTTCGCCATTTCACGTCCTTTAGAATGGTTGGAGATAGGCAATCCTTGGAAAACATCTCCGACATCAATCATTAGGGTCGGTGCAAAAGTATTTTTAACTGTTTTTAGTTTGGCCATTCCTAAGGTGTTGTTTCCAGCATTTTCTTCTAAGCGGCCATGAATATCATTGGTATGCATAATAGTAAGAGGCTGATCTGGACTTTCACCTAAAGCAACCCGAACGTCAGCTTTAGTAAGCGGAACTACGTTAGGTGTCCTGCCGTCAGCTGAGGGTTGAATTGTCAGCTTCCCTTCATCAACAAGTTGTTTTGCCAACTTACGCCACTGTTGATCGAAATCTGTGCCGATCACTTCCCAATTATCTTCTAGCTCATCTTCGGCTTTGAGGGTTTGTTTTTCTTCAATATATTTGACAATTAATCCGCGCAACGTTTGTGGATCAGTATTCATTAATAGGCTGTCAGGTGCTAGAATACCTGAACTAACTAGACCTTCGTAGCGATAATTATTAATCGCAATGGTATATTCTTTGGTTAATTCAATCGGTTTCTCGTTGATCGTTGCACTTATCCGTTCACCCACTGGTTTTGAAACATCTATAGTGTAATCAACACCTGAGAATATATCGTAGTTATATACCCGAATCGCCGAATTAAAACTTAACGTTAAATCGGCAGGCTTCGGTGCATTGTAGTAAGCGGCTTGATTCTCCATATACTCCAGCAATTTTTCACCAGTAATTTTGGCTTTAACTAAAGTATTAGGATATTTGTAAATATCAAAGACATTCGAATAAGTTAATGTTCCTTCCGGTAATTTACTATCAGCTTTGAACAGTGCGGAGGCAGATAAATCTGCGCCGGTTACAGAACGTTGCACGTTGTTGATTAACGAAATCATCGCAGTCGGGCGCAATTGCGCCTCTGGAATCCCTTTAATTTCATCTGCTGGCAAGAACTCTCCTACGGCTGTGCCAATCGGCTTATTGATAAAATCTTTAGTCGTATTATGATAATCTACCGTTAAATCTTTCAATGCTTGGTCCGCTTCATATTTTGTAGTATCCACAATTTGAGAGCCGCCACTTTTGACAGTCCATTCGTCGCCTTCTTTAGCCACAGTTAAATCAATTTGCATCATTTCAGTTCCCGTGTCTTTCGGGCCTGCGATTGGGATCTGTTTGCCATCAGCTCCAGTCACAGTTTCAGCAAAAGAGCGATGGTCATGCCCAAGTAAATAGGCATCAATTCCACTAACTTCATTGATCACCGTGTCAGCGGCAGCAGCGGGATCAGCATCTTGCCTTCCCGCATGGATAGAAGCTACCACAATATCAGCACCTGCTTCTTCCAGTTCTTTAACGGCTTTTTCAGCCCCTGTTTTTAATGCTTCAAAGGTTAAATCCGCTACTTTATCCCCATCCCAATTTGGGATATGCGGGGTAGTTAAACCAATCACGCCGACACTAATGTCTTTTTGTCCATCTTCATCTAGATCCAAATCTTTTAATGTTGTGCTACCTACAAACTTTGTATTGTCAACTTTATTGTAGGTGTTCGCTGAAAGCAGCGGAAAATTCGCTTCAGTTTCGATTTTTTTAATCAATGGCAAACCAAAGTTGAATTCATGATTACCCAGCACCATCGCATCGTATTCCATGTAGTTCATCGCTTTGATCATTGGATGGGGCTCATCCTTCAGATCTTCTTTTGTGTTATAAAGATCATCTGTTAAAATAGTTCCTTGAACCATATCGCCATTGTCAATTAAGACCGTCCCAGTCGGATTTTTGGTCCTAGCATCTTTAACAGCTGCGCTTACTTGCGCCAATCCTACTGGCGTTTGGGCATCATCCTCATAAGAATAATTCCATAACTGACCGTGTACATCTGAGGTACCCAGAATCGTTATTTTTTGATCGCCACTAATTGCCTTTGGTATCGCTTTTCCTTCAGCTTTTTTCGCTGTACTTTCAGACGTACTGTTTTGCGTTGCTACCTCTTGCGTCGAACTTTGTGTCGTTGCCGTTTCAGATGATACGACTTCTGATGTTTCTTGTATGGTCAGCTCTTCAGCAACTGCCAAAACCGGTGCTGCTGTACCCAACAGCAATCCCGCTACCAACGAAACGTGACACGCTTTTATCAAGCGCTTCCATTTTTTATTTTTCATTTTTTTCCTCCTTGTTTGAAATATGACTACATTCTATCAATAAATGAGGAAATCAGCTAGAGGTGTCCTGATTTTCTCGTCAATATTTTATTTTTTAAGGCCCTATTTATTTACACTAAAAAAGCCCCTTAAGTTAGTTTTGCTCTAACTCAAGGGGCATATTTTACTGGTGAAAACTTTTACTTGTTTTTTGTATCAAAAATAATTGTAACAGGACCATCGTTGACTAACGCTACAGCCATGTCACCACCGAATTCGCCAGTTTCCACGATTAATCCTTGCTGACGAAGCCCTTCATTAAAGTAGTCGTATAGTGGAATAGCCGTTTCTGGACGAGCGGCTTTAATAAAACTAGGTCGATTGCCTTTTTTAGTATCAGCATACAATGTAAATTGGGAAATGCTTAAAATACTGCCGCCGATGTCTTGGATCGACTGATTCATTTTACCCTCGGCATCTTCAAATACGCGTAATAAAGGGATTTTTCGAATTAAATAATCCACATCCTCTTGCGTGTCTTCTTCATGAATTCCTAGCAAAATCATATAGCCTTTGTCAATTTTACCGATAACCTGCTCATTAATCGTTACCGAAGCCTGGCTTACTCGCTGAATTACTGCTCGCATGTGTGCCTCCTTAACCTTTAGTTCGTTTTACACTATAAACATCGGGAACCGTTTTGATCTTATCAACGATTGAGTATAGGTGACTCAAGTTTTGGATTTTGATCGTTAAACGAATCATCGCCATTTTGTCTTTGGTAGGTTTAGCTTCAACGCTAACCAATTGTTTCGTTAAGCCACTGACTATATTTAGCACATCATTTAGCAAACCGTCCCGGTTAAATCCATAAATTTCTAAGTCTGCATTGTAGTCCTGCTTGATGTTAGATGTATCTTCCCATTCAACTTCGATTAACCGTTCTTGAATACTCTTCTGGCTAGTGATATTTGGGCAGTCGCTGCGATGAATCGAAATCCCGCGCCCTTTTGTGATATAGCCAACAATCTCATCACCTGGCACAGGATTGCAGCAATGGCTAATGCGGATCAGCAGATTGTCGATCCCTTGAATCACAATGCCGCCTTCATGACGTACTTTGATTTTCTCAGGCTCTTTCTTCGATGGCTGGTTAACCAGCTCATCCACTGCTTCTTGTTTCTTCTGCTTCATTTGTTCGCGACGTTCTTTTTCAGTTAGGCGATTTGAAAAAGTCAATGCGCTTAATTCACCAAAACCAATGGATGCATACATATCGTCTTCACTGTGGAAGTTGAATTTATCTAAAGTTTTTTGCATATTGTCTTTGGTTAGAACTTCTTTTGGTGTAAAGCCCATGTCATTTAGACACTTAACAACCGCTTCATGCCCTTTTGTGATATTTTCTTCGCGATCTTGGGTTTTAAAGAAACGTTTGATCTTATTACGAGCTTTGCTGGTTTTTACCATACTTAACCAATCACGGCTAGGTCCAAAGGAATTCGGTGACGTCATAATCTCAATGATATCGCCATTCTTCAGTTTGTAATCTAGTTGAACCATCTTACCATTTACTTTGGCACCGGTTGTTTTATTCCCAACATCGGTATGAATACTAAAAGCAAAATCTAACGGACCAGAGCCTTTAGGCAGTTCGGTTACATCTCCCTTTGGCGTAAATACGTAAACCTTATCGCTAAAAATATCCCCTTTAACGCTTTCCATAAATTCAGAGGCATCATAGCTTTCATCTTGTAGTTCTAAGATTTCTCGGAACCAGTCCAACTGCTTGCTGTCGTTATTCGTATCTAATTTATCTGTCTTGCCTTCTTTGTAAGCCCAGTGAGCAGCGACCCCGAATTCAGCAATTTGGTGCATTTCATGGGTACGAATTTGGACCTCTACCGGATTACCGCTAGGTCCGATAATCGTAGTATGCAAAGATTGATACATGTTGGCTTTAGGCATAGCGATATAATCTTTAAAACGACCGGGCATGGGTTTCCACTTCGTATGGATAGCTCCCAGCACAGCATAACAATCTCTAATCGAATCGACAATCACTCGAATTGCTAACAAATCATAAATTTCATCGAATTGTTTCTTTTGATCCCGCATCTTACGATAGATGGAGTAAATGTGTTTCGGTCGACCATAAATATCGCCTTCGATTTCTAATTCTTTTGTTGCTTCCTTAATTTCTTCCACGGTTCCTTTGACGTAAGCTTCGCGTTCTTCTCGCTTACTCTGCATCAAATGAACGATCCGGTAATACTGTTTTGGATTCAAATAACGTAACGCTGTATCCTCTAGCTCCCATTTGATCCGACTCATCCCTAAGCGATCTGCTAAAGGCGCATAAATTTCCAATGTTTCCCGTGCGATCCGCCGCTGCTTATCGTCTCGCAAATAACGCAAAGTACGCATGTTATGCAGACGGTCAGCCAGCTTCACCATGATTACGCGTAAATCCTGAGCCATTGCCAGTAGCATTTTTCGGTGGTTTTCAGCCAATTGTTCTTCATGGGACTTGTATTTGATCTTCCCTAATTTCGTTACACCATCGACTAATGAAGCGACATCTGAACCAAATTCTCTTTGCAGATCTTCCAGAGTTACTTCGGTATCTTCCACAACATCGTGTAAAAAACCGGTCGCCACTGTGTGAGGATCCATATGTAAATCTGCTAGAATACCTGCTACTTGAATCGGGTGGATAATGTAGGGTTCGCCAGATTTTCTGATTTGTTCTTTATGTGCTTCAAAAGCATATTCGTAAGCTTTTTTAACAAAAGCGACGTGTTCTTTGCTCATATAGCCAGCGACCAGCTCAATCACATCTGATCCTGTTAATTCTATATCTTTTGCCATCGGACATCCTCCTTAAATGGGACGTATTTTCTTGTATCTGGCACCTTTTTAGTTATTTTAAATAATTATTTCTATTATACAGACTTGCTGAAATCATTTCAATCAATCGTTAAGTAAATCATAATAAAAACCAGCCGCACTCATGACATATAGCGGTGCCGTTTCCGTTCGTAGAATTCGCGGCCCCAAACCACATAGTTTTCCACCAGCTTGTTGAAAAATCTCCACCTCTTTAGGTGAAAAACCGCCTTCTGGTCCGAAGATGACTAGCAGTTTGGAACCCGTACGCATTTTTTTCAAAGTTTGAACTAGCTGGGCTTGTTCCCCTTGCTTAGCTGATTCTTCATAAGCAATTAATACTTCATCGTAATCAGCAAAAGTCTTCAACAATTCTGCTTCACCCGCTAAGAATTCTAACTTTGGCAAAAACTGACGATGGGACTGTTCGGCAGCTTCTTGAATAATCTTATTCAACCGTTGTTGTTTTTTCTGTTGTTTCTTATGATCCCATTTCACTACCGAGGTAGCCGCTGGAAAAGCGATGAAATGGTGGGCGCCCAGCTCGGTTGCTTTTTGAGCAATCCATTCTAGTTTTTCTCCCTTAGGAAAACCGCTGGCTAAAGTAATAGCTACCGGCAGTTCGCGAGAAAAGGTTTCTTTCTCCAGTTCCTTTAGTTGAACCCTCTCAGAATCGATCGCAGTAATTTCAGCTTTAATAGCTATTTGGTCATTAAAGACTAAAAATACCGCATCACCGGCGGACATACGCATTACCCGCATCATGTGATGGTGGGGCTCACCTGTCAATTCGACAGTTGGTTGATAAGCTTCATTAATGAAATAGCGTTGCATCTTAGTCTTCCTCAGGTTTCTTTAAAATCATGGCATACCAATCCTTTTGCTGGAAAATCCGATCCACTTCAAAACCTTGGCTATACAATTCTTCTAAGATCATGTCTTTTTTGTCTTCGATAATCCCCGAGATAATAAACGTGCCGTCTGATTTTAGCAAACGCCAAGCATCAGGAATCATCAGCTTAATAATGTCGGCTAAAATATTCGCTACGATAATATCTGCGGTTTTCTCAACACCCGTTAACAAATTATTAGCGGCAACCGTAATATTTTCGGTTCCTTGGTTCATATCAACATTTTCCTGTGCTGAGCGAACCGCTACTTCGTCTAAATCATAAGCATAAATCTCTTTAGCACCCATCAAGGAGCAAGCAATGCTTAAGACGCCTGAACCAGTTCCGACATCCAAGACTGTTTCCCCACCACGAATAACTGTTTCTAAAGCTTGCAAGGTTAGGTTTGTGGTAGGGTGCGTACCCGTACCAAAGGCCATTCCAGGATCTAGCGTAATTATTTTTTCTTCTGCCGATTGTGCTTCATATTTTTCCCAGCTAGGCACAATAGTTAAATAGCGAGTCACACGTACCGGGTGGTAATATTTCTTCCAGGAGGTTGCCCAGTCGCTTTCTTCCACCTCATTCACAGTGATTTCGTTTTTGCCAATTGCCAAACCAAATTCAGCCAATTCAGTAATTCTTTCAGTGATTACCGGCAAAATCTCTGGCAAAAAGATCGTCTCAGGAAAATACGCACTGACTTCAGCACCTTCTTTTAGCTCAGTAAAGGTCTCCCGATCAAGTAGTTCTCCGTACTGATCCTCTTTATAATAGGTAATATCCAAAGCATCTTCAATTGCTACACCAGTTGCTCCAGCCTCCATTAAGATATTAGAAACTGCTTCAACCGCTTCACTAGCAGTTGCCACTTTTACTTCATTCCACTTCATGGTACTTCCTCCTTGATTAACGGATTAAAATTTAGGGTAAGGTAAATAGGTTTCGTCATTGGTGCGAATTCTTTTTTTGAATTCCTCATCTGACCAAGTTAATTCAAATACAGCATCTTCGCTATCATCAGCTAGAAAGTCTAATAAATCGCTCTGTCCCTCTTCAATTACTTCCCGCAGATAATCAACCACAGCTTTAAGTTGCGCTTTTTTCATTCCTTTTTTACCTTCATAAGAAATGACTGCCAAGTATTCCTCAGGATCAACAGTTGATTTTTCTGGATCAGCCAACAAAATCGCATCTTCAAACTCGATAATTTCTTCCTCAGAAGCTACACCGTCAACATCATCTAACTCTATTTGCTGTTTATTTTCAGCATATAAGCGAAAGGCGATTTCAAAAGTCCGGTTTCTAGTGTCCCAATCTAAATTCAATTCGTAATCGGGGATTTTTTTGCCAAGATAGGCATCTAAGTAGCTAATCATTGTTTCTTTTGCCATGTTCTCTTCTCCTTGTTTATCATCCGCACCAGCCGTTTGCTGAGTCAATTTGATTTTTTCGTTGTTTGCTTAAGTAAGGATTGCCTTTAACAGTAAAACGTAAGGGCATATCTGTCCAAATGCCTTTATTAGGAATCCCAATCCGCGGCAGCCGTTCAATTTCTTTAGGATAGCGCCGTTTTTCCGGTACTAAATGCAGTCGGCTATTGAAAATTGATTCACCATACAGTTCGTTGCTAACGCCCATTGCCTGAACCAATTTGCCGGGACCATCGCTGATCGCTGCACCGGTTTGACCGCCACGGTTGCGGATCATTTCTGCCACTCCTTCAGCTGGCTCCAATCCCCGAATCATCACACCTTGGGGAATTCCTTTTGGTTGGGTAATCATATTCAAAATCAAATGGGTGTGCATGGTGTACAAATAAATCGTACCTGGTTCTTGATACATTGCCCGTACTCGTGGCGTATCCCGCATGCCATAACTGTGTGCCGCTTCGTCATCAGGTCCCAGATAGGCTTCACAGTCTACAATGAATCCACCTAATTTACCACGACTCGTTTCATGCTCCACATACATTCCCAGTAAAAATTCAGCGACTTCTTCTGTTGAATGCGTCTTAAAATATTCGATTGTTTTTTCCATTTATTTCACCTCTTACATCATACACAATAATAGGGGCAGATACCACGTTCACCCTTTCAGATTCCTATAATTTATCAGAAAAAAATGGTACAATAGAACATACATTCCCAATTATGAATGTTTCGTTACTGATTTTAAAAATCTGACTATTATATAAGGAGGGATACCATGCAGCAACCATTAGCGTATCGCATGCGCCCCCGAAATTTAGACGAAGTTGTTGGCCAGCAGCAGCTAGTTGGTCCAGGTAAAATTATCCGTCGAATGGTGGAAGCGCGGATGCTATCTTCCATGATTTTATACGGTCCGCCGGGAACTGGAAAAACTAGTATTGCTAGTGCCATTGCCGGTTCCACTAACTATGCCTTTCGAATGCTAAATGCCGCAACTGACACGAAGAAGGACTTGCAAATTGTCGCGGAAGAAGCCAAAATGAGCGGTACCGTAATTTTACTATTGGATGAAGTCCATCGATTAGATAAAACAAAGCAAGATTTTCTATTGCCTCATCTAGAGAGCGGTCGCATTATCCTGATCGGTGCCACAACAGAAAATCCTTACATCACCATTAACCCAGCAATTCGCAGTCGGACTCAAATTTTTGAAGTGATGCCCTTATCCGAAGAAGATATACGAGTCGCAGTGAACTTCGCATTAGGAGACGAAGAACGTGGATTAGGCACTTACCCAGTTGAACTAGACGAAGAAGCTCTACGCTTTTTATCTCAAGCTACTAACGGGGACTTGCGGAGTGCCTTAAATGGTCTAGAGCTGGCAACGAAATCGACACCAGAAAATGACGAAGGAAACATCCACTTGACTCTATCAATTATAGAAGAGTGTGTACAACGTAAAGCATTAACCCATGACAAAGACGGCGATGCCCATTACGATGTCATCTCAGCCTTCCAAAAATCCGTTCGTGGAAGCGATGTGGATGCAGCACTGCATTATTTGGGACGACTAGTCGAAGCAGGAGATTTACCAATTATTTGCCGGCGCTTGATGGTGATGGGCTATGAAGACATCGGTTTAGCGAATCCACCAGCTGCTGCCAGAACGGTACAGGCCGTTCAGGCTGCTGAAAAATTGGGCTTTCCGGAAGCCCGAATTCCTTTAGCAAACGCTGTAGTTGATCTATGTCTTTCACCTAAATCCAATTCCGCCTACGCAGCGCTTGATGCAGCAATTGCCGATATTCGTGCCGGTAAAGCTGGTGATGTTCCTGATCACTTACGAGACAGTCATTACAAAGGAGCGAAAGATTTAGGACGTGGGATTGGCTATCAGTATCCTCATGGCTTTGACAATGCTTGGGTAGACCAGCAGTATCTACCTGACAAACTGAAACATGCTCATTATTATGAACCAAAAACAACTGGCAAATATGAACAAGCATTGGGACAACAATATCAACGGATTCAAGAATGGAAAAAGAAAAAATAAAGACAATTGCTTTGACAACTCTCCCAGATATAGCTACAATGAGAGCATAAGTAAGACATGTTGAAAAAAACAATCAAATTTCTTTTTTATAATTTGATTTGATTGCGTCTTACGTATGACTATGCTATGATTGAATTGAAAATTCTGTGATGTGCGCGTTGCCCATTTCAGTGTTGACCGAACATTTTTATTGATATATTGGGATCTGTCTTGTGTCAAAGCTGGTAACAGGCCTTTTCATTTGGTAGTTCGAGGCTTAGACCATGGAACCCACCTGCTTGAATTTGCGGGATCAATACTATCGGGTAAATAACGGCATCGACGGAGTTTTCCATTCTTTTGGAATGAAAGCAATTTGCATCTGCAAATTGCTTTTTATTGTATTTAGGAGGAAAAAGAATGATTCGCATCTTGATGTTGCTAATGGCAGTTTTGTTATTGTTTTGCAGCTATTATCTTATTCAAAAATCAGACGGACTTTTACTATTATTGTCTAAAACATCCGCTAACAAAAATTTTCTGCGTTATTACGGTCTTCTTTATGCCGCATTAGGAATTATTGGCTTTTTTATTGCTATTATTGATCACTCTACTCCTTCAATGATTTACATTATTGTCGTCATTTTGTTTGCGGCACTTTTTAGCATCCAGCTTGCTCAGAAAACGAAATCACAATAAGGATATGATTTTGTGTAAAAATGTTTTAAAATATAAGTAGAAAAGGAGCTGAGGAAAATGGAACAACAATATACGAAAATCATGACTGCCGTTGACGGTTCTAACGAAGCAGAGCTTGCTTTCAAAAAAGCGGTCAATGTCGCAAAAAGAAATGATGCAGAATTGCTGCTGGCACACGTTATTGATACTCGTGCTTTTCAAACGGTTTCTTCTTTTGATAATGTATTAGCAGAACAAGCAACTGAAATGGCGAAGCAAACCTTAAGCGATTACGAGAACTATGCAAAAGAAGCAGGCTGCCAAAAAATCTCTAAAGTCATTGAATACGGTGCACCAAAATTAATGATTGCTACCCAAATTCCCGAAGAAAATGACATCGATTTAATTATGTTAGGGGCAACCGGACTAAATGCAGTTGAGCGGTTATTTATCGGATCAGTTTCTGAATATGTGATCCGCAATGCTAGCTGTGATGTATTGATTGTACGTACAGATCTAGATAATCAGCTGCCTGACGATGATAAAGACTAAATGAAACACAAACAGCACTTGAACCGGAAGTTTTGGTTCAAGTGCTGTTTTGATATACTACTTTACCCTGCCAAAAAACTTCCCAGCAGCAACCCCAGAAAACTAAACAATAGCCCGAATCCATAAGAGCCTATTAAATAACGATAGAACATTTTACGATCATTTTTCCACAAAACGAACACTTCAAAATTAAACGTAGAAAAAGTGGTGTAACCACCCATGACACCTGTTCCTAAAAATAGATACAATGATGAGGACATGTGCGCCCCAAAGAAAATCCCCAACAGAAAACTTCCCGTCAAATTGATAAAGAAAGTTGCGCGTGGCAATCGTTTGGTTTGGGATTCAAAATAATTATTCAAAGTAAAACGCAACATTGCTCCTACTGCCGCACCACTTCCAACTAACAGTGTGTTTATCATAGATCCACGCTCACCCCTTTGCGATAAATCACTTCACCGAAATAGGTCATAGCTAGCCCACCTGCAAATGACAGCAACAAATATAAAAACGCCAATCCCCATTGCTCTGCCTGCATCAACTGCATCGTATCTAGAGCAAAAGAAGAAAAAGTAGTCAGTGCGCCGCAAAAGCCCACACCCACTCCTAAAATTAGTCTTCCTGAAACATCCTTATCGCTTAAGATATGCTTCACCAGCCAGCTAAAGATAAAACAGCCGAGTAAATTCGCAGCCAAAGTGCCCATAGGAAAGCCGCCAATTTTAGGAAGAAACATCCCAATCCAATAACGCAGTGAACCACCTACAAATGCACATAAAGCAATCACTAAATAATCCAACATCTGTCATTCATCTCCATAATAAAGTCTTTTCAACTATAAGCTTTACAACGTATTTATGCAAATGAAGGGAAGGCTTTACTATTTTACAGATTACCTGCACTCTTCAATTTTTTATTTAATCATTCATAACAATTTTAAATAACAAAAACCAGAAATAAACATCTCGAATTATCTATTTAGCGCTAAAAATTTTTTACCCCCTCTTATTTGCACAGCACTTTTTTTGAAAAGTTGATTTAACAACATTTTCACCTTTTTAATTCTGTCAAACATGCAAATAAGAGGGGGTATTTGCAAATAAGCGTATTTGTATTTCCAAGTGAAACTGTTGTATATTCTAACCAACGGCCGACAAATAAATAACCTGGAGGAATTACTTATGTCTAAACAACCTTTTACACATCTAAAAATATTTGGTTTGACTCGAGAAACACTAGAGCGCCAAATTATCGAGTATTATGATGAAACGCAAGACAGCTCTGTGACTGTCCAGATCCTGCTAGCTTTACAGGTCCGCTATCAACTAGGTGCTGAAGAATTTGCCTTAGTTTTGCAAGATTTGGTGCGTTATCTCTTTTTACGTACTAAAGCTACCCGCACCATGAAACGTTTCTTTTACTACTTCAAGGATTATTTCGAAGCAACTGAGTGGAAAAAATTAAGCTTAAAACTATTTCCTGTACGGGAATTCATTGAAAAAGCGAAAACCATTATTGGTGCACAACTAGCAAAATTCCGTCCAGCGGAAGAAACGGTCCCTTGAAATGACTGTTGTTGACCATCACTTGTAAAACGAACGAAAGGAGAAAATAATGATTAAACTAGTGGCAACTTTTTTAAACGAAGCAGGCAAAAAGCATAAATGCACCTTCAAAGATACAGATCCTAACAAGTCACCGGAAGAAATCGAAGAAGCCTTAGAGCTGTTAACCAGCTTAACTATCTTTGAAAAAGATGGGGTAGGGTTATTTGAAGAGGTTGTTTCTGCAAAATATGTAGAAACAATCGAGACACCAATTTTTGCTGGGGAGGAGTTTTTTAGCGATCCGGGGCTACCGATTACTTTAAACCAGGCCTGTTTATGTTTGCCATGGCAGGAACAGACTGAACTAATTTTAGCTGAAGCAATTCCGACAAATTCTTCAGATCAGATAGATGAACCAAAACCTCACGATTTTCAAAAGCAAATGACAATGGAGGGACCTGCGAATCTCTCCCCTAAAATAGAATCACCAGTAAATACTACACAGCACCCTTTCCATCGGCTCAAGGAAAACTTCCTTCCAAACATACGCCGGAAAACGAAAACACAAGGTCGAGAAGCACCCACTGTCCCACCGGATTGATTTTTTTCGCTCTTTGACAATTAAACATCTGTCCAATGCTGAAAATCGCAAGATCGAACACCGTCAACATTGATGTATTGGGAGTATACGTTGTGAAAGCCTACACTTTCTGACAAAAAAAGGCCAAAAGAGCTTGATATCACTCTTTTGACCTATTAATTGCAGCTTACTTAAATGATTGTAGCACCTAATGTATTTTTAAAATGTTCAAGCGCCCACTTATGCCCAACGGAATCAAAGCTCGCAACAGCTTGTTCTGGAACAATTATTTTGTAGCCTAAATTATACGCATCAACGGCTGTATGCAGTACACAAATATCAGTACATACCCCAGTTAAGCATAATTCAGTAATTCCTCGCTCCCGTAGGCGAATATCTAAGTCCGTTCCGCTAAAGGCTGAATAATGACGCTTATCGATCCAGTAAGTATTCTTTTCTTTCTGATTAGCTGTATAAAAATCAGCCAACGAACCATACAACGCCCGACCGTCTGTGCCAATCACATTATGAGGAGGAAATAGTTTGTTTTCAGGATGGTATTGATCAGTAGGATCATGCCCATCAATGGCAAACACCACAAAATCACCATGGTCAAAATATTTTTTGGTCAAAGCTACTAATTCTGGCTCAATCGCTTGACCCGCTTCACCTGTGGTTAATTTTCCATCAGTCGCAACAAAATCATACGTATAATCTATTGAAAGTAACGCGCGCATAAGTTAGCCTCCTTATTTTAAGATATGGACAAATTCTACAACCATTTCAGCTGAACGTTTGCCAGCTTCATCAATAAATTCATCGAAGCTTTGAGTGGCTTGATGATCCGCTGTATCGCTAATTGCTCGTACAACTAAAAACGGAATCTCAAATTGCTGAGCCGTTTGAGCAATTGCGGCGCCTTCCATCTCACAGGCTAGCGCATCTGGGAAATTAGATAGAATATCTTTGATCTTCGCAGGAGCATCCACAAAGGTGTCGCCTGTAACAATCAGGCCTTTTTTCACATGATGAGAAGTATTTTCTGCAGCTTTAGTCATGGTATCCACTAAGTAACGGCTTGCTTCAAAGTATAACGGCATTCCACCTGGCAATTGCCCTGGTTTGTAACCAAAGCCCGTCGCATCTACATCAAAATAAGCAAGTTTTTCTGAAATAACTAGATCGCCAACCTGTAAGCCAGCCCCAATCCCACCAGCTGAGCCCGTATTAATTACCATATTTACACCGTATTGTTGGATTAACAAACTAGTAGTCAACGAAGCAGCGACTTTACCGATGCCTGAACGCACAACAATTACTTCGTGCTTGCCGATTGAGCCGGAAATAAACAAGGCACCTGCCCGCTCCCAAGACAATGGACTTTCCAGCTGTTCTCGTAAAATTTTGACTTCTTGATCCATGGCACCAATGATACCGATTTTCATTTGAATTCCTCCATCGTATTAAAGTATTTATTTTTTCTCTGAAAAAATTAGTTTGATTCGCTGAGCGGATACCATTTACTAAGTCGCTCAGTATTAGTTTTTTTTGAGCTGTTTAATTGCTTTCGGAATTTTACTTACTGCGAAAAGTAGAACTGGCATCCTTCTCCTACTTCAATATTGCTGACATCCTAGATAAAGAAAACAGCTAGCATTACAACTACTAATAATACCACAACTATTACAATTGCTTTATTCAAAAGGGAGCCGCGTTCTCGGTATCGTTCCTTTTCACCACTCCGTGTTTTCTCTAGCGGTTTATTCTTTTTTAATTCTTTGCGGTAGACCCCGCTGATTTCTTTTTGTTTTTTGGCATACGCTTTTTCAGCTTGGATTTTTTGTTGCTGCGCTAATCGTTCCTGCTCTTCTTTACGTTTGCGTATTTCGCTTCGCGTGATCAGAGGGCGACTCATGTTAATCCTCTCCTTGTTTGACTTGCATTAATTCCCAGTATTGAACTGCATAAATTGTTTTCGCATCGCAGATTAAGCCCTCGCTAATGGCTTGTTTAGCTTCTTTTAAAGTCAATTCGTACAATTCAAGTACTTCGTCATCATCTTGAGGACGCGGATTTTCGACTTTTTCTAGTTTTTGGGCTGCATATATGTAGAGCTTTTCGTTTGAAAAACCTGGTGACAGATACATCTCTGCCACGTATTGTAGCGATTCTGCTCGGTAGCCGGTTTCTTCTTCTAGTTCTCGACTAGCTGTCTTATCGGGGTATTGTCCTTCACCTGGATCAATCTTTCCAGCTGGAATTTCTAATACCACCTTTTCTAACGGCTTACGAAATTGTTTAACCATGATTATTTTATTTTCTTTAGTAATTGGAATAATTCCGACCCCACCGTGATGAAAAACCAATTCCCGTTTAGCTGTTCCGCCCATTGGCAACGCCACATCATCTAAATACACATCAATGATTTTCCCTTTAAATATTTCTTTACGCTGAATGGTTTTTTCTTCAAAATCTTTATATTCTAACATGTTCTCACCTTTCTTCTTTAAGGATACTTCGTTGGTTTGATTGACACAACGGACTTTGGACTTATTGTATCATAGAAAATTATTATGTTTTTTCTAAATCTAAAAAATCCATCTTTAGTCCGATACTAATTCTATAGAATTTCGTGCTATTATGAGCGTGTAAGGTAATACGTGAAAAATAAATGCATTAGATACCCGCTTTACTTACTAGATTAGGAGGATCATTATGCGAAAGAAAATATTCCCAATAATCGTGGTATTCATTGGGATCATCTGTTTTTTAGAAGGTGACTTTGGAGATTTTATCACATTAGTACTGCTTGTGGCAGGTGTCACCTTAATTTATCGTGGCATTAAGGGCCGAAAGGTTCAAAAAAAGGAAGAGATGCCTTTACTTAGTCCTGAAAAGGAAGAATATTATCGTAAAGCTGGCATGACTGACAGTGAAATTGACCTATTCCGCGAAACTATGAACCAAGCTAAAAGTCAGATTGTTCAGCTGCAAGATAACGTTAAGAATAACGCAAAGCTAAAAGCCATTGATTTGCGTCATGATACGTTAAAAGCAGCGAAGGCTTTGTTTAAAGAATTGGTAAAAGAACCAACCCGCTTGCCTGAAGCAAGTCAATTTCTTTATACTCACTTGCCAAACATTGTCGACTTGACTAATAACTATATTGAAATTAACAATCATGAGGTTAAGTCAAAAGAAGTTTATGGTAAACTGGAAGAAAGCGCACAGATCATTGATCAAATGGCCGCTTTGGTAGTTAAAGATTATCAACAATTCGTTTCCAACGACTTGGAGGATATGGATGTAGAAATCTCAATTGCCAAACAAAACATCGAAAAAGATCCTGATCTGTCCAAACAATTTAGCGAATAAAAAATCTAGCCTAGCTAGATTTTTTTCGAACAGGAGGAACCATGGTGGAACCGGAAAACAAACCCGCAGCAGTAAACGACACGTTAGATGATCTGTTAAGCAACCCATTTGGCACCGATAGCTTAACGCCCGTTCAGCAACAAGAAATTTCAAGTCTTCAAGCACAAGAACAAGCCGATCGTTTGGTAGACAAGCTGCCAGAAGAACGACAAGCACAAGCTCGTGAACTAGCGAAGAAAATTGACGTTAACGATTCACAAGCTGTGATCACTTACGGGGCAACAGCACAAACCAAACTAAGTGAATTTTCACAATCAATGTTAACAACCGTATCAGCACAAGATATTGGTCCTATTGGCGATTCATTGAATCAGCTGATGTATCGTCTCCAAGAAGCGAACCCTGATGAATTGAGGGTCGGCGAGGGCAATCTTTTCCAACGAGTTTTCGGAAAAGTGAAACAATCGATTTATGAAATCACCACGAAATATCAAAAAATTGGTGCGCAAATTGACAAAATTGCTATGAAGTTGAATACCGAAAAAGATGGTTTGTTGAAAGACAACCAAATGCTGGAACAGCTTTATACTAAAAACAAAGATTATTTCGATGCCTTGAACATTTATATCGCAGCAGCTGAGTTGAAGATGGAAGAGCTGAAGATGGAAATCATTCCCGAAGCTAGCCAAAAAGCCCAAGCCAGCGGAGATCAAATGGACGTTCAAATCGTAAACGACTATACGCAATTCTTGGATCGTTTGGACAAACGAACTTACGACTTAAAACTAGCTCGTCAAATTACGATCCAACAAGCACCACAAATTCGTCTGATCCAAAACACCAACCAAGCCTTGGCAGAAAAGATTCAAGCATCTATCAACACGGCGATTCCTTTATGGAAAAACCAAGTTGCCATTGCTTTGACTCTCTTGCGTCAAAAAGATGCATCCATGGCTCAACGCCAAGTGTCTGAAACAACCAACGATCTATTGAAGAAAAATTCAGAAATGCTGAAAATTTCGACGATTGAAACCGCCAAAGAAAACGAACGAGGTATCGTGGATATCGAAACACTGCAACAAACGCAAAACGATTTAGTGGAAACTTTGGAAGAAACCCTTCGCATTCAAAAAGAAGGCAAGGAGCGTCGTCACGCTGCTGAATTGGAAATCAATCATATGGAAAATGAACTCAAAAACAAATTGTTGGAATTAACAACTAAGGAAAATTAAAGAGTAAGACGTTGACTAGCAGAGTAATCTGCTAGTTTTTTTGCACCCAGCTATTGACTCTCCCCTTAAAGTAGAACTTATACTTAAGTTCTATGAGGTTAAGGAATGCGTTTGTACTCAACTATTATCAAGGATGTATCGCTTTTCCCACTTGGTCTGTTTCCATTTTGACTTATTGGTATAATAGTTTCAGTGAAAACGTTCAGATGGGAGTAAACGTATGTTAAATAAACCAGAGGAAAATCTGTATCGGGTAGGAATCTTTTCCCAAATGAATCAAGTGACTATAAAAGCGCTGCGCCACTATGACGAAAAAGGATTGCTGGTGCCGCGATATGTTGATCCGGAGAACGGCTATCGTTATTACAGTGCTAGCCAGCTGCCAGATTTGCATCAAATTATTGCTCTGCGGAAGATCGGCTTTTCACTGGAAGAAATCCGCCAAGTTCAGCAAGGCGTCAGCAAAGACAAATTGCTACGTCTGAAAAAGAAACGAGTTTTGGAAGATATTGCCCAACGAACCCGTGAGCTATCAGTAATCGAAAGCTATCTGGCTGACGATGAGGAACTGGTGGAGTATGACATTATTGAAAAAGCATTGCCGGAAATCACCGTGGCTTCCATGACTTTAACGGTAAAAACTTATGGCGACTTACTGCAGTATATGCCAGAAATGGATCGTGAACTGGAACGCTTAGGCTGCAGCTGTACCACCCCACAATATTGTTTTAACCGTTACTTGGACGGTGAGTATAAGGAAGAAAATATTCAAGTGGAAATTTGCGAAGCCGTTACGGTGGCTTCAAAGGAAGATAGCTTTCTTTCCTTCAAGGTGATTCCCAAAGTTGAAAAAGCAGTCTGCGCTCTGCACCGAGGTTCCTATGACAATCTGCCACTAAGTTATCAGGCGATTCTCTCCTTCATTGATCGAAATAATTATGAGCTTGCCGATCTGCCAAGAGAATCATACATTGATGGCCTATGGAACAAAGAAACCAATGCTGAATGGTTAACTGAAATTCAAATTCCCGTTCGAAGAAAAGACACCTCCAGATAATCTAGGAGGTGTCCGCTTATTTTAAAGAACGAAGAAGAAAGTTTTTTGCTCGTTCGGTTTTTGGATTACTAAAGAAAATTTCAGGTGTATTGTCTTCAATGATTTCGCCATCCACCATGAATAAAATACGATCTGAAACCTCCTTGGCAAAACCCATTTCATGAGTGACGATAATCATCGTCTTGCCTTCTTCAGCCAAATTTTTCATTACATCCAGCACATCCCCGACTAATTCGGGGTCAAGAGCTGAGGTCGGTTCATCAAACAGCATGATTTTTGGATTCATCGCTAGACTACGGGCAATCGCTACTCGTTGCTTTTGTCCACCAGACAGTTGTTCAGGGTAAGCTTCGCCCTTGTCACCCAGCCCAACCTTTTTAAGCATTCGCATAGCTTCAGCCTTAGCTACAGTAACATGCATTTTTTTAACAAGTTGCAATGGCATTGAAACATTTTCTAATACCGTTTTTAAAGGGAACAGATGAAAGGATTGAAAGACCATTCCAATTTCTTCTCGCAGCTTACGAACATCATACTTAGGATCGATTGTGTTTTCCTGTTTGTACAAAATCTCCCCTTCTGAAGGCTCCTCTAGCTGATTGATACATCTCAAAAAGGTGCTTTTCCCAGCTCCAGACGGTCCCAAAATACACGTCACTGATCTGGGTTGAATTTCTACTGAAATATCATTAAGAATCTTTTTGCCAGCGTAAAAAGATTTGTTTAAATGTTTTATTTCTAGCAACGCCATTTCGTGTCTCCTCCTTTCGCTCCAATGAAAAACTTTTTTCGATCTGCTTTTGTCCAAGAATCAACAAACTAATCAGACCTAAGTAAAATACTGCCAAAACGGTGTAGGTACTAACATAATCAAAGCTTAAAGATGCATAATTCATTGCCTGTTGCGTCATTTCGCTTACGGCAATCACTGTCAACAAAGACGTATCCTTAACGGAAGTAATAAACTGGTTGCCTAGAGCGGGCAATGCACTGCGAAAAGCCGGCGGTACAATAAAATGAATTAAAATCTGGGAATCCTTCATTCCCAGTGAGCGACCAGCCTCCCACTGACCGCTATCCACACCTACCAATGCCCCACGAACAATCTCCGAAATAAAGGCACCAGAATTAATTGCGATAACAATAATCCCTGCTGTGGTACTGTCCAAATCTAAGCCTAAAAGGCGGGGAAGCACAAAATAAATGTATAACGCTTGAACAATCAACGGAGTTCCACGAATCAGCCAGATATAAACTGAGCTGACTCCTTTTAAAAAGATGTTTTTCGCTTGCAATGCTACACCCGTAACACAGCCAATCACAAATCCTATTCCAATACCAACGATGGCTACCAATAAAGTCATTACCAAGCCATCTAATAACAAAGGAACCAGGATACGAAGCGTTTCTTGAGACACCATAGTGCTCAACTCCTATTCTGTCCATTTTTCATTCAATTCATCCAAAGTTCCATCTTCAGCAAAAACCTTTAAAGCGACCTCAAAGTTTTCCTTATAAGGACTACCCTTAGTCAAGGCAATTGCGTAAGGAGATTCCTCTTGGTTAAACTCCTCGCCAACACCGGCTAAGGTTGAATCCGTTTGAGTCTTCACATAATAAGCTACGTTTGGTGCATCCTGGATAACAGCATCTACTTTATTTTGCTGTAGTGCTTCAAAAGCCCCAGTGATTTTATCATAGGCTTCAATCGTAGCTCCTTCTAGATTCTTACTTGCATAAGCATGGGAAGCTGTTCCTTTTTCCACACCAATTGTTTTATCCCCTAAATCATCGATGCCTTCAATTCCTGTATCAGCTGCTGTGTTAATCATTACTCGTTGACCAGAATTTAGATACGGTTCAGTGAAGTCCATTATCTCTTGGCGTTCACTAGTCGCACATAAGGCGGCTGCAGCAACATCTAATTTTTCTTCTGATAGCGAAGTAACTAGAGGTGCGTAATCCTGTACCTGGTATTCGCCGCCTGCTAACTCATAGCCTAAGAATTCCTGTAACTTGTCCAATAGCTCAATGTCGTAACCAGTCAATGTTTGGCCATCTGCTTCATAATAAGAAAAAGGAGCAAAAACACCCGATGTTCCGATTCGCAGGCTTTCACCTTCTAAAGAACCTTCCACATTTTCTTCAGTGATCGTTTCGCTACTGGTTTCTTCTTCTGCATTGTTGTTTTGACAACCTGCCAAAAACAAACTAGAAAGAAGTGTAATCCCTCCAAGAATCATTAACTTTTTCATGTGTTTCTTCATACTTTTTCTCCTCCCGCTTTCAACTATTAGCAATTGCTTGAATATCTATGTTAGGAATTATAACACATAAAAATCCAATTAAAAGAGGTTTTTGAATTTTTATATCGAGAAAAAAGAGTGAAAAACGTGAAAAAACACTTAAAAAACCGCCTTTTACAATGATTAACCCGATTGAATATTTATTTGAATTGTATTTTTCCTCTTGATGCGATCGTACATTTATGTTAGATTATCTATCATAAAAAGTTTTTAACTACTAATAGAAGGCAGGGTGATTTTATGCGTTTATCAGACACGAGGTACTCCGCGCAAGATATCAAGGATTTAGTCGACACTTATATGATGGAAACTTATGAACGCTTTAATTTCATCGCAGAAACAGCGGAAGGAATGTATCTATATGATGAAAACGGGGTTGGTTACTTAGATTTTTACGGTGGTGTTGCAGTCAACAATATCGGAAATTCCAATCCAAGGGTTATTAACGCAGTAATTGACCAAGTTCAGGATGTTTCCCATACCTTCAATTACCCGTACACTCTGCCACAAGCATTACTTGCTAAAACAATTTGCGAAGCGATCGGCATGGACAAGATCTTCTTTCAAAATTCTGGCACAGAAGCCAACGAAGCAATGATTAAACTTGCTCGCAAATATAGCGTTGAAACTTACGGACCCGACAAGTATCATATTATCTCGGCTAAAAAAAGTTTTCACGGTCGAACATTTGGTTCCCTTTCAGCAACCGGTCAGCCAGAAACCGCTAATCATGTCGGCTATATGCCCGGAGTCCCTGGCTTCGATTATGTTCCTTTTAACGATATACAGGCCATCAAAGAAGCCTATAACGAACAAGTTATTGGCATCATGTTAGAACCAATCCAAGGAGAAGGCGGGATTCATCCAGCAGATCAGGCTTATTTACAGGAAGTCCGAGCTTTTTGCGACGAAAAAGGTATTTTACTTTTGTTGGATGAAATTCAAACCGGCTGGGGACGCACCGGTAGCCTGATGGCCTATATGTATCACGGCATCAAACCGGATATTGTCTCAATGGCCAAAGCGATGGGTGGCGGCACTCCTCTTGGGGCTATATGCGCTACGAGCGAAGTCAGCAGGGCCTTTACTCTAGGTTCCCACGGATCAACTTACGGCGGAAGCCCCCTTTGCTGTGCGGCAGGGCTTGCCGCCGTTACCGAAATTATCGAAAAAGACCTGTCCACTAACGCACATCAAGTGGGTACCTATTTTATTGATCAATTGCGATCACTGCCTGAAGTAAAGGAAGTACGCGGACGCGGCTTAATGATTGGTGTTGAATTTTATGAACCAATCGCTAAAGAGGTTAAACACCTATCCTTTGACAGAAAGCTGTTAATTACTGTTATTGATCAGCACACAATCCGAATGGTTCCTCCGTTGATTGCAGATAAAAAAGATTGCGATTCAGCCTTCCAGATTCTACAACAGTCTATTAATGAACTCACTACAGTTACAGAATATCAATCAAAATTAGCATAAAACAATCCCTGCAAAATCATTATTCACATTTTGCAGGGATTTTCTATTCATTTTCTTCAGTAAAAGCAAAACCTCTACTTTGAACCGGTGTCGAAAAAACAATTTGTGTATTGGTTCGCCCGAAATGTTGCAGCTCATTTATAAAGCCATCCAACGCTTGCGTGCTCTCAAAAACCACTTTAATCATCATAGAATACGCGCCCGTCACACAATCACACTCTAATACATTGGGCACTGAGGCAATATAAGGATAAAAAATATCTTTTTGCTGCGGCTCTAGCGACAACTGAATATAGGCTTTAATTGACAAATTCGCCTTAAGATAATTCAAATGAGCCTGATAATTTAAAATAGAGCCGGTATTTTCTAGGCTGTGTAGTCGTTGCGACACAGCAGGCGGAGTGATAAACAGTCGCTCGCTGATATTTTTTATTGATAGCCGCCCCTCTTTTTGCAAAATATTCACGATTTTCTTGTCTAACTTATCCATTCACTTTCCTCTTTTCACGATAATGGCTGTTTCACTTTGTTAAAAAAAGCAAATCCCTCTTTTTACGTTGATAAACAAAGAAATCCTACACAGCTATAGCTCACCAGATATTTATGTGATATTTTATCACATAAGACGAAGGAGTGATAGTTTATGATGCGAATTGAACAGGACTCATTAGGCAGCATCCCCATTTATCAAGAAGCTTATTATGGTATCCATAGCTACCGTGTGAAAAATAATTTTCAAATCAATCAAGTACCAACCGATCCACAATTAATTAAGGAGATCGCTCGTATTAAGGCGGCCACAGCTACTGCCAATCGAAAAACAGGACGATTAACGAGAGGAAAAGAAATTGTTATCTGCCAAGCAGCACAAGAAATTATTGAAGGGAAGTTTGATCAAGAGTTTTTGGTTGAAGCGATTCAAGGCGGTGCAGGAAGCTCAACGAATATGAATGTTAACGAAGTCATAGCCAACCGTGGTTTAGAATTATTAGGTCACGAAAAAGGAGACTATCACTATTTGCACCCTTTGGAAGATGTCAATTGCAGTCAATCGACTACTGAAGTTTATCCAAGTGCTGGAAAATTAGCAACGCTCGTTTACTTGGAACAACTACTTATCCAAATGGATCATTTGGTCCAAGAGCTAAATACAAAAGCCGGCGTATTCTCTAGCATCAAAAAAGTAGGACACACTCAGCTGCAAGACGCCATCCCCACAACCTATGGCGCCAGCTTTGCGGCTTTTGCCAGTAAGCTAGAGCATTGTCGGCTACGAATTAAAGAAACGACTCATGAGCTTACTCAGCTAAATTTAGGGACAAAAGCGCTCGAAGACAGCAGGAATACTTTTCTAGGTTATCAAGAAATTCTTTATCAAGAACTCAATCAAAAAGTCGATTGGAAAATTACACCTAATGATACTCTCGTTGATGAAACTCAAAATAGCAACAGTTTACTTATCGTTTCCAGCAACCTGAAAGCTCTAGCCGTCTCTTTGCTGAATTTTTCTCGCGATTTACAATCACTGGCCAGTGGAACAAACGGTGGATTGAACGAGAGGATTTTCCCTAATGAACTAGCTGATTCTTCACTCATACCCGTGAAAATCAACCCAGTCATTCCAGAAGTAGTGACTCAATTAGTCTTTAAGGTTCTTGGCAACGACACCACGATCTCATTAGTCGCTGAATCTGGCGATCTTGAACTAAACGCTTTTTGTCCAGTACTTTTCCAAAGTCTTTTTGAATCTTGTCAATTATTGGAACAAGGCTGCAGCATAATGACTGTCCATTGCATTCGCAATTTGCAAATCAATCCAGCCAAGTGTGAAGAAGACCTAACTCGCTATCATTGGTCCAATGCCCAACAAAAGCTTTCCTGAAAAAGAAGGCTTCGCAAACACGCTCACCTTTAAAGCATTAAGACCAGACTCTTGATAAACTGCTCCTCAAGTTATCAAAAGTTGTACTTAATATTTACAAAGGTAATAGTTGAAGTCAGACTCCTTTAACATCGCAGGAATTGCCTTGCTAATTAGTCAAAAAAAGAGCAACGAGTAACACCCGCTGCTCTTTTTTGACTATTCTGCTAGTTCATTAAGTTATCGTTAACTAGCGCTTACGCATAAACGTCATCGATAAATTCTACGTTTTTCGCTTCTAATGTTTTCGTAACCCAATCGCGATTCGCCGTTCCTTTAGACGCTTTAAGGACTTTTGCGTGGTCTGCTTCCGCATTCGCTTCCGCTTTTTCAATCAAATCAGCAGCATCTTGCTGCGGGATTACGATAATACCATCTTCATCGCCTAAGATGATATCTCCAGGCAAAATGGCAATATTTGAAATCGCGATCGGTACGTTGACTTCACCCGGACCTTCTTTGAATGGACCGCCAGGTGTGGTACCAGTTGCGTAAATTGGGCATTCACATTTAGAAATCACGTCGATGTCGCGAATTGGTCCCTCAATAATAATTCCGCCAACCTTTTTGAAGTCAGCTAAGTATTTGTACATAATTTCCCCCATGATCGCACGGCAACTGTCGCCTTCATTTGAGAAAACAATGATATCATTTTCGCCGGCCATGTTTAAGGCTTGATGCAACATTAAGTTGTCGCCGCCACGAGCGCGGATAGTCAAAGCAGGACCACACATTCTGGCTTTTGGTGAAGACATTAATTTAATTTCAGGATTCAACGCTGACATACGGTTCATACAGTCTGCCACGTTAGCCGCTGGTAATTTTTTGAAACGTTGAACTAACTCCTCAGATGGTAAATTTCTTTTTAGGTACACGCGATTTCCAATTGACATAATTAAATCTCTCCCTTTAGTTTAGTTAGCTTCTCTAGAATTTAGTCGTTGTATTGTGGTGCAGTTGCCCAATCGATTGCTCTGACTGGCCAAGTTGGTTCTTTTCCTTCATAAACCTCATGAATTCCAATTGCTGAATGTAACGAAGCACGATCAGTAGCTTCTTTTGTGGCAGCACCAATATGAGGAGCAATGACAACATTATCCAAGTACAGGATTGGGTTTTCTTTTTTGACCGGCTCATCTTGCAACACATCTAAACCAGCCCCAGCGATAACTTCATTTTTACAAGCTTCATATAAATCTTTTTCATTAACCACCATACCGCGAGCAGAGTTAATCAGAAAAGCTGTTGGTTTCATCATTTCAAATTGCTCTTTGCCAACAAACTCCCGTGTAACATCTGTCGTTGGACAATGTAAAGATACGAAGTCAGATTCTTTGAAGATTCGGTCGAAATCACGAACAACTTCCACACCTTCAGGGAAATCTTTTGCTGGCTTGTATGGATCATAAGCTAATACCTTCATATTGAATGCATCGCGGCATTTTGCAGCCACACGAGAACCAATATTCCCAACCCCGATAATCCCAACCGTTTTTCCATCTAGTTCACTCTTAGGTGTACGTAGTTTTGCTTGATAGTAATCATCGATAAAGGTATTACGTACTTTCGTAAAATTACGAGAGCAATAAAGCATATAGAAAACTGCAACTTCGGCAACAGATGTTGAGTTAGCCGTTGGACAATATAACACTTGCACGCCGTGTTCTTTAGCTGCTTCCAGGTCAACGGTATCAAAGCCCGCACCGTGACGCACGATTACCTTCAATTGGTCTGCCGCTTCAAAAACTTCCCGCGTCATTTTTGATAAACGAACGACCATCGCATCGATTCCTTTAATATCGCGGATAATATCTTCCGTTTCCATCCCAGAACCGGTGATTAATTCATGACCGCGGCTTTCTAAGTAGTCGCGTCCTTCTTGCATAATTTCTTGTGGTAATAAAATTTTGTAGCCCATTTGTCATTTCCTCCTAGTTTTTAAAACGTTCTCATTCCGTTTATTTATTCATTTTCTAGTTATTTTTTCGTGTATTCCTTAATGTATGAGTAGCCATAACAGAGTAAACCCGTAATCGAGGCGGCCGGGAAAATCCAGGAAAAGAACTCTCTCCCACGATGAACCAGTGTCGCATCAAACAAGATTAATCCTGCAAGCTGCAGTAAAACCATGCCTAACCCTCCGATAAAGAAAAGAACAAACCCAAGCATGATCAAATTTTCCAATACTTTTTTCATTGATTCTCTCCTTAATCATTCAGTAGTTTTAGACAAATAATGGTAGTAACCCCATGGCAATCATCCAGCCAAGTAATAATATTGGTAAAACAAAGTATTTGATTAGCGGGAAAAAGGTCTTTTCTGGTTCAGAACCTGTCAACCCAGCAGCAATAAAAATTGAACCCGACGCTGGTGGAGATGCGCCTTCTGTTGAGGCAAAGACTAAAATTGCCACCACTGCTGCAATTGGCGTAACCCCTACACTAACGAGTGCCATATAAGAGATCAATCCGACAGAGGTCAAAGTTGCTGTTGAGGATAAAGGCCCTGCAACCAGCACCACCATCGCTCCGATCATTAAAATCAGAATTGGCTTAGGTAAGTTCAAATTGTTAAAGAGAACAATCAGTTCGTCTCCTAACCCCATCTCAGAAAATATTTCACTGGCGGCAAAAGCGAATAGTAATATTCCGCCGATATTTTTATACTGAGGAAACAAGGTTTGAATGATCTTTTCCTTATGAAAAACTTTTTCAACTAGTATCTTTCTCCCCATCACTAAAATGATGGTAATCATAGAGATTGGAATCCATACCAGTAAAGAGATTTCTGAAACGCCATCTCCCATACCGTTTGCTCTTAAGAAGCTGCCAATTGGTCCGACTGTAACAAGCACCGGGATAATGGCTCCTAAGAAGACCAGCAGACATTGCCAATTTGCTTTAAAGGATGTACCAAGCGGAGCAATTTCGTAGCTGTCAATCTTCTGGATGCCTTCCTTTTTCATCAGGAGCATCACTAAAATGATGCGGTAAATGACTTGATAAAGCCCCGATACGAACAAAGCGATATACAGATTGCCTTCTGTGACAGCCGCTGCAATTGGAGCGAAGCCTAGCATGATAAACATTGAAGCACTAGGGGGGAACCCGGCACCTAGACCCCCGTTGCCGGCAATCAAGGTGGCGGTCGTTTCTTTTTTCCAGCCTGTTTCAATCATCCATTGTGCGGTAAAGCTTCCTGATGTTGCGGAATTTGCTGAGTTAGACCCTGACAGCATACCCAAAATGGCAGAAAGTCCGATGTTGACAAAAGCTGGCCCTCCGCGAAATCGACCGAGCAGCGAGTTAAAAATGGCTAAAATCCCATTTAGAATTTGACTTTCCTTAATTAAATAGCTCATTAAGATGAAGGCTAGCGAGGCAAAAAGCACTTCATTACTTAAAGCAGAAACAAATCCGTTGAACAGATAAGTCGGAGCTTTAGTGCCTCCAAAAACGGAGAGACACAGGAACCCTACGATCATTCCTTCGGCCATATTTCTTTTTATAATGGTTGCCCAAATGATAATAACCGCAATGTAGACGATTAATGCAATAATCGCTGTCCCCATAAGATCCACTCCATCTATTCTGTATTCTTTTTATCTGGGAAATAGCTGTAAACAAATCCAAGCATCCCAGCAATAGCGGCACAAATGAAGGTCGGTGTTCCAACGAGTTCACTTGTTTTTACCATCAAGTTACCATTTTGAATTATTAGCCCGATTAATTGACCCAGAACTAAGGCTGTTCCACCAATCATAAAGATGATCAAAAATAATGTAAAGGCTTTCCTAACTATTGATTTCATACAATTCTCCTTTTCTTATACTGGAAGTGGTAGAACTCCCCAGGCCATCATCCAACCAATAACCATGACAGGAATTACATAGTAGACAAACAGCGGCACAAATGACTTAGCTGGATTCGCCTCGGCAATCCCTGCTGCCACATAAATTCCGCCTGATGTTGGCATTGACTCTCCTTCTGTTGAAGCCCAAGCCAAGATAGCGGCTACTGCTACTACCGCGTTAACACCGACAGATGTTAAAGCAGAGAAAGCTACCAAACCGACAACAGTCAATGTAGCGGTTGAAGAAAGTGGACAAGCCACTAATACGACGATTGCACCAACAATCATGACCATCATCCATGGAGCAATTGCCAGAGAACCTAAGAAGGCTGTTAATTCTTCACCCATCCCTAAGTTTGTAAGCACGTTACTTGCTGCAAAAGCGAATAAAAGTACCGCCCCGATGGAAGAAAATTTCCCAATACATTTAGAAGATAATTCCACCCAGCCAGAAGCTTTTTTCGGAAAGTTCTTCCAGCCTAAAACAATACAAATGATGCTAATGACGATTGGCATCCAGGTAATTAATGAAATAGTTCCCATACCTTCTGAGCCAACAACATTTTCTGAACTTAGGTAAGCGCCGATTGGACTCATAGTCAACAAAATGGGAATGGCTGCGCCTAAGAAAACAAACAATGAAGTCCAGCCTGCTTTAATTGATTGTTTTAGTGGCATGATCCCTTCAGAAACACCTTTGATTTTGTACTTTTTAATAAAGAAAGCCACAATCACGAAGCGATAGATAATTTGATATGTTCCGGCAACTAGCATCGCCATATATAACTGACCTTCTGATACTTGGGCTGCGATTGGTGCCAGACCCAATAAGATAAACATTGAAGCATTCGGCGGAAAACCGACAGCCATTCCTGCGTTACCAGAAGCGATCGTTGTAGCTAAATCATCACTAAATCCAGTCTTTTTCATCCATGGAATAGTGAACACTCCTCGAGCTGCGACATTCCCGGTAGTTGAACCAGAAATTAGTCCTAATGCCCCAGAGGCAATTACGTCCATAAACGCTGCTCCCCCTGGAACTCGACCTAACAAGGAATTTAGAATGTTGATCAAACCTTCTAGGACACCTGAGATATCAAACACATATGCCATCACTACGAAAGCCAAAGCAGCATATAAAACTTCATAAGTCGCTGCATATTCGATTCCTTCTATAAAAAGCTGAATTGCGTCACCTCCGCCTAAAGCACAGATTGCTAGAAATCCTAGCATCATTGCTTCTCCTATGGAACGTTTGAAAATCAAGAACCAAACTAAGATGACACCAATAAAAACAATTAGGGCTGTGATACCGATACCCATATTTTCCCCTCCTCTAAATATTCATTACACTTATCTATAAGCAATAATCGTGCCAAAAGTAAAAACCCTTAATCCGTAAGCCTTTTCAATAAATCATGTATTTTGTGCTATACTAAAAAGAAATGTTTTGAAATGTTTCGTTGCACAGCGTTTCAAAAAATGAAATGAGGTTTGAAATGGAAATCGTTGTTTTTTCTGGTCAAAAAAATCTGACGTACAATACCCAGCAGCTCATTAATGAACTTAACTTGGAAAAATTCTGTAAAGTCGTTGAATCAACGGGGGATAATACCCTAACGCAAGCCAGTCAACACTTGGAGGATGGGACAAAAATCTTTATTGCTCGGGGGCGAAATTTTGAAATGCTCCGCAGCACATTTAGTGTTCCTACAATCAATATTCAATGTACGTATGAAGAAATCCTAATTGCCTACAACCAAGCGAAACGAATCTCTAACAAAATCGCTATTATCGGCTTTGGCTCAATTTATGAAACAGTCTGCCGCTTCAAGCGAATCTCAAGAGAAGATTTTATGGCTATCGAGTTTACTCAGGTTGACGAAATTCCAGATCTGATGCGCAAAGCGATCGATGCCGGAATTGATACCTTTATTGGCGGAATCAGCACCGTCAATGCCGCTCAATTTTTTGGCGTAAACCAAGTGCTGCTGGAAATTGATCGAACCGCATTAAAAACTGCCTTATTGGAAGCAGTCAATTTACTGAAAATCGAAAACGAAAAAGATAAAAGCTTTAATTTGATCAATACCATCATCTCTTCTTCTAATAATGCCATTATCAGTTTTGATGAGCTGGGAAATATTTCTTACATTAATAAGCGTGCGAAGAAAATTGTCACGCCATTAACCGCTAAAGAAATCAAAGAACATGTATTTGTCAAAGACTACGAGTCGCAGGTTTTTGAAATTGGGTTGAAAATCGACAATGAAATCATTGAGATCAACGGCACGAAAATTGTCCTGTCCATCAATCCTTTAAAAACCAATCACCTAATAAGCGGAGCAGTCGTTTATCTAACTGAAACCGAAAAAGTTTTATCCGCAGAATCTGAAATTCGTAAGCAGGTTTTTAGTAAAGGGCATGTTGCAAGAAAAAGTTTTAAAGATATCATTGGTAGCAGTACAGTAATCCGTCAGACAATTACCCGAGCCAAACGCTATGCACGATCAGATAATTCTGTGCTAATATCAGGAGAGTCTGGTACTGGTAAAGAGCTGTTTGCTCAAAGTATTCATAATTTTAGCGATCGTAGTAATCAGCCTTTTATCGCTATTAACTGTGCAGCTTTATCTACTTCTGTGCTAGAAAGTGAACTTTTCGGTTACGTAAAAGGAGCCTTTACAGGAGCAAATGATAAAGGAAAAATGGGAATCTTCGAGATGGCTCATAATGGGACGGTTTTTTTAGATGAAATTGGTGAAATTCCGTTCGAGGTACAGGCAAAATTGTTGCGGGTCCTGCAAGAAAAGGAAATTGTTCGTGTAGGTGCTGAAGAGGTTATTCCGGTAGATGTACGAATTATCAGTGCGACGAACCGAAATCTCAAGGCACTTTCTCAGGAAAATAAATTTCGAGGAGACTTGTATTACCGTCTAGCTGTTTTAGAGTTACGCTTACCCTCCCTCGCTGAACGTGCGCAAGATATCGCTGAAATTGCTAAAAACTACATTGCCAAAGAATATCCGGCAATGAAGATCTCCGATGATTGTCTGAATTATATTCAGAGGTTCGATTATGATGGCAACATTCGCCATCTCATTAACCTGCTAGAAAGATCTGTTGTGATGTCTGAGGGAAAGGAAGTCCGTTTCAACACAGTAGCAGAAATCTGGTCTGACGAGTTCCAAACGGCCGAATCAACCGGCACCTCATCAGCTGGAGTAGCTCCACAAAGAAGCGAAACTGATTATTTGAAGAGCATTCTAGTGAAAAATATGGGGAACCGCAAAAAAACTGCTCAGGAGTTGGGGATTAGTACGACTACTCTGTGGCGAAAAATGAAGGCTTATGGACTTTCAGATTGATAACATTACACTTCTCAAATTTGCTCAGCTTAATACTAACAAAGTTAATTCGTAAATCCATACACTGTTACTATTGTTTTACTAGAGGGCGATTCCGAAAAAATTATACTAGCTTTAAAAAAATAAGCCAATTATCTCCAAAAAGATAATTGGCTTATTACTATTAGGCCTTCATATACCCCAGCACGAAACCACCTGCAATAATCAGCAGACAGCCAACAACAACAAAGACCATTTCTTTTTTCGTTTTGTGCTCTCCCAAAAGAAAGATTCCGCCCAAGGTAGAGATGATGATCCCCATCTGGGACAAAGAAAAGCCAATAGCCAAACCGATTGATTGAACGGTCAGCAACATACAAATATTGCCGACACCCCATAACAACCCAGACAACATATTGCGCCAGACGTATTTATCGAAACTTGTTTTCCCAAAAGCAAACAGACCTGCCCCTAACAGCATCCCGATGCTTTGCGGGAAAATTACCGCCAAAGGATTTAGACCTGCCCAGGTAATAATAATGGTATAAGAGGCATAACCGATTGTTGAAAGAATCAATGCTCGCATCCCTTTGCCAAAGTCCAAAACCTGATGATCTGTTTTAACTCCAGCCTCATTGTCTTGTTTAGCAGTTAAGTATGCACCGAAGACTAACAGCGCCAAAGCAATAAAACCTAAAATAAAATCCCGTGATTTAGTCCACTCATGAAAAAAAACTGCCCCAGCAATTGTATTTAAAATCAACTGAAAACCCGTTGATAACGGTAGTCCGACTGATATCCCCACCAATTTCATCCCATGAAATTGTTTGTTTTGCCCCACTGACCAAAACACACCTGACAAAAAGCCAATCACTAAAATCCTGAGATCTAACGTTGGATGCACCAGTATAAATGTAACTAAAGCAAAAAGAAAAGCCCCCATTGTCATTCCTAACGTCTGCTGATTGGCATCGCCGCCTAATTTCCCACTAACTAATGCGATGCTTCCCCAGGCAAACATTGGAACAAGCGCAAGTAAAATCGTCATGTTCTCTCCTCCGATATTTCTGTGTTAGCTTAGCAGAAACAACTAATTGTTGACAAGGGTATCAGCGACTTTCTTGATAATAATTCAATCGAGGAAAGAATAAGGTCATGGTGGTGCCTTCACCCCATTGCGATTCAGCGGTTAATTCCACACCCAATTTCTCAGCAAGTTTTTTAGCCAAATACAAGCCCAATCCAGTAGAATGCTGCTGTGCACTACGCCCGTTTTCTCCCGTAAAGCCTTTATCAAAAATACGACCTAAATCTTCTGAGGGAATACCAATCCCCGTATCCTTCAGCTGTAAATACGCACCATCATTCTTCTGAGTAATCAGTACTTCAATCTTTCCATTTTCTGGTGTGTACTTAATAGCATTACTTAACAATTGGCGGAAAATAAAGGCGATCCATTTTCCATCAGTTAAAACAGCAGCATCTTCTTCAGACATAACTAACTGCAGATTTTTTTGAATAAAATAATTGGCCTGGCTACGAATGACCGGCTGAATAATCTTTTTAATGGAATATTCCTGAATCAAATAATCATTAATGAATTCATCCAAACGAGAATAGTACAACACTTGCTCCACGTGCTCGTCGATTTTTTGTACTTCGTTTTGAAGCAAGGTATATTTATTGTCATCGATGTCGTATTCAACTGATTGTAAAATTAATCCTACAGCTGCTAAAGGAACCTTAATTTCGTGAATCCACGAATCCACATAATCCTTTTGATCCTTTTGATTACTGATAGCTTGTTGCATGAGCTGATGGTGTTGCCGAACCTGCTGATTAATATATTCCTGAACCAGTTTTTCCTCTTCCGTATCTGCCTCATCCAAAAACTGCTGCAAGCCAGCATCTGGCTGACTTAATTGCTGGTACCAATCTTTTTTCCGATAATAATCGAAAGCAAAAAACAAGAACAATAGAAACAACTGCAGCAAAAGCAGATAGCTTAAGTTATCCATGAAGCCATGCAAATCCGGTGTTAGCCAAACCATAAAAACCATTAAGGCACTCAAAACGCCCCAGCCCAGTAAGATGATCAGCTTATCCTTTAAAAATCTTAAAAATGTCATACGCTGCTCCTTTATGGCACGATGTAGCCTTGGCCGACTTTGGTCTGGATGTAGTCTTGAATCCCCGCTTGTTCAATTTTGCGTCGCAGCCGATTAATATTTACCGTTAACGTATTATCATCCACAAATCGCTCATCATCCCACAAGGCTCGCAGCAGTTTCTCGCGACTTAAAATTTTACCGTGCTGTTTCATCAAGATGTAGAGCAAACGGTATTCATTTTTACTTAAGTCGATCATTTCACCAGAAATTTCCATACTACTATTATCTAAATTCAAGGTTATCCCATTGTGAGTCATAGTTTCGCCACCTTCAGCGTAATTATAGGAGCGTCGTAGGAGTGCATTGATCTTCGCTACTAACACGTCTATCTCGAAGGGCTTTGTGATGTAATCATCAGCGCCCATATTCATCGCCATGATCTGATCCATATTGGTGTTACGCGAGGAAATAAAAACAATCGGCACCTTTGAAACCTCACGAATTTTTTGACACCAGTAATACCCATCGAATACTGGTAAATTAATATCTAACAAAACCAACTGCGGTGCTTCCCGCTCAAAGTCGGTGAACACTTCACTAAATTCCGTCGTCGCAAATACGTCAAATCGCCATTTCGTCAATTCTTCGCCAATCAGCTGACGAATGACTGCCTCGTCTTCCACGATCATGATCTTTGCCATCTATACCGCCACCTTTCTTCTCTATACTATCAAAGATTTATTAAAAAAAGAAAAAAGACGTCAGAATTACGACGTCTTTTCTGTAAAATCAATAAATCCTAAATTATCGTCAATCACGCCGCCATCACCAGATAAGGTAAAGGAGCTTAAACGAGGATTCAAGGTAATCCGCATATTTTCCTGCAAATCTTCCTTAGAATACCCTTTGATCCAAAAATCCCCCGCATTAGTGGAGATCGTGTCATTGTAATCTTCTTTAGGCATAGTATCGCTAATGATATTAAGCGAAAATTGCGTCTGCATATGAATCATCGCATGTTGCGAATAAGGTCCTACACCATCTTCAAAGGTCAGCAATACCAGCTTATGATCACCTAAATGCTGAATAATGCGCTCTTTTGCTCCTTCATCTAAGGTAATTTTCATCAAAAAAACCTCCCTCCGGCATCATCATCAGCCGAAGGAGGAAAAAATGCAAGCTAGAACACTTACTTGATTTGTTGATCCAATTTCATCAAATTAATCCGGTCATCTTGGGCTAATAGCTCACGATAAATCGGCAATTGCTTTTGAATTTGATCCGGCAGATCATTTTCGATTTGCATTACCAATAGCGGCTCATGCAGACTCAATCGCAGCAGCATCCAGCCTTTGCCGTGAGGTTCCGTGATGGAGAAGCGCACTCCTTCATCATTTTCCGGATTCTCTGCAAAGCCGTCTTTAGTTGGTAAGGTCTGACGGAAGTTCTCGATCATTTTGCGTCCGGTTTCCTTATAGTCGTCCCCTGCGATCTCATAGCGAATTTCCAATGTTTCTACCGGCTGTTCCAATTCCGCCATCAAGTCAGTTAATTGACGACCTTCCTGCTGTAATCTCGGCAGAAGCATCAAAATCTTAGCAATCACGTAGGCACCGTCGTCTAAGAAATAGTTTTCCTTAAATGCCGCATGGCTGCTAGTTTCGATCGCTAACGGACAATGAACACCTTCTTCATTTAGTTCAATCGCCTTATTGATCACGTTACGGTACCCTGAGATGTAGCGATACTGTTTGCCGCCTTTTTCTTCGATAAAGCGTTTCAGATGATCTGATGTCGGTGAGTTCGTAACAATTGTACTACCTGGCTCTTCCGCTAAAACAATTGCCGCTAAAACAGCGATTAAATTGTTGCGGTTAATAATTTGTCCATCCGCTGAAACAATCGCTGAGCGGTCGACATCCGTATCGAAAATAACCCCTAAATCTGCTTGATTGTCCAGTACCGCTTTTTTGATGCTTGCCATAGCTTCCTTGTTGTCAGGATTTGGAATATGATTCGGAAAATTCCCATCTGCTTCTAAAAATTGTGAACCAGTTGTATCTGCCCCCAAAGCATCTAATACCTTGCTGGCAAAATAACCGCCGGCACCATTTCCAGCATCTACGACAATTTTCATCCCAGTTAAAGGTTGGTCATTATCAGAACCGATACCTTTTCTAATTTTTGCTACCATGTCAGCCGCATAAGCCGAAATTAAATCAGCCTTTTTCACACTTCCTTCTGCAACCGGCTGTGGATCAGTATGCGCCAAAATATAAGCAATATCGGTTTTTTCAGCTCCACCCGTTTTACTGAAAATTTTGATGCCATTAAAATAGTAAGGCAAATGACTCGCTGTCAGCATAATTCCAGCATCACAATCAAATTCTTCAAATTGTGTCGCCATAAACAAAGCTGGTGTCGTCGCCAACTCAAAATCTAGCACCTGCACACCTGCTGCTTGGAACGTATCGATCATCACTTGTTTTAACTCCGGACCTGTCAGGCGTCCATCGAAGCCTAAGCCAATCGTAAATGGTTTAGCAATCCCTTTATCATCCAACCAGTTCATGATACCGTTTGCAATTAAAACTGCCTCTGTGGCACCTAGATTTTTTGTTTTACCTTCTGCAGAAATGGCAATCCCGCGAATATCTGAACCGTTTTGCAATGTTGCTAGTGTCATTAAATTGCCTCCTTTAATTACTTTTAGTCTATTATACCAAAAAACACAGAAAAGAAAGCCTTTTCCGTGTTTTTTCTCGATTTGTTTTGAATTTCCTACTAAATTACCCGCGAACGACGTTTTTTCCTCCTCTGTTCCTGCCAGTGCACCCTCAATCCGACTAATTTATTCATCAATACTGTCATCCCTTTAAACAGCCAGTAAACGCCCAAAGCCAAAGGTATTACAGAGAATAGGTAGCGATTATATAGGATCGCAAAATCAAAGAACTTTCGGAAGACTAAGAAACAACTTAAATAGATCGTCGCAAGAACGGCAATCAAGGCGATTTTCTTTTTATCCAGCGGAAATGATACTAGGTACAAAACCAGCAAGCCTACACAACCGGTTAAAAAGACCGACATCGTGGACGTAGCACTAAAAGGTAACTGGAACAAATGACCTGCTAACTGAATCAAGAGTACTGCCGATACAACCGTCACTGCACCAGGTACTGACACTCGCAAGATATTATTCAAAAAGTCCCCTTTAATTCGCTCATAACTCGGCTTCAAAGCTAAAAAGAAAGAAGGAATTCCAACAGTTAGCGCATTAATTGGTGTCAACTGAATTGGTGCAAAAGGATAGGGACTTGCGATAAACATAAAGATAACCGCCAAGATTAACGAATAGATCGTTTTGACCAAATACATGGATGCCACTCGTTCAATATTATTGATTACGCGCCGCCCTTCATTTAAAACATCCCTCATCCGTTGAAAATCCGATTCCAACAAAATAACGTCTGCTGCTGCTCTTGCAGCACTGCTGCCGTTCGCCATAGCTACCCCGATATCTGCTTGACGCAATGCCAACACATCATTTACGCCATCACCCGTCATACAAACCGTATGATCCTCGTCTTGTAAGGCTTGGATCAATCGCTGCTTTTGATAGGGTGAAACGCGACCGAAAACAGTATTGGTTTTCGCCAAAACACGGTAATTAGTCCAATCATCTACTTCAGACATATCGACATAATGTTCCGCCAGTTGGATCCCTGCACTTTGAGCAATTTTTGATACGGTTAAAGGATGGTCCCCAGAAATCACTTTCATTTGAACATCTTGCTGGGCAAAGTAGCCAAACGTTTCTCGCGCATTTTCTCTCAAATTGTCCGAAATAATTAAAGTCGCTAACAAATCCGGTTCCTTTTCAAAGGTTTCACTGAGCAGCTCAGGGTAAGCAGCAAGTACCAGCACACGATATCCTTGCTCCATATAGGGCTGAACTTTTTTTTGGAATTCTGCCGGCACCGTTGAGAAAATAAATTCCGGTGCCCCAAACACGTAACTACCTTCCCCTTCAAACGTGACACCACTCCATTTTCGGGCTGAAGAAAAAGGGATTATTTTCTCTGCTTGCCACTCATTTTTTGCTTGGAAAGCTTTTCTTAGCGCTTGGGCAGTCGCATTGTCATCCGTCAGATTTTTCATCAGCGCAGCCATGATTACATCAAATCGTTCTTGCGTCACCTGCTCCAATAGGCTTTCTTCAAAACGTAACGTCCCATCGGTAATTGTCCCAGTTTTATCTAAACAAATAATGTCTACTCGAGCTAACGTTTCAATCGAAGGCAATGCTTGAACCAGTACCTTTTTTCTAGCCAAATTGGCTGCACCTACTGCAAAGGCAACGCTCGTTAACAGCATCAAGCCTTCAGGAATCATGCTGACTAGCGCTGCTACGGTTCCTAAAACAGCCTGCCGAATTGAAGCAGATGTCTGGTACTGCGTATACAACATCATCAGACCTACAGGTACAATAATAACGGTTAGCACTGTGATCATTCGGTTTAATACCTTTGTCAGTTGAGAGGAGTTACCGTTCTTGCTTTTAGCCTCACTGGACAACCGCTGAGCAAAATTATCATCTCCAACAGCAGTTGCTCGGTAAAACCCTTGACCCGCAGTAATAAAGCTACCACTATACAAGCGGTCCTCTGAATATTTGAGAATGCGATCCGCCTCGCCGGTTAATAAGGATTCATCTACTTCAATCCCCTCTCCTGCAAGGATTTGACCATCTACCGGAACCTGATCGCCATTCTTCAAAAACAATACATCATCTAAAACTATTGCCTCTTGATCTATTCGTTGCAACTTACCCTCTCGCAAAACAGTCACCTGATCCTTTGCTAAAACAGAGAGCTTGTCAATTGTATGTTTTGCTCGCAGCTCCTGAAATACCCCGATCAAGGTATTAATGATAACCACACCAAAAAAGAGTGTATTTTTCGGTGATCCCACCAATAAGACAAAAAGTGCCAACACCAAGTTCAGCAAATTAAAAACATTAATCGTATTTTCTTTAATGATTTGACCGTCTGATTTTAACAAGTCATCTTCCGTTTGGTTCACTTGCCCCTTGGCGGTTCGATCTGAGACTTCCAGTTCACTCAAGCCGTGAAGCTCTTGAGGAATATTCACTAATTTAATAGCTCCTCCTTGATTGAATGCAGCTTGCTTTGTTTTCTTCACGCGACTCACCTCTACTGTCATCTTACCACGGAAGAAATTTTCTAGCGTATCTGCGGCTTTTATATAAAATACGAAAAAACGCCCAAGCATATTTCAGCTTAGACGCTTTATTCTGTCAGTTAGGAAGACTAGTTATTCTACATAGATGTTTCATAACTAATTTAGGAGGCAAAGAAGTAAACATTTACATCAAACACTCCTGGGGATAATTTTGTTCGTTTGAATAGTTTGAATGTCATTATACGAATCTGGGGAAGTTGTTCTATTATAATGAGAGCGCCAAACACTGACTATGCCCATTAGTAAATGTTTCTATACCATTGCCTCCTAATTACTGTAATTATAAAATAATTTTTTTAAATAATATCATTCTTATCAAAATTGGCCCTTTTTTAATCAAAATCATCTTTTTGGAAACTATAAAAAGCCCTTCCTTAGCACTAAATCCGCTTCACATGAAGGAATGTCAAAAAAAGAAAACTTACTTAACTTTCTCAAAATATCGTTTTACACAAATTGTTTTATGTTTCATAATATAGGAAAAAAGCGACTTGCTATGAATTTGGTGATTTCTATATATTCTTACTAAGTCTGGAAACAGCCAATGGGGGCGTTTCATTTCTTAGGAAGAAACCAGCATTATATTGGAATGCTACCTAAGACATGTATTAACGTTTCGTTTATAGTTGAAGAGTAAATACTATAATCATACACACAAAAGAAGAGGATTTGCTAACAATTCCTCTTCTTTCGTGTGTATGATTTTCATTTCGATTTGAAAAATACTCATAATTGACCTATGCTATAATTGTCTTGATAAGTCTATCTAGTTTATTGGTAATACCCGATGTAGTAACCTTGTTTTTCTTTATACTCGTAGTATATACGTGTCCTACCGTTAAATGTTTTTGGTGGAACTGATGGAAAAATGTAACTATATAATGCTCTGGGTGACACACTATTATCCTGAATAGTTGGCAAACTTTCATATGAACTTGAAGAAGAAGCTTCACCAACAACAGGGAAAACAAACGATACTAACAACAATATAGATAAAATAATTTTTTTCATAACACTACCCCCTTAAAAGTTAGTGTATTCATCTAGATAATCAAAAAAAAGAAAACATCAAAATCGACCTATTTTTGATCATAATCGACCTTTAGATTAATTCAAAATATAAATATAGAAAGAGAGATCATTAAAATGTTTGGAAATATGCTATTCGTATTAGACACCCTCCCACTGCTGATATCTATATATGTATTCAAATCTAAGCGTACTTTTATGGATGTCACAATTGTTACTATATGTAGCTTGCTCATTAGAACTATTCCCTTAATTTCTAGCGGAACTTTAAAAATTATCCTCCTTTTTATTATCGTCTTTATATCATTCTACTTTTCAGAGAAACAACCCTTATTAGCAGGTATATATAGTTCCCTCATTTTTTTAAATGATAATTTCTCTCTATTTATTTCGGAAAATATTTATAAAATTAATCCTAACACTATAATCGTATCTTTTGTTATTGTTAGACTAATACTATTGACAATTTCAATTACACTCGTATTATTAGAAAAAAAATTCTTAGCATTCGTGAAAAAAAGAATAGCCATACTAAATATTCCTATATTAACAATTTGTTTGATCCTATTTTTTGAGTTAGTAAAGAATGAATATTTGATAGAACTTACTATTCCTAATAAAGGCAGTGTTATTACAAAACTATTTGGCGATATCTTACTTGCTCTATTCCTCTTTCTAGCTATCATCGTTGTACTAGCCCAACGCAGCGAAGCGATGCGTTTAGAATCAGAAAGTAAAAAAGCGATCTATGAAAATCAGCTGACTTATTTGAAAGCCATTGAGAAGAATGCTGAGGAAGTTCGGAAATTCAAACATGATTATCAAAATATTTTGTTAAGTATGGACAGTTACTTCCATGATGATAAATACGATGAGCTGAAAAATTATTATTACACTCAAATAAAGGGCAGCTCTGAAAGCTTAACTACCGTAAATACTCAGCTTAACAAGCTTATGCGAATTCAAAGTATGGCGTTGCGTAGTATTTTTTATGTAAAATTGAGTATAATTGATAGTGAGAGAGTGAATCTTACTTTAGAGATCGACAAAAGCTTCTACGTAGAGGAAAAAGATGAAATGCCATTAGTTCGCTCACTAGGTATTATTTTAGATAATGCGGTTGATGCCCTCACTGAACTGGAGGAGGGAGAAATTCAAGTTGCTCTTATTGAGAACGAAGGAAGTAACGTGATTATTGTCAAAAATAGCTGTGCTGAAAGCTTACCACCATTATATCAATTAGAAGAAAAAGGTTTTTCTACTAAAGGAGTAGATCGGGGAATCGGCTTAAGTAATCTACAGGAAATAATTGAGGAAACAGACTTTTTGTTGGAGACTGAAATAGTTGATAATTACTTTATTCAAAAAATTATCTTTTAAGGGGACATTGGTTATGATGAAGGTTTTTATTTGTGAAGATGAAGCACCATTGCGAGAGCTTTACCGAATACATATCCACAAGAAGATTATGATCAACGAGTTGGATGCTATAATTGCATTATCTACAGATAAACCAATGTATATTTTGGATTATCTAAAACAAAATCGAGATACTACTGGTATTTATTTTTTAGATATTGATCTAGGGAACGAAATGGATGGCCTGACCTTAGCTAAAGAAATTCGAAAATATGATACGTTAGGGAAAATTATCTTTATCACCACTCACGATGAGATGGTTCCACTAACCTTCAAATATAAGGTAGAAGCCTTAGATTTCATTGTGAAAGATAGTGTCGAATCGGTACAAAATGCAATTACTGAATGCTTAGACACCGTTTTTGCTAAGCAGATGATCCAACCTGAAAAAAGACAACAGTATTTGATCAGAGCAGGTAAAAGTGAACGTTATGTGAATTACAAGGATATTCTATTTTTCGAGACCTCACCTAAGCCGCATGTTTTGAATGTCTATACCGCTACTGGTCGTATCTCCTTTTATGGTGCGATTAAAGAAACCGCTGATTTAGGTGACAACTTTGAACGGGTACATAAATCTTATGTAGTAAACTTAGATAATGTCCGCTCCATTGATAAAGAGGAGCTGGAGCTCACTATGATCAATGGACAACGTTGTGCGGTTTCTCGCAAAAAATTAAAACTAGTACGAGACTACATGAATAAAAAATAATACGTAAAGCCATTCTTCCCGAGAATGGCTTTTTATTGTCTATCACGTGAATTTCCTAATTGCTATTAAACAAATTCGAGCAAGATCCAAACAGCAAAAAATCATAAAAACCACTTTTTATGATTTTATTGCACTTTATATGTTTTTTTGAGCTATTTAGCTATTTTTTCGTGTATAATACAATCATATAAAGCGGTTTCCAATTTGTGACGCCGTGAGAAAGCAGGAACGATCCATGAAAAATTCGATTGCGGCCATTGATCGGCGGCACGCTGATATTTTAGAGGTATTAAAAGAAAAGCAGCATTTGACGACGCAGGAACTAGCTGAGGTCCTCAACGTGTCCCTAAGTACGATTCGCCGGGATTTGCATTTATTGGAAGAAAAAAATGATATTGTTCGTAAATATGGCTATTGCACCCTCAATTATGCGGACTGTGAAGAGGTAGACCCATCTGGTTCGGAACACCTGAAAAAAGCGATTGCCCGAGAAGCGGGGCAATTCGTCCATGATTGCGACACGCTCTTTATCAATGCCAGCTCGACTGCGTTGAAGACGGTGAATTATATGAATGCCGAACATGTGACCATTGTCACCAATAATCTGGAAATCAACCACCTACCGCAAAATGCCCAGTACAATTACCTGTTAACGGGTGGCGAGATGCGTTTTCCTAAGGAGGCGTTAGTGGGGGACATTGCGTTGAACACGATCGCTGCCATCAATGCGGACACCTGCATCATGGGCTGCAGCGGAGTGAGCTTAGCCAGCGGCGTCACCACTGAGATTATTAATGAAGGAAAAATCAATGCCTTGATGCTTGATCACACCCTTAAACGGAAAATTTTAGTGGCGGATCATCGGAAAATCGGGGTGACTTCGAAATGTAAAGTTGCTGATATCTCGGCCTTTGACTATTTAATTACGGATCAATTTGCTTCGGCGGAAGTTATTAAGGAAATTCGTAAGCTTGGGGTAAAGGTCATTCAAATTGATTCATAATAGAAAGGAAGAAATTAGACTGAAGAAAAATGAACTCGTGCTATCACAAGAATTGATTTTTAACTTTCTACTATTATATGGGTTGCTGCTGACGATTGTTCCAATTGTCGTCTATCCAACCAGCTCGGTCATTGACGGGATGTTCCGTATTTTAAGCTCTCCCAGCAATTTGATCAGCGACTATGTTGAACTGGCTGGACCGGGGGCGGCTTTTGCCAACAGCGGTCTGATGACGCTGCTTAGTTTGTTTATTTTACGAAAATACCGTCACTCCTTTAATCCATTAACGATTTCGGTAATTATGCTGCTTTCCGGCTTTTCCTTTTTCGGGAAAAATCTGGCAAATTCGGCACCGATTTTGCTAGGTAGTCTTTTGTACCTGCATCATAAACCGGCTACGCGACAAGAATCGCTGGTTATGGGCTTATTGAGCACCTGTATATCTCCGATGGTTAGTGTCATTTACACAGCACCTAGTAATGTTCCGCTGCAAAACAAAGTGATTGCTGTCTTGGCTGGTTTGGTGATCGGCTATATCAGTATTCCGGTTTTCCATTATTTAAAGGCCCACACGAAGGAAATGAACCTCTACAACATGGGCTTTTCCGCCGGCTGTATCGGTTTAGTGGGGAATTTTGCCACTCGTAATTTATTACATATCCGCGTTATGCCTCATCGGCTGAATGCGGCCCACAGTCTGGCACTGTTTGTTTTCTTACTGATTCTTTTCACTGCGCCGATGGCCTATTCACTTATTCGAATAACCTTTGAAAAAACGCTCCATAAAGGAACGCGGCTGAGTCTCTTAAAGCTGATTCGTTTTTCCTTGTACGGTTTGATGGGCCTGGCGGTACCCTTGATTTTGCAGGTTCCGCTAAACGGACTGTTGGTGGGTACGATTTTAACCTTCGCTGGCTTTAGTATGTACGGCTTCAATTTCCGTTACTATTTCTTTCCAGCGTGCGGGGTGCTGGTGGCCTCTTGGTTCTTTTTCCAGGATGTTACGTCAACTACCACCATCGTTATCCTGTTCTTTGCCAGTACCTTAGCCCCTTTTGCCAGAAAATATGGTTTAATATCGGGGATTTTATCAGGGGTGGTGTATACGGTGATTTCGCGTAATGCCCATGTACTGACGGCAGGAGTCAACCTTTACAACTGCGGCTTTTCCGGCGGCGTGACGGTTCTGCTGCTGGATATGCTGCGCTACTTGATTTTCCAATACCCGCTGCTGAACAAAATCTTTAACGCGGCTTACAGTAAGCTGATTCAAATTGAGCAAAAAATACTGTGTCAACTAATTGCGTTGCTGGACCGGTTAAAACGGCGAGTATTTCCCCTGAACTACGAATAAACGTCTGGAGGATCAGTTTTGATCTTCCAGACGTTTTTGCTTGTGACAGTAGAAGTTTTTTGCCAAGCTTTTGTTACAGCCAGCCGTTTTCCTTTGCTTTGGACGCAGCATCGATGCGATTTTTGGCACCTAGTTTGCTGATTATTTCCGAGATATAATTGCGAATGGTGCCATCGGTTAAGTAAAGCTGGGCAGAAATGTCCTTTGAAGTGGCTCCGGTGGCAATCAGAGTTAAAATTTCCTGTTCCTTGGGGGTCAAAGGATTGCGCTGATTGTTCATGTAGCCAGTAATTAAGGAAGGTTCGTAGTATACTTTTCCCTCCATGGCTGCGCGGATGTGCTGAATCAGCTCCTCGCTGGGAGTATCCTTCAACAAATAGGCCGATACCTTCGCGTTGACTGCTTTTTCAAAGTACCCATCGCGGGCAAAGGTGGTCAGAATAATGACCTTGATAGGACTGTCCTTTAAGTCTTCCGCTAACTCCAAGCCGGTTTTGTGGGGCATTTCGATATCCGTCAGCAGGATATCCGGCTGCAGCTGCTTCACCATGGCAGTCGCTTCGGCCCCGTCCTTGGCCGTCCCCACCACTTCTAAGTCATCCTCTAAATTCAAAATCATGGCTAAGGCTGATGACAGCAGGCCTTGATCTTCAGCTATCAGTAATTTAATCATTCAATGCCTCCTCCAAAGGAACTGCAATGGAAAGCTTAGTTCCACGTTCGTCTTGTATTAAGATGGTCCCTTTGAGCATTTTCACTCGTTCCTTCATACCAGTAAGACCGTTTCCCGCAATCAGCTCCTTGGCACCGATGCCGTTGTCCTTAATCGAAAGCTTCAGCCAGCCGGCCTCCATGGAAAAATCAATCCTGCAAAAAGTAGCCTTACTGTGGCGGATGATGTTGGTGATGGCTTCCCGTAAAACATTGCTGAGTTCATTTTGCTGATCGGCGGACAGGTTATTAGCCAGTTCTTCATTTTCCGTCGTTAAAATGATCTTCGCTGATGTTAGAGCTTGGTTCATGTCGTTCAGCTCTTCGCGAATCGAACGCTTGCGCATATCGGAAACAATTTCCCGCACGGTTTTTAGGGTAGCACGAGAAAGCTGTTCCACCTCCTGCAACTCAGCGGCAACGACTTCTGGTTTTTTGGCTAAAATCTTTTGGGCCAAATCCAGCTTGAGGGTCATTACTGACAAGGATTGACCTAACGAGTCGTGCAATTCTCGGGCAATTCGGTTGCGTTCTTCCCCCTTGATGATAGCTTCCATCCGCAGGTTTGACTGATACAATTGCCTGCGCTGCTCCATTGATCGTTGAAACTCGCGGCCTGGCAGCGGTGCGATAATGGTAAACAGCGCAAAGGGAGCATCCATTGACAACTGATTGCTGCCAAAGGCCGGATCAGTGAGTGGTCCGAAAATCAATCCTAGAAGGATGATAAGCAATTGTCCAAAGAACAACAGCCAGAAGGTGGATTTTTTCATCTTGGGAAAGCCAAAGCCCAGCTGCCAGGAAGGAAACATGAACAAGTAAATGTACCCCAGCCCTAAGGCATAAAAGGCGGCGATCATGTATTGGCCAATTAACCAGTAGACAAAATATTTTCCTTGAAACAAGGTATTCCGGTAAAACCAGCAAAACAGCAGCAGGATAATCACCGAAAATTGTTTTTCAAAGGTATCAAAAGGAATCATGGAAAGAAAGGGAATTAATAGAAACAGCATCCAGATCATGGAGTAAAAATTTTCTCCCTTGGGAAATAAGCGAAATTTAGTCATGGGCTTTCCTTTCTATGAGACTCTTATCTAGGATGATACCATACCGGCTATACCTTTTTGCGGTTAAATACTAAGCAAGCAACTAAGAAGAAGCCTAAAATATACACTATATTTCCGATTAACAGCTGATTGGTGGCTAATTGGGTCAGCTTTTCCATGCCTTGATTGTTGATTTGATTGCTTAAATTCAGCATGTTCAAAGGGTTCCAACGCAGCCAGCTGAAGCGATCCACCACCATAAACTGCATACCTGCCAGCATGGATGAAAGAAAATAAGTCACGATGCCCAGCATGCTGGCCAAGGATTCGTTGGTGACAATTAGCGAAATCATCAGGGAAAGACTGGCAAATAGCCACATTCCTGCGAAGTTCCCTAGCAAGTTGGTAAACAAGGTACGGAGCAGATCCGTTTGCTCAAAAGAGACTTCGGGAAAAAGAATCATGCTGAGACAAATGGTGACTGTGATGGCTACCGCATTCAGATAAATTGAATAGCCCACTAGAGTGATGAGTTTGCTGAAGAAAATCGTCCGACGCTGCTGATTTTTTTGCAGCAGGTTCTTAATGGTGCCAAAGCGAAATTCCATGGAGAAGGTTTGGCTGGCTAGATAGACCATGAAGAACACGATCAGCCAGCTGCTGTTGAAGCAAGTTAGTACCAGTTTATCTGCCGACAACATGTCAAAATTGCCAAACTTGGTGACACAGGCAAAGCTGATAATCATAAAGCTTAAGATCAGGGTTTGCTTTAGAATAATTTGCTGCTTGGTTAATTTGAATAGTTCCTGTTTGACTGCGTTTTTCATTTTCATCATTCTCCTTAGGCTAATTTGGCTAATAAGTCATCTTCAAAGTTTTCCAATAATTCCGGGTGCTCCACGTTTTCCACCAGTTTTCCAGCCTTCAGCAGGATGACCCGATCTACTAATTGTTCCAGCTCGCTGAGGATGTGGCTGGAGATTAGGAAGGCTGTTCCAGCTTCTTTGTAAGTCAAAATGGCTTTCTTCAACAGTTTGACGGAGTAAGGATCTAAGCCGTTCATGGGCTCATCCAAAATCACTACTTGCGGCCGATTCAGTAAAGCTAAGGCAATTCCCAGCCGCTGCTTCATTCCCAGCGAATAATCTTTGGTCTTTTTGTTGATAAACTCGTGCATGTCCAGCAGGGTAATCAAGCGGTCGAGTTCCCCTTTTATTTGCTGGTTCTCTGAAAATAGCTGCAGATGGTCCCAGCCGGATAGGAAGGGATAAAGTCCTGGCTGCTCGATCAGAGCTTCCATTGCGGTCTCCTTTGCTTGCTGGATTTCGCCTTTGCTGACTGGAATAAAACCGATCATGGCTTTCATTAGCGTCGTTTTTCCGGCGCCATTTGGTCCCACCAATCCTACCACTTCACCTTTTGCTAAGTGGCAATCGATTGCCTTCAAGGCTGTTTTTCGTTTAAAGGTGACACTTATATTTTTTACGTTGACTAGATTTTCCATTTTCGCTCCCTCGCTTCTTGTTTATAGACTTAGTTTAGCGAAATTGGGGTGAGGAATTAAGAAGGATACGTCATGACTTTGTATGACATTTGTCATGAGAAAGGCTTCGCAAACTCGCTCAGCTTTGGAGCATTAAGACTAAAATTGAGATAAACTTCCCCTCAAGTTTCTCTCAATTTTTGCTTAATGCCGACAAAGCTAGTTTGGGAAGCCAGACATCCTTGCTGTTAGGTAAATACAAAACGAGGACTCAAGATTTGATTGTCTTGGGTCCTCGCTGGTTGCTATTCTAAAATCTGATCCATTCGCTGAAGCTGTTTTCTTCGAAGTTGATTCGTTCGTCATCGTCTTCGTCTGGTGTTTCTTTAAGGTAAGTCTGGACCGTTGTCTTTACGGCTTCTTCATTGATGGTGCGTTCCACTACTTGGGATACCATTCCTAGACTTATTACTGCTGCAATTGCGATTACGACTTTTTTCATTTTAGTTTCCCCCATTTTCTGTATTTTCGTCGGCTGGTGTTTTGAAGGTGCTGGTTACCGCTTCTTTTACGGCTTCCTTGTCCATGTTGTGTTCGACTACCTGCGATACTGTTCCTAAACTTACGACTGCGATCATTGCTATGATGATTTTTTTCATTTTAATTTCCTCCATTTTTTGGGTTTTTATTTTTCGTCTGCGGGTATTTTGCCTAAGTGTTTGATTACAAAATCTTTTACGGCGTCTTCGTCGATTAAAGCTTCAACGATTTGTGATACGATTCCTAATGCTACGATTACTGCGATAATTGTCATCATTTTATTTTCCTCCTAGTCTGTTTACAAGGGACATACGGGCAACTCTTTCGGCTAATAGGTCAAAAAATTGCGTTAAAATATTTCTGCATATTCGGCTATCAAGACCTGTCTCCCAGGCGATTGTGGCAGCCATTTCGTCTAAATTGTTGCGTCGGGCTTTCTTTAGGTGCTTTTCGGCGTATTTCTCGTAGGCGTTCATAACTGCTTCGCAGGTTTCTAGTTGTTCGCCGCTGCGTTGGGCTAACGCTTTGATCGTTTGTTGATGATTCATTTAAAGTTCCTCCTATATAGACCGACCGTCAGTCTATTTTGCTTTATTTTTTAAACTCAACCGCGTGATTGAGCTTAACTGGTGAAAATTTGTAAAAACTGGTGCGTGACTGTTTGCTTATCGAACTTAGCTTCGTCAATTCCTAGGATGCGAAAGATGAATTCCACAAAGGAGAAAAGCTTGCGTTGGATAGCTTCGGGATCTTCGCCGATTACCCGTTCATCAGATAATGATTGAATGCCGGCGATTAAAAATTGAATACTTTCTAGTGGGTACTCCACTGAACACTCCCCTTGCTGCCTGCCTTCTTCAATGATTTCAGCTAAGACTGGGCAAACATGCTGCAGGGTTCCTTCTAATGCTCGCTGCTTCATCAGGGCGTTCTCAGTATGCTGAAACTGTTCCAGCAGGTCGCTTTTTTGTTCGTTGTCGGCAGCTGACTGGCGTTTCAAGAATAAAAGGATTTTGTCTAGGCTGCTGATGTCTGTTTTTTGTACTTCTTGGGCAATCAGGCGATCTTTTTCGACGACTCGCATAATGATTGCATCCATGACTTCTTCTTTGGATTTGAAGTAGTGATAAAAGGTTCCTTTGGCGATGCCGATTTGCTTCAGGATGTCGTTGATGGTGGCTTTTTCGTATCCTTTAGCTAAAAAAAGCTGCTGGGCAGTATCAATGATTTCCGTTCGGCGGGTCTCGTGTTCTTTGACTATTCTCATGATTCACCTTCTCTTGACCGACCACTGGTCTGTTTATGTTTATACTATACCGCCGGTCGGTCGGTTTGTCAACAGTTTTTGTAAAACTTTTTTTATTGTCTGATAAAATGGCGGAAATTCATGCTATCATCTAAGCGAAGGAAGGACTGAGCCCGACCTCGCAAAATGATTTGCTAACTACGCTTCTTGTGTTTTGGCTGGTATAACTTTGTGAGGAAGTCATACACCCGGATCACTCCAACAAGAATTGTAATAGCAGCTAAGAGTTCCAATATAGCATCTCCCTTGACTGTCTTGACTACGTGCCTCTCGACAGTTAAGGGTATTTTTTTGAAGAAAAGACCAAAAAAGGTTCAAGAAGATGAGATCACTACTCTTTCTTCTTGAACCTTTTCTACATAAACGTACGCAAGATCGAAACAACATACCTCAATAAACGAATGATGATAAAGAGAATAAAGATATTACCAAAGATAAAGCTGAAAAGATTGCCGATGCCGGCTTTGATATTGCCTAGGCTGAAGCGGCGCAAAAAGCGAGGCATACTGCTGTAACCATTGCGTTTCAAGCGGAACTTTTCTTCATATGTAATATCCAGCATGTCGTAGTAGATAATTTGAAACGGCTGTTTGGCAAAGAAGGTTTTCTCGAAGCCTACCATCATCGTGTACTGCTTATTGTTAGAAGGCAAGTTGCGGACATCATTTTTGTTAATCCGCACTTTTTCTTCACCGTTCTCCTTCACGTTGTAGCTGTACTCGTCTTCTTCCAGCTGGTCAATCTGGGCATTTGGTTGATTGGCCTGTAAAAATTCACTGTATAGCTCGTCAAATTTTCCCCGCTGACCAAATAAAAAGACCAAGACAGCAATCAGTGCCAAAATCATCAAGCCATTTAGCAGCATGTGCTCCTGCATAAAAGCGGTGTAGGCGCCGATAATGACTAAGGCCACCATAACCATGATGATTCGTTTATTGTAATACTTCTGGTACATGATCTCGATGGTGCGCTTGTAGTAATCAAAATCATGGGTTACAAAATCTTCCAATTAGGACTCCTCCTCATTAAGAATGGCTTCGCAAACTCGCTCAGCTTTGGAGCATTAAGACTGAAATTGGGATAAACTGCTCCTCAAGTTTCTCCCAATTTTCGCTTAATGCCAACAAAGTTAGTTTGGGAAGCCGGACAACAAAATTGTTGTAAGTCACTTGCTAGTTGTGAAAGCTTTAAACTTACTCTTCATGAACAAAAAGATAGGCGATGCATCCCCGAAGAGAATGCTCGCCTACTTTTGCTTACACATCTTTTGGTACGTAGAAACTGCGATTGTCCATGCCGAAAATACGCTCAGTATAGGTACCTGGCTCGGTATTTTTCACAGCACTAGACAGCATTTGCATCGACGCATCGATGTTGTCGATTTGGTGCAGAACTTCGGCTTCCATAATACGTGGGCGTACTGGTGAACCGTACTCCAGCAATCCGTGGTGAGACAAGACCATATGGCGCAAAACAACCACGTCTTCGTCGGCATCGCTGATTTTCAGCGCAGCGCAAGCTTTGTTGATTTCTTCATCCACTAAAACTAAGTGGCCGACTAAATTTCCCACGACTGTGTACTCAGTAGAAGTCGGACCTGACAACTCAATTACTTTTCCTAGGTCATGCAGGATAATCCCAGCATACAGCAATGACGCATTCAGCTGCGGATATTCCTTTACTAAGGATTTTCCGATACGCAGCATGGTCAAGGTATGGAAGGCCAACCCACCGGCAAAAGCATGGTGATTGCGTTTAGCGGCTGGGAACTCGAAAAATTCCTTTTGGTACTTGTTCAATAGGAATCGGACAATCCGGTTCCAGTGAGCATTGGTGATTTCAAACAAGGTTTGATTGATTTCTTCTTCCATCTCATCGCGGCGCAACGGTGCCCGTTCCATATAGAGACTTGGATCGCCTGGTTCCTCTGGGCGGGTCGTCCGCAGGTGCAGAATTTTCACCTGGGGATTGCCTTGATAGATTTCCCGTTTGCCGTTTAAGGAAACCACTTGGCCGGCTTTAAACTTTTTGATTTCTTCGTCAGAGGCATCCCAAAATTTGCCGTCTACAGTCCCGGAAGTATCTTGGAAGGTAAAGGCGATAAACTTCTTGCCATTTTTTGCTAGTCGGACATCGGCATTTTTGATTAACACATACATTTCAAATTGCTCGTCCACGGTCAGTTCTTTGATTTTCTTCATCGTGAATCTCCCTTCAATTCCCAAACTGGTTGGTGAAGCTCTTGATAATAGCTTACCATTTCTTGGTCAGATGACAAACAGATGATTTGATAATCTTGGCTAAATTCGGCAAAAAGCTTAGCCAATTGTCGTTTTCGCTGGTGGTCGTAATGCAACCAGCCGTCATCAATAATAATTGGACACCAAGGATGACTCTTCTGCAAAGCTAAATAGGCAAAGCGAATCGCCATGATTACCTGGTCTTTAGTTCCAGTGGATAAGCTGTAAACTGGTCGCTGATTCACCGTAACCGTACCCTCTGCAAAATCCAAGCGGGCTTGATCGTAATCCGTCAATAATTGGAAATATCGGCTGGCTTGCTTCATTAGTTCCGGCAATTGCTGTTCAGACAGTTCCGTGGCAATATCTTGCAATAATTGACTTTCTAATTTGGCGGCGGCGTATTCCTTCAATAATTGAGTCACCACGGCTTTTTGTTGGCTGACCTGCTGATACCAGGCATCTAGTGTTCCATCGGCTTGCATCTGATCAATTTGCAGCCGCAAACGTTGCTCTTGTTCCTGCAATTGCCGCAGGGCTTCTTGGTTGGTTTGCTGCTTCTCTTTTAAGATATGCAATTGATCTTGAATTGTATCAAAATCAATTAGATTTGGAAAAAGTGGTGCCACGGTTTTTTCAAGATCCTTTAAGCGCTGCTGCTTTTGTGCGGTCTCCTGTTGTCTTTGCAGGAAGATCGGGACTTCCGATGGATAATGCAGCCCTAATTGCTGCAGCAAATGCTGATTGACGCTTAGTAAAATCTGCTGCTGTTTCTTAGCCTCGTTCATCCGCTGCTGCAGCATGGTGTTTTCCTGATAGGTTTGGGCGAAACGGATTTGTTCCATTTCTTTGGCGTATTGCTCCAAGGCAGTGAACTTATCGCTAATTTTTTTTTCCTGCAACGGCAGCCATTCTTGTAGGAAGGTAAATTCCTGCTCCTGCTTTAACAGCTGTTGATGGATGTCCTGTTGCTTAGTTCGCCAGCTGCTTTGCTGCTCCTGTTGAGTGAGAAATTGCAACGCCGCCTGATTCACCTGCTGGATCTCCATTTCGGTTTCCCGCAGCGGTAATTTCCGGCGTTGTAATTCCTGTTGAACTTGTTGGCGCGCTTGTAATCGGCGTTTGTCTAAGCGAGCAAAATTCGTTTGCAATTCGGCTAACTGACCTTCGTAAAGATCCAGCTGGCCTAATTTTTCCTGCCAGGTTTCTTTGCTGGCGGTGGTGTTTTTCTTCATTAAACCTAGCACGCCGCTGATGGCTGCCAGAACAACTAGGCCGTAGCGCCACGGAACCGGTAAAAAGAAAGCTAGAACTAAGGCCAATGCTGCCGCCACAAACCACCATGGCTTGCGTTTCGGCTGATTGAACAATTCTGGGTGCTGCTTTTCGTATTGGTTCAGGGCTTTTTCCGCCTGATCCCGCTGTTCTTGTACTAGTTGCAAACGGATTTTTTGTTCCTCTGCTTGTTTTTGCAGCTGCTGCAACGGAGCCAAAAATTTAGTGACAGCAGCGTTGTCAGGAAATGGTTGTGGCGCATGGGTTGCGCTCCAGCCAAAATGGTCGGCTTGCTGCTGGGCTAATTGAACTGTCAAACGCTGTTCTTCATCTAATAAACGCAGAACCGCCACCTTTTGCTCCAATAATTGCTGGATTTTTTCTTCGTTTTCCAAATAGAAATAGTATTTAGCCGAATGCTGATCCATTCCGCTGTGACGCTGCAATGCCTGCTGCAGCTTCTCCAGCTCCTTGTTCAGCTGCTGATACTCTTGATAAAACTCCTGCAGCTGGGCCAATTCCTCGGGACTGCCCTGCTGGCTTAAATCAGCTTCCTTCAGATCTTGGTATTCGGCATAGTTGTTCCAGTTCAAGCGTTGCTGCTCTAATTGCAGCTGTTGCTGCTGGGCTTCGTGGTTGGCGGCTTCCTGTTTGCTGACTTGTTTTTGCAGTTCGTCGGCTTGCCGTACCAAGGACTGGAAGTCAGCTTCCTGAGCTTCCTTTTGCTGAATTTTCTGCTGCAGGGTTTGTAAGCTTTGCAAGGCTTGATTCAGCGTTTGTTTCCGACCTCGCGGTTTATAAATCGTTTCGTATTTTTTTTGGAGGGTATTTTTCTTTTCAAACAGCTGGTTGCTGCCGGATAATCCCAGCGAAACTAGCGCATCATGGAGGGCATCCTCCTGTAGATATTCCAGCTGCTGCAGCTGCTCCTGCTGGAAGGTGAAGACCTGCTGAAACAATTCTTGATTCAAAGGATACAGGATTGTTTCCAACAGACTTTCGTCTCCGGTCTGGCCGTCGACAAGCTGCACCGCGGCTTTGCCTTTGTTTTTGCTTTTGTAGCGTTCGATGGTTACTTGTCCATATTTTTCCGTCATTAAGGTTAAGCGGCCGCCATAGCCGCTGCCGTCTTCTGGCGTATAGTCATGGCCTTTTTTACGTTTATTGGGGAAGCCAAAAAGAATCGCCTGAATAAATTGATACAGGGTTGATTTCCCGGCTTCGTTCAAGCCGTAAACCAGCTGATTCTTCGGCTCAAATAAAAAAGTTTGCTGTCGCCATTTGCCAAAGCCGGTGATTTCTGCTTTTTTAATCCACATGTGCATCCCTTTTCTATTCGTCGTTTTTTAGCGCTCGGAAGCGATAAGTGTCTTTCACGGTCTGACTCAGTTGGCTAACTACTTCAGTCTTAAACTGCTGGTTCAACAGGGGATGGATCGCCGGATTCTGATCCAGCTCCTGCAGCAGCTCTTGAAAAACAGTCGGTTCTTGATAGGTGGCAATCAACTGATCCACCAGACTTTCTTCCACTGCCAAATACGGCCGTTCCTCCGGTGCATCGGCCAGTGTCAGCTGCCATACAAAAATATGCTCCGGCAATTCTTCCTGGATGGCCAGGCGCAGTTCATCGGACGCCGCCTGATAAGCCAACTCGGCTCCCAGCGCTTCCCCATCGGTTAATTCGATTTGCAGCAAAGTGGGCTGGGTAATCTGCACCTGATCCTTGACTGCTTGGAAAAGCTGCGGATTGTTGCGGACCCGCGCCAACGACACCTGCTGCTTCTGCCAGTGAACCGCGGCGATTGCCACCGAGCGAACCGTGGTGCTGCCACCAGTATTTTCAACTATTTTCACGCCGGCCAGCTGGGTTTCCTTTTGGGTATGTCCCTGCGGCGTTCCCGGATAAATGATCCACGGCTGCTCTGATAAAATTTGCGGCACATGAATGTGTCCCAGCGCCCAATAGTCGTAGCCCTTCTCCATCAATTTCGACACAGTAAAGGGCGCGTAAGGTGCCTGGCCCCCATGGTACATGCCGATTTGAAAAACGTCGCTATTTTTCGTGGGAAATTGATCAATCATTTCCTCTTCGATTAATGGATGCTGGAAGCTGAAGCTGGTGATGGCCGCCTGCTCGCCTTTTTTGGTGGTGAAGCGTTTGGTTTCCACCGCTTCCTGGGTAAACAACACCACGTTGTCGGGAAAGGTAAACCAGTAACGCTCCGCCTGGTAATAATCGTGATTGCCGAAATTCATAAAAACCGGAATTTCCGCTTGGTTCAAGCGCTCCATTTCAGCAAAGAAATAGCGCTGGGTTTTCAGTGTCGGACGATTTTGGTGAAAGGTATCGCCGGCTAATAAAACAAAGTCCACCGCCTCTTGAATGGCGGTATCGACTAAATTGGTTAACATGTTTTGATTTGCTTGTAATAGGTAAGGTTGAAAGCTTTCTGCCACTTCAATCAGACCTTCAAAAGAACGGTCCAAGTGCAGATCTGCTGCGTGTAAAAATTTCATGATTATGCCTCCAATCCCATCTATTTTACCACAACAAGGCGAAAGTTTGTTCGTATAACTGATGGAAATTGCTATTCTTTTTGTTTTATTAAAAAACAAATACCTGCTTTCTTTTCCATGAAAAATTAAGGCCTGAGTTGTATGTATTTACTAGGAAAATCTGTTATACTAGATTTAGTAACTAGTTACTTAAAAAGGAGACGCTTATGGATATTAAACAGTTAATTGAAGCCTTTAGTAAAACCCGCGATTCCCAGCAGCGAGCGATCTTTTCCAGCTTGTTTATTTTAGGCAATCGGCTGCAGACCTCTTTTGATAAGATGGACCCGGTGGTGACTTTGAAGCAGTTCATGGTCTTAACGATGGTGAAGAACGGGCCCGAAGAAGGCCTGACATTGACCCAAGTAGGAGAACTGTTAGGTAGCTCCCGCCAAACCGCCAAAAAGCTGGCCTTGTCTTTGACCAAAAAAGAGTTAGTCAGCCTCCAGCAAAGCCCCCAAGACAAACGGAAAACACTGCTGACCATCACCAACGAGGGCCGCGAGTATTTTGCCAAGGTGGCAATGCTCCACAACGAAGCTCTGAATCAGCTGTTTGAAGGGTATTCCGATGAAGAAATTGCTGCGTTTTTCAAGATTTTCATGAAGCTCTACAGCGGCGCAGAACGGTTAGAAGGATTTGAGCAGAAACAAGAAGCGGAGGAAAACTAAATGGAAAAGGCCGCTGTGATTTACGGCTCCCACTACGGCACAACGAAGCAGTACGCAGAATGGATCGCTGAAAGTCTAGAAGTTCCGGTATTCGAGGCCTCCAAGGTCAGTAAGAAGCAGCTGCAGGAGTTTGAAATGATTATTTTCGGCGGCGGGCTTTATGCCAGCGGGATTAAAGGCTTCAAGCTGTTGAAGGAGCATTCCGGGAAAAACTTGGTACTGTTCACCGTTGGCTTGGCTGATCCTCAGACCACTGATTACCGTCCGATATTGACCCAAAATCTCAGCCAGCAGCAACTGCAAAATGCTAAAATTTTCCACCTGCGGGGCGGCATTGATTATGGGCAGTTGTCAAAAATCCATCGAGGAATGATGGCCTTCAAGAAAAAAGACGCAGAGAAAAAGCGAGAACCCAGTGAGGAAGACCGGCAGTTTTTGGCTACTTATAATCAACAGATTGATTTCACCCATCGCCAAGCGATCGAACCTCTCGTGGACCATGTCAAAAAGGAGCTGAAAATTCATGTCTAAACTATTGATCGGTCTATTTACTATTCTGGCTTTAGGCTTTCTGATTTCCTTTGCTGCGAATATGTACACAAAATCCGTGGTCAAGGACACCGAAATCGCGGATATTGATGTGTCGGAAATGGCGGATGGTACGTACACCGGTGAGGCTGCGATCAAACCTGTGATTGCTAAGGTCGATGTAACGGTGAAGGATGGTAAAATTGCCGCTGTTCAAATTCTGGAACATCAAACCGGCTTAGGCAAAAAGGCGGAAACCCTTGCGGCCGAAATTGTAGAAAAGCAATCCCTAACCGTCGATGCGGTAAGCGGCGCTACTATGAGCAGCCGGGCAATTGCCAAAGCTTGTGAGAATGCATTAAACGAATAACTCTTTAGCTGAAAAAAACTGCGGGCCACCTTATTCGAGGTAGTGGCACGTAGTTTTCTTATTTCTGGCAGCCTTCACAATAATAAATCGTACCACCCAGGTAGCTGGCCTTTTGAATCTCACCTCCACAACGTGGACAGGGCTGTTTGTAAGTCTTACTGGAAAGGATCGTTTGATAGCCGCCGGGTTTGCCGTAAAAATCTTTTTCAGTGTTGCGACCGCCTTGTGCAAGTATCCGCTGGAGCACTGACTTCAAGGTTTGATACAATTGAAGGATTTCCACCTCTGATAAGGTATTGAGCTTTCTTTTCGGCAACAGCTCCGCCGCAAATAGAATGTCATGCAAGGTACCATTGCCCAATCCCGGAATCCGTTGCTGGGTTGCCAGAAAACCTTTCAAGCTGATGGTTGGTTTGGTGGCCTCCACTAGCTGCTGAAAATACTCCTGCGTGAAATATTCGCTTAGGGGACTCGGCTTTTCTTTGGCCATTTGAAAATACTCATTGCCCGCAAACTTTTCGTGATAAAGCATTATGGCACCATACATACTAACGGAGCAGGCCAGCACCATTCCATTGGTAAAGGTCAACGAAAACTGATATTTCTTCGGCAGCTTGCTGCAGTCAACTAACCAATAAAAATTGAGCCCTTCACTAAAAGCCAGGCAGCAGTGACCGAACTCCAGCGTCATAAAACTACCAAAGGCCCGAACTTCTTTGATGATTTGGTTCAAAAGAAATTCTTCGTAAGCCTCCTCTTCCGCCGAAAAGAAAGCAAAGCGATGGGTTGAATTCCCAAAGCTTACCTCACTAATGGTCTTGCCCACTAGCTCTTTTTCCATTTGAATGCGAATCACCTGCGCCTCACAAACCTCAATCATTCTATCTCCCCCTCCCGGTAAGCAATCAATCGTCTTCTAGAAATAATTGTAAACGAATTCCCAGAGATTTTATAGAGGGCTCGCAAAACTGTTGAAACCTACAGAAGACAAAGCAAAACCAGACTGAAGTTGTCCCTCAATCTGGCTTTCTGAAGAAATAACGATATAATTAGCGATATCCTGGAATTTTTAGTATTTAGTCATTGATGCTCCAGCACACACTCGCTGGAGCATCTTCTTTTATTCCTTAATAGGCACAATGATCTTGGTCTGATAACTATCAGGATTCCCTTTAAAAAATTTCCCCGGCCCTTTCAAATACACTTCCCGCCAAGGCGTCTCCAAGGTTAACTCGTTGGCCTTCGCGTAATCGATTAACGCTTTGTAAGCTTCGTTCAATCGCTCATAACTTCCCACATGGGTCGTGCACAGCGCTCGACCAGTAGGAAAATTCGTGATCTTCAACGCATCCGAATCAAAGATCTTTTTAATTGGGACACCTAACGCCATTTTTCCGGTTTCGTTGACTTCCTCATCAAAATACAGACAAAACGGTGCACCGCTCCCGCGACCTTTGACCTCCTGGAACAACTGGCCGGTGTACTTGCCGATTTCCTTGAAAGTTCCTTCGAAATACAATAATGCGACTTTTTCAGCAGGCAACGTTTCAACACTCATCCTATAATCCATTTGTCTTCGCTCCCTCGTTTCAGTATGTTTCAGGAGGTCATCCATTTGCTGGATCAAAGCCTTTTGTCGGGCAATTTTTTCCGCTAACTGTGTTCGTTTTTCTGCTAAAAAGGCTGCTAAGTCCTCTTCTTCTAGCTCATGAGCCATCACTTCTTTAATTTCAGCAATCGAAAAATCAAACTGCTTCAGCAGCAAAATCAGCTCTGCCTTCGCCAAATCTTCGTTGGAATAATAGCGATAACCGTTCCCTCCCCGTTCTGAAGGCGTCAAAATTCCTTCTTGATCATAATAGCGCAGCGCCTTGGCGGTCAGCTTTGAGATTTTGGAAAATTCACCAATTGTATACATGGAATCTCCTCCCTATATAAAACTATAGACCTTCCCCTATAGAGGAAGGTCAAGCGGTTACGATAAATTTAGTCTTTTTTGATTTCGTCAATTGAATCGGTAATGATCCAATCGTCCATATTCTTGCCCCGTTTGTAGACGAAAGGTTCGATGGCTTCCAGATGGTCAATTTCATAAACCGCCAAATATTTCTTGCCGGCCCAACGTTCGTATTGCTTTTTCGATAGGTTTAATTCTTTTTCGTACTGCTGAACAAAAGCCGCTGATTCTTCTTTGGTCATTTTCTCGCTTTCGACGACCTGAGTAATCATCCCACGATGCGTCACTTCCAGGCCACCACCAGTTTGAACAAAATAAGTGATGTCTCCTACCTTTGCCCGTCCCCCTAGTGGCGACTTTCTGCCGGCTGCTCCGCGGATGATCATTGATTTTTCTTTATTCAACAGCTTCTCTAGCTCTTTGCCTTCTTTATTCAAATAAACCAAGTGCTCCGCTTGGCCTTCTCGTTTTTGATACCATTGGCTCACTGTCATGTTTAGTTCCCCTTGCCTCTTTAATATAGTATTCATTTTTTCTAGAAAACTAGAATATCCCACTTTTACCATAGTGGCTTCTGATCTTAGTCCCTCAGTTGCATTCGAGGGTTAATTACAGCTAAAAATAAAACTGGCAACTTTTAACTATGCTTATTAATGATGGGCAACCAAATTTCCAAGCATGCCTTGTCCTCTAAACTTACATAAGTTTCTAGTTCTGGACCTTCGCTTCTTTGATAATGCGTTTGCGGCAACCAAGTGCTAAAAATCTGCTGCTGCAATCGGTGATACGTATTTGAAACATTTGTGGTGACCTGATAATCATAGGGTTCACTGGTAAACACCGCATAGGTTTGCTTGGGAATCGAAAAAATCGGATAGCTGCTGGTCTGCTCATTAGCCAATACAAATCCTGTAAAATAATTCAGTTGGTTACTAGCTGGAACTTGCGGATTGGCAACTGCAAAATATGGTGCACGATTTACGCCAAAAAAATGCTTATTAGTGACTATTGTTTTCGCAAAATTCCGTAACTTTCCATCCCCAAAAAATTGTTCCCACTGCTTTCCTGTATTAGTAAATAGTTCTTCATCTAGCATATAGCTATTCATTTTGCCTACGATCTGAAAAGCCGGCAGCTGTTCTATGCGGTAATTCAGGGTCTCTCCACCGACAATTTGAATATTCAAACGAACCGGCGGAAAAAAATTGATGTTTGCCTGTTCATCCTTGGTCTGTGTCGGTGTTAATCCGTGAAAGTTTACAAAGGCACGATGAAAAGCTGACCGATTGCCATAGCCACACATTTCGGCAATTTCATCAATGGTATGCTTTTGCTTTCTCAACTGATTCACGGCTTCTGTTAACCTTCGATTCCGAATATAGTTAGTAAACGAATAGCCTGTCAAATACGTGAAAAAGCGATGGTATGTGTATTCGGCAAGCAATGCCTGCTTCGCTAATTGTTTTAATTCAATTTCTTCAAATAAATGTTCTTCAATATAGGCTAATGTGGCCGTAAAACGTTGAATATCAGTTGCCATGCCTACCTCCTATTTTGATGTCTTGCATTTATCTTAGCACATCAAAACAGCGCTTTACTTAAAAAACTCTATTTTTTCTTCACCGAAACTTAGAGATCGATCGCCTCAACTTGCCAACAACTTCTAAAACTAGACTAGTAACAAACTAGTAACAAATAAAAGCTCCTTTCAAATTCTTCATTTCTCCTTTTTTATTTACTATAACAAGATATTTGTGAAATTCATGTACCCTTTTCCAAGCAGAAAATGCAATACATTATCAGATTCACTGACCAAAAACCTTGCACTTCTAGCGCAGAAATTAAAAAAAAGACACCTACGAAAAGCGCAGGTGCCAGACATCACAAATCTACTTTTTGGAAATGCTTAGCCGACAATCTATAAGCAAATAAATTAGCGATGACATACAGAATGATTCCCGTAATTAGGATAGGAATCTGACAGAATAACACTGCCGAACTCATCCCATCCAGCCATTTGAAGGCAGGAAAATGAACGAGTACTTCTATTACAGTCATGATGATAGTCATAGGAATCATAGCTAAAATAAATGCTTTTCCAGCTTTATAAGCAGTTTTAAAAAAAAGTTGCTAAAAAGATCAAACTGAATATGGCGTATAGTAAAAAGCCCATTCTATAAAACGCTACGTTCGCTTCAAGTCCAACCGGATTACCATCTGATAACAATCGCGTTCTCAAGAAGGTAAAGGCAATGAGATCACTATTTGAGTCATTTCATTCTTCTCACTAGTCTGTCTCAAAATTACTTACCGACTGATCCACACTGTCCAATGCAGCAATTCATGAACTAGTCTATTACTTTGCCCATTTGCTATCGCTGAGTAAGCGCCTTTAATTCTTCCCAACAATTTAATTTTTAGATAGTTGGCATTCAAGTAGTTCAGTCCAACTAAAATATTTTTTTCTGATCATTCATACTTTCTCCCATCTCTTATGTAAGTATCATAAGCAACAATCATCGAAACGAACACCAATCAACAGGAACCGGATATGTTCGCTTTAGTTATGTTGCCTCTTATAAAAAATGATGAACATACTTTGTCTTGCACTTTATCTTAAAAACTCGTAGCTATTTCATCTAAATCATGTATAAAAAGGAGACAAAACAAACGAGACTCTGCATTAAAAGGCTCGTTTGTTTTTTTGCTATTACCAGCTTCCAGATGCGCCACCACCGCCGGAAGATCCACCACCAAAGGAACCCCATGAGCCGCCACCACCAGACCCACCGGAGCTGTCAGAATGATTATCTGGATTATATTGCGAGGCTAAGTAAGCTGTAGTAATCACGTCACCATTGTAACCATACAAGGTGTCGCCGACTAAAATCCGTCCCATTGAATGCTTTTCCGCCTTCGGGTACTTCGCCAGGATTTTTCCGCGTTTCGCTGCATTTTTTACTTGCTTTGCGGACCAAATTGTTCCTAATTCAATCAAAACCAAACCATAAAAATCTGATCTTTTTAACTTTGATAAAAGAGCTCTCTTTTCATTTGAATTTCGCCCCCGGTGAAAAGCTTCTTGTTGTTGAAGATAGTCTTGGTAGTACTTTTTCATAACTTTTCTACCCCTAGCGCTACTCAGCAACATACCTATTAGGCTAATCAAGACAACACCAGACAGAACAACCGGTAGCCAGTAGAACAGCTGACTATTTTGCTGCGTCTTTTCTATATTAGCAATTTGCGAGTCTACTAATGCTGTTTTTGAATTCATCATTTCAAAAACCTGATCGAGTACTTGGTTAACACCTTGGTCATAATCTTCATCACCAAAAGCATCCACTACATCGCTATCGTTTACAATGTCATCGGCTGTTGCATCGGGTATTAACCCTTCCAAACCGTATCCTACCTCTAAACGAAATTCACGATCTTCCAAAGCAATTAGATACAAGACACCATTATTCTCGTCTTTATCTCCAATTCCCAGTTGATTGAAAATCTTTTCGCCATAAGATTCAATACTTTCGCCTGAAGGCAGTTCTGGAATCGTCACCACTTGCAATTGTGATCCTTTAGTACTTGCTGCTAGTTGTTTATTTAGGTTGTAGATCTTTTTCTTAGTTGTTTTGTTAAGCATATTGGCATTATCAGAGACAAAAAGATTATTTCGATTCAATCGAATCGAAGCATCTGTGCCCGCTATTTTGACCGTATACATGTCCGCTTTTTCTGGGTAGTCATTCAAATTTGCTAAATTGTTTTCTAACACTTCAGCAAAATCTCCAGTGGCTACCTCTTTTTCACCAGAAAGAATAGCTGCTCGTTCTTCCTCCCAGTTAGCAATTTGTGCTTCATAGCTTTGTTTTTCCTCCACATGTTGCTGATAGTTAGCTGGTAACAGTCGCCATGTAAAAATAGCCAAACATAAGATTCCTAAAATGATTAAGATGGCTTGCTGAATTCGAGTCCTCTTTTTTATACGCTGCATAGCTTTATCAGCCTTGAACGTGATCTTTTCAAATTCGCGCTGGTGTTTCTTTTCTTCTGTTTCGTTTTTCATAGCAGTTCCCTACTTTTTCTTCTTTTTAACTATTATACGCAAATTTCTTTTCCTAAAGAAGGGACTTCCGACTGAAATGTGAAGAACGCTAGGTGCCAGTAATATTTCTGCAACCGATCGATTGATTGAAAAAAATCTACATTCTCTATAAAAAAAGTTCCAAAACAGCTGTCTGCTCTAGAACTTATCTGGTTAATTTAGTTTGCATACCATAATATATTCACGATCATGTTCATCGACAGTTTCAAAACCAAGCTGCTTATATAGCTTCAGTGCATAGTTATCTTTTTGAACAGACAAAGATGCCTGACTATAGCCGGCTTTTTCTAAATAAATCACCATCGCTTTCATCAACGAGGTACCAATCCCTTGTCCTCGATACTTTGGTAAAAGAGAAATCGCAAATTCTGGCGTTTTCTGATCCACTGAACCGAAGCCATCCATGATTCTTACCCACACCGCACCGACAATTTGTTTATCCACCTCCGCACATAGACAATAATCATCTGGCAGCTGGCCGAAATCCTTAATGTACACATTCAATTCGGAATTTTTTATTTCATCTCTGGGAAGCAAATTTTCTGAATCCTGCTGAAAAATCGCTTGATACAAAAATTCTTCTAGTAACGGGTACTCTGCTGGTGTCATTTCTCTGATGGTTGCTTTCATAATGTCCTCCGATTATTTTTAATTTGAATAATCAGCTGTTTGTCCACACATAGTCCCATCCCCTTTTTCTTTAAGCATACCATCAAACCATCAACCAAGACTAGCGCCCTCTACCATAGAAGACGCTCATTCAGATTATTTACTTACCACAAAGGCAGCTTCCGTTACCCAGTTTTCCGGATTCGGGTCCTGCGCTGGCGAAACATGGCTGATATTGATCATCGGACCGATGACTTTATAGCTATTGGCTTCGATCCATTCCCCGATCGCCTGAGTAACCAACGGCATTTGATCAAAGCTGCCGCTGAAGGTGACTGACGCCATGGTAAATCCTGGTGCCTTCATAAAGTTCGCGGCTTTCGCTTCCGGATATTCCCCAACTACTGCGGCTTGAACCTCGACATCGGGATTTTTTTCTACATATTCTTTGTCGTGAAAGATCGTCATATACAACGGCGGCTGAGCAATTTTGGCATTCACTTCCTGCATCCCTTGCTGAAGCTTCTGCCAAAGATCTCCTTCCAGTATGTAGTCGGCAATCACGCCCCGTACGCTTAATACATTTCTTTCGGCTACTTCTTTTACTACTACATTATATTTAGTCATTTCAATTCCTGCTTTCGTATTTTGTTTCAGCAAGGAGACCATGCGCTGCTTCTTCAAGAGATCATCCAGATCATCCTGCAGCTTCTCCTCTTGTAAGGCATAGTGTCGTTCTAAAAAGGCTAAATCATCCGTCTCAATAATTTCTTTAATCGTCTTTAACGGCAAACCAGTTTGCTGCAGCAGCTTGATCTGGTTCAAGCGGGACAGCTGACTGGCTGAATAGTAACGATAACTCGATTGGGTATCGATTTTTTCCGGTATCAATAAACCCAATGACGCATAGTGATCCAGTGTGCGAACTGTAGTGTTAGATATTTTTGAGAATTCTCCGATTTTAAACATGTTTTTTAGCTCCTTTTTTCGTTCTTGCTAGCTTACTTATAGTATAGAGTCACACGTAACGTGGGAGTCAACACAAATAAAAAACTTTTTTGCTGAACGTAAAAAAGCAGACAGAGATCAATCGGAAATGATCCCTGTCTGCGATAAATTGAATACAACTTAAATAAAAAAACGAATTCCTACCAGCACCAACAAATGAATCGGATAAAACCAATAAAAGCCCCACTTCATCCAAGCTGGCGAATACCCTCGCTGGCCGTTGTAGGCAAGCAGCAAAGGAATCACTAGTAATAGCCCTAATCCTGAAAGCACCTCATACAAGGGAATTTGTCCAGGAAGGCTGACATACATAAGCCCCATCATGCCAACTAAAAAAGCTGTCGTGTAAAGAACCGGAATGATTTTCCCGATCCTTTTTCCCCGCCATTTGTAAAACCCGAAGATCAGCCAAATACCAATCAAATTCCAGTCGGACATTACCGTGGCCAGCGAAAACAGAATTGCCAGACCTACCTGCAAGCTGGTACTTTCCACCTTCTCACAGGCCATCATCAGCAGCAGCCCCATCAGCAAAGTGAAGAAAATGTTGTTCACTAACTCTCTGGCACCAAAGGAATGATTGGAATAAAACAGCAAATGGAACGGATAGATGGAGACTAGCCAAAAAATCGCTAGTCGACCGGCATACTTCCTTCGATCTCTGGTGTAATGAAACCCTTCCACTAATAAGTAGCCCATAATCGGGAAGGTCAGCTTTCCGATGAACTCTGTGAAAAAGTACAGCGCCTCTGAATACTGAGCGATCTCAAAGCCGCTGCCAATATGATTCAGGGTCATAGCAATAATTGCGATTACTTTTAGCTTAAGGCTATCGATTGATTTAGTCATAACGCAACTCCTCCTACTAAAAGTATGGCACAGATAACTGCTCATGACCTCCAACCTTAGTCGTAGAGGTTTAGCTAATATCGGAAAGCATTGGCCACCGCTGACGCTAATCCTTGAAGGTCCTTCCAGAAATTCAACTCCTTATACCGGAGACGATTGAGGAACAAAATAATACCAAACGCTCCTAGATCAACCCCGAAAGATTCTAAATGCGTTCTGGGCTTATCAAACGCATAAATAATCAGCCCAGGTTTAACTAGTACGTTAATATCCTGCCCGGTCTTCTCAAAGTAAATTTCCCGAACAAGCATTTGTACTAGATGAAGAATAAGAATGAACACAAAGCTTACAGCTAATGCATTTACAAACGTTTTATGCTCTAACTCGTCATTCTCTTTGGCAAGTGTTTTGATAATATATGCAACAATAGCAAAAAATCCATAGGTCGCAAAAAACAAAATAATTAACAAAGGAATCATAAGTAGCTTACTTCCTCCATGAACACTAAAAAAACCCATCACGTTTCCTTCCCTTCCAAATAAAAGATTTCCTCAAACGGCAGTTCAAAATACCCGGCAATTTTCAACGACAGCTCCAAGCTAGGGTTGTACTTCCCCTTTTCGATGGCCGTCATGGTTTGTCGTGAGACCCCCACAGCTTTTGCCATCGTGTTTTGCGGGATGCCGCGGGCCTCACGAATTTCTTTGATATGATTAATGACTTTCATAATGCTTCCCCTCAGTAAAGATATCTTTACCTCATTATACTGCATATCCTCTAAAAGTAAAGATACTTTTACCTTGTTAGTCTACTTGATCCCTACTTCATTTCGATGATCTCGGCAAATACTTCCCTTAACTAATTTATTCAATTAGTTGATTAGCCGTACACTTGGGTCAACAAAGAACGAAGGAGTGGCAAAAATGGCAAAATCAATTAAAGACAGCACACCGAAAAAAGACGGCTTCCGCATGCCGGGAGAATTTGAAGAGCATGAATGTTCCTGGATTATCTGGCCGGAGCGGACCGACACATGGCGTGATGGCGGGAAACCTGCTCAGAAAGTGTTTGTGGACGTGGTAGAAAAAATGATTCCTTACGAAGAAGTGCGGGTCATCTGTTCAGCTGGTCAATACGAAAATGCCCGGGCGCGCTTACCAGAAGAAGTTCGTTTAATTGAAATGTCCACCGATGATTCTTGGGCACAGGACAAAGGTCCCTTCTACGTGATTAATGACAAAGGCGATATTCGCGGGGTGGACTGGGGCTTTAATGCTTACGGCGGTTTGGATGAAGGCTTGTACTTCCCATGGAAATTGGATTCCCAATTCGCCCAAAAACTATTAGAATTAGAAAATATCGATCGCTACGATGCTACGGCGAAGATGATTCTTGAAGGCGGCGCGACGCAGGTGGATGGCGAAGGTACATTAATCATTACTGAAAACAGCGTCTTCAACGACAATCGTAACCCAGGCATGACTCGTGATGAAATCGAAGAACTGTTGAAAGAATACATGAACTTAGAAAAAGTCATTTGGCTGAAAGACGGCATGGCTTTTGACGAAACCGACGGCCACATCGATGATGTTTGCTTCTTCATCAAACCAGGTGTCATTGCCTTGTCTTGGACCGATGACGAAGAAAATCCGCAATACAAACCGTTGAAAGAAGCCTACGATATCTTAAGCCAAGAAACCGATGCAAAAGGCCGCAAGCTGGAAATTCATAAAGTGCCAATTCCAGAAATTCTTTACATTTCGGAAGAAGAAAATGCCGGAATTGATATTAGCGATACCGCCGCAACGCGGGAAAGCGGCTTGCCTTTAGCGGTGACTTATATCAACAGCTACATGATCAATGGCGCATTGGTGGTTCCACAATTTGACGATCCAATGGATGAAGTTGCTTGCAAGATGTTTAAAGAATTGATGCCCGATCGGGAAATTGTACGCATCTGGAGTCGTGAATGGTCCCTATGCGGCGGAAACATTCACTGCATGACTTTGCAAAAACCGAAACCTTAATTAGAAAGTTTTTTCCAATACGCCCAGTTGATTGCCGATAAAGATAGTTTGAAAAGCCAGAGACTCTTAGAAAGACTTCGTAAGCAGCTTCCAATAAAAAATGGCCGCTGAGGATATCCAATAATTCTCAGCGACCTTCTTATGCGAATCGTTCGTTGGCTAGCAAAGCCACCAGCTGATTGCGATTTTTGCAGTTGGTCTTGCGATAAATATTGGCGGCATGCTTGCGGACTGTATGGACACTGATGTACAGCTGCTGGCTGATTTCCTCAATATTTGCCGCCGTACACAACCAGCGGACAATCTCTTTTTCTCGTTCAGTCAGATGATATTTATCCAGCGGCTGCTCACCGGTTTGATCCACTAAAATCGGTAGACCATGAGGATAAAGCTGGGTCAGCTTTAAGGTGAAATGCGGTTCTAAAACAGTCAGTATCTCCAAATTCTGTGGGGTGAAATCACCCCGTTCACGGGAGTTGAATAGATTAAGGGAACCATAGGGTACATTTTCGCAAACAAAATTGATTCCGGAGCTATAGTACAAATTCATAGGCTTCAGCCACTGATTGTATAACGGTGTCTGTTCTCGAACCTCATCGGTGACAATTTTCGAATCGCAATAGACCACTGAATTTTGGTGAAGGGAGAACATCCAAGACACATAGTCACCATAGATAAAGGAATCAAAATATTCTGCTAACTTTTCTTGGCTGATGGTTAAAGACATCGGGTTGAAATAGCGAGTCTGATTTTTTTCCACACGAGCCAAATCGAAAAAGGAGCAATCGGATGGGACTAGCTCCGGAAGCTTTTCCAAGGTAGTACGGCGCAGCTTGTCAATGGATTCTGCCTGATAAATTGTATAAATGAAGGTATTAATTGTTTGCCATAATTCACTAGGAAGTGTCATCATTTATGACCTCCTGTCGTTTTTCTTGATTATACCACTCTGTCTGATGATTGTTGGAGAGTAATTCAGGAAATCGCGAAAAAATACGCAGGCGAGAGCCACTTCTGACGTGGTAGCGTGCCTGATTTAGAAAGGAATGAATAAACCATGGAAGAGAAAAAAGTGAGCCTGGTAAAAAGTATTTTGTTCACGATTTGCAGTGTCTTAGTATTGGATTCCTTTGTTGCCTCATCAGCCATCGGGGTTTCCTCCATCACAATCTGGCTGATTACTACGGTGCTTTTCTTTCTGCCTTACGGACTGGTGACTGCTGAGCTTGGCAGTAATTATCCCGGTGACGGCGGAATTTATTTATGGATTCGCCGGGCCTTTGGTGATAAAATCGGCGTGCTGAATGGCTGGTTCTACTGGGTCAACGTTGCCTTCTGGATGCCGGCGGTTTTTGTGGCCTTCTCCAGCTGGTTTTCTTACGCTTTTATGCCTAATGCCAGTCCGGTGTTTCTAGCTGGCTTGGCTTTAGTCATGTGCTGGTTGATTGTGTACATCGGGATTCGCGGGGTGGATTTGTCGGTGACGGTGACCAATATCGCCGCGATTTTCAAAGTAGGGGTTCTATTGATTTTTGGTTTTATGGGGATTGTCTATGCCATCCAGCATGGGACCGCCAATGATTTCTCGGCGTCATCCTTCATCCCCACACCAGGAAATACCGTTCGCTACATCTCTGTCATCATTTATAACCTGCTGGGCTTTGAACTGATTGGTTCGATTGGGAGTCAAATCGACAATCCCGGCAAAACGATTCCCAAAATGACCGTGGTAGCCGGCGTAATTATCTCCGCACTATACATTTTCGGGACCTACGGGGTGTTAGTTGCCATTCCCGCCAATCAAATCGATACGGTAGATGGGTTCTATTATGCTTTGTTGGAGCTATGTAAAGTCTTTGGCAGCATGCAAATGCCGATCTTTTACGTAATTATTTTAGTATCCATGAGCACCTTGATTTCCAATATGGTGTCCTGGACTCTCGGAGCCAACGAAGTCTTTATCGCAGCGAAATTGGATCAGCGGAATCGTTTCTTGAAACACCGTAGTGCAAAATACGGTACCCCAGACGGTTTGTATTACTTCATGGGAATCGTGGCTACTTTGCTGATTATTATCAATTACGCCACCACCGGAGATGCTAATGCGATTTTTTGGACGATCTTTTCCTTTAGTGTCATTATCTTGATGATTCCTTATCTCTTCATGTTCCCAGCAGCTATTATTCTGCGGAAGAAAGATCCCAACATGAAGCGGATTTATCAAGTGCCTGGCGGCATGACTGGTCTAATTATTTGTTCCGTTCTAGGAGAAGCCTGCTTGATTCTAAGTATTATCCTGATGTTTGTGACAGCCGAATCCAGCTTTGTCATTGGCACCTATGTTGTAGGAACAATCATCACTCTGGTTTTGGGCATCTGGCTTTATCGGTCGAAGGAACAGCTTCCAGACGAAACTTAACATGCCTAAAGAAAGACGATCACCAACGATCGCCTTTCTTTTTTTGTCAGTCCTACTTTTCGCAGTTTATAAAGATAGAAGACAATCCACCAATTATTCCAACTACAAAATGATACGAAATGTCTAGTAGGATGATATGCGTACGAAGATCAAACTCATTTTTCCGGGTTTTGGAAAAATGAGTTCTTTTATTATGAGTTAGCTGCTTCAGCAAACAGATAGTGAATCCATTCGGAAGGCTTGCGCCGAGTTTCGAAAGCTTTATAGCCTTTGTGACCATAAATATAGTCGATTTTCCACTGCTGCGGGGCGGCTTCTTTTTCCTTCAATAAAGCTTTCAGCGGTTCGGCTCCTTCCTCATCCCACAGCTGACGTTTATGAACGATATAAACCAAATCCGTCAAAGAAAGCATATACGCCTGCGGAAACATGATATCGGTGATATGAGCACTAATCGGCTGCTGATTCGATAAACGCTGAAACATTTGATGCCGCAGCATATACTCAGTTCCTTGCTGGATCAGAGCTTCAACTTCTGCATCTTGATGCTCCGTATATTCTGCATAAGTGATCAAGGCTCGAACCGTTTTACCGATTCCGATGTAGCAAGGGACACTTCCCATGCAGCCCCCGTGCTTGCAAATTCCCTTATGAAGCCAACTGGTCAGTTGATTCCGTTCAAGGACTTGGTAGCTTTTTATCCAGTGCAATGCTGCCTGTACTTCGAAAGAATTGACTTTACCTAACCGCGTGTAGGCCTCCAGCAGTAGCGCATTGTAGCAAGGAACAATATAATCCATTTGTCCGGTATAGGAAAAGCCCTCGGCTGTTGCAATTTTCTCGGTTACATAAGCCAGCAACTTTTGGGTGTAGGGTAGTCGTTCCGCAAAAGGAATTTCCGCTAAACCAAGCAAACGGAAAAGCGCAAACAACCGATTTTCTTCCCAATCCTTCGTCAACTTCTTTACAATCGAAGATGCCGCCAACAGCTGATGGATTTCCTCGTCACCTACCTGCTGCTGCTGATCATAGGCCCTTCGCAATTCTAACGCTGCATCCATTTCATCCCCTCCACTTCTGATACCCCAATTATATCAGGTACTCTAAACGATTTCTCTTTGACAAAAGGTTCACAAACTTTATCACCGTTTCATTATTCCCGCAACATTAAATTACACTCGTTATCATTAGAAAGCTATAATAAACTGTTATACAGTATGTGTATCTGTTATATAAAATTAAAAGAAAAAGCACTTTTTTTCGATAAAACGCAAAAAACAGTGGATAAACAGTATCAATATCTGTTATACTCACGGTATCAAGAAGCGCTTTCTTCCATACTTAATGCGGTCACTCCATTTGCAATTAACCAATCTAATTGATAATCCACTACAGGATAAATGGATGGTCAAAGACAATTGCAGCTGAGTATGCCGTATGACTCTCAGACTAATTTTTTGAAAAAATAATTAGTTCCACACTCAACAATAAGGAGAATTTCAATGCAAAACAAATTACAATTTGAACAATGGGATGGCTTTACTCCCGGTAAATGGCAAAAAGAAGTTAACACATTAGACTTCATCAAACGCAACTACACTGAGTACACTGGTGACGACAGCTTCCTAGAAGAAGCAGCACCAAGTACCAACAAACTATGGGATAAACTACAAGAACTATTTGAAGTTCAACACAAAAAAAATGGCGTTTACGACATGGACAGTGATATCCCTGCGACGATTACTTCTCATGCACCTGGCTACTTAATTAAAGAAGAAGAAAAAATCGTTGGTTTACAAACAGATGTACCATTGAAGCAAGCCTTCATGCCTTTCGGTGGCATTAACATGGCCAACAAGGCTTTGGAGTCCAACGGCTATGAAGTTGACGACCAAATGTCATTTATCTTCAGCAAATGGCGCAAAACTCATAACCAAGGTGTTTTCGATGCTTATACTGACGAAATGCGATTAGCTCGTAAAAATAAAATCATCACTGGTCTTCCAGATGCTTACGGCCGTGGCCGTATCATCGGTGATTACCGTCGTGTAGCATTGTACGGAATCGACTTCTTGATGGAACAAAAAATGAAAGACCACAAATTGGTCGGCAACAAAACAATGACCAACGATGTCATTCAATTACGCGAAGAAGTTGCGGAACAATACCGTGCGCTAAAAGATTTGAAAGAAATGGCTGCTTCATACGGCTTCGATATTTCTGTACCAGCATCTAACGCAAAAGAAGCCATCCAATGGTTGTACTTCGGTTATCTTGCTGCCATCAAATCTCAAAACGGAGCAGCTATGTCTATCGGACGTATCTCTGCTTTCTTGGATATCTACATCCAACGCGATCTTGACCGCGGCTTGATTACTGAATTTGAAGCACAAGAATTAATCGATCACTTGATTATGAAACTACGTATGGTGAAATTTGCGCGTACACCAGAATACAACCAATTGTTCTCTGGTTACCCAATTTGGGCTACTTTATCAATCGCTGGTATGAACATGGATGGTTCTTCACTAGTTACGAAGAACGACTTCCGTATCTTACACACATTGACAAACATGGGACCTTCACCAGAACCAAACTTGACTGTTTTGTACTCTTCAAAATTACCAGAAGGCTTCCGTACTTACGCAGCGAAAGTTGCTAAACAAAGCTCTTCTATTCAATTAGAAAATGACGATCTTTTACGTGAATACTGGGGATCAGACGATGCAGCGATCGCTTGCTGTGTATCTGCGACAGTTATCGGTAAAGACATGCAGTTCTTTGGAGCTCGTGCCAACTTAGCGAAAGCAGTTCTTTACGCAATCAACGGCGGTGTGGACGAAATGACTCACATGCAAGTTGGACCAAGAATGCGCCCAATGGACGGCGAAACTTTGGATTACGATCAATTCATCCAAAACTACAAAGATATCATGGACTGGTTGGCTGAATTGTACGTAAATACTTTGAACGTGATTCATTACATGCATGACAAATATGCTTATGAAGCACCTCAATTGGCTTTAATGGATACTGACTTGAAACGTACTTTTGCGACTGGTATTGCAGGTATCTCTCATGCGGCTGACTCATTAATGGCGATTAAACATGGTAACGTAAAAGTTATCCGTGACGAAAACGGACTTGCTGTGGACTACATTCCACAAAACGAGTTCCCAACTTACGGAAACGACATCGACGAAGCAGATGAAACAGCAAACTGGATCTTGGAATACTTCATGGCTCAAATCAAACGTCAACACACTTACCGCAACTCAACACCGACATTGTCTCTATTGACAATTACGTCAAACGTTGTTTACGGTAAAAATACTGGTAACACACCAGATGGACGTCGTGCTGGTAAACCATTGGCTCCAGGCGCAAACCCAAGTTACCAAGATGGTAAATTCTTAGGTGAGAAAAACGGCTTATTGGCTTCATTGAACTCAACCGCTAAATTGAACTATTCTTGTGCACAAGATGGTATTTCTGATACGCAAACGATCAATCCAGGTGCCCTAGGACGTTCTGATGACGAAAAAATGCAAATTGACAACCTGCGTCATGTTTTAGATGGCTACTTCGACCGTGGCGGTTACCACTTGAACGTTAACGTCTTCGGCCGTGAACTGTTGGAAGAAATGGACAAAGACATCGACAACCCTAAATACGCAAACTTCACCATCCGTGTATCAGGTTACGCTGTTAAATTCCGTGACTTAACACCTGAACAACGCCGCGACGTAATCTCAAGAACTGACCACCATTCATTATAAGAAATAAACTAACCGCTGGAAGAGCAATCTTCCAGCGGTTTTTTGCCAGTTCCACTTTTCGCAGTAGGTATAGTTAGAAAGAAATCAGACAAATGATCAGCTAACTACGATTCGTGTTGTCTAGTGGAATGGTAAGCGTATGAAAATAAAACTCATTTTTCCCGATCTTGGAAAAATGATTCCCTTATTAATGAGATAGCTGCCAGTCGTGCTTTTCGCAGTAGGTATAGATAGATGAAGAAACTATTGGTTTCTACTTTAACCTGATACAAGATGTTTAGCACGATGGTATGCGTACGAAGATAAGACTGATTTTTTGTGGGCTTAGAAAAATCAATTCACCTATAATGAACTAGCTGCCAGTTCCACTTTTCGCAGTTTAATATGGCTCGAAAGATTTCTAAAAATCAAACACGTTCTTTTAGTACGTGCTGTCTAATGGAATGGCATATAAGACTGACTTTTCATGATATAGAAAATCAATTCATCTATAATGAGTTATCCACCAGTATTTTTAAAACTTCCCTCCTCTCGCCAATCATTTCATGCTAAAGTATAAGGTGATGAGAGGAAGGTTAAAGTCATGAACAAAAAAAGCTACCATTTCTACGCCATGGCCACGATTTTATGCTGGTCTATTTCTTATGTGCTGTCCCGCTACATTATGGACGAATTTTCTGCCTATTCGATTTCTTTTTTGCGTTACATTGTCGCTTCTATCGCACTGATTGCGTTGGCCCCGATTATCAAGCTGAAGAAAATTGAGAAGCAAGACCTCGGTTGGATTCTGCTAACCGGAACAATTGGTTTCTTCTTATATATGATCGCTTTCAACAAAGGCCTAGAAACCGTCAATGCCACCACCGGCAGTGTGATTATCGCCATGGTGCCGATGATTTCTTCGATTCTTTCTAACTTTATTTACCATGAAAAACTAACGAAACCCCAATGGTTCGCCAGCTCCCTTTCTTTTATTGGGGTATTGTTGATCACATTGCTGCCTGGCGGCTTTACCATCAATTATGGCTTGCTTTGGTTTTTCGGCGCAGCTTTTTGCATGAGCTTTTATAACTTACTCTCAAGAAAGTTAGTCAAAAAATACCAGGCCATCCAAGTAACCACTTTTAGCATTTTTGCCGGAACGATTTTATTGTCGATCTTTTCTTTCAGCGCCTTCCGGCAAGTTCAGCAAGCGTCCGGGTTGGCGATTTTTTGCATCATTTTGATGGGTGTCTTTTCCAGCGCGGTAGCTTATGTCTGTTGGGCCAAGGCTTTTGAACGAGCTGAAAATGTTGCTTCGGTGAGTAATTATATGTATTTAACGCCTTTCTTTACTTCTATTTTGGGCATTATCATCATCGATGAAGTCCCCGGTTGGTCAACCATCATTGGCGGTATTTTAGTTTTAACGGGACTGGTCCTATTCAACAGTAAACGGTTCAAAGCGGTAGAGAATTAAACTTTTTTCCAACATCGACAGCTTAACCCTTGCCTTAAAGTTAGGGTTAAGGTTTATGATGGGTTATAGATGAGAAAGAAGGAATGTACATGTTAAACGAAACATTTACTTTATCAAATGGAATCACAATTCCGAAGATCGGCTTCGGTACCTGGATGATCGACAATAGTAAAGTTGCAAAAGATGTTAGAGACGCCATTAGTGTCGGCTACCGTCACATCGATACTGCACAGGCATATGCCAACGAAGCAGGTGTCGGTGAAGGCATCCGCACTTCTGGTGTGGACCGCAAGGATCTTTTTGTCACTACCAAACTAGCTGCGGAAATCAAAAATTATGAAGATGCGGTGGCTGCTATTGATGAATCTTTAGCCAAAATGGATATCGACTACATCGATATGATGATTATTCACAGTCCGAAACCTTGGGCGGAATTCAAAAATGACGAGGATCACTTCTTTGAAGGAAACTTAGAAGCGTGGCGGGCATTAGAAGAAGCTTACGAAGCTGGCAAACTAAAAGCAATTGGCGTATCCAACTTTGAACAAGTCGATTTGGAAAATCTGTTAACAAATGCCAAAGTAAAACCAATGGTTAATCAAATTTTGGCTCATATTGGTTATACACCAATAGACGTGGTTGAGTTCTCTCAAAAGAACGACATTTTAGTGGAAGCTTATTCCCCAATCGCTCACGGTGCCATGATGAGCAACAAAGACATCACCACTTTAGCTGACAAATACGGCGTGTCGATTCCACAATTAGCAATTCGTTACTGCTTGCAGCTGGATTTGTTGCCACTGCCAAAAACTGAAAATATCGACCATATGAAGAACAATGCCGACGTTGACTTCACGATTTCCCATGAAGACATGGAAACCTTGAAAAATATCGGCCGCGTGGATTACGGTGAACATACCAAGTTCCCGGTTTTCGGCAAAGCAGCTGATAAATAACTGCCAAAAAGCGACTGAATGTTGATCATTCAGCCGCTCTTTTTTATTTCAACGTATTCTTCATCATTTCCAGCAAGGTTTTCACATCTTCCACCCGCGTATCGCCGGTTTCTTTGTCAATAATCGAGCTGTACACATGAGGGATAATTTTCTTCACGCCAGCATCCACGGCAATCTGCACAATTTCCTCAAAGTTGCTTAAAGCAATTCCACCAGTCGGCTCTAAATAGAAATCATACTTGGCACAAGCTTCAGCCACCGCCTGATATTCGTCCCGATGAGCCAACCCCTTCATAGGAAAATACTTAATTGAGCTACCACCCATGTCCTGCAGCAAACGGATCGCTGTTTCAATTGGCACAATCGCTTCCGAAGCCTTCGAACTCAACGGTCCGGTAGCAATGTTCACGTACCCCACTTTGCCAGTTGGTGAAACCAACCCGTTAATGACCGTTTCCGTCTGACCCAGCAAAGCCCGAGATGTGCCCACACCAGTAAAGACTTGATTCACATGCTGCGGCTGTAAAACCGCTGAAATCCGTGAAACCATTTGGCTTTGATTTGGATCGCCAGCCCCCAAACCAACTGATAAAGCATTATTGGTGGCTGCCTGATACTTCTTCATATCTTCAATTGCCGAAGCATCATCGGGATAATTTTTCGATAATACCCCTAAAACAACGTGACCTTCAGCTGCCTCGTAGCACTCTTTGGCATTTTCCACTGAATTAGCTAGTACATTTAAACAAATTCGTTCCTCTAAATAATTAGGTGTTAATGACATTTGGTCACTCCTCCATGATTTCCTTTAAACGTTTAAGGATTTTTTCCATTTCCGCTTGGTTCACCGACCGAACATCAAATTCAATAATGCCGATGTTCGCCAAGTATTCCCGGGTATAAATAGCCGGATCTTCCGCTTTCAGTTCCTTGATCACCTGTTTAGCCTCTTTAGCCCCCTGCACCTTTATGCTGGCCCGGTAAATATCGCGACCGGCACCATCCTGCACTACTTCTGCGGACAGTCCGTTAATCTGATTGATTCCTGACACAAACGGCTTCAAGCGCTGCTGCATGGCTTCCCCAGATTCACTGCCATGGTTCAAATAATCCTCCACTGCTTGGGTAAAGCCTAAAATATTGTCCTTGCCGATCTTCATGCTGCGACCTAAGCCTTTGCTTTGCAGCCTCAACCACTTAATGTATTCCTTTTTACCAATGACTAAGCCAGCACTAGGACCTTCCATCGCTTTTGCGCCAGAATAAATTACCAAATCAGCACCGTCTTCAACGTATTTAAACAGATCTTCTTCCGCTGCCGCATCTACAATCAACGACAAGTCATGTCGCTGCGCCACTTCTGCTGCTTCTGCCACCGTCAGCATGCTTTTTTGAACGGTATGATGACTCTTAATGTACAAAATAGCCGCTGTCTTTTCAGTAATCATCTGCTCAATGTGCGCTTCCGAACACATATTAGCGTAGCCAGCTTCCACCACTTTGCCGCCGCCTTGGCTTACCATGACTTCGACTGGTGTCCCATAATCCACATTGTGACCCTTCGGCAAAACAATTTCTCGTTTAGTGAACCGCTCCGCATAAGGATGATACACATGAAACATGTCACCCTTACCGATTAACGCCGCCACCGCTTGGGCAATCCCTGCTGAAGCAGAAGACACGACCTGCGCATCCTCCACCTTCAACAGCTTGGCTAAATAAGCCCCCGTTTGGATACTTAACTGCTCCATTTCGAAAAAGTGCTGGCTGCCAAAACGCTGAGCGTCCATTACTCGTTCCGAAACCTTTGAAACTCCTAAAATCGTCATCCGTCCAGAAGCGTTAATCACTTCCTTCAAGCCAAATTTCTCGTAACTAATCATTTTTACACCTTCGCTTCTTACAACAATCCAAAGAATGCAGCTACCACACTAATGACCACAATCGTGCCAATAATAATGCCGTATCTCGGGCCTTTCTTCACCATGAAAAAATAGATAGCAAATACCGCAGTTAATGGCAGTAAGCCTCGCATAATTTGGTCAAAGATATCCTGCAATACAATCGTTGCCCCACCAGGAACCACAAATTTCATCGGACTGGTGATATTGACATAGCTGGCACTCAAAGCTCCCATCATCATCATCCCTAAGACATTCGCAGCATAAATTACTTGCTTAATCTTGCCATCCTTCAACAAACTCAAAATCGAATTACGACCTAAGGTATACGACTTATTGATTAACGCCCAGCTGATATACATCGTAATAGCAGTGTAGATAACGATTGGTCCGATTCCGCCAGCCGCATTTCCATTAGAGGCCATGGGAATAAAGATCGAGATAATCAACGGCATTACTGCTGCCCAGATAATTGAATCACCAATCCCGGCTAACGGACCCATCAAACCTGTTTTAATAGAAGTAATCGATGCATCGGTAATTGCTGCACCATTGGATTTTTCTTCTTCCATCGCAATAACAATCCCTTGAATCGAAGAACCAATTGTTCCTTCGGTGTTGAAGAAATTCAAGTGACGCTTCAGCGCTTCACGTTGTTCATTTTCATCATCGGCATACAACTTTTTAATCGCCGGAATCATGGAAGCACAGAAGACTAAACTTTGCAGCCGCTCATAGGAATTGGACAGCTCACAACCTAACTGATAAATCCAAAATGCGCGAGACAATTCTTTTTTCGTAATTTTCTTTTGTTCCAATTGCTCTTCGTTTTGTTTTGTCATTTGTTCCATTATGCTCCTGCCTCCTCTTCTAGCGCTTTGTTCCGAACTAAAAATGCCACACAGACGCCAATGATCGCTACCGCCATAACCTCAGCCCCAAAATAGACCACGGCCACGAATCCAATTAAGAAATACGGAATTAAAGTTTTCTTACCAATAACCATAATCGTCAAAGCAAAACCAAGTGCTGGCAGAATACCACCCATTACTTCAAAACCATGCATTAGCCATTCTGGAATCACATCTAAAATCTGATTGATAATTGATTGTCCAAAAAAGTTTGCCGCAAACACGAGAGGAAAACGAATAACAAAGCCGGCCATAGCAGGATATAAGAAGGCGGCACGATAAATTCCAGAATAGTTTAAGTCCTCTGCGTACTTGTCAGCCATATGTACCCAAGTCGCATTAATTGTTCGACGAATTTGATCCATGAATACGCCTAAAACACCAAACGGTACTGCCAAAGCAATCGCAGCTTCTGCGTTCATTCCTACCCCTAAAGCAATCGGAATTGCAATCGCTGAAGCCAACGCCGGATCACTAGGCACATTGCCTCCTGGTGTCGAGGTTACCCCTAAGTACACCAGCTGAATCCCCGCTCCGATAATCATTGCTTCGCCTAATTTACCGGTGGCTATCCCAGCAATTAGTGCAGCGGAAAGCGGCTGAGACAGCATTCCAGAAAACGTATAACCAAAGCGCAGTCTAGCAAACCAATAATACAAACCCATCACAATTGAAATCCCTAAAACGCCCATATTCCTTACACCCCTTTATAATGATTTATATTTTTCAATCAGTTTTTGCATTGGTACTGGTGTTTCTTCTGGAATCGCCTGGAAGTAAACATTCATGTTCTTGCTGATTAATTCCTCTAATATAGCAACATCATCTTCTGACAAATTGATATTTTTCGTGACATTCTTGCGGCTCGGCCCCCCGCCTAATCCCCCAACTTGAACGCCTTCTGTGACAATGTCTGCTTCAACAGCTGCTTTAAGTGTAGTTAAATCAGGAACTAAGAAAAGAACTTTGCTGGACTTAACAACCGCATCTTCTGTCCAATAGGTTTTGACTGATTCCATTCCTTTAATAATCACTTCAACCCCCGGAGGTGCCGCCATCAAATAAATACTTTGCAGAAATTCATCCTGCTCTAGCTCGTCACTCACCACTAAAATTTCATTGGCTCCTGATTGCTGTAGCCATTTTGTTACAACTTGACCATGAATTAAACGACTATCAACTCTTGTTAATACGATTTTTGACATTTTGGCACATCCTTTATTTTTTTATTTGTGGCAACTCAAGTACTTGGCAGCTTTCAATTACAGCTGTTTGAATTTCCTGAGCTAACTCGCGGGTAAAGCCCCCAGCCTCTTGTTTCATGACCGCCTCTAAGAGCATGGACGCACATAAGCCGGAAATAGCAACGATTTCATAATCCTTAGAAATCCTTAAAGCAACATTGCTGGGGGTCCCCCCTTTAATATCCGTTAAAATCAATAATTTCTTCGACCATTGCAGCTGGTTAACCTGTTCCTTCACTTTGGCAATGTATTCCGGCAGCGAATCCTCCGCCTGCAGCGGCACCTCGTATACATTTTTGATTTCTCCCACGATCATGCGGACACTTTTTAATAATGCTTGGCCCCAGCCATCGTGAGTTAAGATCAAAATTGGTTCCTTCTCCATAAGCTCCCTCCTCGTAATCACTTTCACCTTTAATAAAGCAAGTAGCGTGCCAAAAAAATAGCCCCAGCAAAAGGGCTATTTAATCAGCTTTATACATTCACCTCAAACAGTAATTCGTAAATATACTTCACTTCCAGCGGCGGAATGATCACATTATATGACACTTCGATCGGTCGGAAAGCCATCTTGATGACAGATGCCATCTCCGGCAGCTCCTGATATGACAGTTCGTAAGAGGTATGATCATATTCGGGATGTTTAATCTGCCTTTCGATCATACAAGCACAATGAATAATGAAGCGTAGTAGTCTTTTCTCGTCACTTTTCTTTTTAGTTTGCATACAAATATCGGAATAAATCTTCGACAATTCGATGGAAATACTTTTGGGATTCAAAATATTCAGCATGCTGGTAATTGCCTCAATCGATAAGCCCTGAACATATTTAGCCGATACTTTTTTAAAGACTTCCATATTTTTCTCAACAGCCAAATCAAAGCCCAACATTTGAAAGACCAATTTGATCCCCTGATCAGACAACAGCTTGTCCAACGAGACAAATGGAATATCCGGAATTTCCGTTTGAACGGTTCCTATAATGCCCACCAGTTTTTCATCATCATGCACAAAGGAGTGCAGACGATTGATATCTTCCAGTTCTTTTTTCTCTAGTGTAAGCATTCGTACATTGGTCAACAATTCCTGTGGGAAAGTATTTAATAAAAGCCGCTCAATTTTCAGCGCAGTTCCCAGTCCAGTTAAACAAGAGATAATCAAAACTTTAGAATCTTCAAAATTCCCTTTGCGGCAAAGCAACGCTTTATGATCCTTTTCCTTTAAGACCGGCAACAGATAGTTAAAGTTAGTCGATTCATAAATTACCTCACGAGCTACCTCCAACAAGGTTAACAAATTAATATTGCTGATCAATAACACTTCGATCTGAAATTCCTTGCTGATAACATTACCGAAATAGACCAGTGATCCTATATCTACCATTAAGATTAATTTACTGTATTGGTTATCACTAACGATACTACGAACCTTATCCAATGTTTCTTCCACCGATTGATTGATAGGCATATTCACCGAATTCATAATACTGGTTGAAAACAACACATTCGTGTATTCCACCATACTGGAAGCTGTAGCACTTCCATGGGCGACTACGATAATACCGCATTTTTCATCTAATTCGTAACGGCGATCACTTGATTTCAACTTGCGAATGAACAGGTCATAGAAAATGATTTCCGTATCTGGCAATTTTAGAGCAAAACTGTGTTCAATATACTGGACGATTTGCTCAGCTAATTGATAGTTTTCAATCTTCCCAGAAAAAATGTTTTTCGTCAGATCAAAGAAATCTTCATTGATTTGTGCTGAATAAAAAACACTGGAATAAATGTGAGCAATCAGCACGTCCTTTAATTGCTCTGGTAAAAAACTATTCATTTTCTCTTCAATAAATGCCACCACATCTGTCACCTGAGAATAAAAATGCTCATCAATTTTCTCCTCTTGGGTGAGGACCTGACTAAATATGTCCATATCGTACAATTGATCCACTTTATTTTGCATCATGGCAAAGGCATCTTTAGGTGAAATATTTACCTTCTTTAAGTCCGCATATTCCTTTAACAAAAAGTTATAGAAGCGATCGTTTTGCTGATCCGAACTTTGCAGCAACTGCTCCACATGAGTATAAAACTGATCATATTTAATCTTTATACCTTTACTAGGAACGTATTCGTTTAAAATGACAATGTCCTTGGTATCTAAGCTGTTTTCATCGAAATAATTTAACGGCACATCAATAATCAGTTCATCAGCTTCGTAATCAATCGCATCTAAATAAGCTTGCGCACATGTGAATTGAATCTCTGACTTTAGTTCTCCAACATTGGCTTTATAAACAGAAAAGGTCAGATATCTTAAGGTGTTGTAGGAAATAGACAGATCCTTCTGAATTCTTTGGCTTTCCTCCAAGAAAAAAGCTAAAACCAATTGAATCTTTTCTTTGATAGAACGCTCGTTTAGACTAGGCACATGCAAATTCACTGGTATTCTGCGTAAAAACGTCTTTAAAAAGGTTTTCTCCAAATCCTCCGTGGTAGCAAAGATAAACTTAATCGCCACATGCCGCTGCTTTTCTGCCTCCCCCATACGAGTAAAGTAACCTTTGTCCAGCAACGTAAATAGTTTTTCTTGGCCTTCATTGGTTAAACGATGGACTTCATCTAGAAAGAAAAATCCCTTGTCAGCCATTTCCACTAACCCTTGATGATCACTATCTGCACCCGTAAAGCTGCCCTTCTTATAACCAAATAAGTGAGAGGTCAACAATTCCGGATTATTAAAATATTCGGCACAATTAAAATAAATGAAGGGCACCTTTTGACTCGTTTTTGCTTCAAAAAACTGATGCAAATGTTCTGCTAACAACGTTTTACCGACCCCTGATTCTCCGGTCAACATAATGTTTAGTCCATTAGGAGGATACAATACCGCTGCTTTCAATTTCTTGATGATATCTGCCAAGCTGCCATCGTAACCAATCACTTTAGAAAAAGGATTAGCATATCGTTCACGGGTTAGTCGTTCACGATTTTCCGTAACCTGCGTCAGCTCTGCTTTAAGCTCCTCCAAAGATGCGTACATATCCTTTTGAGGTACAAATTGACATTGTTCTTCCAAGCTTTGCCGTGAAAAAAACAAAACTGGGCGTGATTTGACTTTAATAACTTTTCTTTGATTGGTTAATTTGGTCAAGTCCTCACTAACAGCCGTCCGAGCATAGCCCGTAGCGGTACAGATATCTTTAACTGTGCACCCTGTTAATTGTTCCAATGTTGACGGATGCTTCTGGTGAAACTCCATCAGATTCTTATAAACGTTATCCACTCTCATATAAATTCTCCCCAGATCTTATTAGCTTGTTTTTACCATCTATGAAAAGCGTTTGCAAGACAATTCGATCTCAAGAGACAAAAAAATCCCAGCAGATAATAAAATCTGCTGGGGATTAACTGTCTTATCCTTCGTATAATTCACGAATTGGTGTCATAATGATCCGATTTAAATCGTTGATAATCATGCTGAATTGTTGTTCCTTTTGCATCAATTCGTTAATTGTTTCTTCTTTTTGAACTTTCATTGCTAGAGCTTGCGCTTTTTCTGCATCTTCATCAGAAAAATCTTCGCCGCGCATTTGTTTTTCTTGAAGCTCTTGTTGGAACGTTTGGAATTCTTTGAAGGCTGTATAAGCTTCTTCGTTTTTCTTCAATTCAGCAAAAGCTTCTTCTAGTGCTTTGAACTCAGGTAATACCCGGATTTCACGTTCTAAACCATTAGCAGTATCATAAATGTTTGTCATCATTTTCCCTCATTTTCTATATAAAAGTTACTTTCATAGTATAACATGGATGGAAACGGGTTCAAAGTCTAATTTCCTTGTTCTTGCCACCATTGAATTCCTTTGTCTTTTAATTGACCTAATCCTTCTTTGGCTTTTTCACCAAACTGCTGCAAACCTTGCTTCGCTTTTTCACTAAATCCACTTAATCCTTCAGTTGCTTTTTCGCCGATATTCTTTAACTCTTCCTGCCACTGATTATCTTCAGTAGTCTCGCCAACTTGGTCCGCTGCAACGACTTGTCCACCCGTTGCATAGGCATCAGCAACGTTGAAAGCGGCTTGTTTAGCATAAGGTAAGATGGCTTCCGCTTCTGCTTTAAAGACTTGACCGACTTCATCGCCACTGGTACCGCTCAAGTAATGCGTCTCACTGGTTTGCTCAAAGCCTAACCAGGTAGAGATAACAACGCTTGGCGTATAACCGACAATCCATTGGTCATTCACCTTAGTAGCATCAAAGTTGGTTTCCGTCGTTCCGGTTTTACCCGCCATCGTGTATCCTGCTGGTGCTGCTGGAACAGCTGTCCCGTTAGAGAAGGTGCCTAGCAACATGCTAGTCATACTATCAGCGACTTCTTTAGAAATCACTTGTTCGTATTTTGGATCGCTATTATCTTTAATTACTGCTCCAGTGGAATCAATAATTTTTGTAATTAGATGTGGTTCATAAACCCGACCTTGGTTTGCAAAAGCACCATAAGCGGCAGCCATCTGCATCGGTGAAGTTCCTTTTTCTAAACCACCTAGTGCTAAACCATAATATTTGTCCGATGCTTCCAATGGAATACCAAACTCTTTGGCTTTGTTATAGCCTTTGTCTAAACCAATTTCATGTAAGGTCCAAACAGCTGGTAAGTTTAAGCTTTGAGCAACAGCTTGATACATTGGTACTTCACCTTGGTAAGTGCCGTCATAGTTTTTAGCATCGTAGTATTCTTGGGGAACATCTTGCAAAATGCTATCTGGCTTGTATCCTGCTTCTAAGGCGGGTGCATAGACACTTAATGGCTTCATAGTCGAACCAGGTGATCGTTGCATTTGGGTAGCGAAGTTATACCCACGGAAAACATGCTCCCCACGACGTCCCACCAAGGCTTCTACTCCACCAGTTGTAGGATCTAATGCTACGGAAGCAGATTGTGGCATCGTACCATCCTCAGCATTGGCTGGGAAATTATAATTGTTGGCATAGACTGCTTCCATCTGCTGCTGATAATTTTGATCCAAGGCAGTGTAAATCTTGTAACCTCTGTCCAATAGATCCTTTTCACTTAATCCATAGCGCTCAACTGCTTCATCAATGACCGCATCAAAGTAAAATGGATATTTGTAGCCAGCATCACTGGAGCTATAAGTATCATTTAACAAGGAGCCTAAATCAACTTGGGCTTCCTGCTGTTCCTGAGCTGCATCTAGTTTCCCATTATCCACCATTACATTTAATACTGTATTCCGACGATTAGTGGCATTCTCTAAATTATCGATCGGATTGTAAATACTTGGACCTTTTAACATACCGGCAATTGTGGCAGCTTCGCCGATCGTTACCTGACTCGCATCTACCCCAAAATATTTTCGAGCGGCATCCTGAACTCCCCATACCCCATTACCAAAATAAGCATTATTCAAATACATAGTTAAAATTTCATCTTTGCTGTAATTCTTTTCAATTTCAATCGACATGAACAACTCTTTAGCTTTACGCTCTAAGGTTTGATCCAAACTTAGATACGCATTTTTAGCCAACTGCTGAGTAATCGTACTTCCTCCACCGGTAATTCGACCACGAGTTAATGAACCTATCGCTGCTCGAGCAATCCCTCTGATATCAAAACCGTGGTGTTCATAAAAGCGGCGATCCTCAGTAGAGACAACTGCATCTTTAATGTACGGTGATATTTGATCACCTTCTGTATAAGTCCCTTTTTGTCCATACAATGTTCCGGCTTGTTCATTTTTTTGGTCGTAAATTTCGGTCGATTGCTTTAAGCTAGATTGTAACGTCTCAACCTTAACTGATTTAGCCAAGATAAAAAGATATATACTAGCAACTAAAACAACTACCAATGTTAACAGAAGTAAAATTTTATTCACGTGGTATTTTTTCCAAACACGTTTACGAGCATGGTGAAACCGAATCAAATAGGGTTTTATCCATGTCCAAAATGTTTTCAATGCGCTTTTAATTTTGCGCCAAATTTCCTGAAAGTCCATTTGTCGATCTCCAATCCTTCAAAATCAGACTTAGTGTAACATAATTCCACGCCTTGTGCGTGCGTCTTCAGACTGATACACGTTGGCATCATTCTAGCATTAGTTCTCAAGGAAATGCTGATTTTTTTCTTAAATATCTGTTAATTTGCAGAAAAAAACATGTTTTTATTCCAGCTAAGAATGCCTGTAGCAAGCCCAATTGCTAAAAGTTGCAAGTTCCTTTTTCTTTTCTATAAAAAGATTGTTACAATAAATTCCGAGGAGTGGAACTTATGAAATTTATGATCACCTTACCGACTGATTCACCTACTAAAACAATTAAAGAACTATTGGAAGAAGATTGGCTGGTTCCCCGCAAAGTGCGGCATTTTATTCGCACCCGTAAAGGAATTTTAGTCAATGGGGAATCGCGCCACTTCCAGGAGCAGGTTTACGGCGGTGACCAAATTACCTTGTTAATTGAAGACAGTGATTATCCGGTGCGAACCATTCATATAGGAAATAAAAATTTAGTGGATATTCTTTACGAGGACGAGCATTTGATTGTGGTAAACAAACCCGTGGGGATGAAAACTCACCCCAACCAACCAGATGAAGCCGATACTTTGCTCAATCATTTAGCTGCCTATTTAGCACCAGTTGCTGAGCCTCATGTGGTGCATCGCTTAGATAAGGAAACCAGCGGGGCAATAGTTTTTGCCAAAAATCCCTTTGTTTTACCGATTTTAGGCCGCATGCTGGAGCAAAAGGATATCTACCGCCGTTACCAAGCAGTCGTTCATGGGAAAATGACTAAGGATTTGACGATTAATAAAAAGATCGGTCGAGATCGTCATGACCGCCGCAAACGTCGTATTGATCCCAAAAATGGTAAGCCTGCGGTGACCCATGTCTCCATCGCTCAGCCACAAGGACAGAACACCGCAGTCTTTTGCCAATTAGATACTGGACGCACCCATCAAATCCGGGTGCATTTAGCCAGTCTTGGTCATCCTTTAGTTGGTGATCCATTATATAGTAAGAATCCAAAAGGCCGTTTAATGCTCCATGCCTACGAGCTGCATCTGGTTCATCCCTTTACTAAGGAGAAAATTGCAGTGACTGCAACACCAGGATTATGGTAAATCCAAGTGCGCAACGCGGCATTGCATCAGCTTTTTCACCACAGCAACGAATTGGTCCTCTAGAAACACTAGCTATTTAGAAAGGATGAGGTAAAGTGAAGATAGAGTTAGGAAAGAATATCAAGGACGAACGACTCAAGAAAAACCTCACCCAACAAGAGCTGGCGGATCAGCTGAATATTTCCCGCCAAACCATTTCAAAATGGGAGCTGGATAAAAGCTATCCCGATTTAGAGCTGCTGGTGAAAATGAGCCAGCTATTTCAAGTAAGTGTCGATTACTTGCTGGGAATAGAAGGGGCCACGGAAAAAGAAAAACGTACGCTCCTTGACTATATCTTCCAGACGAATCCAGAAGGTATTTATGAACCTTCACAAAAGGAGCTGAGTCGGATGAAGAAAGTATGTATTGTTGCTTATGTTAGTCATGGAATTCGTTATCAAAGTGTCGCCGCTTTTCCATTTGGTATTTTTAGTCAAGTCCGCTTCATTAATCGTTTGAAGAAGGAGCTGTCGCCCTATTATGATGTGCATTTTGATCCTCTTACGATGGAGGAAGAACCAGATTTGCTCGTCATCCCGGAAACACAAAGGCTCTATGTGGAACATTCAGAAGAAAACACACTACTGCTTCCTGGTATCCTTTTCTTGAAAAAAGATGCCAAAGCCATCAAGGAGCACATCGACAGCTACTTTGCTACAAGGTAAAAAGGAACGGAGTCGTATTATGAAGAAAATATGTTTTGTTGTCTATGTCAGTGATGGGTTACACTATCGATCAATTACAGGAGCAGGTCACTTCAGTCAAATCAGATTGATTAATGCCTTGAAGAAGCAGCTTTCACCTTATTATGACGTCCATTTTGATCCTGCTACTATGGAAGAAAAGCCAGACCTGTTAGTCATTCCTGAACCCTTCAAGATCTACTTCGCTAATTCAGAAGAAAATGTCTTGCTGCTTCCAAGTATCTTCTTCGTAACAAAAGATGCTAAAGCCATCAAAGAAAAGATTGACGATCATTTCGCTGGGAAGTAAAAAGGAGTGCCTGCAAAAAGCAGCCACTCATAGTTTGGGATTCATTTTTCTGAAGTCTGGGAAAATGAGTCCCCTTTTCATACGCATACAATCGTGCTAAACAGCACGAGTCTAATACTAAGTGATTAACCAATGAGTTTTCTTTCGCAAAAACTAAACTGCGAAAAGTAAGACTGGCAGCTAACTCCTTTTAAGGGATTAATTTTTCCAAAACCGGGAAAAATTAGTCTCATCGTCATACGCTTACCATTCCACTAAACAGCACGAATCATATTTAGTTGATCACTTATAAAATTTCTTTCTTGCTATTTACACTGCGAAAAGTGGAACTGGCAAAAAAAAGAGACTCCTTCGTAAAGGAATCTCGTGTAATTTACTTTATTTTAGTACCAGCCGTTTGCTAACCAGAAAGCTTGAGCGCCTTCCCATGAGCCGTAACGAGAGGTTACATATTGGTCGGCAACACGTTCTTGGTTTTCTGCTGAATAATCACCATTTAAGTAAGATGAGCTTAATTGGTAACGTCCAATGTACTGACCATTTGTTGCAGAGTAAGAACCGCCGGATTCTTTTTGAGCAATCCATTCTTTCGCTGAAGAAGATGCTGCAGGTACTGTTTCAGTTACAGGAGCTGCCGCTTGTTCTACAGGTGCTGGTGTTTCTTGTACTGGAGCCGCTACTTCTTCAACAGGTGCTTCTGCTACAGGAGCTGCCGCTTGTTCTACAGGTGCTGGTGCTTCTTGTACTGGAGCCGCTGCTTCTTCGGCAGGTGCTTCTGCTGCTACTGTTTTGCCTTCTGCATCGATGGTCAATTCTTGACCAGCAAAGATCATGTTGATGTTGTTAATTTTGTTTGCTTTTGCAATTGCTTCAACTAAGCTGTTGTCGCCAGCAAATTTATGAGAAATTTTTGATAAAGTATCGCCAGATTCAACAGTATATTTTTCAGCTGCGTGTGCATCCTGTCCACCAAAAGCCATACCTGTTCCTGCTGCTACTAAAGATCCGAATAAAACTGTTTTTCCTAATTTCATTATGTTAAGTTCCTCCAAATAGGTTTCTATGTCTTCTTGACTACGAGAATAACTTTAACATCCTTTCGTATTTCATGGGTGAAAATCTTATGACATTTGGTTACAATATCGTGTAAAAATGTAACAAAAAGTCATTTTTGAACTTATTTGAAATAGTTCTATTTCTAAACACCATCCTTAAAACATTGTATTATCAAGGTTTATACGCTTAAATATTTAAATTTCCCAATGTTACATTGAAACATTGCAATCTTTCTGTAAAACTCCGAAATAATTCTTTCTGATTACCAAAAGACCTTTTTCATATTTATTGAAATTACATATGCTTTTTGACTATATAAAATTTATCTATTCCATAGCACCCTGAGCTCGTTAATATAAATGAAGCCCGAGCTTGAGCTCGGGCTTCTTTATTATTATTTAATTCGTAATAATTTACGCCAACGTTTCGCCCTGGCACCCAACAATTTATCTGCCAGACGAATTTTCAACGTGATATATCCATAGAGTCCACTGTTAAAAAAACCAGTAACTAAACAGATAAATAATGCTTGAAGCCGGATGTCTGGGCTCCACCAACGATAGCACAGTTGACGTACTCCTAATGTGAGTAGCCAAGCACTTAATGTTAAAGTAGAAATTAATAAAAAGCGGCGGAACGCCAATTGATAGTTGCTTTTTGTTGTCTTTTTTATTTTTCGATACGACAAAGTACTAGTTAAAATTAATCCTAAAATAGATGCAAGATGAGGACCATAAGCTTCTAACAATTCAATCAAGGGTAGTTGAATAACCCCTTTTAACACTAACCCAGCAATACAATAGTACAATGCTGCTTTAGACTGTTGCAAGCTCTGCAATATAAAAGCCAATACTAACGCAAAACTAGCAGCAAAACTGGCAATCAACGAGATAAATAATAGTCGACTTCCTAAAAGATCTGATCCATAAACCAAAGTATAGATAGCGTGGGTATTTAACAATAGCCATAGAATTACTGGTAGCATGATAAAAATAAACCGTTGTAAATGTATACTAATGAAACGCACTACTTCTCGTGTCTGTTTTTTTGCCACTCGTTCCAGTAATGAAGGTACGTACCGGAAAATCAATGTCCCCGCTGCTGCAACCACAATTACAGTGATACGATCTGGATTTGCTCTAAACAACGCATAGAGATTCAGCAATTGGACTTGACTATAATTCGTGTTAGCATCCATCACTGGAATAAACGTTAGTAGATCTATTGATTTGTACACTAGAAGCCCACTACCTAGAAGGACATAAGGTAAAGCTTCGAAAAAACCTTTCCACAAAATAACTTGAATGGATGATTCTACCTTATTTAGACTACGCATAGCTTGGCTTTCCAAACGCTCTTGTTCCTTTTTCCAGCATAACAACAGTAGAAACAAGGCACCTGCTGCTCCTACAAAAGTGGCAAATACACCTTGGCTAACGGCTGTTCGAAAATTCCCCTGAAACAACTGCATCGTAATTAGGCAGCTTGCTAACAGAAAAATTCCTTGCAACACTTGAAATACCAATTGTGATACCCCTATGGAAAAAAGATCCTGCATCCCTTGAAGATAGCCTTGCAGGACACGCACAGTCGGAAAAATGATTAACGTTAGACTCATAGACCGTAGAACTGAGGTTAAATCTGTTCCTCCGCCAAGTAGATTAGCTAAAAGCGGTGCCAGCAAGAACATGGCTACCGCTGCTATTCCCCCTAGCCCAACGCTTAACTGTAGACAGCGAGTAACTAGTTGCTGTCTTGTCTTATATTCACTCATCGCATTGTACTTTTCCACCAGCTGGGCTATCACGCTTGGGAGACCCGCAGTTGCCACTAATCCAAAAATGCCAAAAAAAGTATAACTCATATCAAAATAACTATTTGCGATGTTTCCCTGATCGCCCATCCAGACGTACCATGGAATGATGATTACTGCTCCTAACAAGCAGGAGTAGAAAGTTCCGCTCCTTAACCAAGAGGCTTGTTGGATCACCTTTTCCTGAGGATGATAAACCGGTCGATAGGCTGCTTTCCGCTCGTCCATAATAACCTGCTTTCTTCATTTACCAACTTTTTTTCATTGGCCTTAAAATAAAGCGTGCTTACTCCAAGCAACGCTTTTTATGAAAATTATTTATGATAATGAAACATTTGAATTTTTTAAATTTCCCAATTTAATTTGATACTAACACTCTGTAAAAGTGACTGTCCACAACTTTCGGCTTAAACTAATTATAATAAGAAGAAAATATTGGGTCAACCAGCAAAAGTGAACAATCCACCCGTTTTCTCACAAAAAGCTTTCGAGAATTTTCTGCTTTTAAGAGTTGCTGTGCTATAATAGCCTAGACTAAATGGTAACGGAGGTCACTGTATGACACTGACACTAACGCAAATACAACACATCTTGGAAAAAGAAAACTTATTACGAGAGTTTGTCACACCAGCTAAATGGTGTTTAACTGCTCCTTTCGAAAAAACGTTCCAACAGCTATCTTACGATTCTCGCAACGCAGACGATCATACGTTGTTTTTCTGCAAAGGCAACAACTTTAAAGAAGAATACCTAAAGCAAGCATTGAGTCAAGGGTTATCCGTTTATATTGCTGAACAGCCTTTTGAAGTGGCTGCGGACTTAGCAATTATTGTTCATGATATTCGTAAGGCTTTAGCTGTTTTAAGTATGGCTTTTTATGATTATCCTCAAGAAAAACTAACAGTTATCGGAATTACTGGCACGAAAGGCAAAACAACTACCGCTTATTTTGCTAAAAAAATCTTGGATCAAGCAAACGGTGAGAAAACTGCTCTGTTTTCTACCCTAAGCACAACTCTAGATGGTGTGACCTTTTTCAAGTCCCAATTAACCACACCTGAATCTCTGGAGCTATATCAAATGATGCAACAAGCAGTAACTAACGGCATGACTCACTTAGTGATGGAGGTTTCATCCCAAGCTTACAAAGTAGCTCGAGTATATGGTTTAACCTTTGACGTAGGAATATTCTTAAATATTTCGCCGGATCATATTGGGCCAATCGAACACCCTACCTTCGAAGATTATTTTTACTGTAAGCGCCAATTGATTAGTCACTCCAAACAGATCGTTTTGCAAAATGAAACGGATCATGTAGACTTGCTGCTGGAAATGGCGCAAAAACAAAATACGCCGGTGATCACCTATGGCGACATGGGTGCTGATTATCATGTGGAACCGCTGAAGCATCCTTTGTCCTTTGCTTTGACCAGCGAAGACGACGAACTAGGTTTAAACGACGAATACAATTTGCGCTTGGCCGGTGATTTTAACAAAGAAAATGCGGCGGCCGCTTTAATTGCTAGCCGTTTAGCCGGAGCCAATCAAGCCCATGCCAAAAAAGGACTGGCTGAAGCCTTAGTCCCAGGTCGCATGAATCTTCTGCTGAAAGAAAATGGCGCCCATATTTATGTGGATTATGCTCATAACTATTTAAGTATGAAATCCATTTTGGCCTTTGCCAAAGAAAATCATCCAGAAGGAACTATTACCGTTATTACCGGTTCTACCGGCGGCAAAGCTGAATCACGCCGTGAGGGCATCGGCCAGGCCATCGGCGAATACGCAGACACTGCGATTTTGACGATGGATGATCCAAACTTTGAAGACCCGCAAAAAATTGCCGAAGAAATTCAAGCGGCAATTCAAAACGAGCAAGTAACGGTTCGCTACATCGAAGACCGGAAACAGGCCATTCTGGAAACCATGGAAACTATCGGTCCAAACGACGCCTTGGTTCTCGCCGGCAAAGGTACCGACAAGTACATGACCTTGAATGGTGAAGACCAGCCTTACGAAGGTGACTATGTAATAGTAGAGAATTATTTAGCGCAACTATAAAAATACCCGAACTTTGGAGATCGCTTCTCTCAAAGTTCGGGTATTTTTATTTTACAGAGCACTCAAAAGTGTCATTAGTCCGATCATAGCAATCCCCACACTAGGCATAATGATCCCCGGCAAATCCGCAAAACGTTCCTTGTCCAACAAGCGAAATAACCACCCTGTCACCATCAGCATCAACGGATTCCACCAATAAAAAATCGACGCCACCGATAAATTTCCGCTCCAAATAGCCACCATGAGAATCAACGAAGTGGCAATCACCAAAAAGCAGAACATGACGACAAAGGGAATTTTTACCGCTTGGAAAATTCTGGCCACCAACAGCTCCAAAATTTTCGGATCAGCCTTGTTTTCATGCAAAGCTTGGCTCATTAAGGGAAAGCAGCAAACCAAAACATGAATGAACAAACCGCCGGCCGAACCGATCACCGCAGAAATCAAAAACAGGTCGGCTAAAGTTTGGTTGCTTTCCGCTAGCTGATGACTCATGCCTAAAAAACCTAACCCATACAAAGGAACACCGCAGGCTGCTACTATAATAGAAGCTTTAAAGCGCCAGCCGCTCATTTTCAACCAATTACTGTCAATAATACCGCCGGGTCCCGTTTTTTGATTTCCCGGCCCCTTCCAATCAAACAGCACATCCCCCACTGCACATAGGCAGCCCCCGACGATTCCACAAATTCCTAACACTGCATCATTCATTTTGTCCCTCCTTAAAAAAAAGCACCTCATCTCCAACAGACGAGGCGCTTCATGCTATTCTTGCGACAACCCTTCCGCAATATTATCCAAATTCCATTTCATCATGGCGTAATAGCTGTCGCCATCTTCGCCCTTTTCAGCTACCGAATCAGTGAAGATTTTCCCGTAAATTGGGATACCGGTGTCTTTGGAGACAGTTTGCATCGGTTTCTCGTTGACACTGCTTTCCACAAACAAGGCTGGAACATTGCTCTCCCTAAGATTTTGAACCAATTGTTTGATTTGATCGGGAGTCCCTTCTTCTTCGGTGTTGATCTCCCAAATGTATTCACTGGGAATATCGTAGGCCTTAGAAAAGTACTTGAAGCAGCCTTCACTGGTAACAATCATTTTCTTGTCCTCAGGAATCCCTGCAAATTTCTCTTTGGCTTCCGCATCCAAGGCACTTAGCTTCTCAACATACTCATTAAGATTTTTTTCGTAAAATTCCTTGTTGTCGGGATCTTTCGCTGCCAGCTGTTTTTCAATGTTTTTGGCATAAATAATCCCATTTTCCAAATTCAACCAAGCATGAGGATCTTCCTTGCCGGCTTCATTTTGCCCCTCCAGATAAATCTCCTCAACACCATCACTGGCAGCAAAGTAATCTTTATCCTTTCCCTTATTGGCATTCTCCACCAACTTCGTGAACCAGGAATTCCCGCCGGTTTCCAGATTCAGCCCATTATAAAAAATCAGATCAGCCCGGGAAGTTTTTTGGATATCCTCCGGCAGCGGTTCGTATTCGTGGGGATTTTTACCAACCGGTACAATACTGTGCAAGTTAATGCGATCCTGCCCGATGGTTTCTGTCATATCCGCTAAGATGGAGTTTGTCACCACCACATTCAATTTCCCGTTATCCTCTTCTTCAGAGGAGGATGAATTAGAGGAACAAGCGGCAAACAAAGTCAAACTCAATACCGCTAGCAAACTGCCTTTTAAAATTTTTTTCATTCGCTGACAACCTTTCTTCTAAAAAAGTTTTGTTTGGGTGAAATAAAGAAGCTGATGATAAAGAAACTGGTCGCGGTCAATACAATACATGACCCCACCGCAATATTAAACGTGTAGCCGATGAACAGGCCGAGCAAGGAGGACAACGCCCCTAGGCAAGCCGAGATCAGCATCATGGTTTTCAAACTATTGGAATACAAGTAAGCTGTTGCCGCTGGCGTAATAAGCATCGCCACAATTAAAATCGTACCGACACTTTGCATCGCAGTTACAGCTACCAGCGTCAATAAGATCATCAGCAGGTAGTGATAAAAGCTCACTTTCATGCCTAACGCTTGGGCCATCAATGGATCAAACGAGGTAATCAGCAGTTCTTTGAAGAACAATGCAATCACGGCCAGCACCAAGATCGATACCCCGATGGTTATCCACTTATCAATGTCCTGCACCGCCAAAATATTCCCAAACAAAATGTGGAATAAATCAGTAGAGCTGTTAGCAATCCCGATCAGGATGACCCCCAGTGCTAAAAAGGAACTAAAAGTAATCCCAATCGCCGTGTCGCCTTTAACCACACTATTATTCTTGACGAAGGTGATAATCACCGAAGCCAAAATCCCAAAGGTGATGGCTCCGATAAAAAAGTTGATGCCTAAAATATAGGAAATCGCCACCCCCGGCAGAACCGCGTGGGAAATCGCATCACCCATCAAGGACATTCCTCGTAAAATGATGAAGCAGCCTACCACACCGGAAACTACTCCAATGACTAAAGCGGTAATTAAGGCATTTTGCAGAAAATGAAATTCCTGCAGTCCTTGAATAAAATTAGCTAGCATGGCGAACTTCCTCCCCGATGAAGATGGTGTCGCCATAGGCCCGAATCAAATTCTTTTTACGGAAGGTTTCCTCCGTTTTGCCGACAGCGATCAGTTTTTTATTCAAGATCATGACTTGGTCAAAATAACTTTCCACTTTGCTTAAGTCATGATGGACAATCAATATCGTCTTGCCTTGATTTTTTAATTGCTGCAGGGTTTGCATGATGATTCCTTCACTAACCGAATCGATACCTACGAAAGGTTCATCCAAAAAAATGTAATCGGCTTGCTGGACTAAACAGCGGGCCACTAACACCCGTTGGAATTGCCCACCTGACAGTTCGCTGATTTGCCGATCCGCATATTCTTCCATGCCGACTTCCATCAAAGCCGCTTTGACATCTTCCCATTGCTTAGACTTCAGCCGTTTAAACAAACCCACTGCGGGATAAGTGCCTAAAGAGACACATTCCTTTACCGTAATGGGAAAAGTAAAATCAATTCCGCTTTTTTGTTCTACATAAGCAATCGAACTCAAGCGCTTGGTCGCAGCTTGACCATCGATTACCGTATTACCGTTGTGAGGCACAATATTCAGGATGGCTTTTAACAGCGTGGACTTTCCAGCACCATTAGGTCCGATAATACCGGTGATCGTCGGTCCCTCCAAAGAGAAATTGACGTCTTCCAAGGCCTTGGCTTGATTGCTGTAGCTGACATTAATATTTTCACAGGTAATCATTTCTACTCACCTCTATTAGATTGATAATTCTTCTCGTTTTTACAGTTTTAGGTTAACCTAATTTTATAGATAAGTCAACTCTAATAAATATTTTCTGCCCAACTTACTTTTACTGGAAATTTTCAACTCGTTTTTCAACATCCAAATTGAAAGCATTTTTTTTGCCGTCTCAAAGATTCTATGACAAACTATTTATATTCATTTAAATGGAGGGAAGAACGATGGAAAAAATTTTTGCAAGTCCGTCCCGCTATGTCCAAGGTAAAGGGATGCTGAAGAACGGTATGAAATACATCAAAGCCTTGGGATCAAATGTACTAATTATTACAGACGAAGATGTTTGGGAAATTGTCGGAGAAGAGTTATTTGAAACGATGAAGAATGAGGACATGAAGCCAGTCAAAGAAATTTTTGGCGGCGAAGCCTCAGAAGACGAAATTGAACGAATTGGTAAAAAAGCCGAAGATGAAGATGTTGAAGTCATTGTCGCACTAGGCGGCGGGAAAGCGATCGATACTGGAAAAGCCGTGGCAGATGATTTTAAACTACCGATTGCAGTATTGCCAACCGTGGCCTCCACCGATGCGCCGACCTCATCCTTGTCAGTAATCTATTCTGACGAAGGAAAATTCGAAGGCTACCGCTTCTACAGTAAAAATCCAGATCTAGTCATGATCGATACCGAAGTAGTTGCCAACGCCCCCACTGAATTATTAGCCGCCGGCATTGCCGATGCACTGGCTACCTTAATCGAAGCCCGCTCAGTGGCCCAAAGTCACGGGGAAACGATGGCAGGTGGTGCCCAAACAGCGGCAGCCATGGCGATTGCCGAAAAATGTGAGGAAGTCATTTTCGAAAATGCATTTAAAGCGATGGAAGCCAACCGAGCAAATGTCGTAACCGAAGCCTTTGAGCAAATTGTGGAAGCCAATACCCTATTAAGCGGCTTGGGCTTTGAAAGTGCCGGTCTGGCAGCAGCCCATGCTATCCATAACGGATTCTCTATTTTAGACGGAGACATTCATGAGCTTTCCCATGGTGAAAAAGTCGCTTACGGTACTTTAACTCAAATGATTTTGGAAAATGCGCCGCAGAAAGAATTGGATAAATACATTGATTTGTATCAAACCCTGGATCTGCCAACCACTTTAGAAGATATGCATTTAGGTGATGCTTCCGACGAAGACCTGTTGAAGATCGGCGAGCAAGCGACGATTGAAGAGGAAACGATTCATGAAATGGCTATGAAAGTTTCGGCTAAAGATGTTGCCGATGCTCTTAAGGCCGTTGATGCTTATGTAAATATGTATCATCCAAAATAGCTAAGCAAGGCTTTGCGAAGCCCGACCCCAGCAAAAAAAAGATGAAGCAACCTTTTTTAACAGGATGCTTCATCTTTTTGTTTTTTTAGTTAGCTACAATATTAACTAATTTATTCGGTACTACAATCACTTTACGGATCGTTTTCCCTTCGATGTTGCGGACAATGTTTTCATCTGCCATCGCAATTTTTTCCAGCTCTTCTTTCGCTAGATCAACCGCTACGGTTACCTTGGCACGAACCTTACCATTCACCTGCAGAATCACTTCGATTTCATTTTCCACCAAAGCTTCTTCATCATGAGTTGGCCAAGGGACATAACTGATTGTTTCATCGTGTCCTAGAATCTGCCATAACTCTTCCCCAATATGCGGTGCAAATGGTGCCAGCAGCTGAACGAAGCCTTCCATATATTCATAAGTTAGAGCATCCACTTTATAAGCTTCATTAACAAAAACCATCAATTGTGAAATTGCGGTATTGAAATGCAGGTTCTCAATATCCTCCGTCACTTTTTTAACGGTTTGATGATAAACCTTCGTTAGGCTGCCATCATTGATTTTGGTAATATGATCCCGCATTTTCCCTTGATCGTCCACAAGTAAACGCCATACACGATCCAAGAATTTGCGGCTGCCTTCTAAGCCGTTTTCGCTCCAAGGAATCGCAGCATCCAATGGTCCCATAAACATTTCGTATACCCGCAAGGTATCGGCGCCGAATTTTTGAATTACGTCATCTGGATTCACGACATTTTTCAGTGATTTACTCATTTTCGCTGGTGATTCTTCCAGTTCTTCGCCAGTTTCCACGTTGAACCAGCCACCATCGCGCTTTTCAACTAAGTTGGTAGGTACTAATGCGCCACGTTCATCACGGAAGCTTTGTCCAAGAATCATGCCTTGGTTGTATAATTTTTGGAATGGTTCCTTGGTTGGCACCACACCGATATCGTACAAGAATTTATGCCAGAAACGAGCATACAACAAGTGCAAGACCGCATGCTCTGCCCCGCCAATGTAGAGATCTACCGGCATCCAGTTTTCCAATTTTTCAAAATCAGCCAACGTTTCTTTGTTGTGTGGGTCGATAAAACGCAAGAAATACCATGAGCTGCCTGCCCATTGTGGCATGGTGTTGGTTTCCCGACGACCTTTCATCCCGGTTACAGGATCAACGACATTTACCCACTCTTCGATGTTCGCCAAAGGAGACTCACCAGTACCACTTGGTTGGATGTTGTCGGTTTTCGGCAAGATCAATGGCAATTCATAATCTGGTACTAAGCCAGTGGTGCCATCTTCCCAGTGAATCACCGGAATTGGTTCGCCCCAATAACGTTGACGAGAGAACAACCAGTCTCTTAGACGATAGCTGGTTTCCTTTTTGCCGCAGCCGTTTTCTTCCAGCCACACCACCATTTTGTCGATCGCTTCTTGTTTGTCCAAGCCATTCAAGAAGTCAGAATTGATATGTTCGCCGTCGCCAGTGTAGGCTTCTTCTTCGATATTGCCGCCAGCTAAAACCGGCACAATTTCCAGGCCAAATGTTTTCGCAAATTCGTAATCTCGTTCATCGTGGGCTGGTACCGCCATAATGGCGCCCGTTCCATAAGAAGACAACACATAGTCAGCAATCCAAATGGGAATTTCTTTGCCATTGACTGGGTTAATCGCAAAAGCACCCGTAAAGACCCCGGTTTTTTCTTTGGCAAGATCGGTCCGGTTCAATTCCGATTTTTTCGCTGCTTCTTCTTTATAAGCATCTACTGCAGCTTTTTGTGCAGCCGTGGTAATTTGGTCCACCAAAGCTAATTCCGGTGCCAATACCGCATAGGTTGCCCCAAACAACGTATCGGGACGTGTAGTGAAGACGGTGAATTCTTCCTCAGAACCCGCCACTTTAAAGGTCACATTGGCCCCAATCGAACGACCGATCCAGTTGCGCTGCATTTCTTTAATGTTTTCTGGCCAATCAACTAAATCCAGATCATCCAGCAAACGGTCCGCATAAGCGGTGATTTTCAACATCCATTGACGCATTGGCTTGCGGACCACATCATAGCCGCCCCGTTCACTTTTGCCGTCAATGACTTCTTCATTAGAAATGACCGTGCCTAATTCCGGTACCCAGTTCACTGGTACTTCTGCTTCATAAGCCAAGTCTTTTTCATACAATTGCTCAAAAATCCATTGAGTCCATTTGTAGTATTCTGGATCAGTGGTGTTGATTTCCCGATTCCAGTCATAGCTGAAGCCTAGGGAATTAATTTGACGCTTGAAGGTTTCGATATTTTTCTTGGTAAATTCCGCCGGATCATTCCCGGTATCCAGAGCATATTGCTCCGCTGGCAAACCAAAGGCATCCCAACCCATTGGGTGCAGCACGTTGAAGCCTTGCGCCCGTTTCGTGCGGGAAATAATATCAGTTGCCGTATAACCTTCCGGATGTCCTACGTGAAGCCCTTGCCCAGACGGATACGGGAACATATCTAAGGCATAAAAATTAGGACTCTCTGGATCATCATGGGTATTAAACACATTATGCTTGGCCCAATATTTTTGCCATTTCTTTTCAATCTCTTTATGACTGTAACTCACTGTCGTTCCTCCTAATATAAATTAATCAAAAAAATCCTATAGAAGACGTGCTTCTATAGGACGTTAAAAACGTGGTACCACCTATCTTTATCCGGCACAGGCCAGACCTCAAAGAGATAACGGTTCTCACCGGATCGCTGCGATCATACTCAAAGGTAAGTTCAAAGTTCGACATATACACTCCCAGCAACCGTGTACTCTCTAAAAATGCCCAAGCTCCTACTACTCCTTGTCAACGTATCAGTATTCAAGTAGTTTCATCTTAGCAGATTCCCTAGATAAATTCAATTTAATTCCTTTTTAAGAATCGGAAAAATCAATTGAGCCATTTGTCCCCCGTGGTATAATTAATGGCGTTTAGTATAGAAAGGAAATCTTATGAAAAATAAACCCTATTACCATTTAGCCGGCAGCTTCACTTTGCTGCTGTTTGCCGCACTTTGTTACATTGTGCGCTTTTATCCAACGACCTTGCAAGGCTTTGATACAGCCATCATCAACACAGTCCATCGCTTAGCACCATCAATGGACAATTTTTTCCTATGGATTACCAAATTTGCCGATCCCTTGACGATCGTCATTTTAGCTGTAGTTTTCTTAGGCCTGTTTTGGTTCAACAAAGAAAAACCCACCGCTGTCTGGCTGGCGGCCAACTTAGTGATTATCAGCGGCGTCGTCAATCAATTACTGAAATTATTCTTTCAACGGGAACGGCCAACGATATTGACACATATGGTGACCGAACACAGCTACAGTTTCCCCAGCGGTCACTCGGTTACAAGTATGATCCTATACGGAACCTTGATTTTTGCCGCTGGTGTGATTATCAGCAATAAAACGATCCAATATGTGATCCAAGTTTTATTGGGCTTGCTGATTTTCGGTATCGGCCTAAGCCGAATTTACGTGGGGGTCCATTTTCCGACAGACGTTCTCGGCGGTTTTTTGTTAGGTATCAGCTGGCTGTTGTTCACCTATCCTTACTACCGCCACCAAAAATTTGTTTATGACATGAAAATGATTGGGAGGAAATAGTGATGTTTGCGTATACTGATGACCCTACCAAACGCTATCATTCATGGAATTATGCCTTACGTCAAGAATTCGGTGGAAAAATTTTCAAAGTTCCCGTAGACGGCGGCTTTGATTGTCCGAATCGTGATGGTACGGCAGCTCATGGTGGCTGTACTTTTTGCAGTGTCTCTGGTTCTGGCGATATGATGGTGGCCCCAAATGATCCGTTGCCTCAGCAATTTCAAAAAGAAATCGACATGATGCATCTCAAATGGCCCAATGTTGACCAATACATTGTCTATTTTCAAAACTTCACTAATACCCATGCACCCGTGGAAGTGATTCGCGAACGTTTTGAGCAAGTGGTCAATTTACCGGGAGTCGTCGGACTATCTGTAGGAACAAGACCTGATTGTCTGCCCCCCGATGTCGTCGATTATCTTGCCGAACTTAACCAGCGGATGTACTTGTGGGTTGAGCTAGGTTTGCAAACCACCTACGAAGAAACCAGCAATGCTATTAATCGGGCTCATGATTACGATACTTATACCGATGCTGTTGCTCGCCTGCGGAAACACAGCATCAACGTCTGTACGCATTTAATCAACGGCCTGCCTGGCGAGTCGCTGGAGATGATGCGGGAAAACGTGCGTCGAACCATTTTAGATTCCGACATTCAAGGGATTAAGTTACACCTGCTTCATCTGATGCGCAATACCAAAATGCTAAGAGATTATGCCGAAGGTCGGCTACAGCTAATGACTCTTGAGGATTATGTCAACGTGATTTGCGATCAGCTGGAAATGATCCCGCCGGAAATTATTATCCATCGTCTAACCGGTGATGCTCCTTGGGATGCCTTAGTCGGACCCATGTGGAGTCTCAAAAAATGGGAAGTCCTGAACGCCATCGATCAGGAAATGCTGCGTCGGGATTCCTACCAAGGGAAATTTGACGTTAGACAGGAGAAGAACCATGCTGCAAACAGCCTTACATTATAGCCACACACTTTTAAAAGAAATCATCCAGCCAGGCGATCAAGTGATCGACGCCACCATGGGCAACGGCAACGACACCCTTTTCCTATCAGAATTAGTAGGTCCAAAAGGCAAAGTCTATGCCTTTGATATCCAAGAGCAGGCTTTGACCAACACCAAAGAAAAACTGGGAGACACTGCTCCTCAAGCCGACCTCTTTTTAGCCGGCCACGAAACGATTGAAACCAACGTCCCAGAAGAGCAGCCCATCAAAGCGGCCATCTTCAACTTAGGCTATTTACCTAACAGCGACAAATCAATCATCACGCTGCCGGAAACCACTAAGCAGGCCATGGACGCCATCTTAAAACGCCTGACTGTCGGCGGCCGGATGATCTTAGTCATCTACTACGGGCACGACGGCGGAGCTGCGGAAAAAAATCAAGTCCTGAATTACTGCGGGGATCTGCCGCAAAAAGACTACAGTGTCTTAACCTATCAATTCATCAACCAGAAAAATAATCCCCCCATTTTAGTGTGTGTGGAAAAGAAAAAAGGCAGCCAGGAATAATTTCCTAGTTGCCTTTAAACATCCACTCTAATACTCGTTGAATCCACTGATCCCAGAACACCCAGTTGTGCTCTCCCGGCCCTTCTTCAAAGGTCACATCCCAATCCTTTTCCGCCAGCTTAGCCGCCATGTATTGACTGGCTGGATACAAGAAATCCTCCGTACCGCAAGCCAAAAAGAATCGTGGAACCTCCGCTTTATCAGCATTCAGCTCTTCTACCATCGTAAGGGGATCGTTAGCGGAGCCTTTGATTTGATCCAACGGTCCAAAGATTCCTTCCCAATAAGCCGCCTTGCGTGTTGCCAATAAAGCATCCACATTATTCATAATTAATGCACCAGACAAAGAGGCTACTGCAGCGAACATTTCCGGCTTACGAAGACCTAATTTCAAAGCCCCGTAACCACCCATTGATAAACCAGCAGCAAAAGTCTTTTCGCGTTTTTGCGTAATTTGTGGAAACAGCTCATGAATAAGCTGCGGTAATTCTTCGGATAAGAAAGTCCAGTAGTTCATATCATAAGTTGTATCGGTATAAAATCCTAAGTCAGTTGAAGGCATTACTACCGCCATTTGATACGTCGAGACATACCGCTCAATTGAGCTGCGCCGCTCCCAAACACTATGATTGCCACCCATTCCATGCAGCAAGTATAAAATAGGGACATCCTCCGTTAATCCCTGCGTTTGTGTCCCAATTTTCTTATGTGTTGTTTGCGGTAACAGCACATTCATAGAAATTTCCATTTCTAACACATTTGAGTAGGCATTTACCTGTAAAAGAGCCATTCAGTTTCCTCCTTATTTAGCAACAATTCTCATTGAAATATAGCTAAATTCCTTTTTTACAGTGTATCACTTTCTCGCTTTTTGCCAACTAACAATGTAAAAACAAACGCCATAATAACTAAAACCAAACCCACAAAATAAACAAGGTGTAATCCATTAAACAAAATCTCCCGCAATTTTTCTCGTAAAACGGGAACAATCTGACTAGCTGTATGTGGATTGATCAACTTATTCATAATATCTGGATCATCAATTACTCCCACGCTTGGCAGCTTACGGGCAATTTGAACATTCATTACAATCCCAAAAATCGAAACCATCACCGTTTGACCAATCGTACGAGACAATGTATTAAAGGACGTAGCAACCCCCATCTCATTTTGCGGAACACTATTTTGAGCCTCCACAGTTGTAGTTGTTATAGACAAGCCATAGCCTAACCCTAAAATCCCAGAGATGATAAAGAACAACCAGAAAGGACTGTGAATTGGCAAAATCAACAATGCCCCTGCGCCAAACATAATTACCAGCAGGCCAATTGCTAAGACTTTTTTAGCGGTCATTCTGATTAGTAAACGACCTGACAAGAAAGATCCAAATATCCAAATAATTGACAAGGGTGCCATTACTAACCCGCCAATTGCAGCTGATTTTCCTAACACGCCTTGCATCCACATCGGAATGTACACATCCAGCCCCATCAAGAAACCACTTATGAGAAATGCTACACCATTCACTAGCATAAAAGCAGTATTTCTAAACAAGCTAAGATCAATCACAGGATCTTCGGCTCGCTTCTCAGCAAAAACAAATAATGCTGTAAAAAGTATTGTGAGCAACAACAAAATAACTACTTGTATAGTTACGCCATTATCACCTAGAATCTGAAACCCTAGCAGTAAGCTTACTAAAGTCAGCATCAAAGAAATACTACCAACAAAATCCATTTTCTTTGCATTTTTCTCTCGTTTTTCTTCTACTAAAAAGTATTGTATTAAAAAAATTAAGCCAATACCAATTGGAACATTTATAAAGAAAATCCAGTGCCAACCAATTGTATCAACGATAAACCCTCCAGCTAATGGACCTAACACACTGGAAATACCCCAAGCTGCATTATTCAAACCTAAGATTTTGGTCCGCTGTTCAAAATCATACATGTCAGCAATAATAGTCAAAGCTACCGGCATGATCGCACCAGCGCCTATACCTTGAATTGCCCGCGAGATTATTAAAGTCAGCATACTGTTAGAAAAACCGCATAAAGCCGACCCTAACACAAACATCAATATTCCCGCAATAAATACTGGTTTACGACCAACTTTGTCAGCCAGTTTTCCATAAATCGGTGTCATCATGGCATTGGTTAATAAATAAATTGAAAATACCCAGTTCATAATCTCCATACCATGAAGCAACCCTACAATCGTAGGCATTGCGGTCGTCACAATTGTTCCTTCGATTGCTGTCATAAACGTTGCAATAAAAATCCCAATCGTGACTATTTTCTTGTTGGTTTCCCTCTTCATTTTTACCTCCTATTGACAGAAAAAGAGACCGTCCCATTGATCAAAATGATCAATAGAAACCGCCTCTTCTCTCCATAGATTTATTTTCTACGTCTGTACGATTTTACTGTATGTTTAAACTCTGTTTCAAAGCATCGACTTTATCCGTTTGTTCCCAAGGCAACTCTATATCTGTACGGCCAAAGTGACCATAAGCTGCTGTCTGACTATAAATTGGGCGCTGCAAATCTAACATTTCAATAATACCTGCCGGACGAAGATCAAAATTCGCACGAATAGCTTCGTTTAATTTCTCTTCAGAAACTGTTCCTGTTTCGAAGGTATTAACAGAAATAGATACTGGTTGTGCTACACCAATTGCATAAGCTAATTGGACTTCCACTTTTTCAGCTAAGCCTGCTGCTACAATATTTTTAGCAATGTATCGAGCCGCATAAGAAGCCGAACGGTCCACCTTCGTTGCATCTTTTCCAGAAAATGCACCTCCGCCATGACGAGAATATCCACCATACGTATCTACAATAATTTTTCGACCGGTCAGTCCGGCATCCCCTTGAGGACCACCAATAACAAACCTACCTGTCGGATTAATGAAATAACGCGTTTTTTCATCCAATAATTGTGCTGGAATAACCTGATTGATTACTTTTTCCATAACATCTTTTCGAATGGTCTCATTGTCTATCTCATCAGCATGTTGAGTACTAATAACTACCGTATCAACTCGCAAAGGCTTGCCTTCTTCATCGTATTCAACAGTTACTTGTGACTTAGCGTCTGGACCTAAATAAGCCACCTCTTGTGATTTACGCAAATCTGCCAATCGCTTAACTAGATGGTGACTCAACGAGATAGGTAAAGGCATTAGCTCAGGAGTTTCATTAACCGCAAAACCAAACATTAACCCTTGGTCTCCTGCACCGATTTCATCCAAGCCCTTTTCTTTCCCACGAATCTCTAGAGCTTCATCAACCCCTTGGGCAATATCAGGTGATTGCTCATCAATTGCCACCAAAACGGCCACAGTATCTCCGTCAAAACCATATTTGGAATGCGTATAGCCTATCCGTTTTATAGTTTCACGAACCACCTTTTGGATATCGACATAAGCCGTAGTTGAGATTTCTCCAAATACTAAAACCAATCCAGTTGTGACAGACGTCTCGCAGGCAACACGAGCTTTTGGATCCTTTGTTAAAATGGCATCGAGAATCGCATCACTGATTTGATCAGCAACTTTATCTGGATGTCCTTCTGAAACAGATTCAGAAGTAAATAAACGACGTTCTTTCATTTTTTATTCCCCCTAATTATTATTCGGTTACAAGGCACCTCTAGAAATTTACTAGAGCCTATCGGGAACTTGCAACGAACTGATTATACCAGAAAAACGATGGATTACACCATTTTTTTGATAATTCTCTTGAAAGATACACAGATTTTAAGCCAAATACAACATTTTTACCTTGAAAACAAAAAAAAGATGCTTTTCAGCATCTGATGACCCGTACGGGAATCGAACCCGTGTTACCGCCGTGAAAGGGCGGTGTCTTAACCGCTTGACCAACGGGCCACTATAAAGAACGGAGAAGGAGGGATTTGAACCCTCGCGCCGGTTTCCCGACCTACACCCTTAGCAGGGGCGCCTCTTCAGCCACTTGAGTACTTCCCCAAAAACCAAAAATGATGATTTTTAATGGGCCTAAATGGACTCGAACCATCGACCTCACGCTTATCAGGCGTGCGCTCTAACCAGCTGAGCTATAGGCCCTTCATAAAAACTAAAGCGGGTGACGAGAATCGAACTCGCGACAACAGCTTGGAAGGCTGTGGTTTTACCACTAAACTACACCCGCAAAGCTATGGCGCGGGACAGAATCGAACTGCCGACACATGGAGCTTCAATCCATTGCTCTACCAACTGAGCTACCGAGCCAAAACGGTCCCGACGGGATTTGAACCCGCGATCTCCTGCGTGACAGGCAGGCATGTTAACCCCTACACCACGGAACCAAGTTTTTTAGTTTTTACAAATTGCGGGGGCAGGATTTGAACCTACGACCTTCGGGTTATGAGCCCGACGAGCTACCAGACTGCTCCACCCCGCGGTAATATTAAAAAGGAGGATAAGGGATTCGAACCCTTGCACGGTTTTACCCGCCTGACGGTTTTCAAGACCGTTCCCTTCAGCCGGACTTGGGTAATCCTCCAATTTGTTAAATGACCCGTACGGGAATCGAACCCGTGTTACCGCCGTGAAAGGGCGGTGTCTTAACCGCTTGACCAACGGGCCATAATACATATAAAAAAGGGATATGGGCCTAAATGGACTCGAACCATCGACCTCACGCTTATCAGGCGTGCGCTCTAACCAGCTGAGCTATAGGCCCTTCATAAAAACTAAAGCG